>NZ_CP065589.1:4688225-5357258 GCF_021278965.1 Chryseobacterium capnotolerans | reverse complement strand
CATTATACCACGCAAAACAAATAAACTTAACATAAATTTCATATTCATGTAACATTTTACACCTAATGCCCTGATATCTTGAGAGAAAAATTTCAAACATTTGTTTGGAGAATTTGTTTTATTGTATGACTAAAACAAATTCAGCCTTTTCCGTAATGTTATTATGGTGTCTTTTCTGTATAAATAGCACTCAAAAACTCAGCATATGATTTTTCTAAGCCCGTAACATCTCCTGATTTAAGGTTTAAGCCTCCAATTCCTGAAGTGTCTGGTTTAATTTTTAATGATGACACTTGGAAATACAGGTTTTCATCATTGGTTTTGGGCTGAACTTTTACTGTTGAGCCTAAAAGTTTCTTGGTAGAGATGGTATATACTTCTCCCGGAACAATTTTTAATTTAAAAAACGATCTTGGTGATACCCTATAGTCTTTATTATTAATATTGATCTTCTGCTCTTTTTCTGAGGAAGCAAATATATACATCATCCCCTCCTTGACTTTTAGCTTTTCTTTTGGAGTATAATATAATGCTATCTTATAATTGGAAGGATTAAAGGTCTGATGTGATCCGTCTACATTTTCAAAAGGTTTTATGACAAAAGTATTGGCTCCAATCTCTTTTGCTTTTTTATATATTAATGAGAACACTATTTCATCATCTTTCGAGAACCCCTGAACTTCTGCTTCTCCTAAATAAACTGCTTCTGTTTCAGCTTCATCTTTTTTATAAAGAAATTTATCTGAGTTATCATTGGTTTTCTCAACTTTACTCAGATAGACATTTTGTGCATTCCAAAGCTGAATACATAGTATTGAAAAGATGATGGCAATATTTTTCATAATATTATTGTTGTGTAAGGATCTCAACACATTCTTCAAGACTGTGTTCCCAATGTTTTGGCTCAATTTTATAAATCTCTTCTATTTTATCCAGAGACATTGTACTTCTTACAGGTCTTTTGGCTGGAGTAGGATATTGTTCGGTTGTTAATGCATTCAATTGTATTGAAGATTTTGAAAATTCAGCGATTTTCTTTGCAAAATCAAACCAAGTGGTTTCCGGATAGTTTGAAAAATGGAAAATTCCAAAGGTTTTATTCGGGTTTTCGATAATATCCATGATAGCAGCTGCAAGATCATTTGCATTTGTAGGCTGCCCAAACTGATCAGCCACAATTCCCAATTCTGTTTTCTGAGAGAATAGATTCAACATTGTTTTCACAAAGTTCTTATTAAACTCAGAATATAGCCAGGAAGTTCTCAGAATAATTGTTTTAGGATTAATTTCCAATGCTAATTCTTCACCTTTTCTTTTTGATGCTCCATACACTCCTATTGGATTGGTAAAATCATCTTCTGAATAAGGAAGATTGGTATCTCCATCAAAAACATAGTCTGTAGAGACGTGAATCAGAATGGCCTTATAATCTGCACAAGCCTGAGCAAGATGAGCTACTCCATGTGCATTGACTGCAAAGGCTTTTTCTTCTTCTTTCTCTGCCAAGTCTACTGCTGTATATGCAGAAGCGTTGATACAAAAATCAGGTTTATTATCATAAAAGAAGTCATTTACCTGGTCTGCATTGGTAACATCTAAGATTGTAGAATCTGTAAAAATAAATTCATATTGGTTTTCAAAGTCAGGAGCTATTTTTCTGATACAGTTTCCTAACTGCCCATTACTTCCAATTACTGCTATTTTTTTCATATTTTATTCATTTTAAATTTTCAAACGACTCTCAACAGAATTATCTACTAAGAGTTTTTTGCGTTTTGGGATCTTAAAAACTTAACTCTTGACTGGAAATCTTTTTGTACCAGATCTACATAGAATTTATGGAAAGTTTCTTTGATATCTTCTGGATGGATTTCTGATTTTCTTGTTTTTATATTAAAATAAATAACCGTCACCCAAAGTACAGCATGAATTGTTTTCTCATCCAAACTTTTCATCAGAATTTCAACTTTAGCTGTTCTGTCCTGAATATCGATAGTTTTACTACTGATGACCACCTGAGTATTATATCTTACTTCTTTCAGATAAGCGATTTCATTCTGAATGGCAATCCAGGTACAGCCTGTTTGCTTGGTATATTCTTCATAAGTAAATCCGTAAAATGTCTCTACGTGATCTTCTCTGGCATTGAACATGTAATCTAGATATTTTACATTATTCAAATGACCAATAGGATCACAATCGCTAAACCTTACTTTTACTATAGTTGATACTTCTTTTTCCATTCCGCAAAAATAAACAAACCGCCTCTTTTGAAGGCGGTTTGTCTTATAAATCTTTGTTAATTTGCTGAAATTATTGAATTCCTAATTCTTTCTTTACAGCTGCAGTAGCATCAGCACCTGCTTTGTAAAGGAATGCAGGTGAATTTGCATCCATTACATACTCATATCCGTTAGCTTTAGCAACTTTATCAACAGCATCGTTCAATTTTTTCTCAATTGGCCCGAAAGCTACTTCTTGCTTAGCCTGAAGATCTTTTTGAGCTTTGTCCTGCATTTGAGCTATTTCTTCCTGAATTTTTTGTAATTCACCTTCTCTAGCTTTGTTTTCGTCTGCAGTTTTCTTAGGCGCTTCTTCGCTATATTGCTTTAGTTTAGCTTGCCCAGCATCATATTTTTTCTTGATCTCAGCTTGTTTAGTATCGTAGAATGTTTTAAGGTCAGCATCTGCTTTTTTCTTTTCAGGCATTGCATTAAGAACTCCCAATACATCTAAAGTAGCCATTTTTTGAGCTTTTGCCATACCTACAGAAACAACCATCATTACTGCTGCAAATAATACACTTAATTTTTTCATAATTGGTAAATAAATAATTTAATTTGTTTTTAGATTTCAAATTTACGTAAAAGTTAACTTACAATTTTACTTTTTACTTTTACTTGTAGTTTTCTCTTTTTTATCTGTTCCCTTCAGTAAAATAGCTAATACTTTTTCTGTATAGTCATATTTTCCCTGGAGAAAAATAACACTAATGTTATTGCTTTTATCAAGAACTATGCCCAACCCATTTTTTTCGGACATTGTTTTGATGGCTTCCCAGATCTGATCCTGGAATGGTAAAACAAGATTTGTTCTCAATTTTGCTATTTCACCATTGGCTCCGAAACGTAAGCTGGTAGTGGTTTTGACATTTTTATCAAGATCTGCAACTTCTTTTTCTCTCAATTTCAGCTGATCGCCTATCAATAACACTTTTTCACTTTCAAAGGCCGCCTTTTTTCGTTCATACTCTGACTGCAGGTTTTGAAGTTCTGACTGCCAGGTATCAATCTGAGAGTTTAGTCTCGCTTCGGCTTCTTTATACTGAGGTAATTTATTTAAAATTTCATTAGTATCTACCACTCCGATTTTCTGGGCATTTCCAAACCCAAAAATTAAGAGCAATACAAAAGTGATGGTTATTTTAAAGTTCTTCATATTTATAATTATAATGATTGGTTCATCAAGAAGTGGTTTCGCCATCCTGATGGGTTTCCGGACATTGTCTTATCAAATCCATAAGCAAAGTCGAACCCAATCAATCCAAACGCTCCCATATAAACTCTAACTCCCACACCTACTGATCTTTTCAACTGGAATGGATTATAATTACCCCATGAGTTCCAAACGTTACCTCCTTCAGCAAATGTTAATGCATAAATTTTAGCTGTTTGGTTCATTGAAATCGGATATCTTAATTCTAAAGTAAATCTGTTATAGATTGTACCCCCTCCTTTTTGAGTGATATCTTCACCTTCACCTCCATAAGTACTCGCATTTTCATATCCTCTTAAAGGAATCAATTCTCTACCATCATATCTACCTCCGAATAATCCTGTACCCCCTACATAGAATCTCTCAAATGGCGGTGCCCCAAGGTTTTTGTTATAGCCATCCATGAAGCCCATTTCAGCGGAAGATCTCAACACAAGTTTACCGGCAATTTCGTTATAAACATCTGCTTTAAACTTGACTTTATAGAACTCCATCCACTTGTATTTATCAACCGCCTTCATTGTTTCATAGTTTTTATTACTAAACAATGAATATGGAGGAGTTAGCTTAGCAGAAAGTTCAATATTGGAACCCATTGTAGGGAAAATAGGATCTATACCTGCTGAGTTTCTACTTAATCCTAGGTTGATACTAAAGTTATTAGCTGTTCCATACATCTCTGTTTCCGTTCCAAACTGGAATGGATAATTATTAAAGTCGTACTTCTGGAACTGTAATCCTGTATATAGTGAGAAATAATCATCCGGCCAGTTTAATAGTCTGTTCAAACCTACTGATGCGGAGAAAATATTTAGTTTTTGGGAACCTCCCAATCCATCACTGTATCGCACTCTTGAATTATTTAAACTTACAGAAAGAGCTGTAGGTCTTGTCCCGAATAGCCAAGGTTCTGTAAAGGATACTCCATAGTTCTGGAAGTACTGCCCTGCCTGTACCTGAATGGAGAAAGTCTGCCCATCACCCTGTGGTACTGGTTTAAAGTCTTTAAACTTCAGGAAGTTTCTCAATGAGAAGTTATTGAACGTTAATCCTAAAGTACCAATAAAGCTATTACCACCATAACCAGCCTGCAGCTGAACCTGGGAAGATCCTTTTTCTACAAGCTTCCAGTTAACATCTACTGTATTATCAACCTGGTTAGGCTGAATATCCTGACCGATCTGTTGCGGATCAAAGAATGACATCCCTGCCAAATCAAAATAAGTTCTCTTGATTTCGGTTTTTTTGAACAATTCTCCTGGTTTTGTTCTTAACGCTCTAAGGATTACGTGGTCATGGGTTGTTGTATTCCCCTGCCATGTTACTTTGTTCCAGGTAGCCTGCTCTCCTTCGTTAATTCTGATCTCCAGGTTTACGGCATCACCGTTCACTGATTTTTCAACCGGTGTTACATTGGAGAAAAGGTATCCGTTATTCATATAAACGGATTTAATATCGGAATCATCTTCTTTACCACCGTCTTCACCAACTTTTTTGTTGAATCCTACGGCATCATAGATATCTCCTTTCTTATATCCTAGTAATCTCTGTAAATATTCAGTAGCATAAACTGTATTACCAGTGAACGTAATATCCCCGATATAATACTTTTTACCTTCGTTAAGTTTTACATTGATTTCGTAGTTGTTCTTCTTATTCCTCCATACAGAATCTGAAACGATTTTTGCGTCTCTGTATCCTAAAGAGTTATAATAATTGATCAGGCTTTGTTTATCTTCCTGGTATTTATCTTCAATGAATTTGGATGATTTCAAAATACCACCGATGCTGAAACGTTTCTGTTTTGTTTCTTTAAAGGCTTTATTTCTAAGCTTTCTATCGGTTACATTCTGATTCCCTTCAAATTCAATATGGTCAATTTTAATTCTCTTACCCTTGTCAAGATTGATCGTCCAGTCTACCAAAGCAGGATCTCCCGCATTTACCTTATCTTCAATCGTGATTTTGGCATCAGCAAAACCTTTTTGATATAGTCTTTCGGAATGTTTGTTTTAAGACTTGACACCAGATTTTGAGTAATCTTTGTCCCAGGCTTTAGATTGTTATCTTTAGCCAGTTTTTCACCTTTTGATTTCCCAATTCCTTTGCCTTTAAATTTCACTTCTCCAAGTTCTTTCAGATCCTGAAGATAGAATTTAAGAACAACAGTTTGTCCTTCAATACTTTGAACGTACACTTCCACTTCAGAAAAGATTGGGTATCCCAAAGCTTCTTAACCGCATTACTGATTTTCTGCCCCGGAATATCTACGCTTTCTCCTTTGGATAAGCCAGTAAATCTAAGGATCTGAGCTGGTGTATATTTTTTTACCCCATCTACAACAATGTCTTTAAGTGTATAAGTACCTACCTCATTGTCTGCATGTACAGCATTGTTTACTTTTGTGCTGTCCTGTGGCGTTACTTGTCCATAAAAATGTGCAGAAGCAGCAAACATAATGATGGGTAATAGTCTAAACTTCATTTTATCGAGTCTTTCTTTTCTTAAAATTTATTGGCCTTGTATCTGCTCTCCGGTTAATCCGTATCTTCTTTCTTTGTTTTGATAATCAACAATACATTGGAAGAAAATATCTTTGGTAAAATCCGGCCATAGAACATTTAAAAACTGTAATTCAGCATAAGCAATCTGCCAAAGAAGGAAGTTGCTTATTCTTATTTCGCCACTGGTTCTTATCAATAGATCTACAGGAGGAAAATCTTTGGTATAGAGATAATTTTCGAATAATTTTTCATCTATATTCTCTACATCTACTTTTCCTTCTTTTACATCTGAGCTGATATTTTTAACGGCATCCAGTATTTCGTTTTGTGAGCCATAGCTGATCGCCAGTACAAGGTTTCCTTTTGTGTTTTCTTTTGTAAGTTCTACCACACGCTGCAGCTGCTCTCTTACTAAATCAGGCAGCTTCTCAAGATTCCCTATCACATGCATTCTCAATCCTTTACTAAAGATTTCCTCTGCTTCCAGCAGCAGGGTTTCCACAAGTAAGTTCATGAGGGTATTCACTTCTTCAGATGGACGGCTCCAATTTTCTGAAGAAAATGTGTAAAGTGTTAAATAAGGGATATTGATCTCATTACATGCATTAATAGCATTTCTTACAGCATTAATGGCATTTTTGTGACCGAAGGTTCTTTCTTCGCCACGAGATTTTGCCCATCTCCCATTACCATCCATAATGATGGCTACGTGTTTTGGTAAATTCTCAGAATTTATTTTATCTTTAATCAACGACATATTAATTAATCACAATAACATGGAGGTCTTCCAAACGAAAACGTCAATCCTAAACTGAATGTATTTAACCAGTCTTTGGATTTATCATCTCCAATATTTCTTTTTTTAATAAACTCTTCTTCTCTTTCCTTTGCAACGGCGTAATAGTTTCCTGATTCTAATAATGAGCCTCCTGAAACCGGATCCAGGATATCAGCATTAAAGGAACTTTTTACATCCTCAGAAAGAATCTTACTATGATCAAGCTGATCTGTCAGAGTATATCTAAATGTTGCTTCTGCAAATATAGCCCAAGTATGGTTAAATTTATACTTTAGCCCTACTCCAAAAGGGATATGCATGGTAACTTTTTTTCCTAATGAATATTCAGTGTTTGTTTTAAAGTCCATTTCATTAATCGGAGCCAATGCCACTCCATCCGGATCTCTTCTGAAATCATGGGAAAGATTAGCTTTAGGCGCATCAAACATCAAGGCTCCAATACCTCCGAAAATATATGGACTCACCATACTGATCTGTTCATTATTAACCGGGAAAAAATTATATTCAAACATTAAACTTGCTTCATATACATTGTTTTTCCCGTATGCATTTCTATTTCTTCTATATTCTTCTTTTGCAGCTTTATCGCTAAACTGAATTTGGTTATACCCTAAATCCAATCTAACAGTTTGGTGCGGGTTAAAATTAAATCTATATAAAATTCCACCATAAAATGGGATCCCCCAATCCGACATTCTATTTAAATCCAACGGCTTTTGTAAAATATAACTTGTGCTCCCTACATCACCCACTAGGTTACTCATACCTAGACGAACCCCCAATTCGTTTCTTTGTGCTTTAACACTTACCACTCCAAGGAAGGCAAGGAAGCTAAACAATAATTTTTTATTCATAAAAGAATATGGATTTATGGTTATTTTAAAATTTAATTTTTGCAAATATAAAACATTTTTATATTAATGATAATCTTAATGTTTAGTTAAAAATAAACAAAAAAACATAATTTGTTATAAAGTAAACGGCAAAGTGGCAAAAATATTCTTTTTTCCATAGAATGAAAATACATATAGTATGAAAAAACCCCCATCGAATGAGGGTTTAAGGCTCTATTTTTTATTAAACATTCTCTGCATCTTATTCCGTAATCTAATTAATAGCGGTTCTTTATAATTTTTATCTTCATCAAAATAGCCGTAACCATAGCCGTATCCGTAACCATAGCCATACCCGTATCCCTGCTTCGTATTATAATCGTTATAAATAAGTCCTAAATGTTCAATTTCATTATTCTGATATTTCTCTGTGATGAGCTTCATCATATATTTTTCGGTATACTCATGACGCACCACATAGATATTGGCATCAGAGTATTTCATGAGTTCATAAGAATCTGCTACCAGGCCGGCCGGCGGAGAATCTATAATAATAAAATCATATTTTTCCTTCAGTTCCTGTAAGAACTGAACATTCTTCTGACTCATCAGTAATTCTGAAGGGTTTGGAGGAATAGGTCCTGAGGTAGCAACATCCAGATTCGGGATTTTTGTATGATTAATAATCTGATCAATATGTACTTCTCCTGTAAGATAGTTTGATATACCATATTTGTTATCAATCTTAAAATCACCAAAGATCTTTGGTTTTCTAAGGTCCATTCCTAAAAGAATTGTCTTTTTATCACTTAAGCCTAATACAGAAGCCAGGTTAATGGAAACATAAGTTTTTCCTTCCCCTCCTACGGAAGAGGTTACCAATATCACTTTCCCTTTCTCATCTTCATTATTCATCAGGAATCTCATATTGGCTCTGATTCCTCTAAATGCCTCTGAAACAGATGATTTTGGCTGATCCAAAACCGTAAGCATATTTTCGCTGTTGTTATTTCCAATCACTCCAAGAAGAGGAATTTTTGTAACTCCTAATAGCTCTTTAATATTTCTAATCTTATTATCAAGCAGCTCACCTATAAGAATAAACAGTATTGGAATGAATAACATTCCACCTATTATACTTGTTTTTGCTGTTTTAATATTAGGACTTACAGGCCCCTGTCCAATATTTTTGGCCGGGTCAATCACACTAATGTCTGATTGATTGGTTGCTACATTTAAACGGGCTTCATTCTGTCTGTTTAAAAGGCTGTTATAGGTAGCCTCAATCATATTATATCCTCTTTCTGCATCCAGATATCTTCTTTCTTTTTCAGGATAGGTTGTTAAATCAACATTAGCGTCTGATACCTGACGATCAATTTTATTGATCTCATCATAATATTTAGTATAATAGTTTTTTAAACTGTTAAAAGAACTGGTTTTAGCTTCATTAATTAACCTGTTTACTTCTTTCATTGGCTCAGAAGTAGGTTTATAAATTAAAGCTAGTTCGCTTCTTTTTGTATACAGTGCCTTAAGTTCGCTTACTGAAGCGGAGAAGAATCCATCTTCAAAACCTGCCGCATTCGTAGCAATCATTTTATCAAAATTCTGTGACTGAAGTGTATTTCTAATATTATTCAGAGAGTTAACTTTGCTTATGATATCTGCTTTTTTAGCTTCAAGTTCTTTTATAGTTTCCAGAGATTTTTCATCTCTATTTTTAATATCATAAAGTTTTTCTGAAGTTTTCAGATTATTCAGGACAGCACCTGCGGAGTCCAATCTTTTACGTATTCCGTCCAGGCTTCCTTGTAAGTAAGCTGTTGTATTTTTATTAACGATATTTTTATCTTCAAGTCTTTTTTCTGAAGCTCAGCAACTGATTTGTTAAGGAAGTTCACCGTACCATTAAGATTATACCCTTTTTTATTGATAATCATAATAGTATTAATTTCCTTATCAAACCCTACTCCCAGGGTAGATACAATATCATTAACCCCCTGGTTTATAGTCGTTAAATTGATAATAATATTATCAAGTTTGATGTTAGGAGTAACCGGATTTTGAACCAACTTAAATCTCAAATTTGGAGAATTATACCATTCATTGATTCTAATAATCTTATTTGCCGGTCTATTGTATGCATTAATATTCTGAAAGCCTTCTACTTCATAATTATACAAACTTGTGGATTGCCCTTCTTCAGGCAATACTATTTCATACGTACCATTTCCTTTTGGCAGTATAGTGATTGGATAATTTACCTGCTGAAGATGTTTTTTATCAATTTCGAAAAAAACAGGGGAATCATCTTTATCCAGATAGGTAGTCTTTATAAATCCTTTGGTAGAATAGCCCACAAAAAGGTTCAATTCCTTTACCAAATATTCATTATGAGATCTTGACAAAAGCATTTTCTTTAAATAAACACCATCTTGATTTCCTCCCTGTCCCCAAATGAAATTAATGGACTGATTAGGGCTAAAATAACTTGAGGTATTATTGGAGATACTTAAAGACAAGTCTGAAGCATATACATTCTGAGCATAATACTTACTATATGCCCAAGAGACGGCATAACCAATAAAGAACATAAGGATAAACCAATACCAGTTTTTAAGCAGCCTTCTTATAAAGTGTTCAATATCAAACAATGCAAAAGTTCCGTACTTATCTTTGGGAGCTTCGCTTTTTCCTACGTTAGTTTCTTTTCCTGGGATCATAGAATTAAAGTCTTTGTAGGAGTACATATATAGATAATGCAGTCGTAATAGCCGTAACACCAGTAAGCATTGTCTGGATAGGATCTTTACCGAATCCGTTCAAGCTTTTTCTTCTGGTATTAAGATAAATTTCATCTCCATTCTGTATATAATAGTAAGGAGAGTTCATAAGGTCTTCACGGGTAAGATCTATTTTAGCAATTTTGATTCCTTCCGGAAGTTTTCTATGGATAACAACTTCTTTTTTATCTACGGTTCTGTTCAGCCCTCCATTAATAGCCAATGCTTCAGTAATGGTAAGTGTATTTTTATGAGCTATTTTTTCTCCTGATAATCCCGTAGTCTCCAAGTCACCAAGAATGTAATAAGTAATTCCGTCGGTATTCAGTCTTACTTGAGATTTTCCTTCCTGGAAATTTTCATTTACTTTAGCTTGTATTTCTTTTGAGACATCATCAAGAGTTCTTCCTTCTGCTTTAATATATCCTATTCCGAAAATATTAATATCTCCGTTGCCATCTACTTTTAATCCATTAAAATAGAAATTGAGATTTCCTCCTGATGTTGTACCTGTAGCACCGCCTGTAGCTCCAACGTTTACAACTCCACCACCACCTACTCCGCCTGAGGTATTATATGCGGAGTAAAATTGTGCTGCATCTCCTTTGGGTGTAGTCACAATATTAAGGTTAAGCATATCATTTTTGGTAATCCTGTATACAGGAATATTGTAGGGAACAAGACCTTCTTCATTGATTACAAGGCTTTCATTTGGCTGTAAATACCTTACATCCTTTACGGTAATGCACGAGGTAAGCAGAAAAGGTAATATTAAAAATAAATACTTAAAGTTCTTCATCATATTTGAATATTGTTTACAAAAGTAATATTTAATTGTTAATTTTTGTTATTTCTTAACCGATATATCAAATCTGGTAAATATGCTCCCAAAAAGCCTAAGAAAACAATCAGTAATAACAAAAGATTTACATTGGTGTGTCTTAAATAATAGGCTGCTGCTACAATCATTAAATAATATAAAATAATATAGAACGTAGATCTTCTATGGGTAAGATTTAATTTCAGAAGTTTGTGATGAATATGGTTCTTATCAGCATCAAAAGGTGACTTCTTGTTATATAGTCTCACAATGATTACATTCAATGTATCTACAATCGGTAAAATTAGAATGGCTACTGCCACTACCGGGGCTGACTGCAGGTGATACCTAGGTACATCCGCAAGATTCTTATCTATAAAAATATCTATAAAACAAATAGAAGTAAAGGCTAATAGAAATCCTAAAAGCATAGACCCCGTGTCTCCCATAAATATTTTATTGGTTCTGTAGTTTGACAGATTGTAATACAGAAACGCCAAAACAGTCCCAATAATGATTACTGACAAAACAACCAACGGATAATTGTATTCACCTAACCTATAATAACTGATTCCAAATAACGCACTGCAGATTACAGAATAACCACCTGCCAGCCCATCAATTCCATCAATAAGATTGAAAGCATTAATAAGAATAATAAATGTAATAATACTGAACACTACACTTACAAAATACCCCAGCTCATAGACTCCAAATATTCCAAATAAGCTCCTGATTCTGATATCTGAACCAATGACAATTAATGAAGATACTAAGATTTGAGCCACAAGCTTTTTATAAGCTCTCATGACCACAATATCGTCCATCACTCCTATATACAGAAGGATAATAAGTGAAGCAAACAGGAATTTATAAAGATCAAACAGTTCATATGCAAAAATAGATGCACATATTCCTATAGAATAAAAAATGGCAATCCCTCCAAGATTTGGGATTTTTCTAAGATGTGAACTTCTGACACCAGGTTCATCCATAAGGTTTTTCCTTCTGGAAATCTTTACAATAGTAGGGATGGAGAAAAAAGTAATTAAAAAGGAAAATACGAAACCTAATCCTATTTTTACATAGAAAATATTTATCCCCGATCCGCTTAAGAACAATTCAAAGTTTTTCATTCTTTTCTTATCCAGTACATATTATCTATTCAACTAAACCGATGATCTATCTATGTTGTCACCGTGTTCCATTGTCCGAAACAATAGTACTTACATTTGTGTTTATATCAATTTTCTTATCAATTTTTTCTGTCCGGCAAAAAATAACAGATAAAAAATCTTTTTTTTCACCGGCAAAGATAAAAGATAATTTGTACCAAAACGACTATAGTTCAATATATCTTGAATTTTTATTTGTCTTTCTCTTATGAAAACAGATAGTTTATCAGCCATGCTGTAAAACATTTTTTCATCCTTTACAAAAGCCAGATAAGCCAGAAAAGAATATACTCCTTCAAAAATCTGAAAGTTTTTAAGTTCTTTTCTTTTATGAGCATATCTGGATTCTCCAAATACATTTTCTACATCCTGTACTGCTTTCAGTATATCAAGTCCTTTTTCCGTATGGGTTTTCGTGATAGAATCTGTACGCTCCAGGTATTGATAATGAAAGCTCTGAGTCTGTGTGATAGTTTCACACTCCAGCAGCAGCTGTGGAATCAACTGAATATCTTCAAAATGAACTCCTTTTTTAAACCTTTTCTGATTAAAAAGTTCCTTTTTGAACAATTTGTTGCAGGCAAAGTAGCTGATATCCGAAAAAACTGAGAAATGGTCTTCTAATTTTATTTTCTCGGGCATATTGGGAATCTGAGTCAGCTTTTGGGTTACCTGCCCATTTTCATTTACTTTCTGAATATTACAGATCACTATTCCTGCCTGATGTTTCTCTGCCAGCTGAAGCATTTCTTCAAACATGGTTTCAGTAACATAGTCATCACTATCCACAAAACCTATATAATTCCCATCGGCTCTATCCAAACCAAAATTCCTGGCATCACTTAACCCTCCATTTTCTTTGGCAAAGGCTTTTATTTTGTCCGGATACTTTTCTGCATACTCTTTAATGATCTTCCCGGATTCATCTTTACTTCCGTCATCTATGATAAGAATCTCAATATTCTGATGCGTCTGATTAACTAGAGAGTCAAGGCATTTTGTCAAATAATTTTCGACATTATAAACGGGAACAATAATTGAAATTCTCGGGGGAACGTTGATCATACATTAAAATTTCGTCAGTCTTGCATTCAGCCAGCCCTTTTTGGCATCATCAAAATCCTTTCTTGAACAGGGAATGCAGTTTTCTATATTTTCATCGTCACCAAAATACCACAAATTACTGAAAGTATCACGCTTAAATGCAAATTGTCTTTCATCAATTAAAACATAAAACAATTCATACTGTCGTTCTTTAGGATGAGATTGCTGAATATTAATCCCTTCGATCAGATACCATAGCATTTGAGCCAGCAGCTGATGGTTCAACTGGTTTTCCGAATAAATATTATAATTAAAAATCCCTACCGTCTTCAGATTTTCACTCAGCCCGATCTCCTTCATGTACGCACAGATTTCTCTTCTGTTCAGTCCATTTACCTGCGGATTCATAGAAAATGGTTCACTGAAACTTTCTACAGCGTCACAATTTACCGTAACCAGATCTGCTTTTCTGAAGAAAGGTTCTGTTTTTTCTGTAGAATTCATCATTTCTGCTAAACGGATGATGTCAAACTCCACTTCTTTAATCAATCGCACAGAATCCATTTCGTTCAAGTGCTTCTGATAGCCTAAATGGTGATAATTTTTAATAGAAAAATTCTTGGCTCCGAAAATTTTCCCTAAAAATGTATATTCATTAATCTCTTCTCCCTGTTTTAGGGAAATAATATTACTGATTTGCGTATAATTGATACTTTTCTGATGAAAATTCAATGCTGAAAACAGCGAAAAGGCAAAGTCATTGGATCCCCCGATGATTACCGGAAGTGCTCTTTTATAATGACAGGCTGATAAAACTTCCTGTAAAATATAGTGGGTATCCTGAACAGATTTCCCTGAGACTAAATCACCCAAATCCACAATCGGAATTTCAAAATCCAATTGTGAAAGTTTATAAAATTCTTTTCTGACTGCTGTAAAATCCTGCACCTCTGCATCACCGCCTGCTCCTCTATAATCCGAGACAAATAAAAGAACAATGCTATCTTCTTTTATATCTTTTGCAATCCGGTTTCCGATCTGCCAGCTTTCTGTTTTAAAATTTCTTGGCGAAATGATAAAGTCTTCAAAATCCATATTTTAACCTGAAATTGTAATAGTTTAATAATTGCTTGATATAACAAACATACAAAAAAACACCACAACTGAGAACCTTACAGAGATTTTTGTGCATAAAAAAAGCCGTTAACACTATTTGTTAACAGCTTTGTATGATATAATTAATATTACTTCTTCTTAGCAGCTGGCTTTTTTGCAGCGGTTGTCTTCTTAGTAGTTACGGCCTTTTTTGCTGCAGGTTTTTTCTTTTCTGCAAAAGCATTTTTATCCTGATCTGTGATCCATTTTTTGACTTCATCCAGAGAAATTTCTTTCAATTCTTCTGCGTCGTACTTGGTATCATCACTTTTCTTTGGAATCTTGAACATGGCTTTTCCAAATTTGATGAATGGCCCCCATCTTCCGTTTTCAAGGGAAATTTTTTCTTTTTCCCATTGCTGGATATATCGGTTGGCTTCTTTTTCAAGCTTAGCATCAATCAGTTCATTGATATCACTCTGGGAAAGGTTTTCGAAGTTGTATTTCTTCGGAACGTTTACGAAAATATCTTTGTATTTGATAAATGGCCCAAATCTTCCTGATCCTTTAGTTACAGGTTCTCCTTTATAAGTTGCGATTGGAGCATCAGCTTTTTTCTTTTCATTAATGATCTCTTCTGCACGTTTTTGATCTACAGAAAGCGGATCTTCACCTTTGGGAATACTGATGAAAGTTTCACCCCATTTCACATAAGGCCCGAATCTTCCTACTCCCACAGAAACTGCCTGCCCTTCAAAATCGCTCAGTTCAAAAGGCAATTTGAAGAGTTCCAATGCTTCTTCAAAGGTAATAGTCGCAATATTCTGCCCGGACATCAATGAAGCAAAGATCGGCTTCTCTTCATCATCAGTTTCTCCGATCTGGATCATCGCTCCAAATCTTCCGATTCTTGCATGAACATTTTTACCGGTCTTTGGGTCAACTCCTAAAAGCCTGTCTCCGGTTGCACGGTCTGCATTTTCTTCTACATCTTCAATTCTCGGGTGGAATTTTGAGTAGAAATTCGTCATCATTTCTTTCCATTTCTGATCTCCGCTTGCAATTTCGTCGAAACTCTCTTCTACTCTTGCCGTGAAACCATAATCAAGGATTTCTCTGAAGTTATCTGTTAAGAAGTCATTCACAACTTCTCCTATATCTGTAGGTATGAATTTATTTTTATCACCACCAAATTTCTCATCCAGAACTACTTTCTTGATCTTATCTTTTACTAAAGACATTTTGATCACTTCACGGGTATGTGGTTCTATTTCTCTTTTATCCACATATTCTCTATTTTGAATGGTCTGAATGGTTGGTGCATAAGTAGATGGTCTACCAATCCCTAACTCTTCTAATTTTCTTACCAATCCGGCTTCCGTATATCTTGCACTTGGTCTGGTGAATTTTTCTGTTGCCGTAATGGATTTATAACTTAATACTTCACCAACTTTTACTTTTGGCAATAGCTTTTCATTGTTTTCATCATCATCATCTTCGGTTTTTACAATTCCGTAAGCCTTAAGGAAACCATCAAAAATGATGACTTCTCCCTGAGCTTCAAAATGATGGGGTAACGAAGCATTTCCGATCTCGATAACCGTTTTTTCAATTTTAGCATTCGCCATCTGAGATGCTAATGTTCTTCTGTAGATTAATTGATACAGCTTATTCAACTGTGCATCTCCAATGCTCTTCACTCCGAAATCCGTAGGACGGATAGCTTCGTGAGCTTCCTGTGCAGAAGCTGATTTGGTAGTATAGTTTCTTGGAGAAGAGTATTCTGCTCCGTATTCTGATATAATTTGTTTTTTTGCTCCTTCAATAGCTTCCTGAGAAAGGTTTACAGAGTCTGTTCTCATATAAGTAATGAATCCTTCTTCATATAGTCTCTGAGCCAGACGCATGGTATTGGTCACATTGTATCCTAATCTGGATGAAGCTTCCTGCTGTAGTGTAGAAGTAGTAAAAGGAGCGGATGCAGAACGTGTTCCCGGCTTTGTTTCAACATTCAGAACTTTAAATTCTGTAGTTTTTGCCTGCTCAAGGAATTTTTCAGCTTCAGCTTCTTTTTCAAAGTCTTTTTTAAGTTTAGCTGCAATTTCCTGTTCTGTATTGTTTAAGAAAATTCCGTCTAGTTTAAAACTTGCTTTGGGTACAAATTCACGGATTTCTTTTTCTCTTTCAACAATTAATCTTACGGCTACCGATTGTACTCTTCCAGCAGATAGTCCTGGTTTTACTTTTTTCCATAAAACCGGAGACATTTCAAAACCTACGATTCTGTCCAGCACTCTTCTTGCCTGCTGGGCATTTACTAAGTTCTGATCGATATCCCTTGGATTTTCAATTGCTTTTAGAATGGCATTTTTAGTAATCTCGTGGAAAACAATTCTTTTTCTGTTTTCAGGCTTTAGTTTCAATTCATCTGCTAAGTGCCATGCAATAGCTTCTCCCTCGCGGTCTTCATCGGAAGCCAGCCAAACCATTTCGGCTTTCTTTACTGCAGCTTTTAATTCTGTCACCAATTTCTTCTTGTCTGCTGAAACTTCGTAATCAGGACTAAAGGTGGCAAGATCTATACCCATTCCTTTTTTAGGAAGGTCCCGGATATGTCCGAAACTGGATTTCACTTCAAAATCCTTACCTAAATATTTCTGAATAGTTTTTGCCTTTGCCGGGGACTCTACGATTACTAAATTTTTCGACATTCTAAAAAAATTTTTTTGCAAAAGTAAAGCTTTTTTATTATATACTTTTTGAAATCACATTTTATTTAATAATTCCAGGGGAGCAACAAACAGCCTATAGAGTATTCCTTCAAAAGTAAAACCCTTCCCGGACATTTCCACTCTATATAGTAAAGACAACAGTATAACAGCCATTATAACATAGAATTTTCGATCAATGGTTATCGGTTCATAAGCATATATAGAGTTTCCTTTTTTCAATATCATGCCAAACAGAACAATGATGAGCATCATATGAATATACATCCATCTTCCCCAGTCTATTGCAAGATAAAACAGTGGTAATGAAAACACAAAGGCTCCGATTAATAAAATATATAAAATCTTTTGCCCTTTTAGATATTTTAAATAATAGCCTATATGAAATACACTTATTCCTAAACTGATAAAGTAAAGCAAATATTCATTAAGATGTTCTTTAATATATTGTCTTTCATCAATATCCCAATAGAAAATTCCGTAGGTAGGATGTACTCCTCTTTTGCTCAGTATTTCTAATGAAATTCCTTCGTTTACATTTTTTCCGAACAAGACAATAGCTGCAGCTGGAATCATTACTGCGAGGAAATATTTTGTATACCTTCTGATTTCCAGTTTTCCGTTTTTCAGATATAATGCAATCGCAAAGTAAGGAACATAGAACAGGGTAACCTCGTGCAAAAGTGTACTTATAAAAAGCAGTAAGCAGAAGATGTATTCTTTATACTTTGAAAGTTTATGATTGTCTAAAAGGTATGCAAAGTAAGTAAATAACAGAAATACAATAAATTCTTTTTTCCCTACATAAGTCACTGTATTTAAAAGCCCTATAAAACCAATAGAAGACAATAAAAGTGAGAGATACAGCAAATCTGTTATTTTGTACCTGATAAGTTTTGTATAATACCAAAAGAATAGGGAAATAATCACAAATTGAAAGAAATACACAATATAATTAAGACGAAGCCCCGTTATATCCTGCAGAATAAAAAAGAAACTCCCGGATAAGCCTCTTCTTTTGAACCCGCCGTCTTCGTAATTAATCAGCCAGTCTGCAAGAATATATCCATCATCTTTAAGATTAAATATAAGGGTAAATGCAAGAGTATATAGTGTGGTTATTATTATCAAAAAGTAGATAAAAATCTTGATATTAAAATTCTGAACTATCTTTCTCATCTTCATAAAGCGCTTTAAAATTCATAAAAAACGAAATAACAAAATAACGTGTTACCTATATAAATAATATGTGAAGTAAGTTTTATTTTCTAAGTATAACTGCAATCAAAAAGTGAACTTCATTAAGGTAATACGAAATTCTTATAGGTATCTATAGAATAATTAGCCTTTTTAGCATTAAAAATGGAGAAAATACAGAAGTTAAAAAATATAATAAAAAGAAGTCCGGAAAAAATGATCTGTTTTTCTCTTTTAGAAACTACAGAAAGTGCATTTCCCATAAGCAGCATTACAAATCCCATAAAAACCCCTACCAGCCTGGAACTTAGAATTGGATTTTCTCTCAGAATAAAAAATGCACATATTCCTATAACCGTCACATTTCTATAGTACTCATAATAAGGACTTTTCTCTTCCAACTTATCATTAAAATATAAAATAAAACAGGTATACAGAACCATTAAGATTTCCGGGATCCCGAAACCTCCATTAATCCTTGCATACTGCTCTTCCATATATCCATTAATCCCATCTGAAATTGATGACCCTCCTGCTATCATATTCAGAAAAACACCAAGCTGCTCGTACACCTTAAATGGGGATAATATCATTGAAGCTAACACTAAAATAAATATCCAGAATTTATTCAAAGGAAGCTTCACCAACCAATACAATGGTAAAGTAGCCCACGCAGAGGTATGAAACCCTGCTGCAAGATACACGCAGATAAAATACTTCCAAAACTTTCTTTCTTTAATAAAAATAAAAGAATAAAACATAATTCCTCCTGCCACCGATTGTCTCATCTGTCCTCCTGTAGAAATTAACATTCCGGGAATAAATCCTAATAAAAGTAAAAGAGTAGGATAATCTGAATTTTTAATGAGGAATTTATACACTAGTGTTAGTGAGATTATGGCTACTAATAAAGTAATGATACTAAAAGGAAGTCCCAGATCAAATACAACACGGTTCATCAATATGTATAACCATTCTATCCCCAGTTTGGGAGCCCCACTAAAAGGAATACCATTCATCAGGATCGTCCCATAATCATAAATATAAGAGTAATCAAAAATCCCTTTATAAGACCCGTAATCTGGTCCCACATCATTTCGGAGTCCAATTAATATAATCTGAAAAAAACAAATCCCATATAATGTCGCAGGGTCTACATACCCTCCAGAATATTCTTTAAAAGTAAGAAATAGTAAAACAAAAAAAACGATTAGAAAATAAAGGGGTAATAAATCCATAGTGCTAATTTATCTAAAAATCATATATTAATCATACAGCTTAAGCTTATCCTTTAAAAAATATTTACAAATAGCCCAACCAAAGCATCAATCTCCTTAATGGTGCTGCTGTTTCAATTCCAACAAAACAAGAAGGAGCCCTATAAAGAAAATTGGATAAAAAAATTAATAGTATAAAACTCACACTTTTTTTAGAAAAAACAGTTTTATAATCAAAAACTGATATCTTAAAATCATTCTTTGGCAAAAGAGAAATGATCAATACACTCCAGAATATAAACAAATTGTAAAACCACCGTCCAATATCAATCGCAATCAGAAACAAAGGTACTGTACACAATAAGCAGACAAAAAGAAAAATACCAGTTTTCTTATATCTTCCTTCTTAAATTCTTTGATATATAAATAGAATGTTACATAGACAAACTGCAACAGAAAAGTTACGCTATAAAGTGAATAGTCATAGAGATGTTTATAATAGTAATCTAATTTAATAAACTCATTTTCTTTCCATGCAAAGATATTATCATCTTGAAGGTTGATTCCACAAGCTTTAATAACACCTAAAGTGTATTCTGACCCAACATTCTTCATCCCCGCAAAAAAAATAATCAAAGCTGGAATACAGAATGATAATGAAATCAGCAAAATTTTAGAAAGTTCAACTTTTTTTGTGTGAAAATAGTATAAAGAAAGAAAACATGGAAAAAAGAAAACGAAACTCTCGTGTATAAAAACCGAAACAAAAAAGAGAATATAAAAAGAATACCACCGCCATTTGCTCATGTTACCTTTTGTAAGAATATAGGCGAAAAAAGATAACATAAACCATAAAATACCATCTTTTCTTGCCCCCATTCCAGAATCAGAAATAAATCCCCACAGACAAAACGGTGTAAATAAAAATACAAAATCTAAAATAGTATATTTTTTCAAGTTTATTAACCGTACCAGATAATAAAAGAAAAGAAAATGAAATATAAACTGAAAGAAAAATACAGTATACTGCACTTTGATCTGAAAAGTTTCGTATAGAAAAAAAACGACTGTTCCTAATAATCCTCTTCTTTTAAATCCTCCATCCTGATAATTAATAAGCCAGTCACCAAAAGGATAACCATTGGCAATGGTGTAGGCAAAATAAACCTTAAAAATCAAAAAAAGAGCAATACCTAATAAAAAAAATCTCAAAAAATAGTTTGTAATCGAGCGCATTTTGTGTTTTAATACTGTTATTTGGGAACAACGCAAAGGTAATTAATTTCGTAAAAGGAATTGTTAATATGCGTTAAAGTTTTTACTGAATATCTGTAATTATTCATAAGAGCATAAATATAGTAATAACAAGGTTATCAATGAGTTTTTCTTCAAAAGACTCTTGTCATACACATTGTGAGTCTCAGATAAAATGAAAACAAATATGAATTTTTTTTAATTCTAACTAAGAAACCGCCTCAAAAGCTGAGACGGTTTCAAATTTCAAATGAAAATTATTATTGTTTTTAAAGGCGGTATGGAATCATGATGATTTCATATCTACTTATATTATTCTTTGATAATCTTCACGATGGTTTCAGAATTATTGATTCTTACTAAATACGCTCCCGATAACAAAGAAGAAAGATCAGTCTGTTCATTTTCAAACTTACCCGATTTTATCATCTGGCCAGACATATTATAGATCTGATAATAATATTCTTTCACGCTTTCATTGCCTTTAATATACAATATACTTTTCACAGGATTAGGGAATAACTCAAGTTTATTTTGGGTTATTTTGTCCTCAATGACTGATTTTGCTAAAACATTGGTCGCTTTAGCGGCAGACAATGAGGTAATCTGCAGTTTAGGAATAGGGCCTAATTCATTTCCGTTTTCATCATATTGTACTTTAACACAACGGCAGTTCTGAGCAAAATAGGGATCTGCATTACTGCTAAACGGAAATATATAATTCCCAGCATATTGTATCTCCGTTCTTAATGCTCTTCCGGTATAATTGGAACCTAAAGCCCCTAGCCAGAAACCTCCATATACATAATCAATAGCATTGAAATCCGGCGCAGCAGGGGTTGCTTCTATGGTATTTCTGCCTCCTCTTACACCCAAATTGGCAAAACTTCCAATATTATAAGCTGCATTACCAAAAGAATACCCGATAGCTGCGGAACTGTAAGGGCTTCTGTCAATTCTTGTCCCTCCATAATTATTTGGAATACTAACTCCGGTGGTAGGTTTATAAAAAGGAGTTGCCCCTACGCTTGTGTTGGAGACTCCGGTTAAATCAGGGATTCTCCATCCTTCCGGACAAGGATCGAAAGGAGATTTTTTACCTCCTCTCCCCCATCTTTCCGGAGCTAGATTGGGTTCATTCGCCAACCAGTCTGCCCCATTGGTGTGATTAGTATCTGCTGATTTCGTGGTCATATTAGGAACCATGAAAGTCATAGGGTTTTTCACAGAATAGGATAAAACCTTGCTTATTTTATCAGACACTTTATCTGTTGCCAATACATTAGCCTGCACCGAATAGTCAGGATACTTTTTAAGATAAGAATCTGAATAATAAGTTGCAGCAGACAAGGTAGTATAAGTAACACTGCCATTAGCCTGTACCGTCCCTAAATAAACAGGAGCTGAGTTTCTGTTCGCATTCACAAAAACAGGCAGCGGATCTTTTCTACCCCATTGAAAGTGTAATCCTCCTGTAGTAACCGTTTTATTGGCTTCAGCAATAGCCTGGTTAGCTCCAAGATCTCTATCCATTATTTCTGTTTTGATCACTTCACCAGGTTTGATATAATTGATGTAATTAACAGCGGCCTGGTTAGGTAATTCAGTAACATAAGTAGCAGAGCTGATTGGGGTATTGGTTACCCAGATATGCCAGCTCCAGTAAACAGGATTGGTAATACTTCCATTATGCAGGGTAACAACAGCATTCCCAGATTGGTTTGGTGCAATCTTAACATTGATATTGGTGTTGGAAATATCAGCCAATGAAGTAGGAGCAGGATTAGAAAGGGCAATATTACTGATTAAGCCGGTAGCTGTAGACCATAATACATTAACTTTCAAATTATTGAAATTCGAAGAATTCAGGATATCAGGATTATTAAGCAGTTTACTCTGAGCAGAGAATGCTTTGCTGATTGGGATCTGAATGGTAGATTCTGCTGTACTTTTAACAAGGGTATAAGAGTTCGGATTATTTAATCCTTCAGCATATTCCACAGCGTTATTAAAGAACTCTGTAGGGAAGTTATAGCTATTCACCTCATACAAAGGATCTTTAATACATCGGCATCCGTTGGCTCCAGAAGTTGCTCCACCGCCAATAGGATAATATTGATATCTTCCGGTAATGGAAGGTAAGGAAGGGTCAGGAGTATCCGGCTGATCTCTATCAGGAATCATCCTGAAACCTCTTGCTGACACGGAAGGAGTTGCGTCAAACCATTTCGTCATTGTTGCAGTCCATAAATACGTCTCGTGCTGATCGGTATACTGTCCTTCATGGTAATTTCTTACAAGAACACCCGTACCAGGGAAAAGTCCCATATTATTTCCGCCTACATTGCTGAGATCTACCCCAACATTGTTGTATATTTTGAACCCTTTCATATAAGCGGGAGTATTATTATCATTAGGTTTAATGATATGATACTTATTCGCTTCAAAGGTATTGATAGAGATATTATTCTTAATACCATA
This sequence comes from Chryseobacterium capnotolerans, assembly GCF_021278965.1. Lineage (NCBI taxonomy): Bacteria > Pseudomonadati > Bacteroidota > Flavobacteriia > Flavobacteriales > Weeksellaceae > Chryseobacterium > Chryseobacterium capnotolerans. Next base: position 5,333,829 of record NZ_CP065589.1, on the reverse strand, counting down.
CGGACTAAAATCTACCCTTACATCATCAATATAGCTTCCATTTCCTAAATTGGCAATCAATACAGAAGGTATTCTCCATCCGTTAGGACAAGGGTCAAAAGAAGATTTATCCCTATATGGCTTTGCACTGTTGTCATTATTATAGTCTCCGCTGGTAATAACGCCTTTTGAGTTATCAGACCACAAGTTTAATTCACTTAATCTATTGGTAGGTAATGTGGGTGAATTCCCAAACCAGTTCACCTGAAGGTTGGCATTGTTATTATAAAGCGCCTGTCCGGAATTATCATTTTTGTCTACATAAATTAAGCTTAATGGATTTTTAATGGATAAGCGAAGATTATTTGGAACAGTAGCATTTGATAATGTTACCTTTTTAATCAAATCATCGATTTTCTGAGAACCATTAGCCATATTTCTGGATTGTCTGTGTCTTATTCTTCCTACAGATCCCGAAGCTTCATAAAAATCATTTCCTTTGTATACCAGGGGCGGAATAGGATCTTTTCTTCCCCATTGATAAAGAAGACCTCCGTTTTTGTTAAACTCAGTTCCGGTGATGGTATTGCTTAAAGCACCCAGGTTTCTATCCATCCATCCCCAGTCGGAATCAGGGATTAATTCAACAGTTCCATCAGTTCTTTGTCTTTTCACCCCATCAAAACTCTTGTATGTTGAACCGTTGGTAGGATCATCAGTCACCCAGACATGCCAGGACCAGAAAATTTCTCCGTTTACCTTGTAAGCGATTACTGCATTTCCTTCTTTCGTTTTGTTGATCGGAACTTTTATTTTAGCCTCCTCTCCGGATCCTATAATTTCCAAACTGTAATTGTCTCCGGATTTTATCAATCCATGGATGTCTTCCCAATACACATCTGCTGTTACAGTACCGGAAGGAATAGGACTTCCGCCCATAAGCGGGTTGGAATTCCACATTTTATATGCCTTTTTTACAGGAATATAAAGACCGTCTACATCAGCATTATTATTTTTATTCTTGCCCGTGAAGATATAGCTGTTGGGTGCTTTAGACCAATCTCCATAGTCAGATACTGCTCCGGAGTTAATTGTAAAGCACGCAACAGGACATTCCTCTGTAATTGGGTTGTTAAAAATCCCTACATATTTTATAAATTTATTGATCTCGCTTTCGATATCCATCAAAGGTCTTGACGGACCATTCCAGCTGTTGATCACTTTTCTGTTTCTGATAGCCCCTACTCCATACAATGATGCCTGGGAGGTATTACTTAACGAAAAGTTCTCAGAACCAGGCCCTCTCTGCTTGCCATTAAGAGGTGGATACCCAAAATCATTCGTCGTATTGTAGTTGCTTATCGAGCTAAGGGAAATATATTGTCCATTGGCTTTATAAACCCTTAATCCGGTAACCTTGCTGATCACAATAACAACAGGCTGCTGATTGACAAAAACATCACCCAGCTTTTCATTAATGTAATTATAAAGGTTATAATATCGGTTCACAAGAGCATTAGGATTAGTAAAATCCAGATATCCTCTACCCCAGGCTTCACCTCCTTGATCTGCTGGTAAAAACCAATTGCTGAAGTTGATAAAGAAACTTTCATTGGAGAACTTTCCTGCAAACATATATACCGGATCATGATAAGAGAACTCAAAAGGACTCGTATCACTGTTCTGATAAATATATTTCTGCGAGCTGGCTATCGTAGGAAGATTATTTGGGTTTGCAATGTTAACCAATGGTGAATTGGCATTAGAATTATCTAATGCTGCATCTCCTTGGAAAGACAAAACAATATTATCCAGTTTTCTCGCCAGATGCTGGGAAGTTACCCTGTCTTTTACCCCTGATACAGATCCATTCGCGTTATATAAAACAGTTCCGTTCTTTTTAGGGGTAAACAGAATCGTGTACTGGTTTTCATCCAGATCACAATTCCCATAGGTATAATCAGATTGCTTGTAATGGTTTACTGATTTATCCCAGGAAACAGAGGACCAATTGGTTAGCGTTTCATTTGAACTTAATTCGATTTTTACGGAATGTGAAGCCAAAGTGGATTGCGGCAGCTCGAAATTAGCCGTAAGCTCTTCATCGTAATCATAATTTCCTGCAAAAGTTTTGCACCATACAGGAATCCAGTTGTTTTGAGCATCCTTGTACTTAATGGTAACTTTTACATCTCCTGCGGTAGTGGGTTTTTGAAAGTTTCCTTTCATAACTACCAATCCCTTCTCATTCACATTCTGTGAAATGATGATAAGCGGATCCAGATCATAGGTACTTGGCGGTAAAGCTGCCCTATGCATGAATCTAGTACTGGTCTCAACAGACAGGGAGGTAGAAGCCGCCCTTGCCCAGGTATGAGACGATGCAATACAAAGTACTGCTGCAAAAATCTTTAAGGTCGATTTTTTTTTCATACGTATAAAATTAAAAGTGTTTTTAATGGGTAAAACAGGCATGTTATCCAAATAAGAAACTGACAATCAATAGAATTAAAAATAAAGTTCTAATTCCAACTTGATAATTAAAGCTGGGATTTCAATTTTCACTTGGAATATATACTGGTAGAATCAGATTTCTCTGAATACGTTGTGGGAATCATGAAGCGAATAATAGGCCCATGTATAGAAAATATTTTTTTCCATGCTTATTTGTTTTTAAGTTTTCCTGGTGTGTTTTTAAATAACTAAAAAAATCAGATAATCCTGATATTTAAAGCCTTAGCAAAGATAAAAAAAATATCTTCTCCCACAATAGGGAGTTTGTTTTTTTGAAAAAACACCTCATTAAATCAAAAACAAGTGATTTAGAATATCATAAATCCAATTTACTATAAAGAAGATCTTAAAAACCGCCATTACATTTGAAAAAAAATAAATGAATGTTCCTATTTTTCAAACTTTTCACAGCTGATTTAGGTCAATTATAAAAAATTATTGTTGATTTATTTTAAAGAGTATTCTAATATTCTTATAAGATTGAAGATGGCTAATTTTTTAAAAAAACTTTAATAAGAAGCCTATACCAATATCCAATTCATAAGATAGAACATGGTAAATAAAGTCGGTAATGAAAACAGCAGACAAGAAAATGATATTTTTATAATTCAATAAAAAATTGTCTATCAGCTTCATTTCTCTTTCAACTAAACCTTACGGTCCAAACAAATATTCACATAAAATTAAACAGACACCCTATTTTTAGCTCTATAAAAAAACCGTCTCAGTCTTTGAGACGGTTCTAAATTTCACATGATTCGTGTTACTCTTTAATAATCTTCACTATGGTTTCAGAATTGTTGATTCTTACTAAATACGCTCCCGATAACAAAGAAGAAAGGTCAGTCTGTTCATTTTCAAATTTACCCGATTTTATCATCTGGCCAGACATATTATAGATCTGATAATAATATTCTTTCACGCTGTCATTACCTTTAATATACAATATACTTTTCACAGGATTAGGGAATAACTCAAGTTTATTTTGAGTTATTTTGTCCTCAATGACTGATTTTGCTAAAACATTGGTCGCTCTAGTGGCAGACAATGAGGTAATCTGCAGTTTAGGAATAGGGCCTAATTCATTTCCGTTTTCATCATATTGTACTTTAACACAACGGCAGTTCTGAGCAAAATAGGGATCAGCATTACTGCTAAACGGAAATAAATAGTTTCCCACATATTGTATCTCCGTTCTTAATGCTCTTCCGGTATAATTGGAACCTAAAGCCCCTAACCAAAAACCTCCATAAATGTAATCAATAGCATTGAAATCCGGCGCTGCAGGAGTTGCTTCTATGGTATTTCTGCCTCCTCTTACACCTAAATTGGCAAAACTTCCAATATTATAAGCTGCATCACCAAAAGAATACCCGATAGCTGCGGAACTGTAAGGATTTCTGTTAATTCTTGTACCCCCATAATTATTAGGAATACTGATTCCTGTAGTAGGTCTATAAAAAGGGCTTGTTCCTACATTGGTATTAGACACTCCTGTTGGATCAGGAATCCTCCATCCTTCCGGACAAGGATCAAAAGGAGACTTTTTACCTCCTCTCCCCCATCTTTCCGGAGCTAGATTGGGTTCATTCGCCAACCAATCTGCCCCATTGGTGTGATTAGTATCTGCTGATTTCGTGGTCATATTAGGAACCATGAAAGTCATAGGGTTTTTCACAGAATAGGATAAAACCTTGCTTATTTTATCAGACACTTTATCTGTAGCCAATACATTGGCTTGCACCGAATAGTCAGGATACTTTTTAAGATAAGAATCTGAATAATAAGTTGCAGCAGACAAGGTAGTATAAGTAACACTGCCATTAGCCTGTACCGTCCCTAAATAAACAGGAGCTGAGTTTCTGTTCGCATTCACAAAAACAGGCAGCGGATCTTTTCTACCCCATTGAAAGTGTAATCCTCCTGTAGTAACCGTTTTATTGGCTTCAGCAATAGCCTGGTTAGCTCCAAGATCTCTATCCATTATTTCTGTTTTGATCACTTCACCAGGTTTGATATAATTGATGTAATTAACAGCGGCCTGGTTAGGTAATTCAGTAACATAAGTAGCAGAGCTGATTGGGGTATTGGTTACCCAGATATGCCAGCTCCAGTAAACAGGATTGGTAATACTTCCATTATGCAGGGTAACAACAGCATTCCCAGATTGGTTGGGAGCAATCTTAACATTGATATTGGTGTTGGAAATATCAGCCAATGAAGCAGGAGCAGGATTAGAAAGTGCTATATTACTGATTAAGCCGGCAGCGGTAGACCATAATACATTAACTTTCAAATTATTGAAATTCGAAGAATTCAGGATATCAGGATTATTAAGCAGTTTACTCTGAGCAGAGAATGCTTTGCTGATTGGGATCTGAATGGTAGATTCTGCTGTACTTTTAACAAGGGTATAAGAGTTCGGATTATTTAATCCTTCAGCATATTCCACAGCGTTATTAAAGAACTCTGTAGGGAAGTTATAATTGTTAACTTCATATAAAGGATCTTTAATACATCTGCATCCATGAGCTGCAGATGTTACTCCCCCAGATAAAGGATAATATTGATATCTTCCGGTGATGGAAGGTAAGGAAGGATCAGGAACATCCGGCTGATCTCTATCAGGAATCATACGAAAATTTCTAGCTGAAACAGAAGGAGTTGCATCAAAAAACCGGGTCATTGTTGCTGTCCATAAGTAGGTTTCATGCTGATCGGTATACTGCCCTTCATGGTAATTTCTTACAAGCATACCCGTACCAGGGAAAAGTCCCATATTATTTCCGCCTACATTGCTGAGATCCACCCCAACATTGTTGTATATTTTAAACCCTTTCATATAAGCGGGAGTATTATTATCATTAGGTTTAATGATATGATACTTATTCGCTTCAAAGGTATTGATAGAGATATTATTCTTAATACCATACGGACTAAAATCTACCCTTACATCATCAATATAGCTTCCGTTTCCTAAATTGGCTACCAAGACGGAAGGTATTCTCCATCCGTTGGGACAAGGGTCAAAAGATGACTTATCTCTATAAGGATTTGCAATATTGTCACTACTCAAATCTTCGTTGGTAATAATACCTTTTGAGTTATCAGACCACAAGTTTAATTCACTTAATCTATTCGGAGGCAATGTGGGTGAATTCCCAAACCAATTTACCTGAAGATTGGCATTGTTACTATAAAGCGCCTGTCCGGAATTATCATCTTTGTTCACATAAATTAAGCTTAATGGATTTTTAATGGATAAACGAAGATTATTAGGAACGGTAGCATTTGACAATATTACCAGTTTAATTAAGTTATCAATCTTCTGAGAACCATTAGCCATATTTCTGGATTGTCTGTGTCTTATTCTTCCAACAGATCCCGAAGCTTCATAAAAATCATTTCCTTTGTATACCAGGGGCGGAATAGGATCTTTTCTTCCCCATTGATAAAGAAGACCTCCATTTTTGTTATATTCAGTTCCAGTGATGGTATTGCTTAAAGCACCCAGGTTTCTATCCATCCATCCCCAGTCGGAATCAGGGATTAATTCCAGAGTTCCATCAGTTCTTTGTCTTTTCACTCCATCAAAACTTTTATAAGTTGAACCGTTGGTAGGATCATCAGTCACCCAGACATGCCAAGACCAGAAAACTTCTCCGTTTACCTTGTAGGCAATGACAGCATTTCCTTCTTTCGTTTTGTTGATCGGAACTTTTATTTTTGCATCCTCTCCGGATCCTATAATCTCCAAACTGTAATTGTCTCCGGATTTTATCAATCCATGGATGTCTTCCCAATACACATCTGCTGTTACAGTACCGGAAGGAATAGGACTTCCACCCATAAGCGGGTTCGAGTTCCACATTTTATAGGCTTTTTTTACAGGGATATAAAGACCATCCACATCAGCATTATTATTTTTATTCTTACCCGTGAAGATATAACTGTTGGGTGCTTTAGACCAATCTCCATAGTCAGATACTGCTCCGGAGTTAATTGTAAAACAGGAAACAGGACATTCCTCTGTGATTTGATTTTTAAAAATCCCTACATATTTTATAAATTTATTGATCTCACTTTCGATATCCATCAAAGGCCTTGACGGACCATTCCAGCTATTGATCACTTTTCTGTTTCTGATAGCCCCAACACCATATAGTGAGGCCTGAGAAGTATTACTTAACGAAAAATTCTCAGAACCAGGCCCTCTCTGCTTGCCATTAAGAGGAGGATACCCAAAATCATCAATTGTATTGTAATTACTGGTAGCATTAAGAGAAATATACTGTCCATTGGCTTTATAAACTCTTAATCCGGTAACCTTGCTGATCACAATAACAACAGGCTGCTGATTAGCAAAAACGTCTCCCAATTTTTCATTGATGTAATTATAAAGGTTATAATATCGGTTCACAAGAGCATTAGGCTTTGTAAAATCCAGATATCCTCTGCCTAAATCCTCCCCTCCTTCAGATGCAAGTAAAAACCAATTGCTGAAGTTGATAAAGAAACTTTCATTGGAGAACTTTCCTGCAAACATATATACCGGATCATGATAAGAAAACTCGAAAGGACTGGTATCACTGTTCTGATAAATATATTTCTGCGAACTGGCTATCGTAGAAAGTTTATTTGGGTTTGCAATGTTAACCAATGGTGAATTGGCATTAGAATTTTCTAATACCGCTCTTCCCTGAAAAGACAAAACAATATTATCCAGTTTTCTCGCCAGATGCTGGGAAGTTACCCTATCTTTTATTCCTGATACAGATCCATTCGCGTTATATAAAACAGTTCCGTCTTTTTTAGGGGGTAAACAGAATCGTGTACTGGTTTTCATCCAGATCACAATTCCCATAGGTATAATCGGATTGCTTGTAATGGCTTACTGACTTATTCCATGAAACAGAGGACCAATTGGTTAGCGTTTCATTCGAACTTAATTCGATTTTTACGGAATGTGAAGCCAAAGTGGATTGCGGCAGCTCGAAATTAGCCGTAAGCTCTTCATCGTAGTCATAATTTCCTACAAAAGTTTTGCACCATACAGGAATCCAGTTGTTTTGAGCATCCTTGTACTTAATGGTAACTTTTACATCTCCTGCGGTAGTGGGTTTTTGAAAGTTTCCTTTCATAACTACCAATCCCTTCTCATTCACATTCTGTGAAATAATGATAAGCGGATCCAGATCATAGGTACTTGGCGGTAAAGCTGCCCTATGCATGAATCTTGTACTGGTCTCAACAGACAGGGAGGTAGAAGCCGCCCTTGCCCAGGTATGAGATACTGCAATACAAAATATTACAGCAAAAATCTTTAAGGTGAATCTTTTTTCATACCATATAGAATTAAAAAGTGTTTAGAAGGTAAAACGAACGTATAACCCATATAATGTTTTGAAAATCAGATAGAATTCAAAACATTATCCCAATCCAGGCCTTGTCGACCAAAGCCAGGATCGTAAATGTATTATCCGGAAAACAGGGTATATTAAATTGGATTCTTATGAATAAATTTCAGAGGAAGTGAACAAAGGCATCTACAAATAGGTAGAACGTAATCTTTTTCACGATTACATGTTATTAGTTTTCTGGTTATGTGTTGTACAAACCCTTAAAAATTCCAGATATAACTATCTTTAAATTTTTAACAAAGTTATCAAAAAAAAGAAAAAAAAATCCCAAAATAGAGAAATTATATTTTTAAGAAAAATAAAATAATAAATAAAAAATATAGATAATTTATAATATAATAAACATTATTAAAAAGAAAAACATCTAAAAACAACCATTATCATTAAAAATAAAATTAATAATATTAAGTGTTTTTTATCTTCTTTTTCACCAGCTTATATTAATTATAAAAAGCTATTTCTTGATTTGAAATATACTCTGATAGTCTTGTGAGATTAAATCCGGTTATTTTTTAAAAAAGTTTCAGAAAAAGCTTTAGAGGCAATCCCATATCAATGCCTAATTCATAAGATGGAACACGATAAACAAAGTCAGCCACAAGAACAGCAGCCACGAAAATCATATTTTTATAATTCAATAAAGAACTGTCTATCAGCTTCATTTCCCTTCTTCTGCCAGGAAGCTGGAAAATAAGGATAATAAAGAACAGAATAAAGTGATTGTACAACCATCTTCCTACGTCAATAGCGATTAGAAACAGAGGAACAGTAAGTATAATGCATGTAAAAAAAGCGATTAGCAGGAGCTTCTTATTAGAAATCTCCTCCTTCTTAAGAATAAAAATATAATACAGAATAAACAATAGTTGTATGGTGAAGCTCACTGCATAAAGACTGATTGTATTCAGATGCTCCAGATAATATTTTGTTTTAATCAGCTCGGTTTCTTTCCATTGAAAAATGTTATCATCCTGTAAATTGATCCCGCATTCATTAACAAGCTGAAGAGTGTGTTCATAATCCGGATTCATACTTCCCATAAAGAAAATAAATACAGCCGGAATGAAAAAAGCCAGTACGATTTTAAGAGTCTTTTGAATATCTAATTTTCCGTTATGAAGAAACAGGATCAATAAAAAATAAGGGGCATAAAAAATGAAACTTTCATGAATAAAAACGGATAAAGAGAATGAAATCAATAATATATTCTCTCTAAATCCGGATAATTTATTTTTTGCTAAAAAATAAGCATATAGTAAAAAAAGCAGCCATAAGATACCGTCTTTCCTGGAACCAATTGCTGCATCAGAAAAAAATCCCCATAGACAGAAAGGTGTAAGAAATAGGAAAACGTCTATAATATTTGTCTGTTTTAATTTAAATAATAGTGACAGAATATAAAAAAACAGAATATAAACGATTGCCTGAGCTACAAAAACAGAATATTGTAATTTGATGGAAAATGAATCATAAAAAAAAACAAAAACAGTTCCTAATAACCCTCTCCTTTTAAATCCTCCATCCTGATAATTAATCAACCAGTCCGCGAAAGCAAACCCATTACATGCATAATAGGCAAATCCAATTTTAAATAAGCAAAGAATCGTAACTGCTATAAGATACCATCCTGATTTAAATCCTTCCAGCGCTTTTTTCATCGAACTTAATGTACTCTAGATCATCAAACTTAATTATCATATTCAATTAATAACCAAGTTAATATAAAAATTTTAAACTGTAATTACAAAAAATGGTATTATTGATTAGGTATGAGATTTTTAAACTGGTGGGCAGCTGTCACAATACCTGTAAGAATTAATGGTAAAAACAATCTTGTTTCCCAGAAAAGCCCCACCATTGCAATCATTATCAGGTAAGGGATGGAAAAGAACAGGTATTTCCTGATGAACATTTTTCCTTTATCGTTACACAGCAGGTAGCTGAAATATATACTGATCACTCCAAACAGAAGACCACTTAAGTTAAAAGGACTGCTGAAATTATCCCAAAAATAAATTCCTTCCACAAAAGATGCGTTCTGGTGAATCATCATTCTAAGTCCTGCATAAGGCACTATAAAAGCAATCACCAAAAAGATAATTTCTTTAACGAAAGTAAAATCCTTCTTTTTCAATTTTTCAAAATCAATGCACATTGCCGCAAAAAAGAAATATTCAGGCATGAAGTTTCTCTTGCCAGCGTAGAAATAAACACGGCGATGCACAAAAGAATAAAGAATGTAGGTTTCCTGCTCTGCAGATATTTCAAAGTAAGCAATGCTCCTAAAAGATAAAAGAAGATCGCTATACAGTCACAATTGGTAGGAACATACTGAACAATGACAATAAAGAATACAGCCAGCAAATGAATCATTCTTCTGATATTCAAATGTAATGCATCTCCTGTAAAATTTAATTTAAGAAGCGAATGCAAAACAATTGATGACAGCACAAAAAAGAAACTGTTAATCAGAAAAATACTATGATAAAACAATGTTCCTTGTTTTAAAAGAAAATTTTTGAGAAAAGGAAGATAATTATTGACAATGAAAGTCACTAATTCTGTGACATGTACACTCAGATAATTGGGAATTACTCTATAAGCATATACAGAAGAGAACATAAAATCCGGTGCTCTCTCCATTGTCTTCAACCTTACATAGGAAGACTCGAAGCCGTAATAGGACATCGCAAACAGCAGAAACGGAAGTACGGTTACAAATAAAAACCCATTTATTTTTTCATCATTTTTTATCGACATATCAAAAACAGATTCTTATTTTTTTAATAATAATTGTGGTTTAAAATACATTTCATCAAAAGGGAACTTGTACAAAAGTAGAATAATTTTCATTCCGTTCAGAATATTTTATTGATTTTCAGCCAAAACTTCTCCCTAACTATTTTGATGTAATTCTTAAAAATTTAAATTTGCAGACTTGACCCAAATGCAATGCATCGCTTTTTTATATTTTTATATTATCTGATTTCCAGAAACAAAATCCTTTCTGTTTTTACAGCATTAGGAATTGCCCTTTTATGTCTTTTCTTTGCTTCAAAGATTAATTTTGAAGAAGATATCAATCAGATCATTCCAAAAAATGAAAAATCGGATCTTACAGCAAAAGTACTTAAACAGCTTAATTTTTCGGATAAGATCATTGTGATCATAGAAAATAAGTCTAATGAAGACAGCTTCCAGCTTTCCGAAACAGCAGATACTTTTTTACAAAAAATAGAACCTTTACAAAAGTATATAGGTTCCATACAAGGAAAAGTAAATGATAATGAAATTTCTGAAACCTTTGATTTCGTTAATCAGAACCTGCCTTTATTCCTCAATGAAAACGATTATAAAGAAATTGAAAGGAAACTTCAAAAAGACAGTATTGCCAAGCAGGTAGAGGACAATTACATTTCATTAGTTTCCCCCACCAGCCTTGTCACCAAAGAATTTATCAAAAAAGATCCTCTTGGGCTGACCTTCTTAGGGATCAAAAAACTAAATGCTCTAAACATCAGTAAGGATTTCAAACTGGAAGATAGCTATATTGTAACCAAAGATGGTAAAAACCTTCTGCTTTTCATAGATCCTAAAAATAAAAGCAATGATACAAAGGCTAACGAATCTTTCGTCGACCAGCTGAATACTATAAAAGACAACCTTAATAAGCAGTTCAAGGGAAAAACTGAAATCAGTTATTTTGGTTCTCCGGTTATTGCAGTGGCCAATGCCAAGCAGATCAAAAAAGATATCCAAAATACAGTTGTGATTTCTATGACGGTACTTTTAGTGCTGCTGATTTATTATTTCAGGAACTTCTTCACACCGATTATAGTATTTCTTCCTACAGTATTCTCCGTTTTATTGGCTTTATTGATATTGTACTTTATTAAGGATAAGATTTCTGCCATTTCATTAAGTGTAGGTGCTATTCTTATCGGGATTACCATAGATTATGCCCTGCATATTCTTACCCATTACAAACACAATAACAATATTGAGGAGCTTTACAAGGAAATTACCCAACCTATTATATTAAGTAGCGCAACTACTGCAGTTTCCTTTCTATGCCTGGTATTTGTACGTTCTGAAGCATTAAAGGACCTGGGTCTTTTTGCTGCTATTACAGTTATCTTATCTTCCATCACAGCATTGATTATCGTCCCTCAGCTTTATAAACCTAAACATTCTGAAGAAAAGCTTAACACCAATTTTATTGATAAAATCGGATCTTATCCGTATGAGAAAAACAAACCTTTGATTATCGGATGTTCCATCATCATTTTGGCTTGTTTATTTGGCTTCAGACATGTAGGTTTTAATGAAGACATTGGGGATCTGAATTACATTCCAAAAGAAATGAAGATCAGTGAAGCAAAACTGCAGAAGCTTTCGGATATCACTTCAAAATCTATTTATACCATTTCTTATGGGAATTCTGAAGAACAGGCGCTGGCCCGAAACTCTCAGCTAAATACATTTTTGGAACAAGAGAAGAAAGAGGGTAAAATCCTTAGTTATAATTCTATCGGAAGTATTGTGTTGTCCGAAAAAGACCAGCAAAAGAAAATTGAAGAATGGAAAAACTTCTGGAATGACAATAAAAAGCATCAAACCGTTTCTGAGCTTATCAGCAATGGAAATAAGTTTGGATTCAACAGTTCGGCTTTTGACAATTTTAATGAGGTTTTAAATAAAAGCTACTCTACATTAGATATCAAGGACTATGAAAAAGTAAAAGCACTCCAGATTTCAGAATTCATGAGCAATGAAAATGGCTTTTACACGGTTTCCAATGTAGTGAAGGTGGATGAAAATAAAAGAGACACCTTCATTAAGGATATTGAAAAGAAGCATGATGCCATTGCAATTGACCGTCAGCAGATGAATGAAAACTTTTTAGGCTTATTAAAAAGAGATTTCAATACGCTGATTAATTATTCTCTTCTTGCGATTATTTTAACTATTATTGTCTTCTTCAGAAATTTTGAGTTGACCGTTCTTACCATGTTCCCAATTGTTTTAACGGGAGTGGTAACAGCCGGGATTTTATATTTCTTAGGATTAGAATTAAATATTTTCAGCACAGTAGTTTGCACTTTAGTTTTCGGTGTTGGGGATGATTTCAGCATTTTCCTTACTCAGGCGATGCAAAAGGAACATACCACAGGAAAAAACGAACTTCCTACTTACAGAACATCTATTATTTTAGCGGTATTCACAACCATTTTATCCATTGGATCTTTAATTTTTGCTAAACATCCCGCTTTACATTCATTGGCTTTAGTTGCTTTGATCGGAATGTTCTCCGTAATTATCATTACTTCTACCCTATATCCGTTCTGGTTCAGATTATTGATTACCAACAGGGCAAAAAAGGACTTTCCCCGATCACCTTCAGGTTATTGATAGTTTCGGTGATCAGCTTTTTATATTATGGACTTGGAGGAATGGTATTTTCAGCCATAGGAAGCTTCTTTGTAAAAAACTCAAAGGGTAAAACGCTGAATATGATCAAACTTATTTTAGCTAAGTTTTTAACTTCTGTTCTCTATTCTAATCCATTTGTAAAGAAGAAGGTCATTGATAATCCAAAAGAAGACTTCACCAAACCGGCAGTCATTATTGCCAATCATACTTCTTTTCTGGACACCTTGGCTATTGCCATGGCTACCCATAAAATCATTTATTTAGTGAATGATTGGGTGTACAAATCACCGGTATTTGGAAAACTGGTAAGAGCATTGGGCTCTTATCCGGTTTCTCAAGGTATTGAAAACGGAATGGATAAATTAAAGGAAAAAATTGCTCAGGGATATTCTCTTGTTGTTTTTCCTGAAGCAGAACGTTCTTATACCAATGATGTAAAAAGATTCCATAAAGGAGCTTTCTATCTTGCAGAACAGTTTGATCTGGATGTTCTTCCTTTATATATCCATGGAAATTCTGAAGTGCTACCGAAAGGTGACTTCATTATTTATGATGGGAGCATTACAGTAAAAGTGGGAGACAGAATTAATAAGGATGATCTGAGTTTCGGTAAAAACTATTCTGAAAGAACAAAAAAGATTAATGCTTACTATCGAGAGGAATTTGCTAAACTAAGAGAAGAGATTGAAGACGAAAATTATTTCAAAAAGCAACTATTCTTAAGCTATTTATATAAGGATAGTGAGGTGGTAACAGAAGTAAAGAAAGATTTCAACACCCATAAATCCGTTTACTTTGAACTGAATAAGCACATTGATGCCGATGCCAACATCCTTCATATTGCTGATGATTATGGACAGAAAGATGCTTTATTAACGCTCTATCAAGCCAGCCGAAGAATTTTTTCATGGATAAAGAATGAGAATAAAAGAGCCATAGCAGCCCATAGTTATCTGGTGAAAAGAAGAAAGATAAACTATATCAAAGATTTATCTGAAGTTACTAAAAACATCGATGTTCTTTTGGTTTCTGATGACCATTTTGACCTCAATGAAATTCAGAATCTTCCTGAGATGATCATTTTTATCAATACCACAAAAACGAAAATAAAAAATAAAAATTATATATTAGAATTTAGTTCTGAATCATTAAAAGTATTTAAAACTAAATAATAAATATGAAAAACATATTTTTGTAAACACTAAAAAGATTCCATGAAAAAAAATATACTTGTCATATATTATTCTCAAACCGGCCAGCTGGAGGATATTGTGAGAAATATTGCCAAGCCTTTTGAAGCCAAAAAGGAAGAATATGATATTACCTATTATAATATTAAATTAAAGGAAGACTTCCCTTTTCCTTGGCAGAGTGATGTTTTTTTCAACACTTTTCCGGAATCTTATTTACAAATACCTAAGGAAATTGTACCCCCTTCAGAAGAAATACTGAACAGGAAGTATGACCTCATCCTGTTCGGATATCAGGTATGGTATCTCACACCCTCTATCCCGATTATTTCATTTTTGAAGAGCGGCTATGCAGAGCAGATCTTAAAAGACACTCCTGTAGTCACCATTTCCGGAACAAGAAACATGTGGATGCTTTCTCAGGAAAAACTGAAAGTATATTTAAGAGATCTTAAAGCCCAACTTGTTGGAAACATCGCTTTGGTAGACAGACATGACAACTACACCAGTGTTTTGACCATTCTTCGATGGCTGACAACAGGTCAGAAGGGAAAATCCGGTATGCTTCCGGCAGCAGGAGTTTCAGATGAAGAAATTACAGGTTCTGTAAAATATGGCGAAATCATCGAAAAGCATTTTAAAAACAATCATCTGGAAAATTTACAACCGGATCTTGTAAAAAATGGTGCCATCGAAATCCGCCCGTTTTTAGTGCGTGTAGAAAAGGTAGGGAACAAGATTTTCACAGTATGGTCTCATCTGATTATCAAGAAAAAAGAGAAACGTCCATTGCTGATAAAATTCTTTAAGGTATATTTGATGGCAGCGATATGGATTATCTCACCTGTCGTTTTGGTGTTACACCTGCTTACAACCCCTATATTTTGGTTTAAAAGACAAAAACAAAAAGATATTTACAAGGAATTAATTTAAAATAGAATGTACGACGTATTTATAACAAAAGCTTCAAAATTTTTACCTAATGCACCGGTAGCAAATGATGAAATGGAAACATATCTGGGGCTTATCAATGACGCACCTTCTAAAGCCAGATCACTTATTTTAAGAAATAATAAAATCACTACAAGATATTACGCTTTAGATAAAGAAGGAAATCCTACACATACCAATGCTCAGCTTACAGCAAAAGCCATTGAAGGACTTTTTGATGAGAATTTCAAAAAGGAAGATATGAAGTTATTATCTGTAGGAACTACTTCTCCGGATCAGATCCAGCCTTCACACGCCTCTATGGTTCATGGTGAACTGAACATTGGAAAATCTATTGAAATCAATACTGCAACCGGACTTTGTAATTCAGGAATGAATGCTCTTAACTATGGCTTCCTTTCCGTAAGAGCCGGAGTACAGGAAAGTGCCGTATGTGCAGGTTCTGAAAGAATGTCTGCATGGATGACAGCCGATAAGTTCAACCATGAAGCTGAAAACTTAAAATTATTAGAAGAAAGACCAATTATTGCTTTCAAAAGAGAGTTCCTTAGATGGATGCTTTCTGATGGTGCAGGCGCTTTCCTCCTACAAAATAAACCCAGAGAAAATGGGATCTCTTTAAGAGTGGAATTTATTGATTTCTATTCTTACGCTCACGAGATTGAAGCATGCATGTATGCAGGATGTGAAAAGCAGGAAGACGGAAGCTTAAAATCATGGGCAGATTATCCCTCTGATTCATGGTTGAAGGATTCTATCTTTGCCATCAAGCAAGACACTAAAATTCTTGATAAATATATCCTGGTAAAAGGTGCGGAAAGTTTAAGAGCTTCTTTTGATAAACATAATCTGGATCCTGAAAAAATTGACCATGTATTGGCTCACATCTCTTCAGGCTATTTCAAAGATGGTTTAAAAGAGGAATTCGCTAAAAAAGGTATGGATTTCCCTGCTGAAAAATGGTTCTATAACCTTTCTGATATTGGAAACATCGGTGCCGGATCTATCTTCGTAGCATTAGAGGAACTTATGAACTCCGGAACATTGAAAAAAGGAGAAAAAGTACTTCTTTGTGTTCCTGAGAGTGGAAGATTCGCTTATTCTTGCTCATTATTAACAGTCTGCTAATGGAAAACAGACTGCCAACATCCGATAAAGATTTTGTACAAAGTCTTATTCCGCAACGTGCTCCGTTTGTAATGGTACATGAGTTATCAGAATACTCAGAAAGCCATCTTATTTCCGGATTTGAAATAAAAGAAGATAACCTTTTTGTTCATGAAGGATCTTTTCAGGCTTCCGGGCTTATTGAACATCAGGCACAAAGTGTAGCACTTCACACAGGGTACAAGTATTATTTGCTTGGAAAAGATGCTCCTACAGGATATATTGGAGCTATCAAATCCTTTGAAGCTGAAGTATTGCCTAAAGTTGGAGATCAACTGAAATCTGAGGTAACCATCCTCAATGAAGTAATGGGAGTAACCCTTGTAGACATTGTTACCAAATTAAATGGTGAAGTGATTGCAAAATCTCAAATGAAAACTGCTGTAAAATAACTTTTAAATGGAAATCAGGGAAGAAAATATCATCAATATACACAACTTTTTACCTCATCGTGAACCGATGCTGATGGCAGACTATATCCTGGAACTGACTAAGGAAAAAGTAGTGACTTCCTTTGAAATAAAAGAAGACAACATCTTTGTACATAACAATGAATTGGCTGAAGCCGGATTAATTGAAAACCTGGCACAGACCTGCTCATCCATCCTTGGACAAAGCTTCTTCGAAAATCCGGAAGCAGATACCAAAGTGATAGGTTTTATCACCAATATCAAAAAGATTGAGATCTTCGGACTTCCCAAAGTAAATGACAAAATCATTTCAAAAGCATCACTGATTTCCCAGTTTGAAAATATCTGCCACATTTTCTGTGAAACCTTCAACAACGAAGAATTGTTGATCAGAGCAGAGATAAACCTGTTTATTCAGGAGGTAAAATCGTAAAAGAAAGAAAAAGACTATAAAAGCTGTACGTTTTGTGCAGCTTTTTTGTCTTTTTGATGATTACATAGGTTGGATGTTGTTATTTTTAACGCTATGATCGCCAAGGAAATGTTTATTCCTATTATTTTAAAGTTCGCAAAGGCGTTTCACTTAGCTAAGGCTGCTAACTATTTTTACATAGATGTTATTTATATTCGGTATTAAGTTTCGGCTAAAGCCAGATGAGTTTTATGATTTATTTAGGCGGACTAAAGCCCACCTCTATTGAATTAGAAAACACCAATTTTATCAAATATCTTCTCTTGCTGAGTGAAACGCCTTTGCGATCGAAAAATATTCACAATTAATAATCCTTTTGTGAACCTTGCGTTATAAAAATAGTCACTGAAAACATTACAGATCATTGTGAATATTTGTGGAGTTATTTGTGACATTTATCTAAAAAAAACAGAATATTTCACGTGAAACATTCTTCAATTCCGTGGAACACTCATTATCAAACAAATACTTTATTTAAACAAAAAAGTGGAACATTTCTGCTCCACTTTACCTATTATTAAAACTAAAATATTAGTATCCGAAGATTTCTTCAAGCGATACCTCCTGGAATTGTCCCATTTTATTGATCGATTCCATATTCAGGTTTTCTTTTTTACCGATAATTGCGGTATTATACTGTACAGGTTTTACCTCTGTGTTATAGAATCCTGTCAACTGTGGCAGGGTCAATCCTTGGATCTCAGCATACGTATCTTTTCTAAGGTCATAATCAACACCTAGCTTTTTCAGGGCTAATTGACTAAAGAAGATATTAGTCCTGTTGATTCTGTTAGATGCAATTTGCTTTAATGCTGAACCTCTTGCATTTTCAAACTGTGTCGGAATTTGTGGTAACTCAGCCATTAGTTCACTCATAGCACTTACAGCTAATGGAAGTTTATTCGCCTGCGTTCCAATATAATTCGTGATATAGTTCGCATGACCTTTTTCTGAGGCATTTGCATAAGAAACATAGGCAGAATAAGCTAGAGACTTACTTTCTCTGATCTCCTGGAAAACAATAGATGATAGTCCTCTTCCAAAATATTCATTGAATACATTTGACTTTCCGAAGTTGCTTAGGTTTACAGTGCTTCCTTTCGCTACTTTTGCCATTTCCATCTGTACCATGTCATAATTTGTGAAATAAACCTTTCCTGTTGTTGCAGGCTCTGCATATTCCTTAGCTTTTGCAGGTTGCAGGCTAGCGTTTACAATATAAGGCTGTACAGCTTTTTCCATTCCCGCCTGATCCTGTCCATATAAAAGAACCTCATAAGGATATTGGTTCAGTGTTTTTATCTTTTTCATTAATTCTGCAGCATCAATGCTTTCCAGGCGAGCTTTAGAAATAACATCCGTCATTCTTGAATCTTTTCCATATTTTGCATAGTTGGAAAGTGCTCCCATAATTTTTACTTTATCTTTTTTAGCAACTTCTCTGGCTTCAAGAATTGTTTTTACAGTTTGACTGTAAATCGCTTGATCTGCTTTTACGTTTGTCATCCAGTGATTCATTAACTCCACTCCTTTCTTCATATTGCTTTCAAGCCCTGATAAAGTAACCGTAGTCTGATCATTAGAAGTTCTGAAACTGTAAGAGATTCCTAACTTATAGAATTCTTCCTTCAACTGCTCCGGAGTATATTGATCTGTTCCAAGGTATTCGAAAAGTGTTCCCGCTAAAGAAAGTTCTTTATCATGATCTGTTCCAAAAGGGAAAACATAGCTTACCTGGGCAATTTCATTGTATTTATTTTTTACAAAGCTTACTGTTTTATCTTTTATCTTTGAAGTCTGAATAGCCGTTTTATAATCGATAAACTCTGGTTTGATTTCAGCGACTTTAGTGTTTAAAATATCTTTAAGGAAAGGAGATTGAGCCTCTCTGTTCAGCTTAATAGGAGTAATTCCCGGATTTTCTACACGAACAAGTTTATCATTCACTCCTTTTTCTTTGTAAACGACTACATAGTTATTCTTAAAGAACTCATTAGCAAATTTTACTACATCAGCCTTAGTGATCTTTTCATATTGGTTGATTTCGTCCAGCTCCTGTTCCCAGGTTCTACCTTTGATATAAGAATCATAAAGCTCGGTAGCCAAACCATCAGCCGTTTCCCAGCCTTTCATGCGCTGAACTTTTTTATCATTGACGATAGCCTTCAGCATCCAGTCCGGGAACTGTCCTTTTTTAACAAGGTCAAGCTGGTCCAGCAATAACTTTTTAGCTTCATCAAAGCTTTGTCCATCCTTAGGAGTTACTACTAATGCAAATGTTCCATACATTTTGAATGGAGATTCGTAAGCTCCCGCTCCTAATGTTTTCTGTTTTTGATTAATATTAAGGTCAATTAAACCGGCATCTCCTCTGTTGCTTAAAATCTCTGCAACAACATCTGCCAATCTAGCTTCCTGGCTTCCATAAGAATCTGTTCTCCATGCCATCGTCATTCTTGGTGTAGACGGGCTTTTTACTGTTCTGGAAACAATCTGAGTCATTGGCTCTTCTGTTACCATTTTTTTCATTGGAAGCTCCTTATATTTGAAAGCTCCGAAATACTGATCAACTAATTTTATAGTTTTATCAAAATCAAGATCTCCAACCAATACTACCGCCATATTATTAGGCACATAATAGGTATCAAAATACTTGTGAATGGCTACCATTGAAGGACTCTTCAAGTGTTCAGAAGTACCAATTGTAGTTTGCTGTCCGTTCGGGTGTTTTGGGAAAAGCGCTTCCATCAAAGCATAGTTTACCAAACGTCCGTCGTTATCCTGCGCTCTGTTGTATTCTTCATACACTGCTTCTAGTTCTGTGTGGAAAAGACGAAGTACTAATTCTGAAAAACGTTCCTTTTCAACTCTTAACCATTTTTCAAGTTCATTGGATGGAATATTGTTTTTGTAAACCGTTTCATCCAGCCATGTGTGAGCATTTGTTCCTGTTGCTCCCAAGGAAGAGATTGCTTTATCATATTCATTCGCGATCGCAAATTTTGAAGCTTCCTGAGATACCTCATCAATCTTTTTGTAAAGCTCCTTTTTCTTCGCAGGATCCTTTTCAGCCTTATGCTGCTCATAAAGATCAGAGATCTGTTGTAATAAAGCTTTTTCTTTTGCCCAATCCTGAGTTCCCAAATGTGACGTTCCTTTGAAAACCATATGCTCCAGGTAGTGAGCCAATCCCGTATTATCACTTGGGTCGTTATTAGATCCCGTTCTCACCGGAATATAAGTCTGAATTCTCGGGGCATCTTCATTTTTAGCAAGATAAACCTTTAATCCGTTTTTCAGGGTATAAACTCTTACCCCGGCACGGTCATTTTTTACCGTTTCATACGTATACCCTTGGGCATCTGTTAGTTTTTGAGTATCGAATTTCTGAGCCATAGCACTAAGCATGCAGAAAAGCGAAACAGAAATAAAAAATTTCTTCATAGTGGTTATTTAATAATTTTATAATCAAATTTCTAATCCATTAGTCTTATCATAGGACTTACTTGTTACAGCCTTCCATCATAAGTATGAACAGTATTCTTTAAGATTTCATTACATCAAAATAGTTAAACATATCTGAATTAAAAACTGAGGAAAACGAAGATTATTTGTAATCCTACGAGTCAAAGGAAAAGATATCTATCAATGTTACCCTTATCAAACGGAGAAATATAATCATCAGCCTTATCATAAAAATGCAAATGAAAAAACCTGATATAACTGCTATTCCACAACAATCTTCCATCCAAAGAAGGCTTAATTTTCATATTATGTATTTTCACTATTTTAGCCACCTGATTAAAAAAGTCTAGAACAGATGAAATAAAGTTCATCTGGAATCTAAAAATTAAACATTATTCAGATGAAAAAACAAGACCTACCTCAAGACGAAAGTAATCTGAAATCCGCCAACATGACAGAAGTACTGTATGTAACGGATGAAAATGATAATTATACCACCGCCAACAGTACCGGCTGGGATGCAAAAAAAGCTGCTTTAGATGAATCCATGGAATTGATTTATGAGAGAATTGAAGAAGCAAAGCAAAACGTTGCCAATACTATCGTAAGCCCTATCGTTTATTTTATGGAACTGAATAAAATGGATCTGGGAGTACTAGCTTCTTATGTAGGAATGTGGCAATGGAGGGTAAAAAGACATTTTAAACCCAAAGTATTTAAAACACTAAGCGAAACTGCACTGAAAAAATATGCCGATGCATTCGGAATTTCAGTGAATGAACTAAAAAACTTCGACGGGAAATAAATAAAGTGGGGCATCCATTTTATTTACCTATGAAAAAGATACAAACTGCAAATGAAATTAAACTTTGAACACCATCAGACGGCGCATTGCGAAAACGGTGTTGCTTCTAATCTACTGCTTAACAGAGGACTGAAACTAAGCGAACCTATGATCTTCGGGATTGGTTCAGGATTGTTTTTCGTGTACCTTCCCTTTTTAAAGGTGAATTTTGCTCCGGGCTTCAGCTATCGTCCGATGCCGGGTGCTATTTTCAGTAAAGCAGCAAAGAGATTAGGCATTAAAATCAAAAGAGAAAAGTTTTCCAACCCTCTGGATGCTCAAAAAGCACTGGAGAGAAACTTAGAACAAAATATCCCTACAGGACTTCAGGTAGGTGTTTTCAACCTTACCTATTTCCCGGAAGAATATAAATTCCACTTCAATGCCCACAATCTTGTGGTATATGGGAAAGAAGACGGAAAATTCCTGATCAGTGATCCGGTAATGGATTACACCACAACACTTACAGAAGCTGAACTGGAAAAGGTAAGATATGCTAAAGGGGCACTTCCTCCAAAAGGACATATGTACTATCCTATTTATATTCCGGAAGATATTCATCTGGAAGAAGCGATTAAAAAAGGAATTAAAGATACCTGTAAAAATATGCTGGCTCCTGTACCATTAATTGGAGTAAAAGCGATGAGATGGGTTGCTAAAAGTATCCCGAAATGGGCAGAGAAGAAAGGAACAAAAGTAACCAACCATTATCTGGGCCAATTAATCAGAATGCAGGAAGAAATCGGAACAGGAGGCGGAGGCTTCAGGTTTATCTATGGAGCCTTTCTTCAGGAAGCAGCAGTTATCCTTAAAAATGACGAATTAAAAGAACTTTCAAAGGAAATTACCTCCATTGGTGACCTTTGGAGAGATTTTGCAGTAGATATTGCCAGAGTTTACAAAAACAGAAATGCTAAGAGCGATATCTACAACACTTTATCAAAAACAATGCTTCATATTGCAGATTTAGAAGAAGCTTTCTATAAAAAACTGAGAAAAGCAATCTGATATGGCAGACAATATGATCGAGATCAAAAATCTCTATAAAAAATACAAAAATTCTGACGAGTTTTCTGTCAATGATATCTCTTTGAATATCGGCAAAAACGAGATCTACGGAATTCTTGGACCCAACGGAGCAGGGAAAACAACCTTGATTTCTATGCTTTCTGGATTAATTAAACCCACTTCAGGACAATTTACCATTGATGGGTTATCCCCACAAAAAGACAATTTCAAGATCAGAGAGATTATGGGGATTGTTCCACAGGAGTATGCCCTTTATCCTACTCTTACTGCTAAAGAAAACCTGATGTTCTTCGGAAGCTTGTATGGCTTAAAGCATAAACAGCTTACCAAGGCTATTGATGAATCCCTGGAAATTATGGGGCTTTCAAAATTTGCCAATAAACAGGTAGGGCAATTCTCAGGAGGGATGAAGCGCCGTTGTAACCTCATCGCCGGAACCCTTCACAATCCAAAAGTTTTGTTTCTGGATGAACCTACGGTAGGAGTAGATGTACAATCTAAAAAAGTTATCATAGATTTCCTTTTAGAACTAAATAAAAGCGGAACATGCATCATCTATACTTCTCACCACCTCTCTGAAGCAGAAGAATTCTGTACCAAGATTGCGATTATTGATAAAGGAAGAATTCATGCCGTGGGAACTCCTGACGAACTTGTTTCCCAGATTGCCCATGCA
Organism: Chryseobacterium capnotolerans; assembly: GCF_021278965.1. Lineage (NCBI taxonomy): Bacteria > Pseudomonadati > Bacteroidota > Flavobacteriia > Flavobacteriales > Weeksellaceae > Chryseobacterium > Chryseobacterium capnotolerans. The sequence continues at coordinate 5,310,279 of NZ_CP065589.1, read as the reverse complement.
GAAAACCTTGAAGATGTTTTTATTTCATTAACCGGAAAAGAATTAAGAGATGTTGTTGTATAAACTGTGGAGAAGCTTTATTAAGGAAATTCTTCTGCTGAAAAGAGATATCGGAGGTATTGTCATCATTTTTGTGATGCCGCTGCTTTTGATTGTAACCATTACCTTGATTCAGGATTCTACCTTTAAAAACCTTGAAGGTTCAAAAATCCCAATCATTTTTATTGATAACGATCAATCCGAAGTTTCCAAAAATATAAAAGGTGAGCTGGAAAATAGCAAAACCTTCCAACTGTTGACTAATTTCAACGAAAAATCGGCACAGGATGCTGTATTTGCAGGAGAGTATCAGATGGCCATCGTTATTCCTGAAAATCTGACAAAAGATTTAAATTCCAATATCGATTCAAAAGTTCAGACGATTGTAAGCTCATTTGGATTGGAAGATGATTCTGCAAAAACAAAAATAGAAGCTCCAAAAGCCAAAGAAATTCATTTGTATTTTGACCCGGCTACCAATGCAGGATTCAAAAACTCTGTGATGAATTCTGTGAACAAAATGGTTTTTGAGATCGAAAATAAAAAGATCTACAAAGCTTTTCAGGATCAATTAGGCACTGAAGAAAATCTTGAAGAGAATAAAAACCTCATCAGTTTCAAAGAAATCACTCCAAAAAAAGGAGAAATGGATATTATGCCGAATTCCGTTCAACATAACGTTCCTGCATGGACTCTTTTTGCTATATTTTTCATCGTAGTTCCTTTGTCAATCAATCTTGTAAAGGAAAAAAGCCAGGGAACAAGTGTAAGAGCCAGAATAAGCCCTACTCCATACTTCGTTCATATCTTAGGAAAGACATTTACCTATCTGATCATCTGCCTTATTCAGTTTTTACTGATGGTGGCTGTAGGGATCTACCTTTTCCCGTATATGGATCTTCCGGCATTTGATGTATCCGGAAAAATGTTCCAACTTGTTACAGTAACTCTGTTTGCCGGGCTTGCTGCTATTGGATTTGGAGTATTATTGGGAACTATTGCAGATACTCAGGAACAGTCTGCTCCTTTTGGAGCAACATCTGTAGTAGTATTGGCAGCAATCGGAGGAATCTGGGTTCCGGTATTTTTAATGCCTGAATTCATGCAGACTGTCGCTAAATTCTCTCCTATGAACTGGGGATTGAATGCTTATTATGATATTATATTAAGAAACAGTGGAATCGGAGGGATTGCCAAAGAACTGGTATTCCTGTTTTTATTTTATATTTCCACCGTATCCATTTCTATTTTTTACGAAAGAAAACTTCATAATATTTAATTTATTTTATTACTAATATTGTCAGGAGGTTTCTGACAGCCATCAAAATTCAGGAAGAAAAAAACATGCAGTCTAACGAAAATATATTAACCTGTACCGAAGAAGTAAGAGTACGATTCAACGAGACAGATCCACTGGGTATTGTCTGGCATGGCCATTATATCGTTTATTTTGAAGACGGAAGAGAAGCCTTCGGGCGCCAGCATGGTCTCACTTACCTTGATATTCAGAAGGCAGGCTATGTAACCCCTATTGTAAAAAGCACCTGTGAACATTTTCTTCCCTTAAAATATGGAGAAACCTTCAGAATTGTGACCACTTTTGTCAATTCTGCTTCCGCAAAACTTATCTATAAGTACGAACTTTTCAATCACGAAAATAAATTGGTGTGCAGTGGAGAAACTATCCAGGTATTTCTGGATAGCAACGGAAGTTTATGTTTATACAACCCGGAATTTTTTCAAGCCTGGAAAGATAAAATGGGATTATCATGAAGAAAGAAATTTATATTACAGATTACAACTGTGTAACTCCTCTTGGCTTTGATGTAGATTCTAACTGGAATGCACTTTTAGCTGGAAAATCAGGGGTTGATTTACATAAAATTATAGAAAGCCAGGATGCTTTTTACGCCTCCGGAATCAATTCTGAAAAGCTGAATGAAGAATTTGACAGAGTATTCTCTCAAATTGACCAACAGACATTCACAAGACTGGAGAAGATGCTTCTTCTAAGCATGAAGCCTTTAGTTGAAAAGCATACTATATCTGAAGACACAGCACTCATCCTTTCTACAACAAAAGGAAACATCAGCTTATTAAAAAATCAGACTGAATTACCTGAAGGCGTTTATTTATCGCAATTAGCACAAAAAATCGCTGATTTTTTCGGATTTAAAACTAACCCTATCGTGGTTTCCAATGCCTGTGTTTCTGGGGTAATGGCTATTGCCGTGGCTAAGAATATGATTCAGGCAGGAAGGTATAAAGATGCCTTTGTGATCGCTGGAGATGAAATTTCGGAATTTGTAATTTCCGGTTTCAATTCATTTCAGGCTATTGGATCAGAACCATGCAAACCTTATGATAAAAACCGGAACGGAATCAATATTGGCGAGGCAGCAGCAGCAGTTTACATCACTACAGAGTTTTCAGAAGATGAAAAATTCAGATTTAAAGTATTGGGAGATTCAGCCATTAATGATGCCAACCATATTTCCGGCCCTTCAAGAACGGGAGATGGCTTATACGGAAGTATCAGAAATTCGATGATGGAAGCTAAGGTTTCCGCAGAGCAAATTGATTTTATTTCAGCCCACGGAACGGCAACATTATACAACGATGAAATGGAAAGTATCGCTTTCAGCAGAATGGAGCTTCAAAATGTCCCACTAAACAGCATGAAAGGATATTACGGACACTGCTTAGGAGCTTCCGGATTATTGGAAAGTATTATTTCTATGGAATCTGCTCTTCAAAACACCTTGATCCCTTCTAAAAATTTTGAAGAAATGGGTGTATCCGAACCGTTGAATATCATTAAAAAAAACCAACCTGCAAACATCAGATATATTTTGAAGACGGCTTCCGGTTTTGGAGGTTGTAATGCAGCAATTGTATTGGAAAAATGTTAATTCTATTTATCATATAAATAATAAAAACCACCAAATTGTGGTGGTTTTATTTCTATATAAAAATAATTATTTCCTAGTCAATATAATATTTGCTGGAAGAGTTATTGAAGAATCATAAAGGGGCTGTCCCGGAACATTAATCTTTACTCCATTATGATTCTTTAAATTCAATAATTTGATATGGTTTGAATCTATATATTCTATTTCATATTCTATATTTTTATTTTTAGAAATATGAGTTATACTTCCAACCAATTTATTAGGATTACTAAGTGTATATCCTAATATTGTACTTTTTTTACTCTCATAGTTCGTATCAGAGTATTGTACAGAACTTTCAATAATTAAGTTATTACTAACATACTTATGAAATCCTATTAATGCATCAGCTCTTACATTCCCTTTTATTGGAAGAAGAATATTTTCTTTTCTAAAAACTAATTCTAAACTTTTTTCATTATCCTGCCAGACCCATGCTCCAATAAATTTATCAATATTAGAATTGGGATTATTTGCTCCAGGAGAAAAATTAAATTGGGATTTACAATAAGTAAATAAACCAATCAATATAAATGTTAATATTTTCTTCATAAATTTTTATTTAGGACAGTTTTCTGAAATTATATTTCCATTGGAGTCTTTTACGAGCAACCCCCAATTTTGCATACTATTGTCTCCTTTTAATATCTTTAATCCAGTATTATTTGATTCTAAATAATTATAAAATCCTTTTTCGTTATTAGCCACAGTATTATTTGCATCAATACCAAATAGCTTATATACAAAGTCATAATTTTTAAGAACAACAGGATCAAAAGAGTTTCCTTCAAATAAAGTAGCAGTAAAAGCACCAAACTTTACAGGATCATCAATTATTATCATATATTGAGTATCAGATGCTGTTACAACCCCAGTTATAAAACTATACATATCCGCTATTAGACCTTGTTTATATAATTGTGCAACCATAAAAATATCATACGGAGAAAAAACGGATAGCAAACCGTCATAATGGCTATGGATAAAACCGTTTATTGGACCATTTACATTGAAATTAATCTCTCCTGTACCAGGATCTCCCTGAACAGGAATTTCATTTATATTATTATTCTGTTGATTCAAAATGTACCCTTGCTCTGAAGATGAATTAGTCTTTCCTTTTAAATTGGACATTAATTCTTTTGTTTTATTTTGCATTCCAATAGCTTTTATTTTGAAACAAGGAGTTGGCTGGTCATTTCCTGAGTTTCCTCCGGGGCCGCCACCGCCACCACCAGGATTTACCTCAGGTTTGATGCAGTTATTCAATCCTGTACATCCACTTTTCGGGCCAGTACCTTTGGGTCCACCTTTGGGCGGGGAAATATCAATATTTCCTATATCACAGGCATCATCTGAGTCAAATCCGCAGCCACCGCCTTTATTGTTCAATCCGTTTTTCAGGTTGTGTTTCAGATAAGCCATACTGAATATTTTCAGCACTTCATCATAGTAACCGTTTCCGGAATCCAGCTTTCTAAATTCCACTTCAGTTTCTTCATTCCTCAGGATTCCAGCCATTAATCCACTTACCTGCCCATTCTTTAGCATGGGGTAAATAATCCAGCGTTCATCATCTTCCAAAAGCATACTTTGGGAATGCAGTCTGAATTCCACATATTCTTCATCACTTTTACCCTGATTTCCTGATTTTATGGCAGAAGTTTTTGTATAATGGGTTTTATGAATCCCATCATAGTTTTCCATAAGGGTTTTGAAGCCTTTGGCATAATCTACACTTTCATCATTAAACGAAGTAAATACCTGAAATTTGTTGGAATAATATTGTTCTTCTTTAGCAGAGAGATAATCTTCACCAGTCCTGCATGATTGTAAAGATAGGGCTAAAGCAAACAGCAACGAGAGCCGCAATGCTAAATTTTTCTTCATAAACATTTGTTTTTAATTCATTAAATATAATAATTTTTATCACATCCGAGTGACAAAATGCCAAAATATTTACGACTCCATTCCCAACAAAGGCTTTCTGTGATAAAACCGATAACTATTAATCCATCATCCCAAATTATTTTATATTTGTAAAAAATGGAAGAGCCATTAATGAGGAAAATTAATACCTGCACCCTAGAAAACTCAAAAATAATCGTTGATGGAAACCTTATTTTTGAAATCAAAAGCAATACATTCCTGGAATTTGCCAAAGAAGCCTATAAAAGCTTAGAGCTCAGCTATCCGAAATTCCACAAAATGGACAGTTTGAGTAAATTGGCTTTTCTTTCTGCTGAAATGCTATTAAAAGAGGAAGACCACAGCAGAACAGCATTAGTTTTTGCCAACAAATCATCCAGTCTGGATACTGATTTCAAGTACCAGGAAAGTATCAATTCACAGGAGAACTACTTCCCTAGCCCGGCAGTCTTTGTTTATACCCTGCCAAACATCTGTGTAGGGGAAATCAGCATTAAACACAAAATGCAGACTGAGAACGCTTTCTTTGTTTTGGACGAATTTGATGAAAATTTTTTAAACGAATATGCTGAACAGATCCTCCTTTCTGGAAAAGCTGATAAAGTATTATGCGGCTGGGTTGAATTATTTCAGGAAAATTATAAAGCTTTTGTATATTTGCTCACATTATAAATTTGATAATTTGAAAATGTGCTATTTCTATCCTGTAAAATATTAGAATTTAAAGTACAATAACTATTCAAAAGATTTTTTTATTTAAAATCCAATGTCTGATAGAATTCACTATATTTTCAAATTATCTCATTAACATATTTTCAAATTAAACCCTTTTATGGAAAACTTAAAAACTGAATTGAAGCACAAAATTATTGAAGTCCTTAACCTTGAAGACGTTTCTGTAGAGGAAATCAAAGATACAGATCCATTATTTGGAGGCGGATTAGGATTAGATTCTATCGACGCATTAGAATTGATCGTGCTTCTTGACAAAGACTATGGAATAAAATTAGCCGATCCTAAAAAAGGAAAGGAAATTTTCCAATCTATCGATACCATGGCAAAATTCATCGAAGACAACAGAACAAAATAATTTTTTTCAAACGCTAGGTTCGCTGAGCTTTTTAAAAATCGAAAATATTTTTCGGTCATAAAGGCGCTTCGCTTAGCAATGAACACTAATTGTATTTTCTTGGCTGAGTGAAACGCCCTTGCGAGCTTAAAAACAGTTTGAAAATAAAGCTTTGCGCTCATTGCGTTTAAATAATTCATAGAAAAACTAATTAATGAATCAAAATATTGCCATAACAGGAATGGGCATCATTTCCTCCATTGGAACAATGTGGAGGAAAATTTTATTTCATTGCAAACCGGAAAACACGGTATTTCAGATATACAAATGTTTGAAACCCGTCATGCCGGAGCGATTAAAACAGGTGAAATAAAATTATCCAATGAAGAACTTGTACAGAAACTTCAGCTTAACGAAGATAATAATGTTACAAGAACCTCTTTATTAGGAATGGTTGCTGCCAAAGAAGCTGTAGAAAGTGCCGGAATATCAGACATCAATGGATACAGAACCGGACTGATTTCCTCTACCAGCGTCGCAGGAATGGATATTACTGAAAAATATTTCTATTCCTACGAAGACTTTCCTGAAAAGCAAAAATACATTAACGCTCATGACGCCGGAAATTCTTCATTGGCTATTGCCGATCACTTAGGGCTAAAAGGTATGGTTTCCACCATCAGCACGGCTTGTTCTTCTGCAGCCAATGCTATTATGATGGGAGCCAAACTCATTAAAAATGGAGTTCTGGATCGTGTGATTGTTGGAGGAACAGATTCTCTTTCAAAATTTACACTGAATGGTTTCAATACCCTGATGATTCTTACAGATTCATACAACACCCCTTTTGATAATAACAGAAAAGGATTAAACCTTGGAGAAGCAGCTGCTTTTTTAGTGCTGGAATCCGAAGAAGTTGTTAAAAAGAAAACAAGCAGGTGCTGGCTTATCTTTCCGGGTATGGAAATGCTAATGACGCGCATCACCAAACCGCTTCTTCTGAAAACGGACAGGGAGCATTCTTAGCCATGCAGAAAGCACTAAAAGTTTCTGGATTGAAAAAAGAGGACATCGATTATATCAATGTTCACGGAACAGCAACTCCAAATAATGATTTATCTGAAGGAATTGCTATGATCAGAATATTTGGAGAAAATAAGGTTCCTGAATTTAGCTCTACAAAGGCATTTACAGGCCATACACTGGCTGCCGCAGCCGGAATTGAAGCTGTATTTTCAATTTTAGCGATGCAGCACAGCCTTATTTTCCCGAACCTGAATTTCAAAACAAAAATGGAAGAATTTGATCTGACTCCGGTTACTGAATTGAAGGAGAAAAATATCAATCATGTTCTTTCCAATTCATTTGGATTCGGAGGAAACTGTTCAACCTTAATTTTCTCAAAATCATGAGTGCAGTATACATCAACAGTGCATCCTGTATCTCTGTTCAGGACACTTTAAACGAAAATATTCTTCAGAATCTTAAGCCGGAAAACTCCGCGAAGATCATCAAAGCCATTGAACCTAATTACAAAGAATTCATTCCTCCTGGCATGATCAGAAGAATGTCTAAAACGGTAAAAATGAGCTCAGTAGCTTCACATTACGCTTTAAAAGAAGCCGGAATTGAAAAACCGGATGCCATTATTGTAGGAACCGGAATGGGATGTTCCCAGGATTCTGAAAAATTTCTAAAAAACGTAATTGATAATCATGAGGAGTTTTTAACTCCTACATTCTTTATTCAATCCACTCATAATACCGTTGCAGGCCAGATCGCCCTTGGACTGCAGTGTCATGCCTACAATTTCACCTATGTAAATACCTCTTCATCGCTGGAATTTTCATTGTTGGATGCTCAACTTCAGATTAAGGATGGTGAAGCTGAAAATGTTCTGGTGGGATCTACGGATGAGCAGACTGACAGAACTATGGAACTTTATTGTCTGAATAATACCATTAAAAAAGAATCCGATCTTCCTGCGGATTATCTACATTCTACAACCAATGGTGTTATCTGGGGCGAAGGAGCAAGCTTTTTTGTTGTAGGAAAAGATAAAGCAGAAAATTCCTATGCAAAGCTTACTGACATTAAAATCAGCAATAGATTGGAACTGGAAGAGACTTCAGATTTTATCCAGAAGTTCTTAATAAAAAACAACCTTTCTGTACAAGATATTGATACTGTCATTTTAGGGTACAGTGGTGATGCAAGTTCAGATGTTTATTACTCTAAGGCTATGGATTTGTTTCAAGATTCTGCCTTACTATATTACAAACATTTGAGCGGAGAATTCAATACAGCCAGTGGCTTTTCTACGTTTATGGCCTGTCATATTCTTAAGGAACAGCAAATTCCTGAAGTGATGATGATTAATAAAGAGAAAAAGGAAGAAGTGAAAAATGTACTTCTTTACAATCATTTAGCAGGCAGCGACCATAGCTTGACATTACTAGAAAGAGTATAGTTGTTGTTCTGTTATTCTGACGAAGAATCTCTACTTTTGTATTCCAGATTTCTTTTGTGACTATAGGCGACATTCAGAATGACAGAACGAGTATAGTTAGAAATTGTCGATAAGGAACTCAAAACAGCACATCATGAAACATTATTCATTCATCCTATTCTATCTCTTTTGTAACGTTTTTATCTATGCGTTTCAGGGAAGTTTTTGGGTGTACATCGCATGTTTCCTTGCTTTTTCTGCGGTAGTGGTTTGGGGATCGTTTGCTATTGAACTGGGGCATTTTGTTAACAGTATTACCCATAAAAGAACAAAAATTAAAGAAGTAGCCCTTACATTTGATGATGGCCCTACAGAATTCACACCGAAATTTTTAGATTTACTGAAAGACCATGAGATAAAAGCAACCTTTTTCTGTATCGGAAAACAAATTGAAAAATACCCTGAAACATTTCAGAGAATCATTGCTGAAGGCCACACCATTGGAAATCATACCTTATCTCATTCCAATTCAACTGGGTTTTTATCAACTTCAAAAATGATGGCAGAGATTGAAAACTGTGATAAAGTCATAAAGAAGGTTGGGAATATGCAAACAGATTTATACAGACCTCCTTTCGGGGTTACCAATCCAAGTATTGCCAAAGCGATACAGCGAACTCATAAAACAAGTATCGGCTGGAATGTACGTTCTCTGGACACTGTTATCGATGATGAAAAGAAAATCTACCAAAGAGTAACTAAAAATCTGAAAAAAGGCAGCATTATTCTCCTTCATGATACTTCAGAAAAAACGTATCGCGTGCTGGCAGATTTATTAGTATTTTTGGCAGATAAAAAGTATTCAACCTTTACCGTTGATTCCATTACAAATTCAAGAAAAAATGATTAAAAATATTGCTTTCGGAGCATTTTTACTGGTTTCTGGTTTCTTTTTTGCCCAAAATACAGCAATGTCAGGAGCAGAAGCTAAAGCATTTGTAACCAAAGTTTCCGCAGATACCAAGGAAATCAAAACGTTGCAGAGTGACTTTACACAAACCAAGAAAATGGATTTCCTGGATAAAAGTATTGTTACGTACGGGAAAATGTCTTTGCAGACTCCCAATATGCTGAGCTGGAAATACACCAAACCTTATCAGTACAGTATTGTTTTTAAAAGCAATAAGATCTACATCAATGATCAGGGGAAAAAATCTTCTGTAGATGCGAAAAGCAAAACTTTTGAAAAGATCAATAAACTTATTGTGGGAAGCTCAAACGGAACCATGTTCAATGATCCTGAGTTTACGGTCACTTATTTCAAAAACGGAAATTACAATGTGGCGAAATTCGTCCCTAAGACTTCTCAACTTCTGAAATACATTAAGCAGATTGAACTCTACTTCCCTAAAAGCCAGTCTACGGTTTCTCAGGTGAATATGACCGAAGCTTCGGGAGATACTACTAATATTGTTTTCAAAAATACAAAGATCAATGCTTCAATTCCTGCGTCAGAATTTACTTTATAGCCTGATTCTGGTACTGGCTGTTTCCTGTAAATCTTATCAGCTTACGGATGCGAAACCAGCTCCAACAAAGGAAAAAATAGTTGAAAATCTTTATTTTTCGTCTGCTGAAGATTATGTGTATAAATGTCAGATGGATATTTATAAAAATCATGTAAGTGGTATTCTGATCATCAAAAAACTGAATGAAACGACACACCGTGTCGCCTTAACTTCTGATTTTGGAAATAAACTGATTGATTTTGAAATTTCAGATCATGATTTTAAGCTCAATTACGTTCTTCCGGATCTGGACAAAAAAATTGTCATTAATTTTCTGAAAAATGACTTTCAGCAGCTGTTAAAAAGGCAATATCCAGTAACTGAAAGTTTTGAAAATGAAAATGCTAACATCTATCTCTCAAAGATGGACAATAAAAGCTATTATCTGTTTTTCAACAAAGACAATAATCTACTGAAACAGATTATTTACACGAAAAACAACAAGGAAAAGATCGATTTTACTTTTGGTGCAAAAAAGCATATCTTCGCAGACAGCTTAAACTTACAACATAAGGATTTTAAGATCAATATAAAACTATTTCAAATAACCGAAACAGAATGATTTCCAACATGAAAACAGACTTATATCGCTTTCAAACCGGATTTTATCATACCTTTTAATCTTAAAAAATAAGATCATGCAGACCATTCTTACAGACTTTTATACTTTAACATCATACGAAAAAACAGAAAACGGAGGTTTCATGGCTCATATCCATTTAAATAAGGATCATGATATTTTCAAGGGACATTTCCCTGGAAATCCTGTAACTCCCGGAGTTTGTATGATGCAGATCATTAAAGAACTGACAGAAGAATTTACAGGCTCAAAATTATTTTTAAAAACAGCATCGAATATAAAGTTCATGGCAATTATCAACCCTTTTGAGACTCCTGATCTGAAACTTCAGCTTGATATTGCAGAAGATGGTGAAGATGTTAAAGTAAAAAATGTAAGCTCTTTTGGCGAGACTATTGCATTGAAACTGTCTGTAAGCTATAAAAAATTAATGTCATGAAACTTATCTTATCCTTCGTAGCGGCATTTTTATTTTTCTTTCAGTCTGATCTCGATGCCCTGAGAAACAGCTATGCCAAGGCCAATGAATCAAGTGCCAATACCTCAAATTTTATTGAAGTTGCAGAGAAACAATCAGGTTCTGATGCGGTAACTTTAGGCTATAAAGCAGCGGCCAAAATTATGGAAGCCAAAGTATCTAAAGGCAACAGAAAATCGCTGGTAAAAACGGGAGCAACTAATCTTGAAGGCATCATCAAGAGCAATCCTAATAATGCAGAATTGCGTTTAATCAGGCTAAGTGTTCAGGAAAACATCCCTAAAATTGTGGGGTACAGAGGAAGCTTAAAAGATGACAAAGCATTTCTTCTGAACAATTACAGCAAACAGAATACTGCTTTAAAAAACTATATCAAAAGGTTTGCAATGCAGTCCAAAACAATGACCGAGGCGGAAAAAGCCACTTTAAAATAAAAACATGTCCCTTGCTGAAGTACAAAATGCAATTTCTGAAAGGAAAATCTGCGTTTTAATACCTACTTATAATAATGAGAAGACCCTGAAAAGGGTAATTGACGGTGTTTTAGATTACACCGAAAGTATTATTGTGGTTAATGACGGCTCCACCGATTCCACCCCTCAGATTTTGAGCCAATACCCACAGATCACGATAATCTCCTTACCTGAGAACAAAGGAAAAGGAAATGGGCTTAAAACAGGTTTCAGAAAAGCAAAACAGCTAGGTTATGACCATGCCATCACAATTGATTCTGACGGGCAGCATTATCCGGATGATATTCCCGTATTTGTAGATGCCCTTCTTCAGGAAAATAAAGACGTTCTTCTGATTGGAAACAGAAATATGTCTCAGGACGGAATTCCAAAGAAAAGCAGTTTCGGAAATCGATTTTCTAATTTCTGGTTCTGGTTTGAAACCGGAGTTAAACTGGAAGATACACAATCCGGATATAGGCTTTATCCTTTGCATAAAATTCCAAAAAAATATTTTACCCCTAAGTTTGAATTTGAAATCGAGATCATTGTAAGAACTGCCTGGAGGCATGTTCCTGTAAAGAACATTCCTATCAAAGTTCTATATGATCCTGCAGAACGCGTTTCTCACTTCAGACCCTTTAAAGATTTCACCAGGATCAGTATTCTGAATACAATTTTGGTCACCATCACCCTATTCTACATTATTCCGAGGAACTTCGTGAATAATTTCAAAAAAAAAAAGCTTTAAAAGATTCATAAAGGAAGATGTCCTGGAAAGCGATGGAAGTAACCGTACAAAAGCCTTTTCCATTGCACTTGGAGTCTTTATAGGTCTTTCTCCTTTTTGGGGGTTTCAGACTTTGCTTGTTATCAGTTTATCGGTCCTATTCAAACTGAATAAAGTGCTGGCATTTGTAGCGTCCAATGTGAGCTTACCTCCTTTCATTCCTTTTATCATTGCAGCGTCCTTATTTTTGGGAGCACCATTTGTAGATGGAGACAGCAATCTCCTGAGCCAGGATCTTAACTTTGAATTGATTAAAAATAATCTGCTTCAATATGTAATCGGAAGCTTTATCTTGAGCACGACCTTATCTGCGGCGGCTGGAATAGGCACTTTTCTTTTCCTGAATAAGCTGAACCCGGAGAATAATTAAGCTAAAAGAAAAGCCCTGAAAATGTTCTTGAGCTATAATTACTTGTTAATTTTTTTATTGGTTTTATAAAGATATTTCTCAACCATCTTCCGATCCGGAACAGTGGTTATTTCTTTAGTAAGAGCCTTTTCAAATTCTATTTTTGCCTCGGAATATTCTTTTTTGTGATAATAATATTTTCCGCTCAAAAAATAGACTTTCCAGAAATCAGGATTCAAAGATTGATAATAAGGAAAAAAGCCATCTGTAAATGCAATATCCCGACCCTCTGCAGCTTCATTAATCTCTTTGCTCAGCATCCTGGAGACTTCATAATTTTCAAACTCTTCAGAATCTGCAAAGGGATCACGTGGAATATTCATTTCTGATTTTGAAAAATCATTAGGCTTTAAAATCTTATCTGAGAATATTTCATTGAGGTCATAGCATACAAATTCTCCAAGCTGATAAGGATTGGAAGATACCCAAACCAGCTTCTTTTCAGGAGAAAATATAACGGCATGGTGGGCCAATAGCTGGTTTAATGCTTTTTCATTTCCATAGCCAATGCTTTTATCCTTTAAACCTGATCTATTTCTTAAAATAGATGCCATTTTCTCAGGGGTCAGCTTTTTTTCATCCTGTAAGAGTTCCTGAAGTTTTTCATAACGGTATTCTGAGTGGCTTTCTTTGATCTGTTTCTCATTTCTTTTATCATCTTGATACGCCTCAGATTGAAAATGATTGGTACAAAGCACTCTGCTGGTATTCTGAACCCTGTAAACGCCAAAGTTTTTTGGTGAAACTTCAATAATGACAGCATTCTTATCATGGGCACTTCCCACTAAGATGGATTCCGAAACAAAAACCTTTCTCTTTTTCGCAATGGCAATGGCTTCTTCTATGTTTTTAGCATATTGTAAAATTTCTCTTGTCACCAGGGAAATTGGCGTTTTTGCTGTCAAAGGAATTCTTGATTTCCCCGCATTGATGGTTACGGTTATTCCTTCTTTATTCATTCCTGAAACCACGCCTATCATTCCCGGCCAGCTTACAGACATGTAAGGAATACCTTCTTCGGGCTCCACGAATTCAACCAGTTTATTTTGAGCAAACTCGTCTCCTATATAAAAATCAAAGTTTCTTCCGATCAGCATATCTCCGTCTTCTGTATTTTCGTTCCAGACCGCCAGAGAAGTGCAGCCCACCATCGCCAGATCCTGCATGGCATGTCCAATATCATGAGCACCATGTAAATAAAGATTTCTCAGATATCTGGGAGCAATAAAATCATACTGGTCTGACGAATATTGTGACAATCCATATAATTCTGCCTGATAATCTTCCCTTACATTCAGATACATCTTACGGTTATACCACTTTAAGAAGGTATTTAAAAGCTTCTGTTTAAATTTTGAAGGAACAAAGCCTTCTACTTTGGAGAAGAAGATTTTCTCCTGTTTCTGCATCAGATCCTGAGTTAATGCTCCATTGTTGTATCCTAGTTGTAATGGATTTCCTTTAATATAAAGCTCCCAGAGCTGCTGTTTATTTTTAGTAAGAAAATTCTGATTATAGCTGAACGTACTGTCGTTGATCTTTTTAACCCTCGGAATTTCCAGGGAATATTGTTTTACATCAGGAAGATGATGAACAGATTTAGACACCCCGCACGCGCTCAGGAGAAAGGAAAAAAGGGAATATATGAAGAACCTTTTGTATGATAGGGTATGGATCTTAGTTCTTTTCACGGTTTGTTTATTAGGTCATTGGGTCCAAACGGCTGTCAATAGTTTCTTTTCCCAGAATTTCAGCACAGGTATTAAATGCACCGATGGTTACTCCTAAAATGCCATGCATATTTACAGATTGGCCTGTAAGAAACAGGTTATCGATTTTTGTACGGGGAGAAACCATGGTTTTAAGAGGATTGTCTGAGTTTTTCATATAACCGTACATATTTCCTTCAAAACTTCCGATATAATCGCGGTAAGACAGCGGTGAAGAGGTGTATATCTGCTGAATGGCGTGCCTTAAATCAGGAATTCTCTTTTCCAGGGCATCAATCATTTTTTCAGTCTTTTCCAGCTTGAATTTTTCATACTGTTTTCCTCTTTCATGTTCGTCCGCAACTGTATTAACGGTATTTTCCCATTGTTTCACCTCATCAAAATCCATATAAGAAATAGCCGTAAGACTTTCTGCAAATTCAGAGTGATGCTTTGATGGTGTAGATGAAAGCATATAGGTTTCCGGCCAGGCTTCTTTATCGTAGTGATAAGCATTCCAAACCTGATCTTCAGAGGAATAATGATAGATATTGTAATTAAAATTCGGTAAGCATTTGGGTTTTAAAACAAGATAAACACTGAAGCAGGATGAGACCGGCTTCCAACTTAACACCCTGTTCAGAAAAGATTTTTTCAACCTTTCTTCTCCAATCAGTTTAATAGTGGAACGTATTTCAATATTGGAAATAAACTGCTTGGCGGCATATTCTTTTCCTGATCTTGTTTTTACAGAAGTCAGCGTATTATTTTCATTAAAAATAAATTCAGAAACTTCTGAATGCTTGTGAACTTCGGCTCCGTACTGACGAAGCTTTCGGATCAGCAATTTGGATATCTGACTTCCTCCTTTTATACATTTATAAGCACTTTGTATGTAAGAATTCACTGTTAGAGCATGCACATAAAAAGGAACCTTTTCAGAATCTCCGGCATACAGAAAATTAGAACCTAATAAAACTGCCTGAAGGGTTTTATTCTGTGTCACAGATTCTATAAATCTTTTGGTATTTAAATGCAGGATTTCTTCATTGTAATTATCCTTTCCTACCACATGATATCTTGGAAACTGACTACATACATACTGAATTTCTTCACAATAGTTTTCAAGATTTTCTTTTTCTTCAGGAAAATAAACAGATAACTGTTCTACAAAGTTTTGGTAGCCTTGAGCATGTGGATATTTAACATCACTATCACCAAAGGAAATTCTGTCATATCCATCTTCATCCATTTTTTGAAGTTCCAGATCCTCCATAATCTCCAGGTAGGAGAAAAAGCGATTCAGATTCTGACCTTTTGAAAGACCTCCTAAATAGTGAACTCCAGTATCAAAAATGAGCTTATCTCTTGAAAAAGTTTGTAGATTTCCGCCATACTGATTGTTTTTTTCCAACACGCAAACTTTCAGGCCTTCTTTCGCCAAAATAAGAGCCGAAACAAGACCTCCCAATCCGCTGCCGATTACAAGTATGTCATATTCTTTTTTCAAAAGAGAGTGTGCTTTTTAAATTAAGAGATTGGGAATTTAAGAAATTCAGATATCATCTTCTTATTACAATATAGTAAAATCCTATTTAAACAATATCATTTTTAAATTTCAGTTCCTCAATATTCCTTAGTGATTATGAGTTTTATGATTAGTTTAGGGGATAAAAATAGAAAAATTAATCAATATCATCCCAAAAGTCGAAATAATTAAACCATTGGAGCGGATATTTTTTCACCATGGTTTCAAGATTTTGAACATAGGATTGTAATAGTCCCTGAGAATCTCTGTTTTTGATATTCTGAGCAACTCTTGCGTATAAATGGTAATGAAGATTTTTCTCTTTCATCACATAAACATAGACAACAGGTACGCCCAATCGGGAGGCAATCAAAAACGGACCTGCCGGAAATTTGGCACTTTTTCCTAAAAGATCAGCTTCCAGGAATTTTGAACCTTCAAAATAACGGTCTCCGGTAAAGCAGATGAGTTCATTATTCGATAAAGCCTGATTGATCTCAAAGATATGCGACATATCTTCTTTCACATAAATAAATTTGATATTGCTCTTTTTTACGGAAACACTTTCCAGATATTCCTTGATGACAGTGACTTCCTGATCCGTGGTTACCAGATTGATCTGGCAGTCAAAATCAATATCTGCAAAGAAATGTTCTGCTACTTCAAAATTTCCGATGTGGGCACTGATAAGGACTCCACCTTTTTTAGCAGCCAGAAGGTTTCTCAGGTTTTCAATACCGTCAAATTCGTAGGTATATTTCTCTCTCAATCCGGCCGAAATTGTTGTTTTATCAATCAGAACCTGCCCGAAAGTAAAATAACTCTTAAAGATAGAACGTTTAGCCTTCCAATAGTTCAGATTCAGTCTTTTCTGAAAATAATAGAGAATGTATTGGTTGCTTTCTTTCTGAAACAGAACGTAATAAGCAGCCACAAAGTACAATACAAAATATGAACTTCTGATTCCGATATTTCTAATGCACCAGACGAATATCCTGTAGCCAAGAACTGTCCCTTTAGATTTACCTTTCCACTTGTTGTCCATAAATACAGTTTACCAATATAAAAGATACCAATGTAACAATATCTTTGAGTTTCCTCTTTTCTATTATTACATTGGTATATTGTAAGGAATATAGATTACTTAATTACTACGCGTTTTTCTCCGCGATCTTATGTTCAATCGTTGTATAGAAATCATCAAATGTTACCATTTTTTTGAAGTCTGCTTCTCCTAATTTCACTCCGAAATTGGATTCAATCACTACGACCATGTCAATATAATCTAAACTGTCTAGTCCCAGTGTATTTTTAAGGTTGGCATCATTACTGATTTCATCTCCGTCAACTTCAAATTCGTTAACCAGAAAATCATTAACAATAGCAACAATTTTTTCCCTTTCCATGTTTTTAATCAAATTTTTTAACTATTAGTGCAGAATTGGTTCCCCCGAACCCAAAAGAATTCGACAAAAATACATCAATTTTTTGATTTTTCGTTTTAGAGACTAAATTTATCTTTTGCGCCTCATTATCAGGATTTTCCAAGTTAATATTTGGAGCTACAAAATCATTCTGCATCATCAGAATGGAGTAGATAACTTCACTTGCACCGGCCATCCAGCACTCGTGTCCTGTCATGGATTTCGTAGAACTTACCGGAACTTCACTTCCAAAAATCTCATAAATGGCTTTGGCTTCATTAGCATCCCCAATAGGAGTTGAAGTAGCGTGAGCATTGATATAATCGATATCTGAGGCTTGTAAACCTGACTGTTTCAAAGCTCTGTCCATTGCTAAGGCTGGTCCATCCACATTTGGAGTTGAAATATGTCCTCCGTTGGATGAAAAACCATATCCTATGATTTCAGCAATAATAGGAGCTCCTCTTCTTTGAGCAGACTCTAAACTTTCAACAATTAAAGAAGCGGCTCCTCCACTAGGAATTAGCCCATCCCTGTCAGCATCAAAAGGCCTTGAAGCTTTTGTAGGCTCGTCTTCTCTTGCTGAAAAAACACCTAATCCATCAAAACTGGCCATAGAATATTTGTTCGTTTCCTGAGCACCACCACAGATAATCATGTCCTGAAAACCGTTCTTAATCATCATATAAGCAAGCCCCAAAGAGTGTGAACCACTTGCACAGGCAGCACTGATGGTAAGATTGATCCCTTTTAGTTTAAAAATAGTAGAAAGGTTCATGGTTACTGTTGAATTCATTGATTTAAAGATCGCTCCCGATCCCATCAATGTAGTATCTTTCTTTTCCCTTGCAATATCGATAGATTCTACGACAGCTTGGGAAACACTATCGTTTCCGTATAGGATCCCAACTTCATGAGTATCTAAAAAGGTTTCATCAAGATTAGCCTGCTTCAGAGCATCAAGGGTGGCAAGATAAGCGTATTCACTTTCTTCACCCATGCTTACGCGCTGACGTCTGTTCAAAAGATTTTTTAAATCAGGTTTCGGAACTACCCCTGTAAGACCTGATCTGAAACCGAATTCTTTTCTATCCTGATGTAAGACGATACCGGATTTTCCTTGATATAGGGATTCCCTGACCTCTTCTAAAGATGTCCCGATGCAGGAATAAATTCCCATTCCGGTAATTACAACCCTATTTTCCATCTTATGAATAAATTCCGCCGTTAATATTAATTACTTCTCCTGTAATGTATGAAGATTTTCTGGAAGCTAAAAACGCTACAAGATCTGCCACTTCTTCTGCTTCTCCAAATCGGTTGGCAGGAATCATTGCTTTCAGTTCTTCTTCATTGAATTCCTGAGTCATATCTGTTTTAATAAACCCTGGTGCTACTGCATTTACCGTAATATTTCTCTTCGCAACTTCCTGAGCAAGGGCTTTTGTAGCCCCTACTAAAGCTCCCTTTGCAGCTGAATAGTTGGTTTGGCCTGCTGTTCCTTTTACTCCTGATACTGAAACCATATTGATAATTCTTCCATATTTGTTACGAAGTAATTTTTGAATAAAGAAATTAGTAACATTAAAGAATCCGTCCAAACTGGTATTGATGACACTACTCCAGTCTTCTTTCTGCATCCACATAAAAAGACCGTCTCTTGTAATTCCAGCGTTATTAACGATTACTTCTACCATCGCCTCAGCATTATTTTCCTGCCAGGCTGTTAATACCTGCTGTACTTCTTCAGTATTTCCTACATCAAACTTAAGGATTTCTCCTGTAGCTCCCTGTTCTTCTACTTTAGCCAAAGTTTCCTTTGCTGCCGCTTCATTGGAAGTGTAGTTAATGAGTATATGGTAGTTTTTCTCTTCAGCCAGTTTTATACAGATTGCTCTCCCGATCCCTCTGGAGCCACCTGTTACAATTGCACATTTCATGCGTTAGTGTTTATTTTGTTTTAGTTTTTTAAGTTACCTTGTTTTTCTTTTTTAAAGACAATTAATTACTGCTAATAATTACATTGACTTTAAATATTTCTTCACTTCTTCCAAATAAGGATACATCACCATATCATCTGAGAAAGCAGGAATTATTTTTCTGATTGCATCATACAATTCTTTTGTAGAGGATGAAACCTCATTCTGGAAACCAAGATATTCAATAGCCTGAATGATGGTAATCGCTTCAATAGCCAATACTTCAAAAGCATTCTCAATAACCTTTCTGCAGATCACCGCTGCATTCGTTCCCATGCTTACGATATCCTGATTGTCATTATTATTCGGAATACTATGAACATACATAGGGTTAGACAACATCTGGCTTTCTGCCGTAGTGGAAGTTGCTGTAAACTGCACTCCCTGCATCCCGAAATTGAAACCTAATTTACCTAAATTTACAAAAGGTGGCAAAATTTCGTTGATTTTTGCATTTAAAAGATAGTTCAACTGTCTTTCTGCAAGCATGGTAAGTTTTGTCACCACAATTTTCAGCTTATCCATTTCCAAAGAGATGTAGTCACCGTGGAAATTTCCACCATGATAAACGTGCTGATCTTCAACATTGATGATTGGGTTATCATTCGCAGAGTTAATCTCATTTTCAAGAACCTTCTCAGTATACTCCAATGTATCTAATACCGGTCCTAAAATCTGCGGAACACATCTTAAAGAATAATATTCCTGTACTTTTTCCTTGAAAACTTTTTCCTGTTCTTCAAAGTGGGTATATAAATGGTCTTCTCTTTTTCTGATTAACTTACTATCAGCAAGGTGTGCACGCATTCTCTCCGCTACTTTTTGCTGGCCGTAATGTCTTTTTGTACCATTTAAGGTTTCTGAGAAATGATCGTCATAGGCCTGAACAACCTCGTTGATGGCACAAGAAAGTTTAATGGAAATATCTGTCAGCTGATTTGCTTTATAAGCATTTACAATACCAATTCCTGACATTACGGAAGTTCCGTTCATCAAAGCAAGCCCTTCACGAATTTCAACCTTTATCGGTTCTAGTCCTTCTGTTTCAAAAACCTCCTTGGTAGACTTTCTTTCTCCTTTATAAAATACCTCTCCTTCTCCAATCAATACCAAAGCAAGGTGAGCTAACTGAACAAGATCACCGCTTGCTCCTACTCCGCCATGTTCAAAAATTAATGGAATAATATCTCTGTTGATCAATTCCCTAAGAAGATAAATAACAGATTCATGCACTCCTGAATTTCCTAATGATAAGGTATTCATTCTCGCCAGCATACAGGCTTTCACTTCCTGGGCAGGCAAAGGATTTCCAATTCCGGAAGAATGGCTTCTGATAAGGTTATACTGAAGCTGGTGTGTATCCTCATCACTGATCTTGAATTGAGCCATGGGCCCAAAACCGGTGTTCACACCATATATTACTTTATTTTTTGAAAATTTCTTTAAAAACTGAAAACTTGTATTCACTCTTGATACAAGTGATTCATCCAGTTCTATTTTTTCATTTCCAATGATAATTTTTTGAAAGTCTTTCAGTTCTAAAAAGTTATTTATTTTCATCAATTAAAAGTAATAGTTGATAATTTTGTAAATATTAATTAATTGTCACTAATTTTGCGGCAAAGATAAAAGTTATTATTAAAATAAAAAATCAAAGATGAGCAAAGAATTTGTTGACGTTCTTGTAATCGGAGCCGGGCCCTCCGGATGCGTATCTTCTTCGTACTTAAAGAACAATAACGTCAGCGTAAAAGTTGTCGAAAAGACAAAATTCCCAAGACTGGTAGTCGGTGAAAGCTTAATTCAAGGGTAATGGACCACTTTGATGAGGCCGGATTGTTCCCTGCTTTGGATAAAATGGGCTTTGAAAAAAACTGGGAGCACGTTTTCTTCGTGGCGATGAAGTCTGCATTTTTGATTTTAGCAATAAATTCGGGGAAGGCTGGGACTGGACCTGGCAGGTTCCGAGAGCTGACTTTGATAATACTTTGGCTCAGGAAGTCATTAACAAAGGAGTTGATCTTGAATTTGAAACGGAAGTTATCGACATTAAATTTGACGGAACAGATTCAATTACCACGGTAAGAACTAAAGATGGAGAAACAAAAGAGATTCATGCAAAATTCGTGATTGATTCAAGTGGTTACGGAAGAGTTT
This sequence comes from Chryseobacterium capnotolerans, assembly GCF_021278965.1. Lineage (NCBI taxonomy): Bacteria > Pseudomonadati > Bacteroidota > Flavobacteriia > Flavobacteriales > Weeksellaceae > Chryseobacterium > Chryseobacterium capnotolerans. The sequence goes on along the minus strand of NZ_CP065589.1, from coordinate 5,288,768 downwards.
TACCTCGTTTACTAGATCTTGAAAAACCATCCAAATTATCTCCACACTCTGCTATTTTCTCGCACGTAAAAGATCTTAACAGAGAATCAGGTGAAGAAGGGACTTTAATTTCTTTTGATATTATTGAAACCGAAGTATGGCTTTGGGTCATTCCTTTTTCTAACGGAAATACAAGTTTAGGAATTGTAGGACCTACTGAATATATCGACAAATTATCCGAAAATGGAGATACTACTGAAGCTTTAAGAAAAGCAATTTCTCTTTCTGATTATTATGTAAAACGTTTTGGTGATGTAGAGTTTCTTTTTGAACCAAAACACCTGAAAGATTATTCATGTTCTGTAAAAAGCTTATTTGGAGACGGATTTGCTCTAACCGGAAATGCATCAGAATTCCTTGATCCTGTTTTTTCTTCAGGAATGGCTTTCGCTACAGAATCAGGAATGGTTGCCGCTAAACTGGCATTAAGACAGCTGAATGGTGAGAAAATTAACTGGCAAACGGAATACTCAGACTATATTTTATATGGTGTAGATGTCTTCACTACTTATGTAAAGGAATGGTATACCGGAAATCTCCAGGAATTATTCTTCCACCAACCGGAAAACCCGGATGTAAAGAAAAAGATATGTGCTGTATTGGCCGGATATGTCTGGAATAAAGACAATCCTTTTGTGAAAAAGCATGATACGGTAATTAAAAATCTTGCCAACCTCATCAAACTGGAGAAAGAGCAAACCCAAGAATAATAAAAAACGGTCTGAAAATTCAGACCGTTTTTTGTTATTTTATAACTTCTTTAATTTTTTTTCCTAAATACTTTCCTGTTTGTTCGTAAGCTCCTGCAATTCTACCATATTCCATAACGAAATCCTTATTTTGTGGTTTTCCAAGAACTTTATCTCCTTTAAGCTTCATCACCACATTTGAAGGATTATCTGTTTCTACAAAAGTTAGCTCAGATGTTAATTTAGCTTCCTGCCCTATCAATCCACCATGCCATCCTGCATAGACCCATTTAGCATCAACAATGAGTGTATACTTAGCATGAGTATCTTTTTTGAAAGCAATTTTTTTAGACTTCCTGTTAATTCCTTTCAGAAAATAATCTAAATATTCTGTGCTTTTAAACTTATCCCATTCTCTAATCCATTTTCCCCAGGCTTCTTCACTCTTTTTAGCGATGGTTTCTGCTTTCCTTTTTTCCAGATATTGGGTTTCAGTATAGTTCTCCACCTGAAAAGCTACATTTTCAAATTTCACCTGAACATTTACTTCCGTCTGATCCTTTAAAAAATCAAAATTTCCAGATTCAACATTAATTTGATCCTGAGCAAAGGTTACCACTCCCATTACCATAAAGACCAACAATAATAATTTTCTCATAATTTAGTTACCAGTTCTTTTTATTAAGTGCACAAAGATATTATAAAAAGAGAGGTTTATTCACTCTTATTTTTAATTTCATCTTAAATCGATAAAGGTAATTGGTTTTCTGCTGTTTGGATTAAAAACGGTTTTAGACAGAATATCAAAATCTATGATTTCAATTTTCGGACTTACCCTTAATTTTGCACGGAAATGGTCTCTTACTTCATTGACGAAATTTTCATGTTCCTGGTCTGTACTTAATTTGATAATGATTTCATCCAGTCCGATTTCATTAGCCTGAATCACAATCTGGTAACACAGAATATTATTAAAATCATTCAGAATATCATTCATAGCAGGTGGGTACAATGTCGTTCCTTTATATTTGATCATCTGCTGCTTTCTTCCAATCACCGGCCCCAACCGCAGTGTATTCCTTCCACATTGACATGGTTCGTAATGGGCTTTTACAATATCTCCTGTTTTAAACCTCAACAACGGAATAGCTTCTACTCCCAAGGTCGTAATCGTAAGTTCACCGCTTTCACCTTCTTTTACAATATTCCCTTCATCATCCAGAATTTCTGTAATAATCAGCTCAGGATGGTGATGGCCTCCGATTTGGAACTCACATTCTGTAAAAGCTGTACTCATTTCTGTAGACGCATAAGTAGAAAAAAGCTTAATATCCCATTTTTCTTTAATCTTCTGCGAGAGAATATTATCCGTAAAGTCCTGATTTTTGATACTTTCCCCAATACATACCGCTCCATAAACACTTGATTTCTTGTAGTCCAGACCACGTTTTTCGGCATAATCTATCATTTTCAGCAAAAACGAAGGTACAGTAATCAGGTATTTTGGTTTGTATCTGAAAATAGAGTCCCATTGCAACTCTGGAATTCCAGGTCCCATTCTGACAACACTTGCCCCCATTTTTCTTAATCCTAAAAAATAAGCAAGTCCGGCCATGAAACGTTTATCAATTGTAGTAATCATCTGCACTACATCTCCTTTTTGGATTCCTGCACAGGCAAAAGATATGGCTTCATTGTAGGCCAACCTTTCCAGATCGCCATCAGACAAGCCGAAAGTTACCGGATCTCCTAAAGTTCCTGAAGTAGTACTATAGTCTACAATCTTATCTGGAGTGATACAGAAAAAATCGTGATTATACTGCTGCAGATCATTCTTTGTTGTAACAGGAATTTTCTGCAGATCTTCCAGGGTACTGATTTCCTCAATATTGATGTTTTTCTCTTTAAAAAGCCTCTGATAAAAAGGTGAGTTTTCTTCAAGATACGCCAGAAGCTGCTGAAGTTTTTCTTCCTGAAAAGCCTTTATTTCCTGAATACTCGATTTTTCGATGAACGGATGAAATTCCAATGATTATAATTTTTTAAAGGACAAATGTATTTAAATTTAAAGGATTGAAACAGTAAAAATCAAAAGATTATTCACCAACAATTATTTACCTCTGAAATGTAAAAGTCTGTGTATTCGTATTTCCTGCACTATTAATGGTAATTACTTTTAAAGTATGTGAACCGGAACCTTTTGGACATTTTTCATCAAATGCATAAACAAAATCGTTTTTTACACGGGCAAATCGCAGCCATTTCCCATCCAATTCTGCCCTGAATGAAACAATATCACCCACTTTTGTACTTCCTTTTAATCGTAAAGAACCACCGCTTACAGCCGCACCTTCTTTCCAACCTGAAGAAACTGATGGCAAGCTGCTATCCAGTATTAACTCTGCAGTACCCAATCTGTTGAACTGAGCTTCTGCCTGATCCCCATTCCATTTTGCTTTTACAGCATCCTTATCACTTCCATAATTGAACAAAACCACTACTTTATCTTTCTCGTCTTTGTTAAGTTTTCTGTTGGGTTTTACTTTCAAAGTATAATTATCCTGAACCGGAAGGTATGGATTCTGTAAAACAATGGTATTGGAAACAGCACTTCCATCCCCACTATTTTTTTCATACATACTAAAATTCACAGCATCATACATTGCATTTTTACTGAAGCTGATCTCTGCATTTTCAGTGGTTAACGTTTTCCCTTCATTAGGTAAAACCACTTTTCCGGAAGGAGAAATTCCGCTGCCTGTATTAGCTAACTGAACCTTTGTAGTCAGCTTGCTGGTATTTCCTTTTACATCTTTTAAAACAATTTCAATAGTATGAACATTCTCATCCTGAAGATTGATAATTCCTGACAGATTAGGTTCACTGTAATTCTGTAATTTCATTCCCGGCAATGTAGACAAATGCTGAATTCCTACTTTATCTCTAATAAATTTGGTATAATCTATACATCCATTCAGATAACGGGTATCATCATAACTTACCTTATCAATACTGAAACCATAGATTAACTTTCCATCCATTAATAATTCTGCTTTATAAATTCCAAGATTAAATCCCTGATTGGCTTTATCTACCGCTTTGATTCCAAAGCTTATCATCGGAGAATTAACTCTTACAACATCCGCAGCATATGTATTTCCTATTTTTTTAACAGCAATTGCATTAGCTCCGGGCTCATAGGTACTGAATCTGCGGTCATACCAATATAATCCACTGATAATGGGTGCCACAGAATCCGGAATATTAAATCCAAACAACAACGGGTTAAGACATTCTTCTGTTTTGGTATCTCTTATTTCAAAATGTAAGTGTGGACCTGCCGAACCTCCGGTATTTCCGCTCAAAGCAATAAGCTGGCCTTTGGTAACCGGAAACTGCCCTGGCTGAAATGTGATATCCTGTTCCCATTTTTCATCCTTGTACTGCTTCTCTTTTACATATTCATCAAGCTTATCAAAATATTTATTCAGATGGGCATACACCGTTGTAAAACCATTCGGATGGGTGATGTACACTGCATTTCCGAAACCATAGCGTTCCACTTTGATTCGGCTTACATAACCATCCGCAGCAGCCAATACCGATAAGTTTTCCTGACTGTTCGTCCTCAGATCCAATCCCATATGAAAATGGTTGGTTCTTACCGCTCCAAAATTGGCAGCCAGTTGCATGGGAATGTTGAGCGGATTACGGAAATAGTTCTGTGGGTAATTTTGAGCGTGTGTGATGATTGTATGGATTAAACAAATAGCAACCATCAGTTTGGAGAAGATTTTCATACAGCATTTGGGTTTAGTTCTACTTAAATATACGAGATTTCAAGCAATGATCGTGCTATTGTGCTGTTTCGGATTGGATGTTTTTTCTATTTTTAACCACGGATGGCACAGATTTTCACAGATGATGATGGATCAATCTGCGAAATCTGTATGATCTGCGAGAGATTATATTAAGTTTTGGCTAAAGCCAATGGTTTAATTTTTATTTTTCAAGCGGGCTAAAGCCTAGTGGTGGTCGGAAGAATATCCGACCATTTTATTTTAAGTTTTAAAAACTTTATCAGGATTTCCCCCTGCCCCTATTATTAATATAGATATGGCAAGGTTCCTTATCTCCATAGCAAATCTTCTTTTGGCTGTTTTATATCCTATATTATTTGCTTTTTTATAGATGAGAATGAGCATAGCTGTAATAAGAGTCATGTAAATCATTACTTCTATACCATTTTTATTGAGTGAAAGAAGATGACTAGCATGAAGTTCCTGTTTTAGAAATCTAAAAAACACTTCAATGTCCCATCTTTTCCGATAATAATCCGCAATATCTTTTGCAGAGATTTGAAAGTCATTGGTTAGAAACCAAAATTCTTTTTCAGGTTGCTGTTTGCTGCTTACTACAACCAATCTGAAATGTGTTTCAATTTGCTCCTCCTTATTATAAGTTTTCCCTTTTTGAGTTGGGACAGGTTTTGACGAATATAACTTTACTAAACTATCTTTTATGAGTACAATTTCTCCTAAGTCGATATTCTGATCTTTTTCAATAAAAGACTTTATTTCTTCATGTTTTCTATTTTCTTTAGATCTTATAACAAAAAACACCCCTTTATCATCAAATTCTTTCATTCTTTGGGCAGAACCCAATCCTTTATCTATAATATAAATATTGGCATGTTCTTTTTCTCTTTTCACATGTTGCAATACAGCTTCAGAAAGAGCATTATCTTCTGCACAGTATTTAGGAGTATTGTAAATTTCAACTCCGCAAGGAAGCAGCCCATCAAATAAGACACTATACTTAATAAATTTCTTACCTCCGTTTTGAGCAATGCCTTCCTTTAATTTTCCAGCTGCTTCACCAATAACAGTGCTATCTGTTCTGATTAGATCATATTTTTCTCTTTCTGCCGGGTTATAGGAATCACAGAACATATTATAGATACAATCGTAGATTTCTTTAAAGTATCTTGAATCGATTTTTGAAAGCCTCTCAGAAATAGAACTGCGTCTTACAGTTTCAGTTTCATCAAGATTGAATAAAGCCTTAAATACAGGATCTTTAAATGTGTCTTCCAGTGTTCGCTGGCTTAATTTTTCATTGCTGGTAATGGCAAATAACAGAAGATAAAACATCTTTCTGCCTTGAAGTACTTTAGAATAATGATCTACTTTGGTATTGGCTGAAAGATGAGATAAGAGGGCTTCAGGAATAAAGCTTAACAACTGGGAAACTGAAATTTTGTGCTCGCTAAAAATGGACATATTAATAAGTATACTTATCAAAGATAAAACTTAAGTAACCCAAAATGAAAATCGGAAGAAAAAATCTTCCGACCATCACTAGGCTAAAGCCCGCTTCTATTGAATTTTTCTTTGAATCGAAAGGGTTAAAAATCTTCAAGAAAGCTTAAAAAACATTCACTTATTTAAGGTTCATCATTGGCTTTTTAGATACTTCTTCATTTATATTTCTGAGATTGAAGTTTTTAATAGAAATTACCTACCAAAAACATATCTTATAAACCGACAAAATTCACTAAATTTGCAGACTTAATTAATCAACGAATTGAGATATTTACAATGAGCCAATTTAAAGAATACAAAAACCTCAACCTTATTGACGTAGCAGAGAATGTAGCGGAGTTTTGGAAACAGAATAAAACTTTCAATAAGAGCGTTGAGATTCGTCAGGGAAATCCTGAGTTTGTTTTTTATGAAGGTCCGCCTTCAGCAAATGGTATGCCTGGAATTCACCACGTAATGGCAAGAGCATTGAAGGATATTTTCTGCCGTTACCAGACGCAAAACGGGAAACAGGTTTTCCGTAAAGCTGGCTGGGATACGCATGGTCTTCCTGTGGAACTAGGTGTAGAAAAAGAATTAGGAATTACAAAAGAAGATATTGGCAAAAAAATCTCTATTGAAGATTATAATAAAGCTTGTCGTGAAGCTGTAATGCGTTATACCGATGTATGGAATAACCTTACAGAGAAAATCGGATATTGGGTAGACCTTGATGATCCGTACATTACGTACAAGTCAAAATATATGGAAACTGTTTGGTGGCTGTTGAAACAATTATACGACAAAAGCTTGTTGTATAAAGGATATACGATCCAGCCTTACTCTCCAAAAGCAGGAACAGGGCTTTCTTCTCACGAATTGAACCAGCCTGGAACGTATCGTGATGTTTCAGATACTACGGTGGTTGCTCAGTTTAAAGTGAAGAAAGATTCATCTGATTTATTCAACGATGTTGATGGAGATGTACATATCCTTGCATGGACGACGACTCCTTGGACGTTGCCTTCCAACACTGCACTAACAGTAGGTAGAGATATTGAATATGTTGTTGTTAAAACATTCAACCAATATACATTTGAGCCGGTAACCGTTGTATTATCAAGCGTTCTTTTATCTAAAGTATTCGGTAAGAAATATGCTGAAGGTACAGATGAAGATTTTGCTAATTATACTCCGGAAACTAAAGTAATTCCGTTCAGAATTTTAAAAGAATTTACTGGGGAAAAACTGGTTAACACAAGATATGAGCAATTAGTTCCTTGGTTTACACCAAACGATAATCGTGAGGATGCTTTCAGAGTGATTTTAGGAGATTTCGTTACAACAGAAGATGGTACAGGTATCGTACACACCGCTCCTACTTTTGGTGCTGATGATGCGAGAGTTGCTAAAATGGCTCAGCCTGAGATCCCGCCAATGTTGGTAAAGGATGAGAACGACAATCTTGTTCCATTGGTAGATTTACAGGGTAAATTCATCCAGGGTGAGAATGTTCCGGAAGTATTCTCAGGAAAGTATATCAAAAATGAATACTACGATGAAGGAACTGCTCCTGAAAAGTCATGGGATGTAGAATTGGCAATCTTGTTGAAAACAGAGAACAAAGCCTTCAAAGTAGAAAAATATGTCCACTCTTATCCACACTGCTGGAGAACTGACAAACCGGTATTGTATTACCCATTGGATTCATGGTTTGTGAAGATGACTGCTGTAAAAGACAGATTGGTTAACCTGAACAAAGAAATCAACTGGAAGCCAAAAGCTACCGGAGAAGGACGTTTTGCCAACTGGTTGGAAAATGTAAACGACTGGAACTTATCCCGTTCAAGATATTGGGGTATTCCATTGCCAATCTGGAGAACAGAGGATACGAAAGAAGAAAAGATCATTGGTTCTGTAGAAGAGCTTTACAACGAAATTGAGAAATCAATTGCAGCAGGATTAATGACTGAAAATCCATTCAAAGGTTTTGAGATAGGCAATATGTCTGAATCAAACTACGAATTGGTTGATCTTCACAAAAATGTAGTGGATAAAGTTGTATTGGTTTCTGATTCAGGAAAAGCAATGAAGCGTGAAAGCGATTTGATCGATGTTTGGTTCGATTCAGGTTCTATGCCTTATGCACAGTTGCACTATCCTTTTGAGAATAAGGAAATGATTGACAGCAACAAGGCATTCCCTGCAGACTTCATTGCAGAAGGTGTTGACCAGACTCGTGGATGGTTCTATACCCTTCATGCAATTGGAACTGCTGTTTTTGATTCTGTTGCTTATAAAAATGTAATGAGTAACGGTCTTGTCTTGGATAAAAACGGGCAGAAAATGTCTAAACGTTTAGGAAATGCAGTAGATCCATTCGAAACACTTTCTGTATACGGACCAGATGCTACCCGTTGGTATATGATCTCCAATGCAAACCCTTGGGAAAACCTGAAGTTTGATATCGAAGGAATTGATGAGGTAAGAAGAAAATTCTTCGGAACTCTTTACAATACCTATTCATTCTTCTCTTTATATGCGAATGTTGATGGTTTCAATTATTCAGAAAAAGAAGTGGAAAATCGTCCTGAAATCGACAGATGGATCCTTTCTGAACTGAACTTATTGATCAAGGAAGTAAAAGCATTCTATGAAGATTACGAACCAACAAGAGTTGCAAGAGCGATCAGCACATTTGTAAATGATAACTTGAGTAACTGGTATGTAAGATTATGCAGAAGACGCTTCTGGAAAGGAGATTATTCTGATGATAAGATCTCTGCTTACCAGACTTTATATACTTGTCTTGAAGTAGTAGCTAAATTATCAGCTCCTATTGCTCCATTCTTTATGGATCAGTTATATCAGGACTTAAATAAAGTAACAGGTAAAGAAAACTGTGAATCTGTACACCTTACAGACTTCCCGGTTGCTGATGAAAGCTTAATTGATCAGGATCTGGTTGAAAAAACGCACTTAGCGCAGAACATCACAAGTATGGTTTTCTCTTTAAGAAAGAAAGAAAACGTCAAAGTTCGTCAGCCGTTACAAAAAGTATTGGTTCCTGTATTGGATGCTAAAACAGAAGAGCAGATTCTTGCTGTTGCAGATCTTATCAAGCAGGAAGTAAACGTAAAAGAATTACAGTTAATTAATGCTGAAGAAGCATCACACTTAATTGTAAAACAGATAAAACCAAACTTCAAAGCTCTTGGACCTAAATTAGGAAAAGACATGAAGGTAGTTGGTGCTGAGATTGCTAATCTTACCACAGAACAAATTGCTGCTCTTGAAAAAGCAGGGAAACTGGATGTTCAGGGTTATGAGATCACGCTTGATGACGTGGAAATCTCTACGAAAGACATCCCTGGATGGACTGTAACTTCCGATGGTAAAACAACTGTGGCATTAGATTTGACGTTAACCGATGAATTAAAATCTGAAGGGATCGCAAGGGAATTCATTAACAGAATTCAGAACTTGAGAAAAGAGAAAGATTTCGAACTTACAGACAGAATTAATATCTCCATTGAAGAGAACTCACCATTCCTTGAAGATATTAAGAAAAATGAGGAATATATTTCTTCTGAGGTCTTGTCAAATAAAATAGAAATTGTATCTTCACTTTTAAATTTTAACGAAATCGAAATAGATGAAGTTAATTTTAAGATAAATGTCGAAAAAAATTAACATGTAGTTATAGTATTTCAAATTCCATTTCATAATTTTATTAAAAAAGAGAAAGAATATGTCAGACGAAAGAGTTAGATACAGCGATGCTGATTTACAGGAATTTAGAGCGATCATAAAAGAAAAAATAGAAAAGGCGGAGAAAGATCTTCAGCTCATCAGAGAAAGTTTCATCAATGACCAGAATAACGGGACTGATGATACTTCACCTACCTTCAAAGCATTTGAGGAAGGTGCTGAGACTTTAAGCAAAGAGCAGAACTCTATTCTTGCAGGAAGACAGGAAAAATTCGTCCGTGATCTGAAGAATGCTTTAATCAGAATCGAAAACAAGACTTACGGTGTTTGTAGAGTAACAGGAAAACTGATTCCTAAGGAAAGACTTTTAGCCGTTCCTCATGCTACTCTAAGCATCGAAGCGAAAAACATGCAGAAATAGCCGTAAGGTTTGTAAAATAATATTGGGTTTATATAGTATCTCCGGATACTTTATAAACCTAATTTTTAATGTATACCCATGAGCGAAGTTTTAATTTTGGTAATCATTGTGGCAGGAACATTGGCTTTTTTTAATAGGGAATGGATCAGAAACAGATTTTCTCCCAAAAAGCACACCTACTACACCATTGATGATCAGTTTAATTCTGATAAACGCGAACGGGAGAAAGAAATAGATAAACTTTTGAGTAAGATGGGCAAAAACGGAATCAATGACCTTTCAGAAAAAGACCGGAAAAGACTTGACGAGTTGTCCAAAATGTAAAAATTTAAATACTAAGAAATGGAATCAATCATAGTACATCCAAAAAATGCAATGGAACTTAGCGCACTGAAAGGTGTTTTGAAAGAAATGAACATTAAGTTTGAGAAAGCTCATGTGAAAAGTTCATATAACGGACAAAAAGTGGTTAAGAAAGCAAGCGATAATAAAAACGTAAGGCCTGCTTCAAAACCTTCAAAACCTAAAGGAGAGTAATGAAAAAGATCTTAGCTATCACCTTTTTGGTATTATTGATAGACCAGGCTTCAAAAATTTACATTAAAACTCATTTTGAGCTGAATGAGAGCATTCCTGTTATAGAAGGTTTCTTCAATAAAACCTTTGTTGAAAACCCAGGAATGGCTTATGGCTTTCATTTTGGCGGAATTATTGGAAAATATTTCCTTGTGATCCTAAGAATCTTTCTGATTGGAGGAATGGTTTACATGTTTAAAAAATGGTTGAAAGAAGGAGCTTCCAACTATCTTTTAGTTCCAATGGCCATTATTTTCGCTGGAGCTATCGGAAACCTTATTGATGGAATGTTCTACGGAATGATCTTCGACAGCGGAACGGTTTATGATGCCAGCACCGACCGATGGATTGGGTATGGCGGAGTTTCAAAATTTGTTCCTTTTGGGCAAGGCTATTCCACTTTTATGAAAGGTTGTGTGGTAGATATGCTTCACTTCCCGGTAGTAGATTGGTATGTGCCAGACAGCTGGCCTATCATTGGAGGAAAACATATTGAATTCTTTAAATATATTTTCAATGTTGCCGATTCAGCCATTACTGTAGGAGCAGCTTTCCTTTTAATCTTCAGAAAAAAAGCTTTCCCGAACGGACTTGAATTCTAACAGATGTATTTCGAATGAGAAAAACAATCAAAAATATTTTAAAATCTTTCCTGCTTCTTCTGGTTGCAGGAATTATTTTTATTGCCTGGGCAAATTACAGCATTAAAAAGGAAAGTGCTGCTTCTGTATCTTATAATATTGCTGATGTACCGACAGCAAAAACAGCCTTACTACTTGGAACCGGAAAAACTTTAAGCAACGGAATGCCGAATGCTTATTTCTATAACAGAATCAAGGCAGCTACCGATCTGTATAAAAGCGGAAAGGTTCAATACATCATCGTAAGTGGTGATAACAGCAGCAAAGATTATAATGAACCTGAAGATATGCAGATTGCACTGATACAACAAGGTATTCCACAGAACAAAATTTTCCTTGATCATGCAGGTTTTCGAACTTTAGATTCTGTGGTAAGAGCTAAGGATATTTTCGGACAGACCCAACTTACGATTATCTCTCAGAAGTTCCACAACGAAAGAGCAGTCTTTCTTGCTCAGAAAAATGGAATACAAGCCTTTGGGTATAATGCAGAAGATGTAAACAAATATGCAGGGTTAAAGACCAATTTAAGAGAGTATCTTGCGAAAGCTAAAGTATATTGGGATTTAATTTTAGGAGTGGAGCCGAAATTTGGTGGGGAAAAGATTATTATTCCTTAGTATTAAAAACAAATACAATCATAAAAAATGAGTGTCTTCACCTATCATTTAGTAAAAACAGATTACCTTTCTGCACTCAGAATCCTTTTTTCTTCACCAAATTCAAGAAATATCCCAGGGTTAATTCACGCAGAAATTATGACGGTGATGACGCTAGGCTCTCCTATTTTTTCACCCTCTCGAATGTTGATAAGACAAATCGCTGTATTCGCACAATGGGAAAGTGAAAATGATATCGAAAATTTTTTAGCTAAAGACAGTTTAGGAAAAATTTTATCTAAAGGCTGGCACACAAGATTAACTTTTATGAGAAAATGGGGGAAATTCAACAAGTTTGAAATTCCTGATGAAACCGCAGAATTTGAAAATCCGGATTCGCCAGTCGTTGCAGTCACCATTGCCAGAATGAAATTTTTACAAATCCCCAGATTTATTCATTGGGGAAGACCGGTTGAAAAATTGGTTCGGGACCATCCGGCAACGACCTTGTCTTTGGCTTCCATCAAATTCCCTAATACCGTTTCCACTTTTTCAATTTGGAAAAATCAAAAAGAAATGACTGATATGGTTCATGGACACAGCAAAGTTCCAAAACCAGAAAGGCACACCGCCGCAATGAAAGAAAGAGATCGAAAAGATTTTCATTTCGAATTTACAACGTTGCGCTTTAAACCTATTTCAGAATTTGGGGAATGGAATGGGCAACGCAACATTATTCCAAATCTCAAAAACAACTAAAATGAGATTTGCTCCAATACAGAACTTCCAGGATTGGCTGACTCAACAATGGGTAATTCTGCGCGGAAGAAAAATTAAGCCTGAAGATTCTCTCTGGTTGATGGGGCCTTTTGGTAATTTGAATCCAATGAGTAAAGATTTTATTCATCAATTTGCAGAAAAAGAAAATTTAATTGTGGATGAAGGCTCAGAAGCAAGAGGTATTATTCCTTCAATGTTAAAGCTTAACTTATCTGAAACTGAATTCTCAAATTTATCCAAAAATGTGATTGACTTCTATGAAAACACCTCCAATCACACCTTAAATTTTTCTATAGAATGGAATCCCTATTTTAAGTTTTTTGGAATTTTAATTAATAAATTATTCAGTAATAGAATTAATCAACTGAACATTCCTACAGAAAACATTCACAGCTCAGAATCTCTAAAAAGCGAAATCATCAACCTCATCGACCCAAAGACTAATGAAATAAAATACACGTTTTGGTTTCGTTCTGTTGAATCGAATGGACAAGTTATCTATTCCGGAGTTTACGGCATCAGCAATTTGCCATCAGGAAAAACTTGCGTAAAGGCTGTATTTCCTTTACCCAATGGGAATGCAACCGTATTGATGACTCCTAGTGTTGGTAAAAATGGAGAACTGATTTTAGATTCTTCAGGAAAAAAATTTGGTGATGCTGGCTTTTATTTTTTACTTAAAGATTCTAAAGGTGAGTATTGGTCACAATTTATACGTCCTTTTCGTGATTGTCTGATTATTGGTTCCGAAAATGATATTATATCAGCAGAACAGACTTTAACCCTATGGCATTTCAAGGTTCTTACTTTTATCTATAAAATTGAATTAAAAAATTAAGTTTATTGATCCAGCATTTTTCATTAAAGAAAAGAGTAGGAATCGAATACGATAACGCAATTAGAAGGTAATTTTGCGTAAATTTGTAATTCATTAATTTTTAAATATAAATTTTAAACAAATGTCAAGAATTCTTACCGGCATTCAAGCCACCGGAACACCCCATCTTGGAAATTTATTAGGGGCTATTATTCCTGCGATTGAACTTTCTAAGCAGGAAGGAAATGAATCATTTTTATTTATTGCGAATCTTCATACGCTTACACAGATTAAGGATGCGCAGACTTTAAGACAGAATACCTACGAGATTGCTGCGGCTTGGCTTGCTTGTGGATTAGATACCGAAAAAACATTTTTCTACAGACAAAGTGATATCGCTGAAACCTGTGAACTATCTTGGCATTTATCATGTTTTTTTCCTTATCAAAGATTAACATTAGCGCATTCATTTAAGGATAAGGCTGACAGACTTCAGGATGTAAATGCAGGTTTGTTTACCTACCCTATTTTGATGGCTGCTGATATTTTATTATACGATGCAGAAATTGTTCCTGTTGGGAAAGATCAGCTTCAGCATTTGGAAATCGCAAGAGATGTAGCTTCAAGGTTTAATAACCAAATGGGTGAAGTTTTTGTATTGCCACAATCTGAACTTCAGGAAGACACAAAATATGTTCCGGGAACAGATGGGCAGAAAATGTCTAAATCAAGAGGAAACATTATCAATATCTTCTTACCTGAAAAGGAATTAAAGAAACAGGTGATGAGTATTGAATCTGATTCTAAGTCCTTAGAAGAGCCTAAAGACCCGGAAACTGATAAGACATTCCAGATTTATGAACTGATTGCAACTCCTGAGCAGACTGAAGAATTAAGAGCTAAATATTTGGCAGGTAACTTCGGATACGGCCATGCTAAAAAAGAGCTTTTAGACCTTATCTTAGTTCGTTTTGAGAAAGAAAGAGAAGTGTTCAATTATTATATGAACAACCTTGATGAACTGGAGGCTAAACTTCAAGAAGGGGCAGCGAAAACAAGACCTGTTGCTCTGGAAACGCTTAAAAGAGTAAGAACAAGCTTAGGATATTAATTCTAAACTTTATCTATAAGAAATCGGCTGGCTCAGAATTGAGCCAGCCGATTATTTTTATGATATTTTATTTTTAGTAAGAATGAAATAATGCATTTGATCTTCAAACTCATAAGTAATATCCCAACCTGAATACTGTTTGATGATCGTCTTAATAATAGATAATCCTAAACCTGTAGAGGCGTGGTCTGAGCTCTGTTTATAAAAACGGTTAAAAATTCTGGATTTATCTAATGCTTCCTTCATCCCGCTATTTTGGAAGATGATTCTGTTGTTCTCAATAAAAATATTTAAAGTTCCTTCTTCATTGTTGTATTTCACAGCATTTTTAAGAAGATTAGACAAAAGAATATCTGCAAGATCCTGGTTAAATTCTGCTTTAAATATTCCCTTCTCAATAACATTGACTTCTACATTTTTAAAGGCAATAAAATCTTCATAATTCTGCACAAGATTATTAATCATTGTATTAAAGTCAACTTCTGACAATGCATTAAACTGGCTGTTCTCAATCTTGGAAAGCATTAGCAAGGATTTATTCAAACCTACCATCCTTCTCAGATCATTTTTAACTTCCGTGAGAAAGGTCAGATTCTTTTTATCAAGGTTTTCATTCTGAATCAGAAGGTCAATTTTATTAATAACAATCGCGAGCGGTGTCTGAAGTTCATGAGAAGCATTTTCAATAAACTGCTTTTGCTGGTAGAAAACAAGCTCATTACGATCGATCATCTCGTTGATTTCTACATTCAGTTCCTCAAACTCTTTGATGGAATAATTCTGCTCTTCCTGAGAAAAAGGAATCCCAAACTGGTATTTCTTCAATTTATTTAGGATCTGATAGAATGGCCGCATTGCCTTATTCAAAAGATAGCTATTAACTGCAACAATACTTACCACCAAAAGAATATAAAGAACGATTAAAGCTGTTGTAAGGTCATAAATCAGCTCATCTTCTTCCACCGTGGAAGTCCTGATCACAAGTCTCTGATGATTTTTATACTGATCGATGAAATCCGCCTCCAATACACGATAGGGCTGGTCTTTATCATCATACTCCATATAATACATCTTGTTATAGAGCCTGCTTTTGTTTTGATATTCTCCGGCTGTAATAGGTATGACCTTAAACTCGTTAAAACCAAAATCATTATTCTTCAGTAGCTGCGGATTAAGATATACCGCCTTGATGATCTGTATCTTCCTATCCTTTAGTCCGTCATCTACATTATCATGTACTTCATCCAGAATATAGGCATAAAATAACCCAGCCCAAACCGCTATAATCAGCAGCAGGATCATGATAAGGTATTTTATCGTATAATATTTTAGGGAAACCTTCATCAGACGAATTTATATCCTATCCCGTAAACCGCCTGAAAATCAGCTTCTGCATTGAGTGTTTTCAGTTTTTTACGAAGATTTTTAATTTGTGAGTAAATAAAATCAAGACTGTCTGCCTGATCGATATAATCTCCCCAGATAGCCTCTGCAAGAGTGGTTTTCTGCAACGTTTTTTCCGGATGAATAACAAAGTAGTATAAAAGATCATATTCTTTACGGTTAAGCACCAGTTCTTCGTTTCCTACCTTAACATTTCTGTTTTCCGGATCAATACAGATGTTTTTATACCTGATGATATTCTCACCATCCTGGTTTTTCCTTCTGATCACAGACCTTATCCTAGCCATCAGTTCTGCAAGGTGAAAAGGTTTTGCCAGATAATCATCTGCTCCTATTTCCAGTCCGGTCACTTTATCATCCACAGAGTCTTTAGCAGAAAGAATGATCACCGGATCTTTTTTATGCATCTTTTTAATTTCACGCAAGAGATCTATCCCATTTCCGTCAGGCAGCATAATATCCAGAAGAATGCAGTCATATTCATAGGAAATAATCTTTTCCAGCCCGGAACTGTAATTTTCTGCATATTCTACAATAAACTGCTCTGCTTCCAAAAATTTCTGCACAGTATCCCTTAGGTCCGGTTCATCTTCTACTATTAAAATCTTCATAGGCTCTTCTGCTTGGATAACTTCTATCAAATATAGGAAATTACTGAATAACACGGAGAAAGTCTAGGAACTGAGGGTTAATTAATATCCAAACATTGTTAGAATAAGGACCAGTTGATAAATGATGCAAAGTATATCAATGATGTATACATACCCCTTATTCCCTTCTCTCCAGCTTTTCTTCATCAATCATTAATTCGTTTTTATGTAACGTCCATCTGCATCAAAAATAAGGCATAAGCCATTCATCAGATGAATTTTATAAGCATTATATTTTTTCTCAATAGAATCAACCACACTACATGGATGATGCTTTGTCATAAAAGACACAATACTCTTTCTAATCTTAGCGGAAGAAGTTTTTCTTCCATCACTGTTTATTAAATTCCAGTTTACCATAACCTTAAAATTTTATTGTTAATCTTAAATAAGTTTAGTCATCAATTTTTTTAAAATTCCCGTTTCGATCGAACTCCAGTTCTAATCCGTTGGAAAGCTCTGCTTTATAAGACCATCTCTTCTTTTCTACCTTTACGATATATGTATTCGGGAAGTTTCTGCTGCTGTAGTTTTTAATAGAAGCAGGAATGAAACCGTAAGGAATCTTTTGGTGATTGCCATCTACTTCTTTCCAATTTCCGTTGCTATCAAATTCGGCTTTCATTCCATTATTGAAATACACTTTATATTCATCAACCCCATAAATTTCTCTATCTTCAATAGCAGATGAAACCGGAATGCCTTTAAAATGGCCTGCAAGAAAAGTTTTAGCGGTCTTAGGTAAATGATTAGGATTAATCGCTCTGTCCTGTGCTGAAATTAAACCTCCAATTAATAAGAAGATTAACATAAATACTCCTGTGATTTTCTTTACATTTTTCATAATATTAAATTTTTCTGTCATTATTATGGAGCAAAGTTCCAAATCAATTTAGGAAAGAATTGGGAAAAACTTAATTTGTAGAAAATCAGGATGTAAAATAAAGTTTGTGGATAATGTTGTATCATTTTTATCCACAGATTAGCAGATGCCTATTCTTCTGCATTATCTGAATATTTTTAAACAAAAAAGCCATTAAGATGAACTTAATGGCTCTCATATGAGACTAAATAGTCTTACAAATTTTATAAGTATTCCTTAATCTGTTGAAGATGGGTAATAGCTTTTAATCCGTCCGCTTTTTTATCCTCTTTGTATACATCAAAGAAGATAGCATCCATTCCGAAATCTCTTCCTCCCAGAGCATCAGCAATCCAGTCATCACCAATCATGATACTTTCTTCTTTCTTCGCTTCAGAAAGCCCAAGGGAGTATTCAAAAATCTTTGGATTTGGCTTCCTTACTCCTACAGCATCTGCGCTGGTGATGGTTTCAAAATAAGGGGCAATACCGGAAAGGGTGCATTTTCTTTCGGTTACCTCCTGAAAGCCGTTAGAAATAATATGAAGTTTATAGTTCTTCGACTTCAAATATTCAAGGACATCTTCTGCCCCTTCTACCAATTCATTATGACTTACAATATTATCCAGAAAATTCTCTTCAAAATAAAGCGAAAGTTCTTTATTATCTACTCCAAAATGCATGAAGGAGTCATAAAAACGGTGTTCTCTCAAATACTCTTTGCCTATAATCCCATCTCTGATCTTTTCCCATAATTCTTCGTTGATATCATGGTAGACAGCATGAAACTCTTCAAAGTCGATATTATACTTCGAATGGATTTCCTGTTTTTCGAAAAGTTCTTTGATGGCCAGATAGGCATTTCTGCGATGATCCCAGAGTGTATTGTCCAGGTCAAAAAAAACGTGCTGCATTTTCATACAGCACAAAGTTAATAATTTTAATTTTTTGTAATAGGATAATTCTTGCTCTTGCTTTTCACAATTTCAAGGCTTTTAGAAAAATTGAGCAGAAAATCAATGGTTTGTTTTTTAGGTTTCAAAGTTTTCACTTTTAAGGAGTCATTTTTTTTCATAAGCGTAATATGTTTTCCTTAAAAACGTGAAATTTTACAAAATATTATCTATCTGGTTAATATTATGTTATTTTCATCCATGATTTTTCTCAGGTTGATCAGCGCATATCTTACTCTGCCTAATGTGGTGTTAATACTCATATCAGTATGATCGGCGATTTCCTTAAAACTTAATCCGTCAAAAAACCTTAATTTAATGACTTCCTGCTGATTTAATGGAAGAAATTGCAGCATTCTCAACAGATCTTCTTGAATCTGATTGGTCACCAGCTGATCTTCAATATTCTCAGAAGGTTCTCTGATCAGGTCAAAAATAGAATATTCATCCGTTTCAAAAGTTGTTTCTGAAACTTTGATATTCTTTGCTTTTGCTCTGAAATGATCAATGATAAGGTTGTGTGAGATTCTTTTGGCCCAAAGGATAAATTTACCCTCTTCGTTGTAACGTCCTTCTTTTAGCATTACAATGATTTTCATGAATGTATCCTGAAAAATATCATTGGCTAAATCTTCATCATTTATTTTGTAAAAAATGAATGTAAACAGTTCTCTCTGATGGCGGTGAATAAGGGTTGATAATGCGCCCTCGTCACCTTTCTGGTAAAGCGAAATTAGTAAACTATCCGATTTTGATTTCATAACTCTTCTCAATATAATGTTTGCAGCCCAGCTATCGCCCAGATACAAGATCCAGTTTTTGCTGTATATACAAAGCAGTTCTTCAGAGTAGAGTCTCTTCGATAGGCGGTACAATTATATTATGACGTAAATATAATAATTTTTTAATAACTGTTAAGCAATTATTAAATTTTCGCTATAAAAATTTAAAAAAAATCATTTAAACATGTCATGAATGAATACAGTAGGGATATTTAATGTAAAATTAATATTCAACCCTTTCATTTCTTTTCCGTTTAATCGGGCATCTCCGATAGGGAAAGCATAGCCTCCGGTAAGATCAAGCATTCCAAATAAGGTAACCCCTATTTTGGGAGCAATATATTTGTTGGTCCCTTCTGCTCCCATTAACAAATAGTAAGAGTGATAGAAATCCACATTCTTCTCAAAATTAAGTAAAACGTCTGCCTGCAGCTTAGGCATAATAGCAAATTTTGAGTCTGCTACGCCCATTAAGGCAGAACCACCCAATCTGTAAATTACATCATCATTTTTAAGAAAAAGCAGCTTTCCGCCCACTTCCCCAAAGCTTTGGTTCTGATAGGTATATCCTACACTGATCATTTTATGCATGGTATATTGGGCTTTCACCAATGTACTCAGTAAAAACAGGGATAGAATGGCAACTGCAGTTCGAAAATTCATCATCTTTCAATTTATTAAGGTGTAAAATTAAAAAAAACTGCCTTACCGGAAGGCAAAGCAGTTCATAATATTTAGTCAGAGAAAAAATTAAATACCAAAAGCGGCTTTAATTTCGTCTACTTTATCTAGTTTTTCCCAAGTAAAGAACTCAAGACCTTCCAACGTAAGCTCATTTTTGTGACCTTTGTTGAATGTTTTATCAGCTACATAGTGCTCTTTACCCATGTGTCCGTAAGAAGCTGTTTCCTGATAAATAGGGTTTCTTAATTTTAAGTTCTGCTCAATAGCGTAAGGTCTTAAATCAAAGATTGTAGACACTTTTTTAGCGATTTCTCCATCGTGAAGATCAACTTTAGCCGTTCCGTAAGTATTAATGTATAAACCACATGGTTCAGCTACTCCGATTGCGTAAGAAACCTGTACTAAAACTTCATCAGCAACACCAGCTGCTACAAGATTTTTAGCAATGTGTCTTGTTGCATAAGCAGCACTTCTGTCTACTTTTGAAGGATCTTTTCCAGAGAAAGCACCACCACCGTGAGCTCCTTTACCACCGTAAGTATCAACGATGATTTTTCTACCTGTAAGACCTGTATCTCCGTGAGGACCACCGATTACGAATTTACCTGTAGGATTGATGTGATATTTGATCTGATCGTTGAATAGAGCTTTGATCTCCTCAGTCTGCTGAGCAACAACTCTAGGAACAAGGATGTTCTTGATATCTTCACGGATTTTGTTCAGCATTTCTTCTTCTGTTCCGAAGTCATCATGTTGGGTAGAAACCACAATAGAATCAATTCTGATTGGTTTGTGATCATCAGAATACTCAATCGTTACCTGGCTTTTTGCATCAGGACGTAAATAAGCAATCTCTTTATTTTCTCTTCTGATGGCAGAAAGTTCTTTAAGGATTGTGTGTGCAAGATCCAAAGCAAGAGGCATATAGTTAGCCGTCTCATTGGTAGCATAACCAAACATCATCCCCTGGTCACCAGCTCCCTGAGCATTTGCTTTAGCTTCGAAAGACTCATCATTTACCGCTCTGTCAACACCCTGGTTGATATCCGGAGACTGCTCATGGATTGCAGAGATTACTCCACAAGAATCTCCATTGAACATATATTCACCTTTTGTATACCCTATTCCGTTGATTACTTCTCTGGCAATCGTCTGAACATCAAGGTAAGCATCAGATTTTACTTCTCCTGCCAATACCACCTGTCCGGTAGTTACAAGAGTTTCACATGCTACTTTTGAATTTTTATCGTATGCTAAGAAATGATCGATTAATGCATCGGAAATTTGGTCGGCAATTTTATCCGGATGTCCTTCTGAAACTGATTCAGATGTAAATAAATAAGACATATTATTCTTTGTTTTTTAGATTAAAAAATAACTATGAAGAAAAATAAGAATAACAATTGCCCAGAAAAAAGAATACTGTTTTAGCATTTTTTTATAGAGGTTGCAATCAGGTCAAATTTTTCCTCGTTCGTAAACGTCAGCAAATTTAAGCACTATTTTCGTAATACTCAAAATTTTTGTTTACTAATTATAATTTTCTTTAAATTAATGATTTATATCACTGTAAAGCCTCTTGATTATTGAGGCTTTATGCTTACAAATTCTTTCGGACTTTCGTGATAATTCAGTTTAAGTTCCAAAGAATTTTTGATAGAATGCGATAATTCGTCAATAATCTTTTGCTTAAAAGTCGGCTTATAATAAATGATGCTGATCTCTCTGTATGGGAAAGGCTTTTTGAATCTGAACACATTTTGCTTCTGTTCTTCAGAAAGCTGGCTTAATGCTAATTCAGGAAGAATACTGATTCCCCCTACTTTATCTACCATATGTACCAAAGTCTGGATATTAGACGCCAAGAAATCTAAGTTTTTAGGTTTCAAAGTATTTTCTTTCAGATGGCAGATATTTTCAAACTGATTTCTCAAACAGTTTCCTTCTTCAAGCAACCATACCTTCTCTACATTCAGTTCTTCTGGAATAATGTAAGAATTTTTTTTGTTTGCTTCTGTATTGGAGCTGTAGATCATTAATTCCTCATTGAATAAGAAATCCTGGTAAAACTCATCCGCAGTATCATAAGGAGTAGAGATAATTCCCGCATCCAGTTCTCCTGCTTTTAAAGCTTTAATAATATTATCCGTAGTCATTTCCTTTACATTCATCTGAATCTTTGGATTCGCCTCAAGGAATTTGAAGATCTCAGTAGGTAAAATAAATGATGATACGGTAGGAATAATTCCGAGATTAATGGTTCCTCCTAAAATGTTATTCAACAGGTTAGCTTTGTTTTTCAACTCATTGACAGATTCTATAATCACCTTCGCCTGATCGATGATCTGAAGACCTACATCTGTGGTACGGATCGGGTGTGTAGTTCTGTCGAAAACCTTCACATCCAATTCATCTTCAAATTTCTGTATCATGGCACTTAAGGTAGGCTGGGTAATGAAGCATGCCTGAGCTGCTTTACCAAAATGTTTATACTTATCAACCGCGATAAGATACTCCAATTGTTGAATGTTCATTTGATTAATATTATCTATTACAAAGATATAACGTTTTTGTTATTAGCAATTAA
Source organism: Chryseobacterium capnotolerans (assembly GCF_021278965.1). Lineage (NCBI taxonomy): Bacteria > Pseudomonadati > Bacteroidota > Flavobacteriia > Flavobacteriales > Weeksellaceae > Chryseobacterium > Chryseobacterium capnotolerans. The sequence continues at coordinate 5,266,159 of NZ_CP065589.1, read as the reverse complement.
AAATTCAAGTAAATTTGATAATTAGTACCTTTACACTTCGATTTAGAAAATACGAAAATAACTATTCAAATCATCAACATATGGATTCTAAAAAATTAACGTTAAGCAACGGTGCACCTTATTTTGAGCATCAGGATTCCCAGACGGTAGGACCAAGAGGCCCGGTATTGCTGCAAGATTTTGTTCTTCAGGAGAATCTTGCACACTTCGTTAGGGAAAGGATCCCTGAAAGAATTGTACATGCTAAAGGAAGCGGAGCATACGGAACTTTTACAGTAACACATGACATTAGCCAATACACCAAGGCTAAATTATTCTCAAAAGTAGGAAACTCCTGCAGAATGTTTGCCCGTTTTTCTACAGTGGGTGGCGAAAAAGGAAGTGCAGATACGGCAAGAGACCCTAGAGGATTTGCCTTAAAATTTTATACTGAAGACGGAAACTGGGATCTTGTAGGAAATAATACTCCAGTATTCTTTATTAAGGATGCTAAAAAATTCCCGGATTTTATTCACACCCAAAAAAGACTCCCAAAAACCAATTTAAAAAGCGCTACCATGATGTGGGACTTCTGGAGCTTAAACCCAGAATCACTTCATCAGGTTCTTATATTAATGTCAGACAGAGGAACTCCTTATGGCTACAGACATATGCATGGCTTCGGATCTCATACTTTCTCCATGATTAATGATCAAAATGAAAGAGTATGGGTAAAATTCCACTTCAAAACAAAACAGGGAGTGAAAAACTTTACCGATGAAGATGCTGTAAAAATGGCAGGGGAAAACCCGGACTTTGCGCAGGAAGACCTTTGCAATGCTATCGAAAATGGAGACTTCCCGAAATGGACCATGTATATTCAGGTAATGACCGAAGAGCAAGCAAAAGATTTCAGATGGAACCCTTTTGATGTAACAAAAGTTTGGTTCCACGATGATTTCCCACTGATTGAAGTAGGAGAAATGGAGCTTAATGAAGTTCCTGTCAATTATTTTGCCCATGTTGAGCAATCTACATTCTCACCAAGCAGTCTTATCAACGGAATCAGTTTTTCTCCAGACAAAATGCTTCAGGGAAGATTATTCTCTTACCCGGATGCCCACCGATACAGAGTGGGAGTAAACTCACATCAATTGGAAGTAAACAGATGTCCTTTTGCCATTAACAATTACCAAAGAGACGGTTATATGGCCGATTCCAGCCAATATCAGGATAAGCCGAATTACCACCCTAATAGTTTTGATGATATCCAACCGGATGTCTCTTACAAAAACTATGAATATGAATTAGATAGCGCTCATGTTGCCAATTACAACAGAAATGATAACGACAGCGATCACTATACTCAACCTGGGCTTCTTTATTCCAAAGCCATGAATGCTGAAGACAGAAATAATCTAATTCAAAATATTGTAGGCAGCATGAAGGGAATCACCGGACCTAAAAGAGAGGAGATTATCAACAGACAATTATGTCACTTTTTCCGTGCCAATATTGAGCTTGGCATGAAAGTAGCTTCACAACTAAATATAAATATTGATGCAAATATGATGAATCATTCAAAATAATCATATTGAACAATAAATTAAAAAAAGGAAAAAAAAATAATATTTTTTCCTTTTTTTTGCAAAAAATTCATAATTTGCAAGGGATGATATTTTAAAGTGGAAAAATGAGTTACGAAAATATATTATTAAAAAAGGAAGATAAATTATCTATCATTACAATAAACAGACCTGAGAGTTTAAATGCATTGAATGCAAAGACTATTCAGGAGATCAGCACTGCTTTAGATGAGCTTAATTCTGATACTTCCTGCAGGGTAATTATCCTTACAGGCAGTGGAGAAAAATCATTTGTAGCTGGAGCTGACATCAAGGAATTCAGCGACTTCGGACAGGAAAAAGCTGAGGAACTTGCAAAAAACGGACAAAATTTTTTGTTCAACAAAATTGAAAATCTATCCAAACCTGTGATTGCTGCGATAAACGGTTTTGCATTAGGAGGAGGATTAGAGCTTGCCATGGCATGCCATATCAGATATGCATCGGAAAACGCCAGATTAGGGCTTCCTGAAGTAACACTGGGATTAATTCCTGGATACGGAGGAACTCAAAGGCTTCCCAAACTTGTCGGAAAAGGTATTGCTAACGAAATGATCTTCTCTGCCAAAATGATCCCTGCTCAAAAAGCAAAAGAGATCGGACTGGTAAATGAAGTATACCCTATTGAAGAATTATTAACCAAAACGAAAGAATTAGCGAACACTATTGCCCATAATTCACCAATGGCAATATCCAAGGCTATAAACGCCGTAAATTTATCTGATACGGAGAAAGGTTTTGAAACTGAAATTAAATATTTCGGAGAACTTTTCGAAATGGCAGATAAGAAAGAAGGAGTGACTGCTTTCCTAGAGAAAAGAAAGCCGAACTTCTAATCTTTCAAAAGATTTTAATCCAAATTATTTCGAAAAAACTAATGCTGCGGTATGAATAAGTTTGATAAAGCTTATCTAAAAATGGCTCAGGAATGGGCGCAACTCTCCTACTGTAAGAGAAAACAGGTAGGAGCTCTTATCGTAAAAGATAGGATGATTATTTCAGATGGTTACAACGGGACTCCTATGGGATTCGAAAACTGCTGTGAAGATGGAGAAGGTAAAACGCACTGGTATGTATTGCATGCAGAAGCCAACGCTATTTTAAAGCTGGCGGCTTCTACCCAATCAGCAAAAGGAGCAACGTTATATTTAACATTGTCGCCTTGCAAGGAATGCAGTAAACTAATCCTGCAGGCAGGTATTGCAAGACTGGTGTATATTAATGAGTATTCGGATGACGATGGGATATCGTTTTTAAGAGGCCATAACATTGAAATAGAACAAATATCGGACTGTGAACTAAAAAAATAAGCACAAATGACTTGGGATGAAAAGATCAAAGATTTTGAAATATTTCTTCGCTTCGAAAGAAATTTTTCAGACAACACGCTCGACGCCTATGTTCGAGACATTAAAAAACTAAAAGATTACGCAGAAGAAGATCTGGAAAACGTCGGTCCAGATTCTATCGGTTACGAAAACCTGCAGGAATACATTTTCAATCTTTCTAAACAGAAATTCAGTGAGAGATCACAGGCAAGGTGGATATCTTCCATCAAAGCCTTCTTCAAATTTCTACTGGAAGATGAATATCGTGAAGACAATCCTGCGGCGTTACTTGAAGGTCCTAAACTGGGACTATATCTGCCGGACACGTTAAGCCTGCCAGATATTAATAAAATCATTGCTGCCATTGAGGTCAATACAGATCTTGGAAAAAGAAACCAGTGTATCATTGAGGTACTTTATGGTTGTGGACTCCGTGTGTCTGAACTTATTGATCTTAAGATCTCCAATATTAACTTTAAAGAACAATATATTAAGGTAAACGGAAAGGGAAATAAAACCCGTTTTGTGCCTTTAGCTGATTATACAGCTGAACTTCTGGAAAGTTATATCAAAGAGGTACGTTCAAAAGGAAAAATCAATAAGAAATATGAAGATACTCTGTTTTTGAACAGCCAGTGGTACTTCCATGTCAAGAGTTATCGTATTCCTTATTATTAAAGAACTTACGGATAAAGCAGGAGTGAACAAGAAAATTTCTCCTCACACCTTCAGACATTCTTTTGCAACACATTTGCTGCAGAATGGAGCAGATCTCCGTTATATTCAGGAAATGCTGGGACACTCCAGCATTACTACCACTGAGATTTACACTCACCTGAAAACAGAAGAACTAAGGGATGTTATCTTAAGTTATCACCCGAGAAACATTAATATCGCTCAGTGATGCTAAAGGTCTTTTGACCTTTGAAGAATAATTATAGACAGATGAAAGTATTGAAATATTGCCCAAGCTGTGGCAAAGAGACCTTACATTGGGATGGTGAAAAGAAATGGAGCTGTCCCGAATGTGGTTTTACACTGTATAACAATGTAGCAGGCGCAGTAGCGGTTGTGATCAGATGTGGTGACGAAATTTATCTTACCCGAAGAAACAGAGACCCTAAAAGAGGGAAATTGGATCTGGCCGGAGGTTTCGTTGACCCTAAAGAAAGTGCAGAGGAAACCTGTAAAAGAGAGCTTTTTGAAGAACTTCAGCTTGATATCAATATTTCTAATCTGAAATACCTTACCAGCCTTCCGAACGTCTATCAGTATAAAGAAATTGATTACAATACCATTGATCTCTTTTATGAATATACTGTTTCGGAGAAGTTTGAGGCAAATCTTGAACTTTCAGAGATCTCTGAAGCGGTATGGATTCCTTTACAGGAACTGAGCCTTGATGAGATTGCATTTGATTCTCAGAAGAGATTCTTTGAGGATTACCTGAAGAAATAATTTTTGTAATATAGGCTCTCGCAGATTTTGCAGATACGGCAGATTATTGGGTTTTATCCACTGCTTATTTTGTAAAATCTGCGGGAGCTTTTTTATGGTAAGAAAATAATTTTCCCACAGATTTCACGAATTACACAGATATAAACTCTGTGATGATCTGTGTAATCTGTGGGAATTATTATATTTTAAATCAGTATGTTTTAGATTTCAGCATTTCCTCAAAATACTGGCTAAGCAGAGTTCTTTCTGCTTCTGAAAGCTTAGCTTCTTTATGATAAACAATATAACCAGGAAGCGGCATTGTTTTATGCTTAAGAGCCTCCATAGACCTATCGAGCATATTCTCTTTTAATTCTTTATTATAGGTTCCCCATACAGAAAAATTAAGTCGTTGACGCCCATCATTCACATGGCTTTTTACAGACCAAGAAATAGGAGCCACATAAGCATAGTTAGGATATACCGTTTCATCTGAATGACAGTCATAGCAGGCATTTTTAAGAAGCGTACTTATCTTTTCCGGAGTATGCTTCATCTGAACAAAATTCACCTTAGCATCAACCGGTTTATTCACCCTATCAATGGGGATAAGCTGGATAAGCGCAAATATTACCAAAGTCCATAAGACTATTTTTTTTGCCGTCTTCATAAATCTATTTTACCGGAGTTATCACTGCATTGGCAGATTTAAGCTCTTTTTTATTTTCCTGTATTACAGCTTTTTCTTTTTCGTCAGAAACAGGAGGTGAGACCGGAGTCGTTGGAGCTGTTCCTTTAGGATTATCTAGTGTTCTGGTATCTTTCAGATCCCATTCTTCTCTTGTTTCCCATAATGCTTTTACCAAAGCTTTTTTATAGTAAACATAGGCATCTTCTGCAAAAGTTTCTGTGGAAAAATCTGCTTCATCCCAATACTTGTCATTATTGTTATCTACTAATATTCTGACAACATATTCTTCAGGTTTCAGAAGATCAAATTTTACTTTATCTCCTTTGGTATATTTCTGATATACCACTTTATCTGAAGAATCCAGTAACTGAATCCAATAGTTAGAAGCGGGAGCATTAGTAAGGGTAAACTCCAGGCTTCCAAACTGCTCTACTTTATCAACGGTGAAATCAAAACGTTTAGATTGGGCATTCTTTGCATAGAAAGAAGAAACTGTTTCTTTAGGAATTGTAAGCTGATAATCTTTCCCACTGATAAAATCAGAATTCACCTGAATCTGATAAGGATTGGTCTCTGAAATCTTAGCTGTAAATGGAATAGTATTCAAAGAATCTCCTTTCACCGCCAATTTCCATTTTGAAGGATCAATCTTATCAATAAAGTAATTGGATGAAATTTTAAAATCAGTTTTTGGGGGTAATGATCCACCTCCATTATCGCTGAAAACATCCATTGTATTTTTCTTATTGTATTTATAGAATAAAGAAACAGAATATACGGTATCTTTTTTCGGACCAATATTGTGGCTAAATGACAACTTCTCAGTAGTTTCCTGTCCTACATTACTCTTTACCGCGTCAAACCAGATTCTCACCGAATCTGATTTTGGTGTATGGGTTACTTTTATATCTTTAAGTTTGTCATTGAGTGATTGAACATTTACTTCTTCAGGATGTCCTTCAAACGTCATAAGTACCCCACCAGAAATCTCTTTCATATCCAAATACTTTAAAGGCTTCTTTGATGGATAAATACTTAAATTTAAACCCGAAATTGATTTCTCAAAATCAACCACTTCTTTCTTAAATCCAATTTTCTCCTTTCCAGGATCATAGATTGAGTTTCCGTTTTCATCTTCGAAAGCAATGATCTTATATTTTCCCGGAGAAAGGTAATTCAGCTCGTAATATCCATCGTCATCTACCTTGGTAATATAATAAGGTTTTTGTTTGTAGTTCATGGTATCTTTTACCTGATACAGCCCAACTACGAGCTTATTTTCATTAGTACCGGTCTTCTTTTTGATCTGCATGGCATCTTTTACTTCCCCACTGATGTACAGATCATCCAGTTTATCACCTGTAGAAAATGCGAAATTAAAATACCTGAGAATATTGGCCTCATTATTATCCGCAATAGAATTTCCAAAATTGAAATTGTAAGTGGTATTAGCCTGAAGCGTATCAGTCCATTGGATAAGAACAAATTTATTTGCGATATTCGATGGAAGAATTCGTTTGATATTCTTGATAGGCGGAGAAATAATAAGATTTTTATTGATGTCCTTTAAGGTTACGTATTCATCAAAATCCAGGCGAAGTTCGTGGATATCTCTTTTTACATTAATCCTTGTTGTATCAATATTTGAACTTAAAAATTTTGGGGCCAGTGTATCTTTAGGGCCTCCCACAGGAGATCCTACCCTTGCACATGAATGTACAAGAAAACTGATAACAAATAATAAAAGAAACCTTTTCATGAAAATGTTTAAGCAAAAGTAAACATTATTCTCCAAAAACTTCGTGTCCGCTGTTCAAACTATCTTTGCTATCGTTCATTACCGTCTGAAGTTTCTCCTGCTGTAAAGGAAAATTCTCAAATAATCCTGACAAAGCAAGTGCTGTATAAACTTTACCTGAATATTTATTTCCAATCGCTACGATGGTAACTTTAGATTTTAAAAGATGGGCAAATACTGAATTTGTTCCATGCCACCATCCGTTATGATACGTCAGTTTTTCACCATTATCAAATATTTTCATCCTAAAGCCAAGTCCATAATTGTTCATTCCAGCTTTTTCATTGCTGTAAGGGGTAAATACCATCTGCATCAGTTCAGGCTTCAAAAAATCCTTTGAATACATTGCTTTTGAAAAATTAAGCAGGTCTCTCGGTGTGGTATAGACATTTTTGTCACCGTAGATCAGATCTAATCTATCCAATGGATATAATTTATTTCCACCATAGTAGAAAGATTGTGAAGCTGTAGGTATATCTTTTTCCTGAAAGATGTAAGTATTCGTCATTTTCAATGGTGTGAATACCATTTCTTTCATGGCCTGCGGAAAAGGAGTTTGAGTTACTTTTTCGATCAATAAAGCCAATAAAGCAAAGTTTGTATTGCAATACATAAATCCGGTATCGGTATCTCTTGCCAGGTCCGGTTTATATTTAATAATCATATTCAATACATCCTGATTGGTAATAAATTGTTTGGAAAGTTCTGCCGGTGCAGGTTGTATTTTGGTAATGAAGTATTCGTATTTGGGTAATCCGCTTCTTTGGTCTAATAAAGTTTGGACTGTTACATTAGGATAAGGAAACCCTGGGAAGAATTGGGTAAGATGATCGGTAAGTTTTATTTTCCCAGCTTCTACAAGCTTCATCATGGCCATTGCCGTCAATGTTTTTGAAACGGAAGCTACGTGTAAAGGTGTATTTTTATCAATAGGCATCTGATTGCCTTCTCTCCCGAAACCTCTATAGTTTTCGTATAAAATTTCGTCACCTTTAGCTACTAGAATCCCACCACTAAGATCTCCGCCTTCCCAGATTTTTTTATAGTACTGGTCTATATAACCTGTCAACGATTCCTTATTCGAAAGCTGTCCATCAGCTTTTGTAAACACATTTCCCAAATCTACATTCCCATAGTTCGGAAGGTTGGTTGTATTCTCAACTGAAGCTTCTTTAGATTCAGATTTATTTTTACAAGAAAAAAGGGATAAAGCAACAGTTACAGCAAGTACTAGATTACGCATCTTCATAAGATTCAAAAATGAGCGGCAATTTAATAAAAGTCGAAATTAAATTATAAATATGAAGGTGACATTATGAATAATTTAACATAAATGAGAAAAAAACAAAAAGTAACGATCATAAAAAAGGCTGAAAAAGTATCTATTATTACTACTTCCCCAGCCATCTCAGTAAAATTATTTATCGCTTAACAATGCGAGGCAACAATCTTATCAACAATAAATTGAGCCAGTTTTTCTTTACTCTGGTGAGTCCACCCGGCAATATGTGGAGTTACCATTGCTTTTTCTGATTCCAGAAGATATTTTAAGTCTTCATTTTCTGTTTCAAGGTGCTCAAAAGAGGATTTTTCGTATTCTAATACATCCAGGCAAGCTCCTTTTACTTTCCCTAATTTCAATCCTTCTACTAAACTTTTAGTTTTTACATTTTTTCCTCTCGCTGTATTCACAAAATAGAAGTCATTTTCCATTTCAGAAATGAATGTTTCATCAACAAGATAGTGAGTTTCTGAAGTCAGGGGAATATGCAGACTTAATACTTCTGCAGACTGTTTTAATTCATCCAATGTAACCTGAGTGGCAAATTCATCGGAAAGACCTGGAAGAATATCATGGAATATCACTTTACACCCAAAACCGGAAAGTCTTTTGGCTGTAGCTTTTCCCATATTTCCATATCCTATTAATCCTACCGTTTTCCCCAGCAGTTCATCTCCTCTGTTTTCTTCACGTTTCCAGATTCCATTTTTCACTTCCTGAGAAGCAATGAAAAGTCTGTTCATCAATACCAGAAGCATTCCTACAACATGTTCTGCAACTGAATCTCTGTTTCCTTCCGGCGAGTTGATTAATTGGATACCTAATTTTTCAGCAACAGGAATATCAATGTTCTCCATGCCGGCCCCTACTCTTGCAATAAACTTCAGGTTCTGCGCTTTTTCAAGAAAGTTTTTATCTAAAGGAATACGGCTTCTGATGATAATACCATCATAGTTTTTGATCTTATCACAAACCTCATCGTAAGTGGACGTAAAGTCTTCTTCCAACATAAAGTTTTTAGCTAAAAGCTGTTCAGTAATAAGCGGGTGATTTTTATCTAAAAGGAGAATTTTCATATTAATAAAGAATTTAAAAATTAAGACATTCGTCTATAGTTATTATTTTAACGCAGAGTCACGCTAAGATATATAAACAACAAATGCTTTTAAGCTCGCAAAGGCGTTGGCACTCAGCAAAGTTTAAAAGCATTTTTTCTTATAAAAACAGTTGTTTTATTTTTTATCCTTCTTAGAAGTTTGAGGCTCTTCAGGCTCCTGGAATAATTTCTTAAGTTCTACAGATTCCAAAGGCTTCATTCTCCCGGAAAGAATTAGTGAAAGTTCTTTTCTACGGAAGGCAGCTGCATATCTTTCTTTTTCATCTTCTGTTTCCGGAACCATATCCGGAATGGGAATCGGGCGGTTGAATTCATCTACCGCAACAAAGGTATAGATTCCTGAATTGGTATGAATTTTTTCTGATTGATAGGATCATCTGACCATACATCTACATACACCTCCATAGAAGTAGAGAATGCTCTGGAAACTTTAGATTCCAGAACAACAACTCCTCCTTCAGGAATCGGATGATTGAATGAAACATGGTTCACAGATGCTGTTACTACTCTCCTTTCGCAATGTCTTGCCGCAGAAATGGAAGCACATCTGTCCATTTTTGCTAAAAGTTCACCACCAAAAAGGTTTCTTAGAGAGTTGGTCTCGTTCGGAAGAACGATATTGGTCATAATAGTCAGGGATTCTGACGCTGTTTTTATTTTTGCCATTTATTCTTAGTGTTTTTTGGAGCAGCCGGAACTGGTTTCGTGGCTTTTCCGACAGGTTTTACCAATGAATCTTTCTTCAGTGAATCTGAAACCGGAGTTTCAGGAGCATGTACCATAACTTTTACTGTATCTTTTACAATCCTGTGGGTAGAAGTCTGTACTGATACTTTATTAAAAGACTTTTTACCGAAGAGAAGTTCCTGTTGAGTATATGCAAAGTATAGAATACCGAGAATTGGAATAATCAACAGGAAGAACCAGAGAATAGTCTTCTTGAATTTATAGTCTTTTTCGCGGTTTTCGAAAGTATTTACCTTCTCACCATTATTAATATCAGAGAATCTGATTTCTTCCAACCCGAAGAAATCCGGACGTCCTGCTTCCACTCTTTTCCCTTTGAAATGAGTATGTCCCTCTTCAATAAAGACAGTTCCCAGATTTTGAATTTCAAGAACCTGCTCTGCCTGAAGTTTTTTCTTCCAAAAATCAGTTTGTATCTTCAGATCACTTCTGGAAGCCTCTACAGACATTTGCTTTTCACGGGCAATGAAAACAGTAAGATCTTCATTCTGTACTTCATAGTCAATTGCGAATTCAATCTGACTTGCAGGAGGCAGGATACTTCCGTTTTCGGAATTGATAATAGCCTTAGAATTTTTCAGAGAAAACACCCCAAAGCCTGGAACCGTGACAGTTCCATATTGTTTTAAATATTCTAAAATGTATGCTGAAATATTCATTTGGCAGCAAATTTATAACTTTTTCATGACTTTTTGAAGATATTTAACGGATATAAAAAAAGACTGCTGAGGCAGCCTTTTGTGTATTTCATATTAAAACACGTTCACAATTCATGATCTCTGGTCTCTTTCGGGATAAATTTGCAATTCACTTATTTACAGCAATTACTTTCTTTCAATCTATTGAATTTTCCAACTGATTCCAAACATGAAGTTCGTACCTGCCTGGGCAAAGTAAAGTGGACTTCCATCTTCACTCACAGAACCATTGTTCACATATTTTTTGTTGAACAGGTTATTTACCAATAGTTTTAATGCTATATCATTGTTTCCAATTTTAAACTGGTATTGTGCATTAAAATCTGTCAATAAATAATCTTTAAGTTCTAAGTTTTTATCTTCCGTATTATCCAGATACTGCTTTCCAACATATTGGTTCATTAAGGCAAACTGGAAATTTTTATTTGGATTAAATCTTACCCCTAAGTTGGCAATCATATTCGGAGAAAATGAAATCTGAGTATTCCCCAAACTTACCGGTACTTTTCCGACTTCTATATTAAAATCCTGATTTCTATTTTGGCTTACTGTAAAGTTTCCGGAAACTTCCCATTGTTTTGAAAGTTTGGCTAATGCACCAATCTCTACTCCACGTCTGTAACTTTTTCCTGAATTGGTTCTGATAAACGCTCCAACACTGTTAAGCTGTCCATTCAAAACCAACTGATTCACATAATACATATAATATACGTTCGCTGTTAAAGATAGAAACCCAAACTGTTTTTCCAAACCTGCTTCAAAATCATGCAGTTTTTCAGGCTTCACATCATTGTTGGCCATAATATCTGCTCTGCTTGGTTCTCTATGAGCATGGGCATAAGACAAGAATATCTTTCCACCCTCTAACTTATAATTCACCCCTGCTTTAGGATTGAAGAACAGCCAGTTTTTATCCAGGTCAGCACCGTCATCATCTCCAGCCATGATGACCTTAGTATTGTAGTTGATACTTCTAAGCTGCAAATCTCCAAAGAACTCAAAATTATCCATTCTGTATAAGGCCTTTGCAAAACCAGAAACTTCATTCTTTACAGAACGATTTCTGTAATATTCACTTTCATGGATCTGTGGATAAAAAACTCCGGTAACATTTCCGTAATGTCTTCCATAGTACTGATTGGCTACTGCTCCAAAGTTCAGGTCAAGATTTTCAAACTTTCCATACAATGTAGAAACAACTCCATAGAAATCATTATTTAACCATTTTTTTCGGATAAAATCTGATTTCGTAATCGTTACCCCATTCTCAATAATATTAGGCAGCTGATATTTAGAGAAAGAGCTTGCTTGCTTATAGTTTTCGTAATATCCCTTTCCTTTCGTGTAGTGGAAAGTTGTTTCAAGATTCCAACGGTCATTGAATTTTTGTTCCCAAAGTAACTGATAATGATTCTGTCTGTAGTTATCCGTTTCATTATCATAAAATCCTGTAATATTTCCATTAGTGTCCTTAAGGGCACCGGAAATATTAAATGTTGGATTCGTCTCCCACATTCCCCTGCTGATTCCGTTCCAAGCCTGATAGGTTTTTTTCTTTTCCACCGAAAGCCATTAAACGCAATTTGGTTTTTCCTTCTTCAAACAATGCGGTAAAATTATACGAATGCAGATCAGAAGAAGCTCTGTCTATATAGCCATCAGAATGAATATTTGTGTATCTTCCCATTACAGAAAGCCGATTTTTCCAGAATTTTCCGGAACCTACCTCAGCTGAGTATTTATAGGTATTAAAAGAACCGTAGCTATCATCGGTTTTAAAGTAAAACTTCTCTTCTGGTTCCTTTGAGATCACATTGATACTTGCCCCAAAAGCAGACACTCCGTTATTGGATGTTCCAACCCCTCTTTGAATTACAATCTGTGAGGCAGAGCTCGTTAAATCCGGAACATTCACAAAAAAGGTTCCCTGGCTTTCAGAATCATTATAAGGAACTCCGTTCATCATCACATTGATGGCCGTTCCCGAGACCCCACGAATTCTAAAACCAGTATATCCTACTCCGTTTCCGGCGTCCGAGGTCGAAATAATTGAAGTTTGATTTTTCAAAAGAATAGGAAGATCCTGTCCCAGATTTTTACCGTCCAAATCTTTCTGAACATTAATAATTTCCTTAGCAACAGGAAGTCTTTTCGTAAAGCTGACCGCTTCTATTTCTCTGATCTTCAGAGAATCTGTTTTTTGAGCCTGAATAAAGGCCACAGAGCCTACACTAAGCCCTAAAAAAAATAATCCTTTCATTCTATAAATCTTTAACATTTAATGAATAAAAGGGGATCGATAAGATATTATACAAATTCAGCCCTCAGTAGAGTTGATGTCCCTAAACAGCATTACCTGTTCCAGGTTCAGTGGGTATAATCTCAGCCTGTTAAAGCACCCCTTTATTTCAGCCGCGAAATTACTAAAAATATATGAGATGGGAATGAGATTCGTATTTGAAGGTATGGGATTCGAGATATTGGGCTACAGACTCGCAGTAAGGATATTGAGAAAAAAGAATGATGGCATAAAAATTAGAGTTATAAAACACTCCATTAGTAATAAACACCCATTATTGATGCTCTAGTATGTTTTATTATTCGCGTCAATGTAATAGTAGTTTTTGCCATCTTTTGTCACTTCAAACATTTTCCCAAGCTTCCAGCTGAAGTTTCTTTTAATATTTGAATATTCGAAAGGAACAATAATTTTGTTATTAACATCTATGACTCCAAATTTATCATTGTTTGATGCAACAATCATTGGATCTGCAACATCATCCCCTTCCATGATATAAAGGTACTGATATTGCGGATAAATCTGGTATTGGCGGTAGTCTGCTGCGTTAACGAATTTTGATTTTTCAATTATTCCATAGAACCCATTGAGAACATAGGCCTGGAAAAGCTGTTGCTTATATTCTTCAAACTTACATTTTCCTAAATCTGAATCTTTAAATTGATAAACTCTTTTTCCGGCATGGTCTATCCTATAAGAAATCATATTCTTTTCTACAGTCGCAAAATCTTTTGTTCCAAATTTTCTTACTTTTTCATTCGGTGAATTCAAAAGATTGCAGTCTTCATAAAAGAAAACGGCGATATGATATTCTGGCTGAATGATGTACTTTCCGTTTTGGTTAACATACCCGAAGCTATCTCCTTTCTTTTTGGGAATCAAAAGTGGAAGATCTTTGTTATGAACTACCAGGTCGGGATTATGCCTGACGACGGCATTCTTCTCTTTTTCACGGTAGTTTTCGTAGTGTTTTTCACAGCCGGTTTTTTCACAAATTTAGTCTGTGAGAAAACAGAAATCGAAATAAAAACGCACAAAAGATTCAGGATATTTTTCATATTCATCATTTGTCTGCAAAATTACGACCAAAAATAGAAATTATCAAATTCATATTTATAAAGAATCTAAATAAATTCATTCTCATAAAATCGTAAAATTTCGTAATTTTGGGAACATTTTGAATTGTTTAATAATTTAAAAAACTTTTAAAAAAAGTAGATTATGCTGACCTTCTTTGGTTAATGTTGCATCACATGCAAAACCCCAAAATGTCATTAACTGTATTTTATACAGACTAGTAAAGAAGCAGCGAAATAGTCTACCTTTAATATTGAAAGACCTTCTATTATGAATATTTATAAGGATTACATTAAAGAGATTGAAGAAAGAAAAGACCAGGGGCTTCATCCAAAGCCAATTGATGGTGCTGAATTACTAAGCGAAATCATCGCACAAATCAAAGACTCTGGTAATGCAGATCGAGCAGACTCTCTTAAGTTTTTCATCTACAACACCCTGCCAGGTACAACAAGTGCCGCTGGTGTAAAGGCTAAATTTTTAAAAGAGATCATTCTAGGTGAATCCGTAGTAGAAGAAATCTCTCAGGCTTTTGCTTTCGAACTATTATCTCACATGAAAGGAGGTAAATCCATTGAAGTATTATTAGACTTAGCTTTAGGTAACGATGCTGCAATTGCTCAACAGGCTGCAGACGTTCTTAAAACTCAGGTTTTCCTTTATGAAGCGGATACGAACCGTTTAAAAGAGGCATACAACAGCGGAAATGCAATTGCTAAAGAAATTTTAGAAAGCTACGCAAAAGCTGAATTCTTCACTAAGCTGCCTGAAGTAGCTGAAGAAATCAAAGTAGTTACTTATATCGCTGGTGAAGGAGACATTTCTACCGATTTACTTTCTCCGGGTAATCAGGCACACTCAAGATCAGACCGTGAGCTTCACGGTAAATGTATGATCACTCCTGAAGCACAGGAAGAAATCAAAGCTTTACAGGCACAACATCCTGACGCAAGCGTTATGCTTATCGCTGAAAAAGGAACAATGGGTGTAGGTTCATCCAGAATGTCAGGGGTAAATAATGTGGCTTTATGGACTGGTAAACAAGCAAGTCCTTATGTACCATTCGTAAACATTGCTCCAATCGTAGGAGGAACAAACGGTATTTCCCCAATCTTCCTTACTACAGTTGATGTTACCGGAGGTATTGGTGTTGACCTTAAGAACTGGGTGAAAAAAGTAGACGAAAACGGAAACCCTGTTCGTAACGAAAATGGTGATATCGTTCTTGAAGAAGCATATTCAGTAGCTACAGGAACTGTTTTAACGATTAATACAAAAGAAAAGAAATTATATAACGGAGATCAGGAACTGATTGACCTTACGAAGTCTTTCACTCCACAAAAGATGGAATTCATCAAAGCAGGAGGATCTTACGCAATCGTATTTGGTAAGAAGTTACAGACATTTGCAGCGCAGACTTTAGGCATTGAAGCTCCGGTTGTTTTCGCTCCATCAAAAGAAATCTCTCACGAAGGACAAGGTCTTACCGCTGTTGAAAAAATCTTCAACAGAAATGCTGTAGGAACAACACCAGGAAAAGTATTACATGCTGGTTCTGATGTACGTGTAAAAGTGAATATCGTTGGATCTCAGGATACGACAGGTCTTATGACTTCTCAGGAGCTTGAATCAATGGCCGCGACTGTAATTTCTCCAACAGTTGATGGTGCATACCAATCAGGGTGTCACACCGCTTCAGTTTGGGATAAAAAAGCTCAGGCGAATATTCCTAAGCTAATGAAATTCATGAACGATTTCGGATTAATCACTGCACGTGACCCGAAAGGTGAATACCACTCAATGACCGACGTTATTCACAAAGTTCTTAACGATATCACTGTAGACGAATGGGCAATCATCATTGGGGGTGACTCTCACACTAGAATGTCTAAAGGAGTTGCTTTCGGAGCTGACTCAGGAACCGTTGCTCTTGCATTAGCTACAGGTGAGGCATCTATGCCAATTCCTGAATCTGTAAAAGTAACTTTCAAAGGTGAAATGAAGCCTCACATGGATTTCCGTGATGTGGTACATGCCACTCAGGCTCAGATGTTGAAGCAATTTGGAGGAGAGAACGTATTCCAGGGAAGAATCATTGAGGTTCACATTGGAACGCTTCCTGCTGACCAGGCATTCACATTTACAGACTGGACTGCTGAAATGAAGGCTAAAGCGTCTATCAACATTTCTGAAGACAATACTCTAATCGAATCATTGGAAATTGCTAAAGGCAGAATCCAGATCATGATTGATAAAGGAATGGATAACCATAATAAAGTTCTTCAGGGATTAATTGACAAAGCGAACAAGAGAATTGAGGAAATCAGATCAGGTGAAAAACCAGCACTGACTCCTGATGCAAATGCTAAATATTACGCTGAAGTTGTTGTAGATCTTGATGTCATCGTAGAACCTATGATTGCTGACCCGGATGTAAACAATGATGATGTATCTAAGCGATATACTCACGATACCATCAGAGATCTTTCTTACTATGGTGGTGAGAAAAAAGTAGATCTTGGTTTCGTAGGATCTTGTATGGTTCACAAAGGAGACCTTAAGATCGTTTCTCAGATGCTGAGAAACCTTGAAAAACAAAATGGTAAAGTAGAATTCAGCGCTCCTCTGGTTGTAGCTGCTCCTACTTATAACATCATTGATGAGTTAAAAGCTGAAGGTGACTGGGAATTATTAGAGAAATATTCAGGTTTTGAATTTAATGACAATGCTCCAAAAGGTGAAGCTCGTACAGAATACGAAAATGTAATGTATCTTGAGCGTCCTGGATGTAACCTTTGTATGGGTAACCAGGAAAAAGCAGCTAAAGGAGATACTGTTTTAGCTACTTCTACTCGTCTTTTCCAAGGAAGAGTTGTAGAAGATTCTGAACGTAAAAAAGGAGAATCTCTATTGGCTTCAACTCCGGTTGTTGTTCTTTCTGCAATCATCGGAAGAATTCCAAGCATTGAAGAATATAAAGCAGCTGTTGAAGGAATTGACCTGACAACTTTTGTACCTTCTATCAAGGAATTAACAAGTACAAGTGCTCACTAATAGCATTCATCAATAAGTCGTAAGATTATTGAAAATCATATCAATGGAAGATTTTAGATCCCAACGGACTAAAATCTTCCATTTTTTGTTTAGAATCGTTCTATTTTACTTTAAATACGATTTTTTTCTGAGAAAATGAAGAAAATAGAATCTATTTTTTCTTAAATTGAAAGTTATAAAATCTCTTGATTTTAGAATCAAAACAGCCCTATTAATGGATTATAGGAATGTTTTTTGATGTATAAAAAACGATTTTTCTCTTTTAAAATATCAGAGAAAGAAACAATAACGGAAAAAGAACAAAACTAAATACGATATGACTTTTGATATTGATATGATCAAAAAAGTGTATGAGCGTTACCCTGAAAGAATTGCTGCGGCAAGACAAATCGTGGGAAAACCTCTTACCCTTTCAGAAAAAATTCTTTACACCCACCTTTGGGAAGGAAATGCTACACAAGCACATGAAAGAGGAAACTCTTATGTAGATTTTGCACCGGACAGAGTAGCTATGCAGGATGCCACAGCGCAAATGGCGCTTTTACAGTTCATGCAGGCAGGAAAAACTAAAGTAGCTGTTCCTTCAACAGCTCACGCGGATCACCTGATTCAGGCGAAAGTAGGTGCTGATAAAGATTTACAGGAAGGTATTAACAAAAACTCTGAGGTGTTCAACTTCTTAAGTTCTGTATGTGATAAATACGGGATCGGATTCTGGAAACCCGGAGCAGGGATCATTCACCAGGTTGTATTGGAAAACTATGCTTTCCCTGGAGGTATGATGATTGGTACTGACTCTCACACCGTAAACGCTGGCGGACTAGGAATGGTTGCCATTGGTGTAGGAGGTGCGGATGCAGTAGATGTAATGGCAGGAATGGCTTGGGAGCTTAAAATGCCTAAGCTTATCGGGGTTAAATTAACCGGTAAAATGAACGGATGGACTTCTGCTAAAGACGTTATCCTAAAAGTGGCAGGAATTCTTACTGTAAAAGGAGGAACAGGATGTATCGTAGAATACTTCGGTGAGGGTGCTGAATCTCTTTCTGCTACAGGTAAAGGTACTATCTGTAACATGGGTGCTGAAATCGGAGCTACGACTTCTACTTTTGGTTATGATGATTCAATGAGAAGATACCTGGCTGCTACAGGAAGACAGGATGTAGTAGATGCAGCTGATAAAATTGCTGAACACTTAACGGGTGATGCTGAGGTATATGCCAACCCTGAACAATATTTCGACCAATTAATCGAAATCAATCTTTCTGAACTGACTCCGCACTTAAACGGACCTTTCACTCCGGATTTAGCGACTCCAGTCGCTGAATTCAGAGCTAAAGCTGAAGCAAATGGATGGCCTCTAGAAGTAGAATGGGCCCTGATTGGTTCTTGTACCAACTCTTCGTATGAAGATTTATCAAGAGCAGCTTCAATTGTAGAGGATGCCGTATCCAAAGGAGTGAAACCTAAAGCTATTTTAGGAATTAACCCAGGTTCTGAGCAGGTAAAATTCACAGCAGAAAGAGACGGTTTCTTAGATTCATTCAGAAAGTTTGAAAACGCAAGAATCTTTACCAATGCTTGTGGACCTTGTATCGGGCAATGGGACAGAGAAGGAGCTGAAAAAGGAGAGAAAAACTCTATCATTCACTCTTTCAACAGAAACTTTGCAAAAAGAGCTGACGGTAACCCTAATACCCATGCATTCGTAGCTTCTCCGGAAATGGTAGCTGCTGTGGCTATTTCAGGTAGATTAGACTTCAACCCGATTACAGATACTTTAACGAACGAAGCTGGTGAACAGGTAAGACTTGACGAGCCTAAAGGATATGAACTTCCTGCAAAAGGATTTGCTGTAGATGACAACGGTTATCAGGCTCCTTCTGAGGATGGATCTAAAGTGGTTGTTAATGTAAGCCCTACTTCAGACAGACTTCAGTTATTAGAAGAATTCCCGGCTTGGGACGGTAAAAATATTACAGGAGCGAAAGTATTGATCAAAGCTTTTGGAAAATGTACTACTGACCACATTTCTATGGCAGGACCATGGTTGAAATACAGAGGCCACTTAGACAATATTTCCAACAACATGTTAATTGGAGCTGTAAACGCTTATAACATGGAAACCAACCACGTTAAGAATGAATTAACGGGTGAATATGGTGAAGTTCCGGCTGTACAGAGAGCTTATAAAGCTGCAGGCGTTCCAACCATTGTTGTAGGAGACCAAAACTATGGGGAAGGTTCTTCAAGAGAGCACGCTGCTATGGAGCCTAGACACCTTGGTGTAAAAGCGGTATTGGTAAAATCATTCGCGAGAATCCACGAAACCAACCTTAAAAAACAAGGAATGTTAGGAATCACTTTCGCTAATGAGGCTGATTATGACAAAATTCAGGAAGATGATACGGTTAATTTCTTAGATCTTGATCAGTTTGCTTCAGGAAAACAACTGACTTTAGAGTTCGTTCACAAAGACGGAACTAAAGATATCATCATGGCCAACCATACTTATAACGATCAACAGATTGATTGGTTCAAAGCTGGTTCTGCCCTGAACTTGATTAAACAACAAGAGAAATAAGAATTGATTCTTAACTCTATTAATTATAAAAAGACGGCTTCTCTTGAAGTCGTCTTTTTGTTTTCATTACCATAAAATTGTAATAACCATTTAGTTTATATATTTTATAATCAACAGAATTTATTAATAAAATTGCTATAAAAAACCAATAGGATCGGATTTTAGTCCGCTTTCAAAATCAATAGGGTTTGAATACTCTGTTCTATACTATTTTAGGTTATCCAGAACAATATATCCTTCTGATACGGCTCTATTCCCAATAGTTTTTAATACTAATCCATAATACTGCTGTCTTGATGGTACTGAAAAAAAAATTTAATAAAAATGAACCTATAAAAATGGAAACCAGAAATTAGTATTTTTACGCTAAGTAATAAATTTATAAACAAATGACCTTCGGACAACAATTATTATTCTTCTTTAGTGCGTTAGGAGCTTTCAACGGGCTTCTGTTAGGGGTTTATCTATTGTTTGTAAAAAAGCAGAAAGATCTGTCTCATTTGTTTTTAGGGCTGCTTTTACTTATGCTGAGTATTCGGATCGGAAAATCAGTTTTTATATATTTTGATCGTGATCTTCCGAAAATCTACCTTCAAATAGGTTTGTCAGCATGTCTTCTGATAGGTCCTGCATTATATTATTATATCCGCTCATTGGAAATTCCCAACAAGTCTGATCTACAGAGCTGGAAATATGTATTCGGAATTCTTACAGGAATAATCGTTATAGGTGGATATTTTATTTCATATGCTGAATTTCCTTATTTATGGAACCATTATATAGTACAACTCATTTATATTGTATGGGCATTGTTCATTATATGGGCAGGATATGAATATGTAAAATATATTAAAAATAAACAATGGGCATCTCAAACCAATATCTCTTCTATATATTTCAGTAATGTAATTATTTTTTTGGCCTATCTGTTTTTTTTAATAGGTTGGATAAAAGGAGCATATATTGCAGGAAGTATTACTTTTTCATTTTTATTGTATCTCAACTTTTTATTCTTTTTCAATAGGAAAAATGAAGTTACAGCGAAAAATGAAAAAATAAATAAATATGCTAATAAAAAAATCCCAAAAGCACAGGCAGATAATTTTGTTTCAAAACTGGCAAATTTAATGGAAGCCGAAGAGCTTTATAAGGATCCAGATCTAAAACTGAGTAATCTGGCATCTAAAATGAATATCTCCTCCCACCAACTTTCTCAGCTGCTCAACGACAACCTGGGAAAAAGCTTTTCTGTATATATTAATGAGTATAGGATCAATGAAGCTTGTGAAAGAATACTCAACAGCACTAATCTTAAAATTGAAGAGATAGGGTATGAAGTTGGGTTCAATTCCAAATCTACTTTTTTCACTACTTTCAAAAAAATAAAAAATACAACACCTCTCCTGTACCGTGAGGCTTTTCAGGGAAATGAGGAGATTCATTGTAAACTATCATAATGCTATATTCCGGTTTCCAATAAGTCTTATTTTATAATTCTGCACTTCTGAATTTCAATTTCAGGACCTTTTTTATGTAATTGTCTTATACTTTTGGCTTCATAAAAATTAATTTATGAGGTTAGCGAGCTTGTCTAAAATTCATAATTTATTTTTTGTTTATCACATAGATCCATCTCCAAAGTCTATAGTCTAGATATTTTTTTGTAAAAAAGGATAATCTCATGCTCAATTTAGAATTTCAATAAGATGTAAACAAACTCTAAAAATTAAATAAAAATGAAAAAACAAAACCTGATTTTCGTATTAACGCTTTTTTGCTTTATGAATCTTTATGCTCAAAACAATGCTCAAAACAATGCTCAAAACTCAATAAGAGAAACGATAGAAATGTACTTTGACGGCTGGAAAAAAGGAGACACCCTGAAGGTGGGAAAAGCAATGCACAGTACATGCAAACTTAAAAACCTAAAAGAAGATAAAGTAATTGTCTTTGACAGGAAAACCTATTTAAGCGGATTTAAGCCTAAAACCACCTTCGAAAAAATAGAGTCTAAAATATTGAGCCTTGATATCACCGGAAATATAGCCGCTGCAAAATGTGAGATAAAAACAGCGAAATATATTTTCACAGATTATTTTAACCTCATGTATACAGAAGGCAGATGGTACATTGTTGATAAAATTTCGACGAGAAAAGAGATTTGATGTGAAATGTTTAAAGAGAGTAATTTCAAGGCATTTAAACCTTATAGGCTTTAAAAACTTATAAGGTTTGGTTTCATTGAATCCTGTTCTTTTATTTCAGCCTATCCAGTAAATTAGCTCTATAGCTATCTCCTATTGGGATTTCATACTCTGGCAGCACCAGCTTTTTAGCTCCGATACTTTTGACCTTATCCAGATTAACGATAAAAGATTTATGAATTCTTACAAACTTTTCAGATAGCTGATTTTCCATAGACTTAAGTGTATCCAGAACGATATATTCTTCTTCGGAAGTCCGGATATTCACATAGTCTTTGATACTTTCAATATAAAGGATTTCATTAAAATTGATGCGATGCTGCTGCCCTGATGATTTAACGAAGAAATGAGCATCTTCTTCCTGGAAAGAAAACCTTTCCTGTGCCTTTAGTGTACTTTTCAGAAACCGTTCAAAGGATATGGGTTTCAGAAGATAATCAACAATATTATGCTCATATCCTTCCAATGCATATTCTGAATAGGCCGTTGTTAAAATATATTTTTGTTTGGCCCCTACAATCTTCATAAAATTGATTCCTGTAAGTTCAGGCATCTGAATATCCAGAAAGATAAGATCTGAATCATTGTTCTGAATATATTCTAATGCCTCAATTGGGTTTTCTATGGAAAAAACCAGTTCAAGAAAAGGAATTTTCTGTACATACTGTTCAAGAAGCGAAATAGCCAAAGGTTCGTCATCAACGATGATACATTTTATCTTATTCATCCCGTAAATCAATTTTTAAATCTACAACAAACTCAATTTCTGACTCTATGATCTTCAGCTCGTGCTTAGGATAAAGTATTTCCAGCCTTTTTTCACATTCTGAATACCAATTCCCGAACCTGAGTCTTTCATTTTATCTTTTTAAAATTTAAAAGGTAAAAATGTAATACTTTATTCTGATCGGAAATTTTCAGTTCAAATCCTTTGCCCCGAAGATCTCCATGTTTAAAGGTATTTTCAACAAATGGCACCAAAAGCATGGGGGAAATATTCAGATGAGGATACTGAATATTTTTTTCCACAAGAATAAGTTCCGGATTTCTGAGTCTCAACTTTTCCAGCTCAATTAAACTATCGATGTAGCCAATCTCTTTATCCAGAGAAATACAATCTTTTTCAAGATCTTTTGTACTGTATCTCAATAATTGTCCAAGTTCTTCAATGGCAGGTAATGCTTTCTCCGACTTCTGATACACCAATGAATAAATATTATTTAATGTATTGAAGATAAAATGGGGATTGATCTGGGTTTTTAAAGCTTTCAGTTCTGCATTTTTCTTTTCTTCCATAAGCTGAAGTCTTTCTGCATCAAGCGAGGAATATATTTTAAATAAACAGAAAACGGTACTGATAAATATAGACGTTACACTATTATAAATATTATCAAAAAAATAATATCCAAAATTAGTTCCTTCAGGATAGTTGCTTATTCCTCCAAAATAAGGCAGCAAAACCTCATCTGTAAAATATCGTATCACCACAAAACAGGTAACACTTATGGAAAAACCTATAATGGTTTTATAAAGTTTTTTAATATCAAAAAATTGGGGAACAATAATGAAAAAGTTAAAGTAAAAGCAAATTAAGCTGGTCAGCAGATAAGTGAATTTAAACTCAATATGTTGTATATCATACACAAAATAAGGAACAATAATTGTCCCTACCAAAAACATAGCCCAATAAAAAATATGGAGAAAAATCAGTTGTCTTTGTTTCATAACACAAAAATAATTTTTCTGACGTATCCAGTACCTTATTTTCGATAAACCCGGCAATTTTATCGATGAAAATAAATTCAAAGGATAAATGATCCGCTTTGTCTAAAGACTATTTTGAGAGAAAGCTACCAACAATACCTTTGCTTAAGAAAAGAACTCGATCATTATAATTATTCATTAAAAAACAAAAACCATGAAAACCATTATTTATATTTTCTTGCTTTGCCTTCCAATTTTTATTTTAGCACAAAAACAACCTTCAGAGTATTTCAAAAATCCCAAAACTAAGGTATTGGTGGTAGGGTCTTTTCATTTCGATTATCCCAATCTGGATGCTATCAAAATAAAAAAAGAAGACCAAATTGATGTTCTATCTCCTAAAACAGCTCAGGAAGTGACGGAGCTCGTAGAATACATCAAAAAATTCAAACCCACAAAAATTGCTATTGAGGCATGGCCGGAATGGAATGCCAATGAGAAGCTGAAAGAGTACAATAAAGGAAAATACAGGGATCAAAGGGATGAGCGTTATCAACTGGCTATCCGTATTGCCAGTGAAATGAAGATCAATGAAATTTCCAGTATTGATGCGGGATCTATTTGGGAGGAACTTCAGGAAAGATTTGGTAAAACAGATTCTTCATTTTTCAAAAAAATCTCGCAGGATTACGATTTTAAAAATGAAGACCCGGTTGCACAGCAATTTGTTACCTTCTTTAAAAATTCTGATCGTAAGAACTTCTCTTCACTACTGAAAACATTTCAGTATATGAACAGTAAGGAAAGTCATCTTTACGGATATGGAGCTTATCTGAGCGGAGATTTTAAGCTAAGAGCCCATGATGGTGCAGATATGCTTGCGCTGTATTGGTATGACCGAAATCTAAGAATGTTCCGCAATATCCAGAATATTTCTCACGCTGCGGAAGACAGAATCCTTGTCATTGCCGGAAATGGCCATGCCGCAGTATTACGACAATTTTTCACCTATTCAGCGGAATATGATTTCGTAGAGTTCTCATCTTTGAAATAATAAAATCTTCTGGGTACCTGTAACAAAATTTCTTTTTTAGCGTCTAACCGGATAGTAGTAAAAACATTATGAAAAAAACTCTATTCGCTATATCGCTGGTAAGCTCTGTATTTGCTTTTTCTCAGGAAAAAAATAATAACAGCACCAAAGAAAAACAAATTGACGGCATTGTTATCACCAAAACTAAAAAAGCCGTTGAACAAAAAGCAGACCGTACTGTTTTTGATTTTTCTGAACAACCTCAGCTTAATAACGGAAATGTTCTGGAAGGAGTTAAAAAGCTTCCGGGACTTGTCGCTACAGACATTGCCGGAATGATGTACCAGGGAAAAATGCTGGAAGTATTTCTTAACGGAAGACCTTTAAACATTACTTCTAATGATCTGACAGCTTTCCTGGAGGGGATGCCTGCCAATTCTGTAGAAAGAATTGAAATCATTACCCAACCGGGAGCTGAATTTCCTGCGACTTCGGGAGGTGCAATCATGAATATCATCACCAACAAAAACGCTAATAAATATTTAACGGCCACCTATTCGGGAAATTATTCCTTCACGAATTATGATCAATATAGAAGCAGAACGACTAATTCCGTGAATTTAAATGCTAGAAATAAATATTTCGGTTGGCAATTGAACGTAGGGCAAAATTACCGTGAAAGCATGCTGAATGGTCAGCAAGATGAGCTTTTAACAAGTCATACAGACAGGTATGCACGTGGATATTTTGCAAAATCAGGATTAAGTTTTGATTTAGGTCAGGACAGATTATTATTAAACTACGATATATATCACAATAATAATGACAATTACACTTTAAGTGATGGACATGGAGATTTACCTTTCAAGAGAAATCCGGCGGATTTAAAAGAAGCGTTTTATACCTCTTCAGATGTTGCCCATACCAATACTTTGAGACAGGAGGCAGTGGTAACCTATCAGAAACGTTTTGGGGACAAATCTCAAAAACTTGATTTCCAATTTGGCTACACCAGATCAGACAACAAGTTTTCTCAGGATAATTACTTTCAGGATGGAATATTTGTAACTGAACCTACTGTACCTCTTGATAGCCCTACTAATGGTTTAAAAGATATTCTGAATAATAAATCGGTAATGAATATCGCCAATTTCAAAGTAGACTATGCACAGCCCATCAAGCTTCTGGATGGTGGAAAAGTAAGCTTTGGGGGATTGTATGAGAAACAGAATTATGATACAGAAAGTTTTGGTTTAACCAATCTTGAATACCAGAGACAAACCGCTTCTACTTATCTTGAATTTCAGGCAAAACTGAAAAAATTTGATTTCACATTGGGAACCCGTGCTGAAAACTATGATATTTCAGGAGTAACAAGGTATATTAAAGATAAAAAACTGATAGAGGATAATTTACTTCCTTTCAATAAGTTTAAATTCTTCCCGAATGCCAGTGTACAATACAGCATGATGAATCAGGTTTATATTGCCGCAAACTATAACCGAAAAATCAGCTTACCTAGTATTTCTGCCCTGAACCCGAATAATGTAACGTTCTCCGGACCCAGTACAGAAGTAAACGGTAACCCGAATCTACAGCCTACGATCTTTGATAACTATGAAATAAAAGTATCGGCATTTGATTATGCATTTATCGGGTATAGTGTAAGTTCAGCAAGCAACCAGGTAGCTCAGATTATCAGAAAAGACGGAAGAAAACTCTTCAATGAGCAGATTAATATCTCTAATATGAGAATCCATAATTTCAATATTGGACTTCCTGTTCCGTTTCAGATTTTTACCAAGTCTATAGGTGAGATTATGAAGTCGAACTTCAATCCTGACAAAATGAATTTTATGTACATTTATGCAGGATATCAGAAACATGACATTGACAACCTGAACAATAAAGGATTCTGGATCTTCAATATTATGACTCAGATTATTTTACCTAAAGATATCAAACTAACGGCTAATTATAGTTATCTGACCCCAAAAGCAGGATATTTCTACTTTACTGCAGAGAAGCCATTCAACAATTCGCTTGATCTGACGCTCACAAAGAAATTTATGAACAACCGTCTTACGCTTTCAGTTTTTGCCAATGATATTTTCAACGGACAGATGATGCAGGTACGTTCTAATCCACCATCTGGAACACCGGTAATGATCAGCAGTAAATATGACACAAGAAACTTTGGAATCTCTATCAATTATAAAATTCCTACCAAGAATAAATTGGCGAAAGAGGATCCAAATATCCTAAACCAAACCAAGAAAGAAGATAACGGCGGAGTTATGCAGCAAGGACAGCAATAGATTTAAATGATTAATAACCAAAAATGAGGCAGTAATTCTATCACTGCCTCATTTTTATTTCTATTGATTTATAATAATGAAAATTATATCTCACGCAGATTTAGCTGATAATGCAGATTTTTTTCGTCATAGAATGATAGCATATCCCCATTAAGATCTGTGAAATCTGTGTGATCTGCGAGAAAAGATCTAACCCCTTTAGAAATCTAACGTTTGAAATCTCCAGCTCAGTGTATCAATTAATGTTAACTGATTAAGATTTACAGGCAGCTCTGCTATGATTTTTAAGGTTTGAAGCGCCATCATACTTCCTACAATCCCTGGCAAAGCGCCTAGAACACCTAAACTATCACAATCTGGCATCTCTTCATCAAAAGGAGCTTCAGGGAATATACCCCGTAGATTTTTACTTCCATGATGATTGAATATAGCCACCTGCCCTGAAAATCCTAAAATACTTCCATAAACCAAGGTCTTGCCTAATGCTACACAGGTATCATTCACCAGATATCTTGTCGAGAAATTATCTGAACCATCTACAATAATATCATATTGGGAAAGGATTTCCGAAATATTGGAGGCATCAATTTTTTGCTCAATTCCCATTACGTTTACCTGATGATTAAGGCTATTCACAAACTTTTCAGCACTTTTGGTTTTCAATGTTCCCACTTCATTTTCGTTATGAATAATCTGGCGGTTCAGATTATGAAGCTCTACATGATCAAAATCGGCAATACCTATAGTGCCAACTCCTGCAGCTGCCAAATACTGAATCACAGGACTTCCTAACCCTCCAGCACCTATAACAAGCACTTTCGAAGCCATTATCTTTTTTTGTCCTTCCAGTCCTATTTCATCAATAAAGATCTGGCGGCTGTATCTTTTAAAGATATCCTCTTTCATTCTGAACTATATTATTTAAGCACCACTATAAACAGAATCCCAATCCTTCATTACCGGATCATATCCTGATTGTTTAATCATAGTTTTAATATCCTCCATGCTTCTTTCATCACTCGTTTCAAACTGTTCCAGGGACTCTTTATCTACAGCATATCCACCCGGATTGGTTTTTGAACCTGCACTCATTGTTGTGGCTCCCAGCGCTACAATATGATTTCTGAAATTTTCATTTTCTCTTGTGGAAATTGATATTTCAAGATCTTCGTTCCAGATTCTATAAGCACAGATCAGTTGCAGCAAATCTTTATCTTCCATGATAAAATTAGGTTCAATGATCCCTTCTGCCGGCCTCAGTCGTGGAAATGACACTGAAAATTTGCTTTTCCAGTACTGTTTTTGTAGATAATCGATGTGAAGAGCATTGAAAAAGCTGTCTATACGCCAATCTTCCAGCCCAAGCAGTACTCCCAGTCCCATTTTATGAATTCCAGCCCTGCCAATTCTGTCAGGTGTATCCAAGCGGAAATGGAAATTGGATTTTTTACCTTTCGGGTGATATTCTTTATATACCTCCTGATGATAAGTTTCCTGATATACCAATACCGAATGTACACCTTCTTCATGGAGAAGTTTATACTCATCCTCTTCTAAGGGCTGTACTTCAATGGAAATATTAGAGAAATTAGACCTCAGTAAACGAACGGCATTCTGAAAATAAGGAACTCCTACTATTTTATTGGCCTCACCACTCACCAGTAGAACATGATTGACTCCCATTGATTTTAAAACAGTACTTTCAATCATCAATTCAGAGTCTGAAAGTGTTTTTCTCCTAAGGTTATTATCAAGACTGAACCCGCAGTAAGTACAGATATTCTGGCATTCATTACTAAGATACAGTGGAGCATACAGTTGAATGGTCTTCCCGAAACGTTTCTGGGTGAGTGCTCTTGTCATATTAGCCATCAATTCCAGCTCCTGTGAAGCCGCTGGTGAAAGCAGATTCAGAAAGTCATCCAATGTTCTGTTTCTCTTTTGGAGACTGTTTCGAACTTCAGATAGGGTTACTTTTTCAAGTCTGGTTTTTACTTCATCCCATTGATATTGCTCGAAAACCTCCTTAAAACTATTCATGATTCTGATTTTTATTCAAACAAAAACGAAGTTAGCGGGCTTGATGCTTCAGCATGGTTGGCTATGGCTCCCAAACCTGATTCAAAAGCTCTTCTTCCGGCAATCACCCCTTCTTTAAAAGCAACAGCCATATTCACCGGGTTTCTGGCAACAGCAATCGCAGTATTCACCAAAACGGCATCTGCTCCCATCTCCATTGCTTTTGCAGCATCTGACGGTGCTCCTATTCCTGCATCTACAACCACTGGAACGTTACTTTGACTGATGATAATTTCTAAGAAATCTAATGTTCTCAACCCTTTATTAGTTCCGATAGGCGCTCCTAAAGGCATTACTACTGCTGTCCCTGCATCTTCAAGACGTTTGCATAAAACCGGATCGGCATGGATGTAAGGCATCACCACAAAACCTAATTTTGCCAGTTCTTCCGTGGCATACAGCGTTTCAATAGGATCGGGTAATAAATATTTAGGATCCGGATGAATTTCAAGCTTTACCCAGTTGGTTTCCAAGGCTTCTCTGGCTAATTGTGCTGCCAATACCGCCTCTTTTGCTGTTCTAGCCCCCGAAGTATTGGGTAAAAGATGAACATTCGTTCCTTTTAATGAATCCAGTAAGTCGTCTTCGGCTGATTGAGCATCAATTCTCTTTAAAGCCATCGTCACCATATTGGATTCTGAAGCAACAACAGAGGCTGCCATATCTTCAAGACTTCCGAATTTTCCTGTTCCTAAAAACAATCTCGATTCAAAGGTTCTGTCTGCTATTATTAATTTTTGGTTATGCATATATCATTGCTTTTTTAAATTCATTAATGATGGCTGGCTGGTTGGTAATCTGGCCTGAAACCGCTACTCCATAAATTCCGATCTGCTGTAATGCCTGAATGTCTTCAAGATCCACTCCACCAATGGCAAATATTTTAGGAATCGTCATTCCTTTTCCAAGAATCTGATCTATAATTTCCTGATAGC
The DNA here is from genome assembly GCF_021278965.1 of Chryseobacterium capnotolerans. NCBI lineage: Bacteria > Pseudomonadati > Bacteroidota > Flavobacteriia > Flavobacteriales > Weeksellaceae > Chryseobacterium > Chryseobacterium capnotolerans. The sequence continues at coordinate 5,236,170 of NZ_CP065589.1, read as the reverse complement.
CTTCAAATCCAAGAATAGGGCTGAGCTTTTCTTTTGTAGAGGTAAATCTTAATGGCCCTAAGCCAATATAGTCACATGATTCGTTCATTCTTTGAATTACATCTGAAATCGTATTAGCTGTTCCGCCAATGATTTTACTCTCACCTAAAATAATTCTTGCTTCTTCAGTAGAACCATCACTTAATCCTAAGTGAACCCCATCAGCATCTATAATTTTCGCTAATTGAACATTATCATTGATGATACAAATTGACTGATATTCTGAACAAAGCTGCTTTGACACTTCACAAAGACTCATTAATTCATTTTCAGGCGCATTTTTCCAACGAATCTGCACCCATTTTATTCCGTTATCTAAAGCTTTTCGGATATTCTGCTCCTGTTCCTGTTTTGTACTTCCCTGTGAGATGTATTGTAATTTTTCCATATAGACTATGAATGTGTTCCCAATAAAGAGGGATTGCTTTTTTAAAATTATTCTCTATATAATTCTCCTTTTATACAACCGGTTTCCAGACTTCACCTTTTGTTTATTTTCCTGCATTTTCTAAAAACAGATAAAGGTTCATCACTTTCCCAAACCGCTCCTAATAAAGCCACACCATCTACTCCAAGATCAAAGACTTCCTGAATACGATCTGCATCAATTCCTCCTAAGGCAACCAGTTTTACATCGGGATTATTTCTTTGTTTCAAGCTTTCAATCACTGTTGAATCAATTCCGTATCCTTTTTTCGAAATACTTGGAAAGAATGGGCTTATGAAAGCATATTCCCATTCTTTTTCCAAAGCATTAAAAGTGGTAATATCATGGACAGAGGTTGAAATTGTATTTCCATTCATAAAAGGTTTATATTTTCTCTCCTTTCGGTCTTCTTCTCTAAAGTGAAATCTTGAAATGCCATAGTCTTTTCCAAGGTCATAATGACTGTGCAGTACCAATTTTTCATAAAACTGTTCATCAATACTGCTGATAAAACCATTCATTTCTTCTAGGCTGATCCACGGTTTTCTGATATGAAGCAGATCCAGCCCATCGTGAAACATCTGATTGATGATCGCTAATTCATTAGGAACTGAGCTTTCAGGTGTGATGACGAGAATCATATATAAATTTCCTTTCCTTTTTCTATAAACTCCTGTGATTTATCAAACATTCCCTGCTCTGCGGATTCACGGATTTCCTGAGTGATCTTCATAGAACAGAATTTTGGTCCGCACATAGAACAGAAATGAGCAATTTTAGCTCCATCAGCAGGAAGCGTTTCATCGTGATAAGCTCTTGCCGTATCCGGATCTAATGAAAGATTGAACTGGTCTTCCCATCTGAATTCAAATCTTGCTTTACTTAATGCGTTATCTCTGTATTGTGCGCCTGGATGTCCTTTTGCTAAATCTGCAGCGTGGGCAGCTAATTTGTAAGTAATCACTCCCACTTTTACATCGTCTTTGTTCGGAAGTCCTAAATGTTCTTTTGGGGTTACATAGCAAAGCATTGCACATCCGAACCATCCGATCATCGCTGCTCCAATTCCTGAAGTAATATGATCATACCCTGGTGCAATGTCTGTGGTTAAAGGTCCCAGGGTATAGAAAGGAGCTTCATCACATACTTCCAATTGTTTTTCCATATTTTCTTTGATCATGTGCATCGGAACGTGACCTGGCCCTTCAATCATTACCTGTACATTGTGTTTCCATGCAATTTTTGTCAGTTCACCTAAGGTTTCCAATTCTGCAAACTGAGCTGCGTCATTAGCATCAGCAATAGAACCAGGACGTAAACCATCTCCTAAAGAGAAAGCTACATCGTACTTCTTCATGATCTCGCAAATCTCTTCAAAATGTGTGTATAAAAAGTTTTCTTTATGATGATACAAACACCATTTTGCCATAATAGAGCCTCCTCTGGATACAATTCCTGTTACTCTGTTCGCTGTCAGATGAATATATCTTAATAAAACTCCGGCATGAATGGTAAAATAAGAAACGCCCTGTTCTGCCTGTTCTATCAGTGTATCTTTAAAAACTTCCCAGGTTAAATCTTCCGGTACTCCTTTTACTTTCTCCAATGCCTGATAAATAGGAACTGTACCGATTGGAACCGGGCTGTTTCTGATAATCCACTCTCTCGTCTCGTGGATGTTTTTTCCTGTGGAAAGATCCATAATGGTATCTGCTCCCCATCGGCAAGCCCAAACAGCTTTCTCTACTTCTTCATCAATACTTGATGACACTGCACTGTTCCCGATATTGGCATTGATTTTCACCAAGAAGTTTCTTCCAATAATCATCGGCTCACTTTCCGGGTGATTGATGTTATTTGGAATGATGGCTCTTCCAGCCGCAATTTCGTCTCTTACAAACTCCGGAGTGATCTTACTTTTAGGAGTATTAGCGCCAAAGCTATTTCCAATATGCTGGCAGGCCATTTCTTTCGGAACCGACTGCAATTGTTCTATTCTTTGATTTTCCCTGATGGCGATATATTCCATTTCAGGAGTAATGATGCCTTGCTTCGCATAATAAAGTTGAGTAAGCTCTTTTCCTTCCTGAGCCACTTTAGGTTTATGATCGTAGGAAAAGCGCAATGCATCAAGTTTAGGATCTGCCAGACGTGCTTTTCCATATTCTGAAGTGATTCCATCCAAAATCACAACATCTTCTCTGTCCAGAATCCATTGTTCTCTTATCCTAGGAAGTCCCTTTTGAATATCAATTGTTGCATTTTCATCGGTGTAAGGACCGGAAGTATCATAGATGGTTACCGGAGCATTTTCTTCAAAATTTCCATTGCTGAGTTTGGTAGGACTAAGCTTTATTTCACGCATTGCTACATTGATAGGATGAATTTTTCCTTCAATATAAATTTTCTTTGAGTTCGGAAATGGCGAACATGTAATTGAATGAGCCATAAATATGGGTATTAAGTATGAGAATTATCCGCCCTGAGTGGCAGTAATGATTAAAATAGAATCGTTGTTATTAAGGGATGTTTCCGCCCAGGCAGACAGCGGAATAATGCGATTGTTGAGGGCTACGGCAATACCTTTCTTTTTCCGGGTAATTCCATAGCCAATAATGCTTCCAGACTCTCAGGAAGTATATCAAATGTTTTTCGGGTGTGGTTGATTATAAGTTCCATTCCTAATGATTTACATATACTTTAGGAATGGCCATTATTGTACAATAGAATGTACAGCAAAAGTCATCTACTTTTCCCTACGCTGGTATGATCCAGATCAGGTTCAAAGGGTAAAGTCTCAGTCTGTAAAAACAGACACCCCTAAAGTGTGGGACGAAGTTAGTTATTTTTTGAGAATGGGCAAAATCAAATTTTACAGAAACAAGAAATCCATCTCAACTTTGGAGATGGATCTTATTGATATTTATTCAAAATGCTTTAATAGAAAAGCTTTAAGCTGCCATTGGTATTATATTGATTAGTCCAATTTGATTGATTCAGAAAAAATTCGGAGCTATAAGGTTTATACTCTTTTGAAATTCTTCTCTGAGGATTATTTTTTGATAATGAAAGGTAAAAATAATCTTCAAAAATTCCCAAATTCTTAAATGGATTTTGTGCAGAATCAAAATTATCAAATGTAATTTCGTTCGTAATGTATGCATCAACATTATTATGCTTTTCAGTTTTAGTTGCCTTTTCTAAATTTCCTGAATTATTATAAATAAACTTTTCTACGTACGTCAAAATATAATCTTGTGCGTCAGTTGGATCGTATGGAGCGTTAGGATATTGAGTTAAGATCTCAATTAACTTTCCTGAAGCGTCATAAGTATAGGTCAAAGACTTATCCATGTATGAATTATTAACCTCTGGAATAACTAATTTAATAACTCTACCTTGATGATCAAATTCAAACCTTCTTTCCTTCAATTGAACATTGAAACTAGGGTCAGAGCTATAATTTTTCATAATTGCTGTATTTCCTGTATACGTTATCATTGTATACACTGATTTTGAATAAGCATAAGAAAACCCCGTACTTCCAGAAAGTTCCAACTTCCCCCCTACTTTTTTACTAACTCTTCCCTGAGAATCATATTCGAAAATATAATTTTGTTCCAATTCATTAAACACAGGTGATAAAACAGGATAATTCCACGAGATTTTGCTAGTACTTTCAGTAACCGTCTGTTGTGAATTATCAATAGGTATTTCATCATTGTCTGAACAAGATGCCATAACCAGCAATGTGGCTAATAAAAGTGATTTGAATTTCATGTTATAGTTTATGATATGGTTATTCTTCGCAAGCTCTCCAGATCGCATCATTCTGCGGAACAGGAGCTATAATTTCAATCTTTTCCTTGGTAACAGGATGAATAAACTCTAATTTTCTGGCATGAAGATTAATTCCTCCATCCGGATTGGAACGTGGCGAACCATATTTTAAATCTCCTTTAATCGGAACACCTGTTTTAGATAGCTGGGCTCTGATCTGGTGATGCCTTCCGGTTTCAAGATCTATTTCAAGAAGCAGATAATTATCTAAAGTTTTGATAATATTATAGGTAAGAATAGCCTCTTTAGCTCCTTCTGTAGCTTTTGGAAAAACAATCGCCTTGTTATTCTTTTCGTTTTTCTTTAAATAATGAACAAGTCTTTGGCTTTGTGGAATTAATTCTTTCCCCACTACTGCCCAATAGGTCTTTTTAACTTCACGATTCTTCACCATCTGAGTAAGACGGGAAAGCGCTTTTGAGGTTTTAGCATAAATAACCAGCCCTGAAGTGGGACGGTCTATACGATGAACCAAGCCGAGAAAAACATTTCCCGGCTTAGCATCTCTTATTTTTATAAAGTTTTTGATAGATTCTAATAGTGATTCATCACCCGTCTTATCACCTTGTACAAGCTGACCAACTTTTTTGTTCACTACCAGAAGATGGTTGTCTTCATATACAATCTGCTCCTTCATTCAGTCTATCTGTTTCTGTTTCTATTGGACATTGAAAGAATAATCCCTGCCAAAAGACCAATTGTTTTAAGTCCCGAAATCATTGAACTATCCGGCAACAAAGCTCCAACCACACAAACTGCTGCTGCTGCATACATCGCATACATAAAGTTTTTATTGGTCAGCATCGGTGCCTGAATAAAGAAACTTGCCCCTATCAGAACATAGAAGACTTTTCTGGAAAGTAAATGATTGATCTCAGGTGAAAATAAATTGAACCAGCCTATAGCAAGACAGATTAATGCAGCAATAGATAATATTCCCTGAATAGATTGTTGTTGATTTTGCATGAATTAATAACTTTCGTTTTGGTTAGGGAATTCTACGTTCTTTACATCCTTTACATATTGAGACACAGCTCCTGTAATCTCTGTGTAAAGATCAAGGTATCTTCTTAAAAATTTAGGACTGAAACCCTTATTCATTCCCACCATATCATGATATACCAAAACCTGACCGTCACAATCAGCTCCGGCTCCAATTCCGATAGTAGGAATAGAAATGCTCTCAGTCACTTTTTTAGCAAGTTCAGCAGGAATTTTTTCCAATACAACAGAAAAGCATCCTAATTCTTCTAAAAGCTGAGCATCAGCAATCAGTTTTTCAGCTTCTGCCTCTTCTTTTGCTCTTACTTTATACGTTCCGAATTTATAAATAGACTGTGGTGTTAATCCTAAGTGTCCCATTACAGGAATTCCTGCATTGATGATTTTTTTAATAGATTTTGAAATCTCTTTTCCACCTTCAATTTTAACGGCATGAGCACCTCCTTCTTTCATCATTCTTACTGCAGACTCTAATGCTTTTTCAGGATTACTCTGATACGTTCCGAAAGGCAGATCAGCTACCACTAAAGCTCTGTCCGTTCCTCTTACCACACTTTGTGCATGGTAGATCATTTGGTCTAATGTAATAGGTAATGTAGTTTCAAAACCTGCCATTACATTAGCTGCAGAGTCTCCAATCAAAATAGCATCTACTCCACCAGCATCTACCATTTTTGCCGTGGTAAAGTCATAAGCAGTAAGCATTGTTATTTTTTCCTTGTCGAATTTCATTTTACGCAAGGTTTCAGTTGTAACTTTTTTAATTTCAGAGTGAACAGACATAATTTATCTATTTTTTAAAAGTTAAAAAGTCGGCCATTTAGCCGACTTAAGTTTTTATGATTTTTATAAAACTACGTGACCGAGTTTCATGAGTTTATCGTGATTTAGAATCTTGATGTTTCGTCCGTCAACTTCTATCAGGTTATCCTGTTTGAATTCTGAGATCAGACGGATGGCACTTTCAGTAGCAGTACCAATGATGTTGGCAATTTCTTCTCTGGTTAACGAGATCTTGATAAAACCTTCCGGGTCTACTCCTAATTTCTGTTCCAAAAGCAGCAATATTTCAGCCAGCCTTTCTCTCACCGTTTTCTGGGCAAGGAACGTGATGGTATTGGAAGATTCTCCTAATTCGTAAGAAATTTTCTGAAGCATTACGAAAGACAATTGCGGATCTACTTCCAGAAGATACATAAAGATATCTGCTGGTAAGAAAACACATTCAATGTCTGTCATAGCTTCTGCTTTGGCTTGGAAATTTTCCCCGCAAAGCAAAGAACGATAGCCGATAATATCCCCTTCTTTGATAAATCTTAAAATCTGATCTTTCCCAAATGCTCCTGATTTTGAAAGTTTAGCGGCTCCTTTTTCAAGTACGAACACCCCTTTTGGCGTTTCCCCATCCTCGAAAATAGTATCGTGTTTCTGAAAACTCAATCTTTTTTTACCGTTAATATATTTTTCAAAATCTGCGCTAGAAAGTCTTTCCTTAAATGATTTATCATTAAAAACTCTGGCGAACCTCTCTTCAATGGCTATCTGTTGTTCCTGCGGCATTTTATATGATATTTATCACAAAAATAGAACTTTTTAACTCGATAAACAAAAAAAATTGTTATAATTTTGTAGTTCAATAATTTAGGGAGGTGAGCGAGAACTGTTTTCATTGTGGTCAAGGGATAGAAAAAGAGAGAATTTTGTTTGATGAAAAGACTTTCTGTTGCAATGGCTGTAAGTCTGTTTATGAAATTCTGAATACAAACAATTTAAGTAATTTCTATGAACTTAATAAAGGGGCAGGAATTCGTCCGAGCGATGAAAGTTCTACTCAATTCGCTTATTTAGACACTCCGGAAATTTTTGAAAAGATCACAGATTTTTCTGAAGGAAACACCAGCCTTGTTACCTTTAAAATCCCTGTAATTCACTGCTCTTCCTGTATCTGGTTATTGGAAAGCCTTCATACCCTGAATCCTTATATTAAATATTCACAGGTTAACTTTACCAGAAAAACCTTACAGATTTCATTCAATCATAACGATCTAAAATTAAGCGATCTAGCTAATTTTTTAACAAATTTAGGATACAAACCTGTTATCAGTCTTGAAACTGCAGAAAAAAATGTTGACCATCTTGATAAATCACTTCTTGTAAAATTTGCGATTGCAGGTTTTGCTTTCGGAAACGGAATGTTTTTAGCGTTCCCGGAATATGTAGGAGGTGAAGATTACTGGATGGAACATTATAAAGGACTTTTCAGAGTTCTGATGTTCTTACTGGCATGCCCGGTAGTATTTTATTCTGCTTCCGATTATTATAAATCCGCCTGGTATGGTTTAAAAAAATAAAATCGTTAACATTGATGTTCCAATTGTATTAGGAATATTCGTTCTCTTCGGAAGAAGTATTTATGAAGTGGCAACAGATTACGGCCCAGGATATTTTGATACTTTATGTGGTCTTCTTTTCTTCATGTTGATGGGAAAACTGTTCCAGAAAAGAACTTATAGCGCTCTTTCTTATGACAGAGATTATAAGTCATTTTATCCTATTGCTGTAACGAAAGTAGACTTTGAAGGGAAACAGGAAAACATCCTTCTTTCTGAAATAAAAGTGGGAGACAGAATTCTAGTTAGAAACCAGGAAATCATCCCTGTAGACGCTATCCTGATCAACGGAGAAGGAAATATTGACAACAGTTTTATCACAGGAGAAAGTGAAAGCATCAGCAAACAACCGGGAGACAAAATCTTTGCAGGTGGTAAGCAGGTAGGATCATCTTTGGAACTTGAAGTGATTAAAGATGTAGACCAAAGTTATCTGACGCAGCTTTGGAATAAAGAAGCATTCAAGAAACACGAGACCGGCCTAGATACCCTGACTAACAATATCAGTAAATATTTCACCTTTATCATTTTAGGTATTGCATTGATTTCCGGAATTTATTGGGCATTCATCGATTTAGAGAAGATGTTCCAGGTTATTTCTGCCATTCTTATTATAGCATGTCCTTGTGCCCTTGCACTATCCGCACCGTTCACTTTCGGTCACATTATGAGAATTTTAGGCCGAAATAAGTTTTATGTAAAAGATACTTTAACGATTGAAAAAATCGCCAAATTAGACACTATCGTTTTTGATAAAACAGGAACCATTACCCACAGAAAAAAATCCAACATCAAGTATGAAGGATCTGAGATGAATGAGTTCGACCAACTGAATATCAAAACATTATTAAAAAATTCCAACCATCCACTGTCCAAGTCTCTTTATGAATACATAGAGCTTAATGACAACTATTTCCCAGTTGAAAACTTCCAGGAGATTTCAGGAAAAGGCTATGTAGCCAGCATAAGGGGAAATAATTATAAAATTGGTTCTGCCCGCTACAACAATCAAGAACCTAAGAACCTTGAAACCGCAGTTTACATCAGCAAAAATGACGAATTTTTAGGAAAATTTATCTTCAAAAATGAATACAGACCTAAACTTAAAGACTTATTCAAAAAACTCACCCAATACAAAATATTTATTCTGAGTGGGGATAATTCCTCAGAAGAAACACAGCTTAAAGAGCTTATTCCAAATTACAAAGGAATGGCTTTCAACCAGAGTCCGGAAGATAAATTGAACTACATCAAAAACCTTCAGGATCAGCACATGAAAGTGGCTATGCTAGGGGATGGACTGAATGACGCAGGAGCGCTAAAACAAAGTAACGTAGGGATTGCCATCGCTGATGACACCAATAGCTTTACCCCCTCTTCTGATGTCATTATGAACGGTGAAAAAGTGGTTACTTTGGATGACTACCTAAACGTCTGCAAAGGTTCGATTACTATTGTGAAAATGACATTTATAATCAGTTTTCTTTATAACATTGTTGGGTTAAGTTACGCTGTTACAGGCCACATGCATCCGCTTTTCGCTGCAATTATCATGCCTGTAAGTTCCATTACAGTAGTTACTTTTACTACAGTTTCAACTTGGATACTAGGTCGAAAATACTTCAAAAACCGGGCTTAAACCCGCTTATTTAGACTGATTTTAAATTAGCTGAAATCGGCATTTCGTGATGAATGTCATTATTTTTCACTAAATTTGAACCCCGAAAATAGGTTAATTTTGTTGTCCAATGGATATTCTATATTTAATGATCGTCTGCAGTGTTTCTTTAGCTGCGATCTTCCTGGTCGTATTTATAGTGTATGCCAGAAAAGGGCAGTTTGAAGATGATGAATCTCCTGCTGTCAGAATCCTTTTCGATGATGAAGTCAAGGAAAAAGATGAAACTGGCGACAAAAATAAAGACGAGAAAGAAATAGGAGAAAATAATAAAAATTGAGAAAAATAGTGAATAGTTGATATGGAAACACAAAAGTTTAGTTATGACAATAGTATTGTCCGTGCGTTCCTCTATGCGACCATTATCTTTGGTTTCATAGGATTTACGTTCGGGCTTACGGCGGCATTAATGCTTTTCTACCCTGAATTACCTGAATTCTTATTCGGTACAGATGATACAACCATTAAAAGTTTGGCATCGGGTAATATTCAAGGGTTAATAAACACTCATGGAGCGTTTGGTTTTGGTAGAATCAGAATGTTGCACACCAATACCGTGATCTTTGCGTTCGTGTGTAATATTGTTTATGTAGGGGTATACTACTCTACGCAAAGATTATTGAAGACAAGAATGTATAGTGATACATTATCTTGGATTCACTTCTGGACATGGCAGTTTATGATTGTTGCTACGTTCATTACCTTCTTTATGGGTATTAACACTTCTAAAGAATATGCTGAACATGAGTGGCCGATAGACATCCTGATTGCATTCTCATGGATTATTTTCGGGGCTAATATGATTCTCACTATTTCAAAGAGAAGAGTAAGGCACCTTTATGTTGCTATTTGGTTCTATCTTGGAACTTGGGTAGCAGTAGCAATGCTTCACATTTTCAACAACCTTGAGGTTCCATTATCTTTCTCTGGCTGGAAGTCTTATTCTGCATATGCAGGAGCAAAAGATGCCATCGTACAATGGTGGTATGGTCACAATGCAGTAGCATTCGTATTGACAACTCCAGTTCTAGGTCTAATGTATTACTTCTTACCAAAAGCTGCAGACAGACCTGTATTCTCATACAAACTGTCTATTATTCACTTTTGGTCACTAATCTTCGTATATATCTGGGCTGGTCCTCACCACCTTCAGTATACCGCTCTTCCAGCATGGGCACAGGCAGTGGGAACAGGTTTCTCTATTATGCTTATCGCACCATCTTGGGGAGGAATGTTAAATGGTCTTCTTACCTTGAGAGGAGCTTGGGATAAAGTAAGAGAAAATCCTATTCTTAAGTTCTTCGTAGTTGCAGTTACTTGTTATGGTATGGCAACGTTTGAAGGACCGCTTTTAGCAACTAAAAACATCAACAAAATTGGTCACTTTACAGACTGGGTTATCGGTCACGTACACTTAGGAGCTCTTGGATGGAATGGTTTCATGGCATTCGGGGTTATCTATTACCTGGTACCAATTATGTGGAGAACAAAAATCTGGTCTGTAAAATTAGCTAACTGGCATTTCTGGTTAGGTACTTTAGGAATCATTTTCTATGCAGTACCCATGTATATTTCTGGATTCACACAAGGATTAATGTGGAAGCAATTCAACCCGGACGGAACATTATTATGGAAAAACTGGTTGGATACAGTAACTGCAATTATTCCTTACTTCAAAATGAGATTCTTAGGAGGGTTATTCTATATTTCTGGAGCTATCCTAATGATTGTTAACGTAATTGCTACCGTAAGAAAAGGATCATTCCAGAAAGAAGTTCCTGCTGAAGCACCGGCATTAGCAAATATTGGTAACAAACGTAAAGAAGGAGAAGGATTCCACCTTTGGTTGGAAAGAATGCCATTACTTTTAACAGTATTATCATTATTTACTATTTCCATCGGAAGTATGGTAGAAATTATTCCTACTCTTACTCTTAAGAAAAGTGTCCCTACAATTTCTGCGGTAAAACCTTATTCACCGCTTGAGCTTGAAGGTAGAGATATTTATATCCGTGAAGGATGTAATGCTTGTCACTCTCAGATGATCAGACCGTTCAGAGATGAGATTACAAGATTTAACGGTAAAAACGGACAGTATTCTAAAGCTGGAGAGTTCATCTATGACAGACCATTCCTTTGGGGATCTAAGAGAACTGGACCAGATTTACATAGAGAAGGTGGTAAAAACCCAAGTTCTTGGCACTACAAGCACATGTATAACCCAAGATCTACTTCTGCAGGTTCTATCATGCCTCGTTACCCTTGGTTAATTGCTACGAACTTAGACAGATCTAAAATGGTAGATAAAATGAAGCTTATGAAGAACACATTTGATGTTCCTTACACAAAAGCTGAAATTGATTCTGCAGATAAGTGGGCAAACAACCAATCGGCAAAAATTGTAAAAGATATCTTCTCTGAAGCAAATGACTTGAAAGAAGCTTATGCTAAGAGACCTCAGGGAGAATTAGAGAAAAAAGAAATCATTGCTCTTATTTCTTATCTTCAGAGATTAGGAACAGATATTAAAACAACTGAAATTAAAACAGCAAGTAATAACTAAAAACATTAAAAGGTTAGTATGATTCCTCAGAACTTTAAAGATATATTATCCAATACAGAAAATGCTGGCTTCTACCAGACACTGGCTCTGATTTTCTTTATGCTGTTCTTCGTAGCTCTGGTAATCTATGTTTTTAGCAAGCCTAAGAAATATTACAAAGAGGAAGAAGAAGCTCCTTTAGGAGAGGATGAAGACGACGATTTTAATTTAAAAAATTAAACTATTTTTTATGAAACAAAGAACACCTGTTGTTGTAAACATCTTGATAATAATTGGACTTTTAATAGTTTTTTATTATTTGTTTGTGCAGAGCTACGCGTTCCTAGCTTCGCCTTACTTCTGGGGAACTGTTGTGATAGCTGGTATCCTTGCCTTTATCCACAGTGCTATTGGAGATTTAATTGAAAACAACAAATTCAAAAAATTATCTCCGGAAGAGAAAGCGGCTTATTTAGCTGAAAAGAAAATTCCTTTCTTCAAAAGAATGTATGCAGCTGCCTTTAAAAAGCAATCTGATACAGAAGAAAAAGATATCCTTATTGACCACGGTTTCGACGGAATCATGGAGTTGGATAACCAATTACCAAAATGGTGGGTAGGTTTATTCTATTTTGGGACTGCTTTTTGTATTGTATATATTGCAGCTTACTCTTTCACAGATTTCGCTCACCCGTTAAGCGAATATGAAAAAGAATACAAAGAGCAATTGGCAAGCATTGCAGCTTATGAAGCAAGCCAGCCTCCTGTAACGATTGAAACAGCTAAATATTCAGCTGATAATATCGCAGAAGGTAAAGAATTATTCAAAACAAACTGTGCATCTTGTCACAAAGAAGACGGTAGTGGTGGTATCGGTCCAAACCTGACTGATAACTTCTGGATCAATCAGCCTGAGAAGACGTTATTCAAAAACGTATTCCACATGGACTGGAATGGTTCTCCTACTAACCCTGCGATGAGAGCATTCGGTAAAAATGGAGAAGTTTCTGGAGCTGAAATTGAAAAGATTGCAGCTTATGTATATCACATTAACCAGGAATTACCACCAGTGACTCAGGCTCAAGGAGGAGCAGCTCCTCAAGGAACTGAAGCACATTGGGAAAAAGAATAATTTAGAAAAATTAGAAACATATGAAAAAAACATAATTTGTTATTACCTTAAAAATAGTAACGAATTATGTTTTTTCTTTTTTAAACACATTACAATATGTCAGACATAGAAGAAATAGAAGTACGAGGCGGACAGGGACAGGTTCTGGACCCTGAAACTTACAGAGATTCTATAGGGACAATGGAGCAATCCGGTAAAAGAAGATGGGTTTTTCCAAGGAAACCAAAAGGGAAATACACCAACTATAGAAACATTGTAAGCTATCTACTATTAATCATTTATTTTTCATTACCGTTCATCAAAATCAATGGTAACCCATTGTTGATGTTCAATGTTATAGACAGGGAATTTTTCATCTTTGGACAGCCTTTCTATCCACAAGACTTTTTTATCCTGACTTTAGGTGCCATCGCATCCTTAATCTTTATTATCGTTTTTACGATTGCATTCGGAAGAATTTTCTGCGGGTGGATTTGCCCTCAGACAATTTTTATGGAATCGATCTTCCGTAAAATCGAATATCTGATTGAAGGTGACCGAAACAAGCAAATGAAGCTGGACAGACAGGAGTGGGATAGCGAAAAGATTTGGAAAAGAACTTTAAAATGGTCTGTTTATATCGTTATTTCACTCATCATCACCCACTTTATGTTTATGTATATTGTTGGATATGAAGAGGTATTCAAAATTGTTTCTGAAGGACCATTTGCCCATCCTACCAATTTTATTGTAATGATTCTCCTTACCGCTGCATTTTACTTTGTATTTGCATGGTTCAGAGAACAGGTATGTACATTAGTTTGTCCATACGGCCGACTACAAGGAGTATTGATTGATAAAGATACAATCAACGTTTTCTACGACTTCAAGAGAGGGGAAAACAGATCAAAATGGAGAAAAGGTGAAGATCGAAAAGCAGCTGGAAAAGGAGATTGTATCGATTGTCACCAGTGTGTAGTGGTATGTCCTACCGGAATTGACATCAGAGACGGACAGCAGCTGGAGTGTATCAACTGTACAGCCTGTATTGATGCCTGTGATGAAGTGATGGAAAAAGTAGGCCTACCAAAAGGACTGGTAAGATATGCTTCCGAAAATGAAATTGAGAAAGAAACTCAGTTCAAATTTACAGGAAGAATGAAAGGATTCAGTATATTCTTATTACTACTGGTAGGGTTCTTAGGATACCTATTGTACAGCCGTGGAGAAATGGAAGCTAAATTCATTAAACCAGCAGGGAGTACATTCTTTGTGAAAGAAGGAAAAATTATCAATACTTATAATTATACTTTCCTGAATAAGACCAATGAGAAAAAAATCGTTACCATCAAAGTAATAGATCCTGCACATGGTGAAATCACTTATAGTGCATCAAGTAAAATTCCTGTAGACAGAGATAAAATTTCTAAGGGGACCATCAATATCAGTTTCCCGGAAGATGAAATGAAACTTTCCAAACAGAATATTACAATCGGGGTTTATGACATGAAGGGTAAACTTATCGATTCTTATCAAACTTATTTTGAAGGACCATTTAAATTACAATTTTAATTAGACAAAATGAAGAACTTTAGTTGGGGACACGGTGTTGTAGTTGCATTATTAGCATTTATTATTTTTATATTATCGATGATGTTTCTTTTCCCGAACGGGCAAAAGAATTCTGAAATGGTTACTGATAATTATTATGAGGAAGAATTACAATACCAGGATGTAATTGATGCCAAAAAAAGGGCCGATGAACTACAGGAAAAACCTGCATACAGCCAAGACGCTAATGGAATTAAAATCGTTTTTCCAAAAGATTATACTTCTACAAACACTACGGTAAAATTTGTTTTAAACAGAACCGACGATCAGAATTTAGATATCAAAAAATCTGTAGAGCTTGATGGCAACCAATCATTCATAATACCTGCACAGGTATTGAAAATGGGGAATTATACCTTAAGACTGAGCTGGACAAAAGACAAAACAGACTACCGAATGGACTATGATGTGATATGGAAATAGGACTTGTTATATCGGCTATTGCTTTAGGCTTTGCTTCCGGTTTTCACTGTATCGGAATGTGTGGTCCTATTGCTTTATCCATGGGATTAACAAAAAAGCAAGCAACCAATTTTTATCTTCAAAATCTTACCTATCAGTTTGGAAGAATTTTCACCTATTCTTTACTAGGTGCACTTCTGGGTATCATAGGGCAAGGATTTGAAATGGCAGGATTTCAGAAATACCTGACCATCACGGCCGGTATTCTGCTTATTGTTATGGCTTTATTTTCATTTGGTGGAAAAGACTTTGCTTCAAGAATTCCTTTTCTGTCCAAATTTTTATACTCTGTAAAGTCAAACCTAGGGCGGGTACTACAAAAAGCAGACTACCGTTCAAGATTTACAACTGGGGTTCTTAATGGCTTCTTACCATGTGGAATGGTTTATATGGCACTTACAGCAAGTCTTGCTGGGGGGGAATATGGCAGGGAGCTTTATATATGGCTTTATTTGGTTTGGGAACCCTTCCGTTCATGTTTGCCGTTGTTCTGGCCGGAAACCTCATGAATCAGGCCTTCAGAGCGAAAGTTTTAAAAGCTGTACCTGTCATTATGATTATTCTGGGGGGGCTTTTCATACTTAGAGGCTTAGAATTGGGTATTCCTTATGTTTCGCCAAGAGCTGAAGCTATGACCATCTCTAAAGATCATAATGGAGCCAATTGTCATATTGAAGGGCACGACCACTCCTCTACTAACTGCCATTAAATCTGCTTTTTCATTTATTTCATTTTCATGAAGAAAATATTTTTTTTATTGTCAATATGTCTTTTTATATTACAATCATGCAATGTAAGTTCCGAAATTGTCTATCATAAGGATGCCACTTCCACTTCCGTAACTGATATTGATATGAGAAGATTTTTGGCAGAAGTAAGAGCCGCCACACCAGATTCTTTGAAAGATAAAGATGAATACAGTGACCTGAATAAATATCCTGCTGCCTGGACAAACCTTCAGGAACTGGAACAAAAGAGCAGAGAAGTAAAGGACACCAATCCGGATCACATTAGAATCATGAATAAGATCTTCATGAAGACCAACAGGGAAAATGAGGCCCCTACAGGTGTTTCCTTGAAAACAGAACATTTCAACCAGGATGATTACACTATTCTCAGCAACTATCTCAAAGCAGAAAAATTACCTGTTGAACAGAATATTTTTAACCCCTGGGATGGAAAAGTGCTCACCATCAATACAGAAAATTTTAATCTAAAAAATATTCAGGCGTCAATAACATCAAGTCGTACCAAAGACGATCCTCAAAAAATAGAAGGAATGATGATGATGTACTTTAAGAATATCGGCACTACCCTGAAGTTTGAGAATAAAATAAAATCAATTACAGGAAAGCATGACTGGCTGAAACAGATCGATGATTATACGTTAAAAATCACTTATGATCTTAAAGCCTTATATGAGCAGGAAACAACATTTAAAAATTCAGATCAAAAGATTATCATTGTAACAGAATAAACAAAATAGCCATGCTTTATTAATTATCAAAAACTGAATTTCCCTTTTTAAAAAATAAAAAGATTATAATTTCAGAGGAAACGCTGTAACACTTTTCACCTCAGATAATGCAAAATATGTATGAACTGTATTCACATGCGGAAGTAAGGATAGTTTATACCGCAGGAACAGATTATAAGCGTCCATATCTTCTGTAACAACGCGAAGCAAAAAATCATACGAGCCTGCGATCTGGTAGCACTCCATCACTTCCGGAAGCTTAACAACTTCCTTTTCAAATTCCTGAAGAACTTCAAAAGTATGGGCTTTCAAAAAAACCTGGGAAAAAGAGATTAATCCTAGTCCCAATTTATGTCTATCTAATAGCACTACTGTCTTTTTAATATATTCGTTAGCTCTAAGTTTTTTAACACGTTCATGTATAGCAGCAATTGATAAATGCAGTTCTAGAGAAAGTTGTTTATTATTCAAAGTAGCATCTTCCTGCAACAGCCTTAGCAGCTTTATGTCAATAGCATCCAATTTCATTTTGAATTTATTTTGGTGGTCATACTAATTTATTAAAAAAATCGTATTTTTTTTGTTTTCTCATTATATACCAGAAAATTTCTTGAATTTCTTGTACCCTTTTGAATAAAAGATGGAGTACTACTAGTTTTGCATCATATTAATATCAAACACATGATGTCAAAAATTGAAAAAAACGAGTTTAACAAAAAATGTCTGTCTCCTGAATTAGAAAGCAGATTCAAACACTTATGGCACCTAATCGGCAACACTCCCATGCTCGAATTACAATATATTTATAAAGGTAAGCCTGGAAAAATATATGTAAAATGTGAAAACTATAATCTTACGGGTAGTATTAAAGACCGTATGGCCTTATATATTTTATACAAGGCCTATATGAACTGTCATATCCGTCCCGAAGATACCATCATTGAAGCCACCAGTGGCAATACAGGAATTGCCTTTTCTGCTATCGGAAAAGCTTTAGGCCATCAGGTTAAAATTATTATGCCTAATTGGCTAAGCAAAGAGCGTATAGATATTATAAAAAGCATGGGAGCTGAGATTGAACTCATATCCAAGGAAGAAGGAGGCTTTTTAGGGAGTATTCAATTAAGTGAAAAACTGGCAGCTAAAGGTGGTGTGTTTTTGCCACGTCAATTTGAAAATCAATATAATGCCGAAGCTCATGAGATGACAACAGGAAAAGAAATTCTACTACAGCTTTCTTCTAAAGGGCTGACACCTGATGCATTCGTCGCTGGAGTGGGTACCGGAGGAACAGTAATGGGAATAGGAAAACAATTAAGAAATCACCATCCCAATATTAAAATTCATCCTTTAGAGCCATTGGAAAGTCCTACCTTAACGACCGGATACAAAATAGGATCTCATCGTATACAAGGGATTTCAGATGAGTTTATCCCTGCGATTGTAAAATTGAATGAATTGGATCATGTTATATGTGCGGCAGATGGAGACTCTATCATTGTAGCTCAAAAGCTGGCAAAACAACTTGGATTAGCTGTAGGAATTTCTTCAGGAGCCAATATTATTGGGGCTATAAAATTAAAAGAACAAATGGGAGATGATGCTACTACTGTAACATTGCTTCCTGATGATAATAAAAAATATTTAAGTACCGATTTGATGAAAGAAGAACCGATGAAGAATGATTATATTTCTAAAGAGCTGACCTTTACAGGCTTTTCAACTATTTCACGACTTGAAAAGCCATTATTAGGTCTCTAATTTACAGAGATAAGGAAATACAAAATCCCCTTTCAAAAATTGAAAGGGGATTTTTATTATTACAATAGTTTAGTTAATCACATCGAATCTTGCGTATTCAGCAATTTTTTTAGGAAGTTTAATTCCTTCTAAAGTCTGATTATTCTCCAACAAAGCTGCCATAATTCTTGGCAATGCCATTGCAGAACCATTCAGTGTGTGTACCAATTGAGATTTACCATCTGCTTTATAACGGCATTTCAGTCTGTTAGCCTGGAACGTTTCAAAGTTGGAAACAGAACTTACCTCTAGCCACATTTCCTGTGCAGCACTCCATACCTCAAAGTCATACGTCATCGCAGACGCAAAACCTGTATCTCCACCACAAAGTCTTAAGACCCTGAATGGAAGTTCAAGATCTGTAAGGATTTCTTTAATATGCTCTACCATTTCCTCTAAAACAGCATAAGAGTTTTCAGGCTTTTCAATTCTTACAATCTCTACCTTTTCAAATTGGTGAAGGCGGTTCAATCCTCTTACATGAGCACCGTAGCTGCCTGCTTCTCTTCTGTAACATTGAGAGAAAGCTGTATTTTTAATAGGAAGATCTCTTTCATCCAATAATACATCACGGTAAAGATTTGTTACCGGAACTTCTGCTGTAGGGATCAGATATAAATTATCTTCATTGATATAATACATCTGTCCTTCTTTATCAGGTAACTGTCCGGTTCCGTAACCTGAAGCTTCGTTCACAACGTGAGGTGGATTAACTTCTGTATATCCCTTCTCTACGTTCTTATCTAGAAAATACTGAACCAAGGCTCTTTGTAGTCTTGCTCCTTTTCCTAAATAAACAGGGAATCCTGCTCCAGCGATTTTTACTCCTAATTCAAAATCAATAAGGTTATATTTTTTAGCGAGTTCCCAATGAGGGATCGCTCCTTCACCAAGACCTTCTACGGTATGAGACTGGAAAATAATTTCGTTGTCATCTGCAGAAACACCGCTTTTTACCAATTCATTTGGAATGTTTGGAAGTTGGTACAAAATGTTTAATAATTCTGTTTCTTTTACTTCCAGTTGAGATTTCAATTCTGAACTCGACTCTTTGTACTGTGCTGTTTTAGATTTTGCTGATTCCGCTTCTTCTTTCTTTCCTTCCTTCATTAAAAGTCCAATTTCCTTGGAGATTTTATTGATCTCGGAAAGCTGGGAATCTAATTCAAATTGGATTCTTTTTCTTTCGTCGTCAGTAGCAATAGCTTCGTCTACCAACTCAAGATTCTTGAATTGTCTTTTTTAAGACCTTCTAAAACGCGTTCTTTGTTGTCGCGTAAAAAATTGACTTGTAACATTTTATTTAGATGTTAAATATTAAATTTAGCCTAATATAAGCTAACAATTTTACAAATTTAAAACTATTTTGTGATAGTTACGTTATTTATCGAATTAGGAGCACCCGATTCTTTTGAAAATACGGATTCTGAATTATATAAAACCTCTGAAACCTGAAATAATTCCGGCGTATTTCGGTAATGAATTTCAAGAGTATCAGTATCCGACTCAGTAGCATTATTAACAGTCCTATTTAAGGTAATTCTCATCTTTGAATAATAATTTACTCCTGAAGAATCAAACTTTTTCCTTTTGGCTCCTGCCAAATATTCTATATAAAAAACAGAATCCTGCCTCATTCTAAGAGGGATGGTGGTTACTGGAGAATTGTCTTTGTCTCCCAACATATCATTCACTGAAAAGCTTGTAAAAGATCCGCTCTTTTTAGCATTCAATAAATCCGGGTTGGTATCAGATCTCATATAGATATTCATAATTTGATCAATTCTCTGCAAAGATTCTTCATCCTGACTACAACTTGTCAGGGCAAAAAGAATGACCATGATTCCAAAAACAATGTTTCTCATAACGCAAAGATAATTTATTTCAACTTTCTAAGATAAGAGTAGAATGAAAACATCATTAAAAACCCCACAAGCGTCATTGTTAACCCCAATGAAGCAGCCATCCCCAATACTCCTGAAGATGGAACTAAAAAGTAAGAAAAAATACTTAATACAACCAATGAAAGAATTGAAAAAAAGGTATTTCTTTTCATCAACCCAACGGCTGCCAATAAATTCCCATATAGATTTCTCAACAGCATGCTTCCACAAAAAACTCCTAACAAAACAGAAAATGCAAAGGCATTATCTGTATATTGCTCCCCAAAAAATAATCTGATAATATAATGACTCAAAAGACTTCCGCCTATCCATATTAAAATACAAATTGGGATGAAGAGTTTATAATAATTGATAATATAACTCGTGAGAAAAGATTTATCAAGATGATTTTTAGCAATTGTTGGATAATCACTCTGCATAAAAGAAAGTGCTAAAAAAGTAATATTGGCTGGAATCAGCAAAGCTACTTTGTAATTAGCAACCACACTCTCATCCTTAAAGAAACTGAGCAGTAGAATATCTGCAGAGAAAAAAGCATCGGATAAAAGAGCCGTTATAGAAGCATGTACTGCAAAACTCCATATCCCTTTTTTATTAAGTTTCAGGTACGAATTATGAGTTTTCCATGATGATTTTTTAAACCAAAAAAGAGAAAGAAACGGAGCTATAGCGTTCGCAATTAAATACCCATACAATCCCCAAAGGGTTGAGAACACAATCATCATCAATAGCCCTGAGATATTGACAACATTACTTATCATTGCAAATTGTCTGTTGTCAAGATATACACGGCGTTCAGCCTGAATATGGCTAAGAAAGTAAACTCCAATGAGTCGGATCGTAAAGAAAAAGAAAATATAAAATATGTAGTAGTAATGAGTTACATAAAAAAAAAGCCAATAAAAAAAAATACAAGACTTAAAATCAGTTGATAGTAAAATCCTTTTTTAAACAAATAGGCAGATAATTCTTTTTTATCTTTTTCCGAATTACTGAGAGAACCAAATCTAACAAGGCTTTGAGGGCTTCCAAAACCACTAAATGGAGCAAAAACAGCAAAAACAGAGGCTACAATGCTTAGCAGTCCAAAATCTTTTTCCGACAATATCCTGATCATGAATAGAGACCCTGAAAATGCACATATTTTCATTATAAGCAAGGAAAAAAATACATGCTGCCCTTTGTTAGCAAGAAATGCATTAATAAAATCTTTTAAGCTTTTCATTTCAGTATAGTCAACAGGAAATAAAGAAACACCAAATTTACTGCTTTAAACAATGCTTTTATAAACTTCACTAAATTGCTTAGCAATAGCTGGTATAGAAAAATTATCTACAACATACTGGTGAAGTGCTTCCGGGGAATCTGTTTTATGATTTCCACATAACATATTTTTCATTGCCATATAGAGCTCTTCTTCAGACTTATCAATAATGATCCCCTGATTTTCATTGATAATTTCGGGGATAGCCCCTACTCTGGTAGCAATTACCGGAACACCGGAAGAAAGGGATTCCAGAAGAACACATGAAAAGCTTTCATAATCACTGAAAAGAACAAAACAATCACTTTGTCTCATTTTTTCAGCAACTTCCTGATAGGCTATTTCAGCAAAAGTTTTAATATATTCTTTTCCATTGTACTTCAAGATCAGGCTATCTAACCTTTCTACATCTCCATCACCTCCAATGTGAAGTTCAAAATTTTCAAATTCTTTTCTAAGCCTAACAGCTGCATTAATTATGGCATCTGGATTTTTAAGAGCAATAAGATTAGAGATATGAAGAAAAGTAAAGATATTATTTTTAAGCTTTTGCGGTACAAAAAGTTCAGTATCCACAACATTTCCTACAACTTTAGAGTTCTTCCCTATTTTAAGGTCTTTTAAATTATTCATCAGAACTTTGCTTACAGGAAAAATATAAGATGCCTTACCTCCAATATACCTAGCCGTAAGAATATTTATTACAGATAGTTTGAACCTATTGACAGGAAGGAAACCAGACCAATGTTCTGATACAACAAAAGGAATTCTGAATTTTTCCTTTAAATATACTGCAAAAAACATAGAATTGTGCAGTATATTTGCATGTACCAGATCTGGTTTTTTAAGCTCTGAAAAGCCTTTCTGATACGCATTCATCCTATTTCTGAAATTCAGAACCGGGTTTCTGGAACCTCTATAATATACAATAAGTGTTCTTATTCCGTTAATCATCTGATCTTCAAAAATAAGCTCTTCTTCTTGATGAGGATCTCCTATAGCATGTAATATTTCCACCTCATGCAACAACGCCACTGCTTCTGCGTGACGCTGTACAAAATTACCGTTCGTAGGTTCTTGCCTATTCGGAAACCAGGAGGATATAAAAAGAATTTTCAAGAGAGATTATTTTATAGAAGAAGCCCAGCTTTTTTCAAATGGTAATAGAAAATGGCTTAGAAAATCAAGATAAGTATTTTTAGAAAAATCAAAAACCTGAATATCTTTTGATAATTCACCGTTTCTTAGCTTGTTCTTAAAGTCAAGAAGTTTCAATGTTTTTACTTCTCCGTTTTCTACAAAACTCGCTTTCATTCTGTCAAACAAGCCTAATTGGTACTCCTCATCAATCTCTCTCATGATCTTACCCAAAGCATCAATACTGCACCCTGAAGCAGCTTCCTTCTCTTCATCCACACATACGATAATGAATTGATTTTTTTCAATTTTAAATGATGACGAAAGGGGTTTTCCATGCGCAGCCCAGGTTGCCAGAAAATCAAACAGCTTTTCTGTGATTATCTTTGCTTCTTTGGTTTCAAATGGTCTTGATGCCGGATATATAATAACTCTGTAATCGTTTGTTTCTACAACGTTTGATTCTTCAATTTTCATATCTAATCAATTTTAAAGGATAAAATTACGATTTTTTATTCAGACAGAATGTGACTTACGTCCTGTAAAGATATTCTTTCCAATTAAAGACAGTTTACGTTCTTGAAATGTCTAGCGACAGCAATTTTATATCCATTTTTTAATACATACAATCATTTAATTTTTAATTGTATAATATTTTTGGCTCAATACATGGAGCATCATAAGAAAAAGCGGAAAAATAAACGGGAAGAAGAATCTCAATCCTGCCGTATGCGGAAAGAAAAAGAATTTGATGTACACATTCACCAGGAAAAGTACTGAAATCATCCTTACCCATGCATCTTTGGAACACCAAAATACTATTGCGATCATGATACTTACAGACAGAGTCACTTTTTTAAAGTAGATCAGTTTGATATACATAATACTCAGATAGTCTTTTAGGCTTATTTCAATAGGATGGGTGGAAATAATAGGCCTTCTGTAGATAAAAGTATCATAAAAAAGGTCTTTCCAACCGGGATAATGGTAAAATTTAATAATTGCAAGAAACATCAACAGAAGTACTGCACCCTGAGCAATAAGGGAAAAATCAATCTTCTTTTCTCTAAAATAGTAAAAGAAGAAAACAGCAATAATATAAGTCAGGGCAAATGTGATATAGTCCGGACGTATAAGGGTGATTGCAAACAGAAGTACAAACATCTCCCATTTACTCCATTTTTTGATCAAACCAATGATAAAAATCAGGATAAACTGGAAAATAAACATATCCGGAGACGAAACTCTTGACATATCTGTCATGGGCGGCAAAAGCATGACTGCTGCCGTTAGTCCTATTGCAAACCAATATTTCTTCGGAAATAAGAGTTTTATAATATAAAATAATAATAACCCTGAAAAAAATAAGAAATAAGACTGGTAAACAAGACTGCCATTGGAGAGGAAAGTCCCAACTTATAAAAGAGAGTTATTGCAAGAATATACCCTACTTTGATTTGAAAATAGGGTAATTGTTCTGTAAAAGATTGTGTATTTTTTACGAAATACTGCCTTGGAATATTCCACTGCTTTATCCCGATGATATCTGTATACTGGTCAGCAGGCGCTTCTTTTTTTATTTCATCGTAAGTTATAATTCTAACTTTATCCTGTGAATTGGGGAACTCAGAAGTATACATACTTCCTAGATATCCCGGCATATCCCAGTTATATACTCTGTTTTGGTAATTCCAGAATGTAAGAGCAGCAAGTATTGAAATAATCAAAAAAAAGGAGAGTTTCAATTCTACCTTCATAAACCGGTACAAGATTACAATTATAAATCGTCTGCTTCAGCAAGAAGTTCAACGATATCTTTTACTGCAACCTCTGTATTTTTATTGAAATGCTTTACTCCATCTGTCATCATAGTATTACAGAATGGGCATCCTGTAGCAATCACCTTTGGCTCAAAAGATAAAGCTTCTTCTGTTCTTTCAATATTGATGTCTTTATTCCCTTTTTCAGGTTCTTTAAACATCTGTGCACCACCGGCTCCACAACAAAGCCCGTTTGTTTTGCAGCGCTTCATTTCTACAAGTTCAGCATCCAATTTTTCAAGAAGCATTCTTGGAGCTTCATATTCATCATTGGCACGTCCCAGGTAGCATGGATCATGGAAAGTAATTTTTTTCCCTTTGAACGCCCCCCCTTCAATTTTCAATCTCCCTTCTTCCATTAAGGTTTTAAGGAATTGAGTATGGTGAACTACTTCAAAGTGACCTCCAAGACTTGGATATTCATTTTTAAGGGTATTGAAACAGTGTGGACATGCTGTTACAATTTTCTTCACTTCGTAAGCATTCAGAACTTCAATATTGGTAAGAGCCATCATCTGAAAAACAAACTCATTACCAGCTCTTTTTGCAGGATCTCCGGTGCAGCTTTCTTCCTGTCCCAAAACAGCAAATTCTACTCCTATCTTATTCAATATTTTGCAAAATGCTTTTGTAATTTTTTTAGCACGGTCATCAAAACTTCCTGCACAACCAACCCAAAATAAAACTTCCGGTGCTTTTCCTTCGGCAGCATATTCTGCCATTGTTTTTATATTGAAATCCATTTCTTTTCCAATTTGAAAATGTGAGAATTTGGAAATTTGAAAATGAATTGACTTTAATCAATTTTCAAATTTTCAAATTGATTAATTATTTAGTTTTCATTAGCCCAGTTCAGACGGTCTGCCTGATTATACTGCCAAGGGGCTGCATTATTTTCCACGTTCGTCATCATCAGATTCAATTCCTGTGGAGCAGCAGACTGTTCCATAACCAGAAACCTTCTCATTTCAAAGATAATAGAAAGTGGGTCTAACAATACAGGACAAGCATCTGTACAGGCATTACATGTAGTACAAGCCCAAAGTTCTTCCTTGGTGATATAGTCATTCAGCAGCTTTTTGCCGTCGTCTACAAATTTTCCATTTTTATCAATATTTCTGCCAACTTCTTCCAATCTGTCTCTTGTTTTCATTAAGATTAATCTCGGAGATAGTTTTTTTCCTGTAATATTAGCAGGACAAACAGAAGTACAACGTCCGCATTCTGTACAAGAATAAGCGTTTAATAATTGTACCTGATTAAGGTCAAAAATATCTTCAGCACCAAATTTAGAGGGCACATCAGCTTCAGCACCTTCTGCCGGTGCAGCATAAGGATCAGCGTTAGGATCCATCATCAATTTGATCTCTTTGGTTACAGAATCAAGATTGTTGAATTTTCCTTTTTTATCAAGATTTGCATACCAAGTACTTGGGAAGGCTAAAATAATGTGCAAATGCTTTGAATAATACAGATAGTTCATGAAAAACAGAATTCCTACAAAGTGGAACCACCAAGCTCCTTTTTCTGTAAAATGTAAAAATCCATCCCCAAAACCACTGAAAATAGGTCCTAAAAAAGTAGAACTAATAGGGAAACTTCCCAGTGCAGGCATTACGCCTCTTTGCTGTAGCACCCAATCAGCAGCATTCATTTTAAAGAAAGCCATCATTAAGGCAAATTCAATGATAAGAATCCAATTTGCATCCTGTTTTGGCCATCCGAAAAGTTCTTTCATGGTTAATCTCTTTACTCCATAAAAGTTTCTTCTGATGAAAAATACGACAACTCCTATTACTACAAGAAGTGCAAGAACTTCCAATGTCGCTGTAAAGAAGCTATAAAATCCGTTTCCGAAAACTGAAGCTAGGAAACGATGTGTTCCGAACAGTCCATCAACAATAATTTCAATAAGTTCTATATTGATAATCACAAAACCTACGTACACGAAAAGGTGCAAAACACCGGCAACAGGACGCTTTACCATCTTGCTCTGCCCCATAGCTACTCTAGCCATAGTACTCCAGCGCTCAGATTTTCTATCGTTTCTGTTGATCTCATGACCAAGTCTGATATTTCTATAGATCTTCAGCAGGCTTTTGGCAAACAGTCCAAATCCGGCCACTAATAAAATCAGGAAAATAATGTTATCGATGTACTGCATAAGGCATATTAGTCTTTATTGTTTTTACCGAAAACTGAGAAATTGATATATCTCTTAGGGTTCGCTTTCATATCTTCAATTAATGAATTCAAATTAGAAGACGCTGAGTTCAGATTATTGTACAGTTTGTCATCCTTCATCAGCTTTCCTAAGCTTCCCTCTCCTTTGTCTATTCCGCCAATTACTTGATTCAGTTTTCCTACCGTAGCATCAAGATTAGCAATCGTTGCGTTTAATTGCTTGGTATCAATACTCTGTGCTAGGTTTCCGTATTTATCCAGAGTTACTTTTCCACTTTGCATGGTAAGGCTTGCATCATCCAATACTTTCTGAAGTTTTGGATCGTTATGACCTACCAGGCTGTTTACATTTCCTGCAGTGGTCTGAAGTGCTCCTACTGTTTTGTTAAGGTTGGATAATAGAGCTTTTACTTCAGCTCTGTTTTGTGCATCAACCAGCAGATTAGCATTTGCCATTAAAGAGTCTACCCTGTGGAGAACTACCTGCAATTGATCTTTTACCGGACCTACCTGAGAAGAAAGACTTCCCAGTGTTCCCAGTTTGAAAGCCCCTTTCAACGTATCACCATCCTTGGCAGTTACACCGCCATACATTAGGTTTACTCTCATTTCTTTACCAGACATTAATCCTGGTTCAAAAATTTCCAGGGTTGAATTTTTTGAAAATTCAAATTTGTTATCAACCGTAATTTTTACAACAAAACTGATTTTACCATCCTTTGCTGTTTGAGGAATGATCTTATCAACCTGGCCTACTTTAAGACCATTAATAGACACCGCTGAAGATTGCGCGAGGCCTTCTACATTGTCATATTTTGCGTAAAAGATATTGTCGGTAGTAAAAAGGCTTTTCCCTTTCATAAATTGAAACAACACCACAAAGCCTACGATAGCTAGAAGTGCAATCACACCAGCTTTTAATTCTTTACTGAACTTCACTTGCTAATTTTTTTCTAATAAGCAAATATAATACATTTTAAATAAATCTTTTCCTTTATTGTTCTGCGATAAATACAAAAAAAGCGACAAAAAAATTGTCGCTTTTATATTGATAGATATGAATCTCTTATTGCTGCTGATTTCCCAGTTTGTTCCAGATCTCAATTCTGTAGTCCTGGATATCTGCGTTATCCTGAAGACTCTTCAACCAAGCCTGTCCGAACATTCCTGCATTTCTCTGAGAAATAGACTCAGTGAATTGTTTAAGATCACCAGGTTGTTTGTTTACTGTTTCTGATTTTTTAATCAATACATAAACTCCTGTTCCTCCTTCAACCGGCTTAGAAAGCTTACCTTTTGCAACACCGAATGCTGCACCGGCAACTTTAGGTTCCATAGCTCCAGCTACTGAAGGATTCAGCATATTCACCTGAGCTGTTTGTTTTGTTGTAGCAAACATAGTAGCAATCTGATCTAAACCTGAAGCTTTTGCAGCTGCAATTTTTTCAGAAATTTGTTTTGCTGCCAATTTGTTTTTAACAATTATCTCAATCTGATCTCTTACTGATTCAGGATCAGCAAGTCCTGCTTCCTGTTTTCCGTTAAGATATACTACAATTTTATCTCCTGTTCCGTCTACATTGAATAACTCAGTATCTCCTTTAGATCTTTTCTTATCAAAAGCCCAAGTAAGGATATCGCTGTCTTTTTCAGTACCTAATCCCTGAAGTTGTCCTTCGAATCTCTTCGCCGCTTTAGGATTAGTGAACTGGAAGTTTCCTTTCTTAGCAATGTTCACAAAATCGTTGAAAGATTTTCCTTGAACCTGCTGAATGAATTTTCTAGAGTTTTTATCTGTCTCAGCTTCTGTTGCATCTGAAGGCTTGATCTCTTTTACAAGATTGGCCACCTTATACCCCATCGATCCAGATTTTTTATCTTCGATATTGATAATGTGGTACCCAAACTGAGTTTCCACAACTCCTGTTGCTCCTTTAGGGTTGTTTGCCAAATAAGTAAGGAACTCAGGAACGAAAGGTGTCTCTGGAGTTGTCCAACCAAGGCTACCACCTTGTGCAGCAGAATTTGGATCATTTGACAACTTAAGGAATTCTGTAAATTTAGCAGGTGTTGACTTTACGATCGCTCCAATAGAGTCTGCCAATTTCTTAGCCTGCTCTTTAGATCTTGTCACTCCTTCTCCTGCAGGGCTTCCTTTGAAAGCGATCAGAATATGTCTTGACAATGTAGAATCTGAAGTCTTTTTACCTACAAGCTTAGAAACTACATAGAAATTTTGTTCTTTATATGGACCAAAAGTCTGTCCTACCGCAGCTGTTGCGATCTGACCTTGTATAGTAGCTGGCAATTGTGTAGGCTTCACATACTGAGGATTGAAAGGTGAATCCGAGTTTGCCATAACAAACATAGAGTCATTCTTTGTATTTTGGAAGTTTTCAGTACCTCCACTGGCATCTGTACCTCCTGAGTATAATTTAGTGATCTCCTTTAAAGCGGCTGCATCATCTGCTGCACTTGGCTTAGAAGGGAAAAATACAATACCTAAGTTTCTGCTAGGCTCAGCTTTGAACATTACAGGATGCTGTTTGATATAGTCCGCAAGATCTGCTGTAGTAACATTGATCTTTGTTTTCTGAAGGTAAGCAGCATAGTCTACCTTTACAAAGTCGATGTCAGCAAGCTGATCTCTTTCTTTCATCAATTCTTCAGCTTCTTTCTTACCTGTAGTAATCCCTGCTGAAATATTGGTAAACACTTGTCTTGCCATCAGTCTGTACTCGATTGATTTTCTAGTTTTCAACCATTGAGCATATCCCTGAGGGTTAGTGTTTTGTAATGTTTCAATTTCTTTTTTAAGCTCTTGAGTTTTAAAGTTCCCTTTCTCATCAAAAAACTGTTGATTTTGAGCGAACATCTGATCATACTGGATTTGATTCCAGAAATAATCGTCTGTCATTTCAAAGCCCAATTTCTCAAACTGTTGCTTGATAAGCTTAGATTGAACCAGTAACTGCCAAGCCTGCTCTTCAAGACCGTTCTTTGGACGACCTTGCTGCTCAGCCTGTTGCTGCAGCACGAAAAGCTGATCATTGAACTCTTCGCGGGTGATTTTCTCACCGTTTACTTTTCCTAAAACGTCAGGATTCTTACCAAAAACCTTGTCGATACTATCTGGGTTCACCAAGAACGCCAAAAGCGCTAAGGCTATTACTCCCATTAAAAGCCAAGGCTTACTCCTAATCTGTCCTAAAATTGCCATTTTATAAATTATAGTTTTTTATCAGTTTGCGAAAATACACATTTTTAAGAAATTAGAGAAGCAGAAGTTCTTTATTTTAATTTTAATTCGTAAAGATTATCTAAAAAAGGAAATTTTGACCATATTTTTAAGCAAAAAACAAATGGCATAAGTATTGTGCATTCTAGTACATTATAATATAGCACACGTTTTCAGAGCATATTATAAAAAATCAATATAACGATTAAAAACGAAAATGACAATTTGTCATTAGATCCATTATGACAGAATTTGAAGATATAAGTTTAGAAGAAATGATCGGCGACGGTTTTGATATTGTTACTGAAGAAATCAATCTTTCCGACTTTGGAGAGACTGAAAAGAATTCCGAACAGAAAATATTCCCAATACTTCCCGTAAGAAATATGGTGATGTTCCCTAATGTGGTAATTCCTATTACTGCAGGAAGAAAAACCTCTATACAACTTCTTGAAGAAGCGCAAAAAAATGGAGATTTCATTGGAATTGTAAGCCAGAAGAATTCTGATCTTGAACAACCTACCGAAAAAGACATTTACACAACCGGTACATTAGCAAAGATCATTAAGATTATAAAACTTCCTGAGGGTAATATTACAGCTATTACCAAAGGTTTTCACAGGTTTAAAATCAAGAAGATTGTTGACAATCAACCTTATTTCAAAGCTGAAATTACAAAACTAAAGGATACAAAGCCTAAAAACCAGGAGGAATACGAAGCTTTATTGGAAAATGTAAAAGATCTTGCTTTAAAAATCATTGAGCTTGACCCTAATATTCCGAATGCAGCTAACTTTGCGATCAAAAACATCAACAACAATGATGATTTGCTGAATTTCATTTGTACCAATGCCAGCTTCCCATCTTTGGAGAAGCAAAGATTACTGGAGGAAAAAAGCATGATGGAAAGAGCCAATAAATGCTATGAAATGATGCACGAGGATTTCAGAAAGCTGGAATTGAGAAATCAGATCCATCAGAAAACTTCAAAAGATCTTGATAAACAACAAAGAGAGTATTTCCTGAACCAACAAATCAGAACGATCCAGGAAGAACTGGGTGGCGGACCTGAAAGTGATGTGGCAGATCTTATTGCAAAGGCGAAAACAAAAAAATGGAACCAGGAGGTTGAAGAACATTTCCAGAAGGAAATCGGCAGATTACAAAGACAGAATCCTAATTCTCCGGACTATAATGTACAGAGAAATTATCTGGATTTCTTCACAGATCTTCCATGGGAAACTTACACCAAAGATATTTTTGACATTGCTAAGGCTGAAAAAGTATTAGACAAAGCCCATTTCGGTCTTGAAGACATTAAGAAAAGAATTCTGGAGCACATGGCTGTTTTAAAATTAAAAAACAACATGAAATCTCCTATCCTATTATTGGTAGGACCTCCGGGAGTAGGTAAGACTTCATTAGGTAAATCTATTGCAGATGCTTTAGGGAGAAAATATGTAAGATTATCTTTAGGGGGTCTTCATGACGAAAGTGAAATCCGCGGACATAGAAAAACCTATATTGGGGCAATGGCTGGAAGAATCCTGCAGTCCATCAAAAAGTCCGAACTTCAAATCCGGTAATTGTATTGGATGAGATCGATAAAATCGGACAGGGACTTCACGGGGACCCAAGCTCTGCACTCTTAGAAGTACTTGACCCTGAACAAAATAAATCTTTCTATGACAACTTCCTGGAAATGGGATATGACTTATCGAAAGTAATGTTTATCGCAACAGCCAACTCTCTTTCTACCATTCAGACTCCGCTTCTGGACAGAACAGAAATTATCCAGATTGCCGGATATACTCTGGAGGAAAAGATTGAGATTGCAAAAAGACACTTAATCAAAAAACAACAGGAAGAGAATGGTTTGGACATCAAATCATTCAAGCTTGGAAATCCTGAACTTAAACATATCATTGAGGCTCACACATCCGAAAGTGGTGTAAGAACCTTAGAGAAAAGAATTGCTTCTGTTGCAAGATGGGTAGCATTACAAACTGCTTTAGTAAAAGAATATGATCCTAAAATTTCATTGGAAAAAGTAGATGAAATTCTTGGCGTTCCAAGACCAAAAAGCTTATCTGAAATTACGGGTGTGCCTGGTGTAGTTACAGGTCTTGCCTGGACAAGTGTAGGTGGAGACATTTTATATATTGAAAGTATTCTAAGCAATGGAAAAGGAGCTTTAACAATGACCGGAAACCTGGGAACTGTGATGAAAGAATCTGCTACTATTGCTCTTGAATATATTAAAGCTAAACATGATGAACTGGGAATTGCTCAGGAAGACCTGGATAAGAAAAACATTCACGTGCACGTTCCTGAGGGAGCAACTCCTAAAGACGGACCTTCTGCTGGTATTGCCATGCTGACATCAATGGTTTCTTCTTTCAAAAACAAAAAGATAAAACCACACCTTGCCATGACAGGAGAAATTACGCTAAGAGGAAAAGTACTTCCTGTAGGTGGAATTAAAGAAAAACTTCTTGCGGCAACCAGAGCCGGAATAAAAGATGTGATTCTTTGTGAAGCTAACCGAAAAGACGTAGAAGAAATCAAGAAAGATTATTTAAAGAATCTGAAAGTACATTATGTCAACAGAATGGAAGAGGTCATTGATATCGCCATTGAAAAATAAAAACAATTCATTTACATATTAACTTCTCAATAAGAAACACGTTCTGAATTTCAGAGCGTGTTTCTGCTTTTATAAAGAGCTTTAGGAATGAATTTTGATCTGGAGATAGAAAAATCCATACGGTTTGAATAAAAAATTCTTCAGATCGACGGGTTTTTCTTATTTTTATTCCACACTGCAGATTTTTAGATTATGAATTTCCTTAGACTTCCTTTCCTTGTTAAGCTGACCCTTGTTGTTATTTCGATTATTGGAATCGGGTATCTTTTAGCATTGGGGCAAACTATTTTAGCTCCCTTCTTCTTTGCATTCCTGATGGCTATGCTGTTTTTACCGATAGCCACTTTCATGGAAAGAACGCTAAGATTTCCAAGATCTGTATCAACAATGACTTCTGTATTCATTATGTTGATGATTTTAGCGGGGATTATTTATTTTTTCACCAATCAATTATCTGATTTCAGCAAAGACCTCCCTCATTTGAGAGAGCAGCTTACCACTGTTTTTAATAATGCTCAGCATTGGGTTTCCAAAACCTTCAATGTAAAAGTAGATGAACAGGTAGATTATATCAATCAGGGATTGAATAAACTTTTATCTTCTTCAGGAGCTATTTTAGGTTTTACATTCGGGATCTTTTCAACAGGATTTGGGTTTATCATATTCTTTACTCTGTTTTTTATCTTTATTTTAAATTACAGAAGATTGTTGAACAACTTTATTGTTACAGTATTTAAAGAAAGACATAAATCTAGTGTACAGGCCGCGGTGAATGAAATTCGTGTCATGACCAAGAAATACATCTTCGGACTTTGTCTTCAGGTGATCATTGTGTCTATCCTAACCTCTATTGTACTTACCGTTTTAGGAGTAAAATATGCTATCCTTTTAGCAGTTTTAACAGGATTATTAAATGTAATTCCCTATTTAGGTATTTTCATATCACTTCTTATATCCTGCTTTATCGCATTTGCAACCGGTAGTCCTTCAACATGCATCTATGTTGCGATCGGCTATATTGGTATTCATGCTGTAGATGGAAATATTGTACTCCCATTTGTGGTAGGTTCCCGAGTGAAAATCAATGCATTATTTTCTTTTATAGGAATTCTTTTAGGGGAACACCTTTGGGGAATTGCCGGAATGTTTCTTTGTATTCCCGCCATTGCTATTATTAAAATCATTTGCGAAAAAGTTGACGATTTAAAACCTTGGGGAAAACTGCTTGGAGAGGAAGAAAGACCAAACAAAAAGAAGAAAAGCTATAAAATTTCAAAGAATATTACTTTGAAAGAAATGGACTAAATATTACCAATAAGTGATAAATAATGAGTAATAAATAAGGCTGCTTTAAAAGCAGCCTTATTTTTATTTTTACACCTTATACACCCGCAGCGCAGTAAGGATGCATTCCATTTGGACAAGTTTCTGAACAAAGAATATTGGCCTGGATATCCGGACAGTATCCGTAATCCTGTCCACCACCTCCAGTACCTCCCAGGCATGGATCACCAGGTGGAATTTTGCATGGACAACCTACAGGGCCGATATCACATTTTCCAATACCTGCTCCTCCTTGGATTTCTCTTAAGTTTGTTCGATTTAGTTTTTTAAGATTTTTCAACATAATATTATTAGTTTAGTTTGTACTCAAATATAAATAATAAAACAAGATAAAATACAACATTAACCATTCATTAACACAAACAATGTCATGTTTTGTTAAAAAAATCACAATACAATTGTGTTTTTTATTTTACATTTGATATAAAATATTTTTTATGAAAATCATTAAACTCATCATCTGCATCTTATTTGGAGTTATGTTTATTAATGCAGGATTAGACAAGTTCTTTCATTACAATCCAGTTCCACCACTCACTGAAGCCCAAATGAAACTGTATGCAGCATTTGGAGAAATAGGCTGGTTATTGCCACTTGTAGGGACTGTAGAAGTAATAGGAGGGCTACTATTTATCTTCCCAAAAACACGAGCACTGGGAGCCATTATTATCCTTCCTGTTCTGACAGGAATTCTGATCCATAATGTTTACAGAGATCCTTCCACCACAGGAATTTGTATTTCTGGTATTCTTTTTCTGATTAATCTCTGGATCTTGATCGACAATAGGGAAAAATACAAGAATCTGATTGCATAAACATTAGAACCTAATATTTAGCAGATGACCACAACCATCATCTGCTAATTTATTATATAAAAGCACTAAATCCTGTAATCGATCGTCCTACGATGAGCGAGTTAATTTCTTTTGTTCCTTCATAAGAGTAAATTGCTTCAGCATCTGCTACAAAACGAGCGACGTCATATTCCAGGAGAATACCATTTCCACCCATTACTTCTCTCGCCCTGGAAACAATATCGCGGGTTCTTAATGTACAGAAAACCTTAGCTAATGAAGCATGTTCATCTTTGAGAATTCCTTCGTCCTGCATCTCAGACAATCTGAAAACCATGGTCTGCATAGCGGTAAGATTGGATAACATTTCTACCAAATGCCCCTGAATCATCTGAAAAGAAGCAATTGGTTTTCCAAACTGCTCTCTTGTTCGGGTATAAGCTAAAGCACTCTCATAGGCTCCTCTTGCACATCCTGTCGCCATCCAAGCTACTCCTGCTCTTGTCATTCTCAGCACTTTCCCGGTATCTTTAAATGAATTGGCATTCTGTAAACGGTTTTCCTCTGTGATCAAACAATCTTTAAGTGTAATTAATCCATTCTGAACGATTCGCAAGGCCATTTTACCCTTTATTTTTTCTACAGAATATCCTGGATTATCTTTTTCAACAATAAATCCTTTCACTTCTCCACTATCTAAATCTTTTGCCCAGATAATCACAAGATCAGCAAAGGTTGCATTTCCGATCCATTTTTTCTGACCATTCAAAATCCAGCCTTCTTCTGTTTTTTTACAGGTAACAGTAAGGCCGCCCGCAGCTCCGGAACCCACTTCCGGTTCAGTCAATCCAAACGCTCCTATTTTTTCAAACTTCTGCATTTGCGGAAGCCATTTTTGTTTTTGTTCTTCCGAACCACAAATATAAATAGAACCCATTGCCAACCCTGACTGTACGCCAAAGAATGTAGCAATAGAAGCATCAATTCTTGCCATTTCCATAGCAATAACCCCTTCCATCAGGAAGGGCATTCCCGGACAACCGTATCCTTCATAAGTGACACCACAAATATCTAGTTTCTGGAATTTTGGAATCAATTCGAAAGGAAATTCATCTCTGAGCCAGTAATGATTAACCAAAGGCTTGACCTCTTTCTCCATAAAAGCCCTTACTTTAAGCTGAATTTCCCGCTGTTCAGGGCTCAAAGTATGGTAGATATCGTAAAAATCTCCATCAATGGGTGGAAGCTCTTTTTTTTCTTATCGGGATCAAGCATTTTCATAAGCCCGGCAAGTTGTTTATCATCCAGTTTTGAAAAATTATGCATTAGTTTGGGCAAATCTACTTTTTGCGAAATAGCACTTAGCTGATCAAAATCTATGGACGTGAATAGCCCTATTGCATTTCTGATTTTAGAAAAGGTATTTGACATAATGATATATTGTGATTTTGGTTTGTAAAATGATAAGCAAAAATTACTCCGAAAGCAAACCCTTTCCTTTTAACACGTTTTACAAAACACTAATATTCAATTAATTAAAATAGAAAATTCTCTTTACAAGTTTTTTACTTTTCCTTTTCAAGCATTACAAAAGATTCTGACTGAACTTTGACTCAAGCAAAACCTCAAAAATCTTACGCTATGAAAACGAATTATATTAGACTATCATTATCAACTGTGCTTTTATTGGGAATTTATTCATGTAAAAAAAGTGAAGCCACCAGTAGCAGCGAGCTTAAAAGCTATGAAGCCACTACAGATTCTACAGCTGTTTCTGAAGATAGTATTTCATCTGTTGCCAGTATGGAAGTAAAGGATAAAAAGTTCATCAAAACTGCAGATGTTAATATGGAAGTGAAAGACGTATATAATGCTACTATTGCTATTGAAAAGTCTGTTCAGGACCTTGGAGGTTTTGTTACGAAAAGCAACCTGCAGAGCAATGTGACTTATGAAGATACTTACAACACTTCTGATACTGAAGCGATGCTCATCAAAAAATATAAGACTGAAAACACAATGCAGGTAAGAGTTCCTACTGAAAAACTGGGAGAATTTCTAACTGCTATTAATACCAGCAAATTATTTTTAAATTCAAGAACAATCAATGCGGAAGATGTTACAGCCAACATCAAATATTCTGAATTGGAAGCAAAAAGAAACCAGCAGACCTCAGAAAACATTGATAAAATAAAGGCTAATAAAGACAAAGTAACATTAGATGACAATAATATGGCTGAAGGAAATCTTCAAAAGCTAAATACTATGAGCATTGCTGACAATCTCAAGTACAGCACTGTTGACATCTACATCAAGGAACCCAAATTACGCATCGCTGAAATTGCCGTTACCAATACGGACAGCATTGATAATAAATACAAGTACAACTTTATCCACGATGCAAAAGACAGCTTTGTCTATGGATTTTATCTGATCCAAAGAATTATTGTAGGACTGATCAACATCTGGCCAATCATATTAATCGCTGGCGGGGTCATTTATTTCTTAAGAAAAAGAAAAGTAAAAACAGCTGAAAAGCCTAACCCTTCAGAACAAAACTCCTAACCTATAGGTTATCATCATAATTTTAGATTTTACAACCTCCTGTTTTCAGGAGGTTTTTATTTTTTTGAAAAAAACTGTAACGATTGTAAAACATCTCTTACCTACTGTTTAAAAGAACAGAAAATAAAAAAAATACTATGAAAAATTTAATAAAACTTGGGTTTGCAGCATTATTATCAATGAATTTTATGACTGCTTCCGCACAGAGCAAGAGCACAACAAATGAAAACGGGCTGCTTTGGGAGGTAACAGGAAACGGACTCTCGAAACCATCTTATGTTACAGGAACTTTTCATATCTTATGCAGTAAAGATTTTGAAATAAAACCTAAGGTACTCAAAGCACTTGACAAATCAGAAAATTTTGTAATGGAAATCAATTTTACTGATCCCAACGAAATGGCTGCGTTACAAAAGATGCATCAGAATGATAAGAAAATATCTGACCAACTTTCACCCAATGAGGCCAAAGAATTGGATAAAATTCTTTCAGATTATGGAACGAGTCTGGAAAAAATAAATAACTCCAGTCCTCAGGCTCTTTACGCTCTCCTCAGTATGAAAGCCATTCCATGTCCTCAAACTGAAATGAAGATGTATGAAATCGAATTGCTTAAGAATGCTGTTAAAGAAAAAAAGAATATCAAAGGGCTGGAGAAAGTAAACGATCAGATGAAAGCTATCAATGATGCTTACGATTTGAAAGCTACTATTGCTCAGCTGAAACTGGGTAAAGAGTATGAAACATTATTTAAAAAGATGATAGCAGCCTTTAAAAATGAAGATGCTCAGTCATTATACACACTTTTTAAAGATGAAAGATTTATGAATGCTCAGCAGGAAAAAGCCATGCTTACTGACAGAAACAAAAATTGGGTAAAGATAATGCCGGAAATGATGAAGGCAGGAAGCTCATTTTTTGCTGTGGGCGGCTCTCATTTAATGGGAGAAAACGGAATTATTCCTCTTTTACAGTCAAAAGGATACACCGTAAAACCTGTATCCAACTTATAACAATAACCCAACCATGAAACTATTGTGAGTACGCCCACTGAAACAGCCTTTTTAAAGCTCGTCAATCAGCACAAAGGCATTTTATATAAAGCCTCCCGGATTTATGCCGATTCTATAGAAGACCGGGAAGATCTTCAGCAGGAAATTCTGATCCAGCTGTGGAAGTCCTATCAAAACTTCAAAGGAAACAGCGAGTTTTCTACATGGATGTATCGTGTTGCCATCAATACTGCCATTACTTATTTAAAGAAGGAAAAGCAGAGAGCAAAAAACCATACGGACTCTCCTCATCATTTTGAAGTACAGCAAGAAGATTACAATCCTACAAAAGATAAACAGCTGGAAATTTTTTACCATGCCGTTCAGGAATTGAATGCTCTGGAGAAAGCCGTTATCTTTTATTTCATGGAGGGAATGTCACATAAAGAAATTGGAAACAACCTCGGGCTCAGCGAAGGCAATGCCCGTGTAAAACTCAACAGAACCAAAGAAAAAATACAGCAAATCATAAAAAAATCAGGTTATGAATTTTGATCAATTAAAAGAACAATGGAATAATGAAGACAGCAATGTTCATATTCCGGACACTATACAGCAATTAAAGGAAAGCAAGCACCCTATCGAAAAAATCCAGAAGAGCATGAAAAAAGAATTTCCAGCACAGATTCTGGCGATCATTCTTATCGGATTCTTCCCTCTTCAGTTTAAATTTCCTTCTTCTCAGTATATTATTTATTATATATCCTATGTCATGATGGTAGTGATATCGTCCTATTATCTTTACGGATTTTATAAGTTTTACAAGCAAACTGAGCTCTACAGCGGAAATACAAAGAACAGCCTTTGGAAAATTTTCCATGAACTCAAACTAAATATGGAAAGATATCAGTCATTCGGGTTTTTACTTCTGCCTCATTTTCTGCTCACCATCGGATTAGT
The DNA here is from genome assembly GCF_021278965.1 of Chryseobacterium capnotolerans. NCBI lineage: Bacteria > Pseudomonadati > Bacteroidota > Flavobacteriia > Flavobacteriales > Weeksellaceae > Chryseobacterium > Chryseobacterium capnotolerans. The sequence continues at coordinate 5,196,942 of NZ_CP065589.1, read as the reverse complement.
AATTTATAATACTTTAGAAGAAAAGGGAAAAACCCTATCCGAGCTTACCAATGCTCATCAATATTCTTTAATTTTAGCTGTTCTGGTAGGAACCCTTTTTTTCGTAACAAGTATTATTCTATGGACAAAATATTTTTATGGACGTTCAGCTAAGCAATTGGAAAACATTCTGAATGAAATAGACGAATAACATTCAAAAAAACATATTTAACCCTATAAAAAGTAAACCTCAGATCAATTCTGGGGTTTTGTTTTTTAAAAAATCGTTATTTATCATCTTCAAATTTATTTGAGGTTTTATTTTTCCTTAAATTTGCAAATCAGAAATAAATCGTTATGGATTTCTAAAGATTTGATCCGGCACATTATTTTCTGAACTATAAATTCTCAACGACATGCTATCAAAAATAAACCCTATACAAACCAACAGCTGGAAAGCCCTTGATGAACATTTTGCATCCAATGATCTTGAACTAAGAAGCCTTTTCCAGTACAACCCGAACCGTTTTGAAGAATTTTCTCTGCAAAAGGATAACTATCTTTTCGATTATTCTAAAAACCTGATTGATTCAAAAACTAAAGAACTGTTATTACAGTTGGCAGAAGAATGCCAATTAAAAGATGCTATTTCTAAAATGTTCTCTGGTGACAAAATCAATGAAACAGAAGGAAGAGCTGTATTGCATACTGCTTTGAGAGATTTTTCTGACCGTGAAATTCTTGTAGACGGTGAAAATATTAAGCCGCAGATCAAAAGAGTATTGAACCACATGAAAGCTTTTTCTGAAAAAATAATTTCAGGAGAACATAAAGGTTTCAGCGGAAAAGAAATTACGGATGTAGTCAATATCGGAATTGGAGGGTCAGATCTTGGACCTGTGATGGTTTGTTCAGCTTTAAAGCATTTTAAAACAAGACTAGATGTTCACTTTGTTTCTAATGTGGACGGAAATCATATTGCAGAGGTTCTTAAAAACCTAAATCCTGAAACCACCCTATTCATTATTGCTTCTAAAACGTTTACCACTCAGGAAACGATGACGAATGCCAATTCAGCAAAAGACTGGTTCCTAAAAGCAGGAAAACAGGAAGATGTAGCTAAGCACTTTGTAGCTTTATCTACCAATATTGAAGCGGTTAAACAATTCGGAATCGCAGAAGAAAACATTTTCGAATTCTGGGATTGGGTAGGCGGAAGATATTCACTTTGGAGTGCCATCGGATTAAGCATTGTATTGGCTGTAGGTTATGAAAACTTTGAACAGCTTTTAAAAGGAGCTTTTGATACAGACCAGCACTTCCAGACTGAAGATTTCTCCGAAAACGTTCCTGTATTAATGGGACTTTTAGGAATCTGGTATCGTAATTTCTACGCAGCAACTACCTATGCAATCCTTCCTTATTCACAATATCTGGACAGATTTGCAGCTTATCTTCAGCAAGGAGATATGGAAAGTAACGGAAAATGTGTAGACAGAAATGGCGAATTTGTAGAATATGAAACAGGACCAATCATTTGGGGAGAACCTGGAACGAATGGTCAACATGCATTTTACCAATTGATTCACCAAGGTACAGAATTGATTCCAGCAGACTTTATTGCCTATGCTAAAAGCTCTAATAAAGTTTCTGACCATCAGGATAAATTATTAGCCAACTTCTTCGCTCAAACAGAAGCCCTTGCTTTCGGAAAAACAGAAGAAGAGGTGGAAGAAGAACTTAGAAATGCAGGAAAATCAGATGAGGAAATAGATCAGGTATTAAACTACAAGGTTTTCCATGGAAACACCCCTACTAACTCTATATTATTCAAAGAATTATCTCCTTTTTCATTAGGACAGTTAATTGCCCTGTATGAACATAAAATCTTCGTTCAGGGGGTTATCTGGAATATTTTCAGCTTCGATCAGTTTGGAGTAGAACTAGGTAAAGTACTTGCTAACAAAATCTTACCTGAGCTTGAAAGCAATGAGACGATCACCTCACATGACAGCTCTACCAATGGATTGATTAATTATTATAAAGGAAATAAATAGCAGATGTCTGCATTACGATCATATTATTATAAACTGCCTCCCGGCTTTAGACTTTTAGGAAGAAAACTCTATTATTTTCCTATAGACCTTTATGAAGGAATTACAGGAAAAAGAGCTAAAAACGAACCTAAAAAAGGAGACATTTATGTGGGGAGCAGCGATTTTATTCCCCATGGAATCCGTCAGATGGATGTCCTTAAAAAACATATCGCACTCAAAAATACAGACCATGTTCTGGATATAGGCTGTGGAATCGGAAGAACCGCTATTGCTCTCTCCGGATTTATAGACCAAGGGACTTATGACGGTTTTGATGCTGTAGAAAAAGGAATCAGATGGTGCGACAAACACATCCATAAAAAATATCCGAATTTCAACTTTAAGTTTACACCGATTTATAATGATCTGTATAATACTTTCAGCCAGAAAGCGGAAAATTTCACATTTCCTTATAAGGATGCTCAATTTGACAAGGCATTTCTGTTTTCCGTATTCACTCATATGCAGATCCCTGAGATCAAGCAATACCTGAATGAGATCAGCAGGGTTTTAAAAATGGCGGGCAATGTCTGGCAACATTCTTTCTGTATGATGAATCTAAAAAAGAAGGCGGCAGTATGCACTTCCCTCATCAATATGAAGGATACCGACTTATGGATGATAAAGTAACAGCAGCCAATATCGCTGTAAGCATTCCATTATTGAATCAAATGGCTCATGAAGCAGGTCTGAAAGTGAAAACAATACAAGGAGGATTCTGGAGATATGATGTAGAAAAAGAAGGCGCCGATGAATTTCAGGATATTGTAGTATTTGAAAAAATCTAAATCTAAATAAAAGTAAAAAGTAAAAATGGCAGAAATTCTAGACGGACTTAAAGTATCCAAGGAAATCAAAGCAGAGATCAAAGTTGAAGTGGAAAAAATCCTTGCAAGCAAAAGAAGAGCACCTCATTTGGTAGCAATTCTTGTAGGAAACAACGGAGCAAGTAAGGCGTATGTAAATGCTAAAGTAAAAGACTGCGAAGAGGTAGGATTTCAATCCAGCTTAATCAAATTCCCTAGCACCGTTTCGGAATCCGAATTATTGGAAAAAATTGATGAACTGAATAAGTCTAAAGCAGTGGATGGATTTATTGTTCAGCTTCCTTTACCAGATCAGGTTGACCAGGAAAAAATTATCAATGCTATTGACCCTAGAAAAGATGTGGACGGATTCCATCCTGAAAACTTCGGGAAAATGGCTCTTGAAATGGATACTTTCTTACCAGCGACTCCTTTCGGGATTTTAACATTATTGGAAAGATATAATATTGAAACCAAAGGAAAAGACTGTGTAATTATCGGAAGAAGTAAAATTGTAGGAAGACCAATGAGTATCTTAATGGGAAGAAAAGATTTCCCAGGAAATTCAACCGTTACCCTTACACACTCGTACACAAAAGACATTGAAGAATATACAAAAAAGGCAGACATCGTTATTACAGCTTTGGGAGATCCTCATTTCTTAAAAGGAGAAATGATTAAAGAGGGTGCTGTTATCGTTGATGTGGGTATCACCAGAGTAGACGATGATTCTCCAAAAGGATATTACCTTGCCGGTGATGTAGATTTTGATAGCTGCGCAGCAAAAGCCAGCTGGATTACACCGGTTCCTGGAGGAGTAGGCCCAATGACAAGAGCGATGTTGATGAAAAACACCATCATTGCTTATAAAACTTCGGTCTATAACGACTAATTTTAAAATGAATAAAGAACAAGATATTTTATTAAAAGAAGGTAAAATGCTCCCTGTAATGGAGCATTTTTACACTTTACAAGGAGAAGGAGCACACACAGGAAAAGCCGCCTATTTTATCAGATTAGGAGGTTGTGATGTGGGCTGCCACTGGTGTGATGTAAAGGAAAGCTGGGATCCGGAGCTTCATCCGTTGATGGACGCTGTGGAAATTGCAGAAACAGCAGCTAAACATTGTAAAACCATCGTTCTTACAGGAGGTGAACCTCTTACATGGAATCTGGAGATCCTAACTTCAAAATTAAAGGAACTTGGATGTACTATCCATATTGAAACTTCAGGAGCATATCCTATGAGCGGACATCTGGACTGGATTACCCTTTCCCCAAAGAAAACAGGATTGCCGAAAGAAGAGATTTATCAAAAAGCACACGAGCTTAAAGTAATCGTTTTCAATAATCATGACTTTGCATTTGCTGAAGAGCAAGCTGCCAAAGTTTCTGAAAACTGTAAGCTTTACCTTCAGAGTGAATGGAGCAAAAGAAATGATATGTATCCTAAGATTACCGACTTTATTCTGGAACACCCGGAATGGCAGGCTTCAGTTCAAACCCATAAATATCTGAATATACCGTAAAATTACGTACATTAGCTGGCCGTTCCTGTAATAATAACCGATAGATGCAGAGAATTCGATACTCTAGATACCTGAAATCAATCATTATTTTGCTTGACCTCATGGTTATTGCATCTATCTTCATATTCTTTTTATAAGCAGAAACGAAAATCTGAAATGTCATAAGGAAACCTGGTATCAGAATGCTTTTTCTCTGGTTTTATTGTTTTTGTTCTGGGTGCTTCTCAGCGGTAGAACAAAAATATATAATATTCCAAGGAACCTTACGTATACACTCTTTCTGGAAAGGCTATTGATTCACTTCATATCCTTTATATTAGGAGTTTTGCTTATTGGAAAGGTCAGTAATAATGTATTCTTTAATTCAGACATTTATTGGCTGTCTCTTTATCTTTTTATATTTATCTTTTTAGCAAAATCATTCATCTATTTTTCTATTAAGTATCTACGCTCTTTAGGTGCTAATTATCGAAATATCATGTTTTTAGGAAATGGTGATTCTACAGAAATCCTAAAAAACATTTTTAAGGAACGTAAAGATTATGGCTATAGAATATTTGAACATGAAAACGCAGATACCAATACAGCCGAACTGGTGAGTTTCTGGAAGAAAAACGGAATCCATACTCTGTTTTTATCTACAGAAAATTCTTATAGTGAAAGTGCTGAATCTGAAATATTCAAGCTGGCAGAAGAAAATAAAGTTCATATCTCATTGGTTCCAAGTATCACCCATAGTGATTTCTTCCTGTACGATTTAGCCTATATTCAAACTCAGCCCGTTCTTAATCAGGCAAGATATCCATTGGATTATTATTCCAACTTCCTGATGAAAAGAACTTTTGATATTTTCTTTTCCATATTTGTGTTGGTTTTTATTTGTACCTGGCTATTCCCGGTCATTGCTGTTTTAATCAGGATAAGCTCTAAAGGACCTATCTTTTTCTTACAGAAAAGATATGGATTCCATGAAGAAGTATTCAACTGCATCAAATTCAGAACCATGGTGGTGAATGACGAATCTACCACCAGTACTACCAAAGAAAATGATACAAGAATCACCAAGGTCGGTAAATTTTTAAGAAAAACCAGCCTTGATGAGCTTCCTCAATTCATCAATGTTCTGAGGGGGCAAATGTCTGTGGTAGGTCCTCGTCCTCATATGTTGGCCGTTGATAATTACTACAAACCAAAAATCGGAAGATATAGCTTAAGGAGTATGGTAAATCCTGGAATTACAGGACTTGCACAGGTAAGCGGATTGCGTGGTGACTTTGGAGATGTAGAGGTAGAAATGAAGAAAAGAGTTCTTGCTGATGCTTTCTATGTAAGGAACTGGAGTTTTGTTCTGGATCTGGTGATTATATTAAAAACCGTGTTACTGGTAATAGGCGGGGATAAAAATGCAAAATAAAGCTATGCTAAGGTTAGGATAATTTTAACATTATCTGGACATCAGTCTTCACTTCAACCTTAGCCTAATTCAATAAAAAAGTCTAATTTAGCGGTATGTTAAAAAAGTTTTTCACAGCAGTAGGGGAATATATTATTCTTTTGGGAAAATCCCTGCAGAAACCCCAGAAAATGAGGGTTTTTTGGAAGCTGCTCATGAGGGAAATTAATGATTTGGGAGTAAATTCTTTCGGACTTGTAGTCTTCACCTCGATCTTCGTGGGGGCAGTAGTAGCTATTCAGATGTTCAACAACTTTGATGCTTCTTCGTTTCCAATCCCTCCTTCATTTGTAGGATATGCAACAAAAGCAGTACTTGTATTAGAGTTCGCGCCTACCATCATCAGTTTAATTTTAGCGGGTAAAGTGGGATCTTATATTGCTTCCAGTATTGGAACAATGAGAGTATCTGAACAAATTGATGCTTTGGATATCATGGGAGTCAATTCGCCCAACTTTCTGATATTCCCAAAAATCATTGCCTGTATGATTTTTAATCCTCTTTTGATTGCTATCAGCATTGTCTTTGGTATTGCCGGAGGTTATATTGCTGGTATCTTAACAGGAAACTGGACAGAAAACGACTATATCACTGGGATTCAAATGTATATGCCTAATTTATTTGTCTATTACGCATTTACAAAAACAGCTGTTTTTGCCTTTATCATTGCCACTGTTCCTTCTTATTTCGGATATTTTGTAAAAGGAGGTTCTCTTGAAGTAGGTAGAGCGAGTACCCAGGCGGTGGTTTGGACAATGGTATTTATTATCATTTCCGAATTAATTCTAACCCAATTAATATTAAGCTAATGATTGAGGTAAAAGATCTTAAGAAAAGTTTTGGTGATGTTGAAGTACTTAAGGGAATTTCAACCACATTTGATAAAGGCAAGGTAAATCTTATTATTGGGCAGAGTGGTTCAGGAAAAACAGTTTTTCTTAAAAGCTTACTCAATGTATATGATCCTTCATCAGGAGAAATTCTGTTTGATGGTAAAGATATTAACACGATGACCCGTGATGAAAAGCAGCATCTTCGTTCAGAAATTGGAACGGTATTCCAGGGGAGTGCCCTTTTTGACTCTTTAACTGTGGAGGAAAATATTATGTTCCCTCTTGACATGTTTACCAACCTTACTTACAGAGAGAAAAAGAAAAGAGTATTCGAAGTAATAGGAAGAGTACATCTTGACAAAGCAGAAAGAAAATATCCTTCTGAAATTTCAGGGGGAATGCAGAAAAGGGTGGCCATTGCAAGAGCTATTGTAAACAATCCAAAGTATTTATTCTGCGATGAGCCTAACTCAGGACTGGATCCATATACTTCAAAAGTCATTGATGATCTTCTTTATGAAATTACCAAAGAGTATAATACGACGACCATTATCAATACCCATGATATGAACTCTGTAATGACGATTGGCGAGAAAATTGTATACCTAAGACTTGGTATCAAGGAATGGGAAGGGAATAAAGACATCCTGATTACAGCAGGCAATAAAAACCTGATAGACTTCGTTTATTCTTCAGAACTGTTTAAAGAGCTGAGAGAATATTTACTTGAGAATAATAAAACAATTGAGAATACAAAATTAGACGATAATGAAAAAGGTATTTAGTATAGCGTTAATAGGGTTTTCAATGTGGGCTTCTGCACAGATCTCACTGGCAGGTAAGGCCAATATAATATTTCCTACAGGCTCACCATCATGGTCCAACATTAAAGGAACTGTGAATGATGCTATTGAAGGAACAGGAAAAAACAACGTAGGTTTCAATGTAGGACTTTCAATGAAAGTAGGATTACCTACTTCATTATTCTTAATGCCCGAGGTATATTATACTCACTTTAAGAATGAGTTTACTACTGAGAATACCACTTTTGATGTAAAAAGCAACCGTATTGATGTTCCGGTTCTTTTAGGATATAATCTTTTAGGGAATATGTTAGGTGTTTTTGTAGGGCCGGTAGGAAGCTTTAACCTAAGCAAAGACAATACTTACAACGATTTTAAAGAAAATGCAAAAAATAACTTTACTGTAGGTTATCAGTTTGGAGCTCAGCTTGAAATCAAGAAACTTATTGTAAACGCAAGATATGAAGGAGCTTTCAGTAAAGATGAAAGAAACTTCATCAATAAAGTTTCCGGTTCGGAAATCAGATATGACAACAGACCTAACCTGTTTATGGTTGGTTTGGGATATAAATTTTAATCAACAACCGAAAATAACAACTTTAAATCCTCAAATTTATATTTGAGGATTTTTATTTTGCTCTTCAAGCTCAGCCTGGCGTTTTGCAATGTCTGCCGCCTGCTTTTCCAATTCTTCTTTTTCTTTCTGAAGCTGCTTGAATTCTTTTTCTTTTGTTCAGCCTTTATAGCACTTCCTTTACTCAGATATCCTACCATTCCGCCAATGATAAGTCCAATTCCTACTCCAGCCATGATACCCATGATGTGAGAAATTTTGATCTGCTCTACAGCAAAATCAGTGGTAAGATAAAATAATAAAGCAGAAACCGCTAAGAGGATAAGACCGGTAATTGATAAACTCTTCATAATATTGTGTTTAAGTAATTATGTTATAAAAGCTAAACCAAATTTACTAAAAAATTAATAAGCCTTTATACAGGAATCATATTTTAATGGTGTTTTCAATAATAAACATAACCATTATTATTCCAAATTATGTGAAAAAGAAAAATATTATCAAATAAAAACGGACTCATTTTAAAAATCAGTCCGTCTTTTTATAATAAGCTAATAGATTATAACTTTCCTCCCGCAGCTTTATAATATTCTAAAGCTTTTGGTAAGTCTTTATTGATATCTGAAATTCTTGTATCCGGGCTCGGGTGAGTAGATAAGAATTCCGGTTGTCTTGCTCCCGAAGAAGCAGCTTCCATTCTGTTCCAGAAGGGGATAGCAGCTCTTGGATCATACCCCGCCATAGACATCAGATAAAGCCCCATTTCATCAGCTTCCGATTCCTGGCCTCTACCATATTTTAATAATGCAACTTGTGATCCAATAGGGTATACTTTCTGGAAAACGCTTGCCCATTGTGCATTAGAAATAGCTCCACCAAGGATAGCTCCACCATACTGAGCCATCATAGCCTGAGAAATTCTTTCATTTCCATGACCAGCCAATGCGTGAGAAACTTCATGTCCCATTACCACGGCAAGTCCATTATCATCTTTGGTAACAGGTAAAATTCCTGTATAAACAGCTACTTTACCTCCTGGCATACACCATGCATTCAGTTCATTGCTTTGCAAAAGAGCAAACTCCCAGCTATAATTGGCAAGATCAGCAGATCTTCCTATACTCTGATAATATCTCTCTGCTGCATTTTTAATTCTGTTTCCTACATTTACCACTCTCTTTGCATCTGCTGTTCCGGTAATAAGTTTACCTTTAGACAATGTCGTTTTATATTCCTGTGCAGACATTGTTAAAATTTCTGAATTATTGGCCAGCTGTAAAGATGATCTTCCCGTAATTGGATTTGTAGTACAGGCAGCGACCAACAGAGCGAATGCTCCCATTCCTAATAGATGTGTAACTTTCATAGTTTGAGTGTTAATAATTCAACCTTAACAATTTTTATTCCAAAATATTTTTGATATCGAATTTTTGCATACATTTTGCTATTTAAATTTAATAATTATCTCTATCATGAAAAAGTATATTTATATTCTGACGATCTTTGGATTTTTATTTAGCTTTCAGAGCTGCGCATCACAGGGTTCATCAGATCCAACAATAGTAAACGCGTTAGTAGATTCCCAGGAATTTACTTTCTACGCACAGAAAGCTAACCCTACCAATTATGATGTCATCAATGTAATGAACTCTATGCCCAATTCTACTTCAACCAGAATGTTGAATCTGAATACAGGAGATTATACGATTGATGTAAGTAAAAATAGTGTGGATGTAGTACTTCCCTATTTTGGAAGATTATTCAATCCTTCGTTTGGAAATACTGATAAAAATGGCTACAGATTTACTTCAAAGGATTTCACCATCAATAAATCTCAGAATAAAAAGGGAACCTGGACTGTGAAAATTCAGCCTAAAGATGTAAGCACTGCTGAAGAGATTAATATTGAGATCTTTAAAAACGGAAAAGCATTCGTTTCAATAAAAAGTAATGACAGACAACCGATCACGTATGACGGCTATGTTTCTAAAAGTGAAGTAAAACAGGAAAAGGAAAAACCTTAACCTCTATTTTCACCTGATAAAAATTTTTCAACAAATAATTTGGCTTCAGTGCTTGGATTTGAAACCATCTCTGAAGCATTTTTTTTGTGCATTTGATAAGCTTCCTCTACTCCATTACTCTTTTTCAGAAGAGACAGAATGTATTCCTGAACCCAATATTCGAAACGTTTCTCGGCTTGTTGGATACGGATTTCTTCAAAACGTCCGGTTTTCTTTTTCAAATCAATAAACTCAAAGATTTTGTCATATATTTCCTGCAGCCCTTCATTGTGCAAAGCAGAACCCAATAGCACAGGGATCTTCCATCCTTTTTCTTTTGGCGGAATAAAATCCAGGGCTCTCTTTAATTCAAGTCTGGTATTTTTTGCTTTTTGAAGGTTATCCTGATCTACTTTGTTGATGAAAATAACGTCTACCATTTCCATGATTCCACGTTTTATTCCCTGGAGCTCATCTCCACCACCAATGATTTTAAGGAATAAAAAAACATCAGTGATATCAGCGACTAAAACTTCAGACTGCCCTACTCCAACAGTTTCAATTAAAATATAATCATACCCAGCAGCTTCACAGATCATCATTGTCTCAAAGGTGGTATTGGCTACTCCGCCCAGGAATCCTGAGCTTGGGGAAGGGCGTATAAATGCATTTTCTTCTTTTGCGAGTTCTTCCATTCGGGTTTTATCTCCCAAAATACTCCCTTTATTGATTGATGAACTAGGATCAATGGCAAGGACAGCCACTTTTTTGCCTTGGGCAATAGCTAATCTACCGAAACTTTCAATAAAAGTAGACTTCCCTGCACCGGGTACTCCAGTTACTCCTACCCTTATAGAGTTTCCTGTTAAAGGCATAATTTTTTTCAGAAGTTCTTCCGCCTGTACTCTATGCTCAGCTTTTTTACTTTCAACTAAAGTAATAGCCTTTGCAATCAGACGCTTGTTGCCTGACTGTATTCCCTCAATAAGTTCTTCTGTAGAAAATTTCATTGATTCAAAATTAATAATTAAAAAGCTAACGGTCAATAGTTCATCCTTAAAGGCAAAATAAAAAATGCGGAGTAGTCAATTTTATATTATAGTATTCACAATAATTCAAATTTTATTTCTTCTAAATTAAAACTACAGCACGCTCTATCAAAGGGTTCCGGAATTTATTACATTTGTTATATATCAAAATAAGAAACATGAAAAAACTCTTTGCTGCGGCATCATTCACTGCAATTCTTTTAGTTTCCTGTACTCCTAAAGCATCAACGTCTGCTGCTACAGCAGGAACTTCAACTTCTACGGCTGAAGAGATTGCCCAAGGAAAAACAATATTTGAAAACTCGTGTGGAAAGTGCCATAAACTGCCAGATCCTACTTCACACAATTCTATACAATGGGTAGGAATTATGAATGCTATGGCTCCTAAGGCTAAACTAACGGATGAACAGCACAAATGGGTATATGATTATATTGTTTCTGTGAAAAAGTAATCATCAAACAAAATAAAAAGGTATGAAAAAGTTAATCTTAAGCGGTATTGCAGCATCAGTATTTCTGATATCCTGTGGACCTAAAAGTACGGCAGTAACGGGTCCTAAATATACCTCATCTGAACAGCTGGCCCAAGGGAAAACTATTTTTGAAAATTCCTGCTCGAAATGCCATAAACTGCCAGAACCTACCAAACATGATAATCAGGGCTGGATTAATACGTTAAGTAGAATGGCTCCTAAAGCCAAGCTTAGCGATGACCAACATCAAATGGTCTATGATTATCTGATCTCTGCAAATAAAAAATAAGCTTTCAGATGAAAGCTTATTTTTTATTTGCAAATCAATTATATACAAACAGGATCTATTATTCTGCCTTTTTCCTTGTTCTCGCTTTAGGCATTTTATTCTGAACCGCCTTTTCTCTCTCTTCCAAAATCTCAAAAGTACTTTTGCAAAAGCTGAATTTTCTCGCTTCTTTAAGCTGTTCTAATGCTTGTTTATATTCTCCTTTTCTTTCCAATAAAAGAGACGCACAATTAAGAATTTCAGCCTTATCTATTCCCTTCATTTTTAAAGCATATTTGATAAGCTTCTCTGCTTCCTCATAATCTTCATTACTCAAAAGGCATTCAATATAGTATTTAGGGGTGTTCACATTTCCTATATTGCTCTGCATGGCTTCTTCAAAATATTTTTTACCTGTTTCATAGTCTTTCAAAACTTCTGAATATACTCTTCCCATAAGGCAAAGGCTGTCTGCATCTTCAGGTTCATAGGATAGGGCATAGTTCAGAGCATCCAGGCACTCTGCCATATATATGGGAAATAGTCCAATGCTTCAAAATAGTATTTATTCTTAGTTAAGGTCATTGCTGTAGTTTTTTAATTCCTGTTTAAGGATATTCCTTTGTTTTTTATAGGTTTTATCCTGATACGTATTTTTAAAATCTGTTCCGGAAAATGTACGGACAGGATTTCCGCGTTCAACCTGAAGATGAAGATTCCAGGTTTCTTTCATTCTGTGTTCCAACTGTTGAATATAGACTCCCATTACCTTTTCTTTTAACCTGATAATGGATAGCTTTTTATTTTTCAGTTGTGAGCGTGTATCCTGCACAAATACGGATTCATTGGTTGGAATGTGGATAGCACGAACGGCTGTATTCACTTTATTAACATTCTGCCCGCCACTTCCCTGACTTCTGGCTGTCTGAAATTTTATTTCTCTTTCGTTGAAATTAATGGTTTCCAGATTTTCCACTTCGAAGATACCGATGAACCATTTATTTCTTTTATGCAGTTTCCTGAATGTGCTCTTCCCTTCCCAGCAGACACTTCCTAACCATGTCTTTAAAAATTCTTTTATATTTTGTCCTTTTAAAAGTATGGTTACAGACTTCACGGTCATATTTACATCGCCATTTTCACGATGAATAATTTCGTAACCTATATTATTTTCTTTTACTTCTTCTAAAAAGGTCTTTAATACTTTAGAGACTACCCATTGGCATTCTAAAGGACCTCTTCCTGAAGTGATCTGTATTAATTTTTCCATTGTTATTTTGGCATTTTGCTTAATAAGGGATGTCCAACAGGATTTATTCCCTTTTGTAATAATTCTTTTGCCGCCATTACGGCCCAGCATTTATCGCTGGAATGAATATTTCTGTAGAATGAAAGTAGAACATCAGGTTTCACCACTGTAAATCCATTGGTTTCAACAGTTTCAAGATCATTTCTTTCAAAAAAATCGATAGTGATTCTGTGATACTTTTCATTTTCCAGTTCTACTGTTTTTTCGTACCGTCTAAAGTTTTCTTCACTCGGAAGATGATCATAGCGGGTCCATACTTTTTGAAATCCTTCCTGCTGAAGAATGATAACTACTTCAGCAACGTTTTCTTTCTTTACAAAAACATCAATATCCTTGTGGTCATGAGCATGCTTATGTTCTGTATGTCCTGTTTCAGACATAAAATGCCATGCCCAGCCACCTGATATAATTACTTTATTCCTTAGTTTTTTTAAAATTTCGAGGCCTAGCAGGATTCTGAATTCCGGCCAGACTTCTCCATATCTTTTTATATTATGAGGTGCTCCCATTTTTTTTTCGTTGAGGGTTAATAATAGACAGCTATTTGATATGTCATAGTATTAAACCTTATAGGCTTTTGAAACCCATAAGGTTTGATTTACACTGAAGTTATCTATCCATTCTCACAATTCTTGGCTGGAATGTTCCCAGAATGTCTACCAACTCACTTTGCGCATTCATGACTTCATGAATGTCTTTATAAGCCATAGGTGCTTCTTCTGTATTTCCGCCCATGAGGGTAACATCTTTAAGTTTCAATTCTTTTTTGATGTCATTCTGAGTAAAAAGACTCCTGCATTCTCCTCTTGAGTGGGCTCTTCCTGCTCCATGTGAAGCTGAGTTCAGAGATTCTGGATTTCCTTTTCCACGGACGATAAATCCTTTGGCAGTCATAGAGCCAGGAATCATTCCCAATTCATTTTCATTGGCTGGAGTAGCTCCTTTTCTGTGAACGATCACTTCTTTTCCATGATGGATTTCTTTCCATGCAAAGTTGTGATGGTTCTCAATTCTGGCTTTTACCCTTCCGCCGACTGCTTTTACCAGCCTTCTGTGGATATCATCATGACAGGCAGAAGCATAATCTCCTGCAAGGTTCATGGCCGTCCAATATTCCAAACCGAGGTGTGTGTTTAGATCCAGCCAGGCAAATTGCTGAGCTTCTTTAGGCAGCGGACATTGTTCTACTGCTACTCTTGAGTAATATTGAGCTATTTCAGCACCTAATCCCCGAGAACCGCTGTGTGAAAGGATTCCCAAATATTTTCCTTTAGGCAATCCTATTTGCTCATCTTCTTCTGTGATGTCCACTTCACCAAATTCCACAAAGTGATTTCCTCCTCCGGAAGATCCCATCTGTTTGATCGCTTTTCCTTTTAATCTCCTTAAAATAGGGATCATATCAAACGTATCTCTATCAAAGATTTCATGATCTATATGAGATTTATGAGTCTCATACATTCCGAATTTTGTATGTTCGGCAAGGGCTTTTTCATATTTATCCCTTGCTCCGTTCAGATATGAAACGGGGGTATCCAAAATGCTAAGACTCATTCTGCAGCCGATGTCCATCCCTACTCCGTAAGGAATTACAGCATTTTCTACGGCTAAAACACCTCCAATCGGAAGGCCATAACCGCTGTGAGCATCTGGCATTAATGCGCCCTGAACAGAAACAGGAAGCTTCAATGCCGTGTACAGCTGATTTTTAGCTTCTTCGGAAATATTATCCCCAAAGATCTGAAAGTCTGCACGCTGTGCATTCAACATCCTTTTTTCTGTTTTTTTAGAGGAGAGCAAGGTTTCCGCAATTTGCCCGAAGGTTAAATCTTTTTCGAATTGCTCCGGATGCATCAGAATTTCCTTGAGAAGAGATTTTACATAATGAATATTTTTAGTAGCAAAATTTCTCTTCATGACCTCCAAGGCTACGTTTACACTTTGATTATTTGGATAGCCCAGTTTTAATATATCTTTTCCTTTTAGTTTTAAATTTCCCATTATTTTTGTTTTAAATGAAGGACTCATCGTCCAAAAAACTTTCTGCAATCTCTGTTGCAGACATTGCGCAGGTAGTATATTTCCTGCTTTTGATAAGATCTGTTTCGTATTCCATTTTCCATGGATTAGATTTTCCGTGCATTTTTTTCTGAAGAATTCCTATGACTTTATGCTGTTCCAGATAGGCATCCAGTTCTGCCTGTTCTTTTTCCAGTTCCGCATCTATAGGTTTTTGATGGGTAATCATATGCGGTCTTGTCCTCAGGGTAAATCTCCACGGTTCCGTAAATTCGTAGTAAGTTTCATTGCATTTCCGGAAGGGGCAGTATTCTTCCCTCTTCAGGAAATACTGTCTTTCTCTTGGGGTGAGCCCGAATTTTGGACTGCTCCAGGAGTATGAAGAAACGCGATTGAGCTTTTGTTCTCTTTCTACATATATTCTTCTGCCAAATTTTCTTTTCTTTTTTAAAAACTGACGGCTTTCGGAATACATATACGTATTGATTTTCTTCAAAAGTCCTTCAAAGAACTCTCCATCGCTGCTCCGCATAACATCATCCCTTACTACAAAGAATCTTACGAATCCTAATTGATAAGGAGTTTGCAGAGGAATCAATGGAATGTTTTTTCTTATATGCCAGACTTCCTTACTACGTTTATACTTTTTTCTTATCTGTTTTTCTACATCTTTTTTCATTGTTCTTTTTCTGCTTCTCAGGCTTCTTAGCCTATAAGACAGAAGGTTATCATTTTCCATGTAAGACACAAGATATCAGATACAATATCCAGAATACCGGATTTGATCTTCTTCTATTTTCTTTCTCAACTAAAATAATAGTTGAATGAATTAATAATGATGAACAGTTATAGTTTGGGATATAAAACCTCAACTATTTTGTTCTTAAAAACACTTAAAAAGATTTCGGGGAAACGTGAGTTTGAAATATTGCGCAATAAAAAACCCGAAATCTTTACGACTTCGGGTTTTGATATTGTATTGTACTATTATTCTAAGAATGTACCAAACCGCGAAGCCTTACCACCATAAGGGGTAATCCAACTGTAGAATTCTGATTAGTTCTGAACATTGCTTCGTTGTTTTTAAATGGTTAAACTTGATTTTCAGGTGCAAATATAGAATTATTTTTTTAATCATCAATTATTTAAATCTTATTTTTGTGAAAAAAGAGTTTTATGTATAAAGTTTTATTGGCCTTACTTCCAATGCTTTTTATAGGATGCAAGAAAGAAGAACCTGTAAAAAAGGAGGTAATAAAAGTATCAGAAAAAGGCTGTTTCTCTACGAATTTCATGGAAAAAATTCTTGATTTGGAGGAAATAAAAGATCAGGCAAAGTTTCTGGATTCACAAACCCAAGGAAAGGGTAAAATCGGATTTCTTGTAGACAGTACAAAAGTAAATACTGGTTGGGATTATTCTATTTCTGTTGGGTATAATGGTCCGGATCGTTTTGAAACCTATCATATTTTCCATGCTTCAAGTGCTCAATGTAACACTTTAGCTATTTTAGAACCTGTATCCGGAGAATATATTTCTATTGAGCAATGGAGAAAAAGCAAAAATGAGCCTGCCGCAATAGAATCTTTATTAAAACCAGGACTTTATAACTTACCTATTGAAAATCTTCCTCAGGTAGATGTAAAATTTATAGAAACAGATTTTGCGGTGGAAGGTTCAGAACAGTACAGCTGTGGAGAATCAAAGTTCAGGTATTTTCCTTTAGCCCGATATAAAAATGTTGAACTGATTCTTGTCCCAATGGATTGCGGAGATTTTGATTACCGGTACTATCTGCTTACCGTAATGAATAACAGCATCGCTGGGGAAGCCTATGTGGAAGGTATTTGGTTTGATCCCGGACAAGATGATAAGAAGGAGGAATTCAGCAGCTATGAAATCAATAAATCAGGAGAAATCACTGTAACAACAGATCATAAGATTGATGGAAATAGTCAAAGGATAACTAAAACTCATTATCAGATTATGGATGATGGTAAAATCGTTCAGAAAAAATAGAATAAAGGCTGTTTCAGACGTTGAAACAGCCTTTATTTTTTCACTTGAGGTAAATAATGCTTAGAAAAATAGCATCAATAACTTTTGTCATCCGTTGGATATCCAATGTTTCTAAAGTGTCTGTAGATTTGTGATAATTTTTGTTTCTAAAGAAGGAAGTGTCAGTAATCATAAGCGCGGAAAAACCGGATTTCCAATAGTTCAAATGATCTGAGAAGTCGACTCCGCTTACAAATTTCGGGGCGGGAAATGTTTCTGTTTTTATCTGATTTGAGTGTTTAAAATGATCTATAAAGTTTCCAACGAACGGCCCTGCTCCGCTGAACTTTTTCACCAAAGTAATAAAATTCCCCTTGTCTCCATAGATCCACGAAAGAATGCCTACAGGGAAATCCTGAGATCCTTTTTCATCTTTAAAATAGCCAATCATTTCTACACTGGCCATTCCATAAACGTCTATATGATTGTCTTTTAAATATTTTGCATGAATATAACTGCCCATATTCTCTGTCCTGAAATATGGCGGTTCTTCTAATGTATAGGCCACAAGATCTATCCGATAATTGAGCTTTTGCCCTTTGAGCATTCTGGCTAATTCTAAAAGCGTCGTAACTCCTGTGGCATTATCATCTGCTCCCTGCTGATCTCCACAGACATCATAATGGGCTCCAATTATTATTCTTTTGCTATTTTCAGTTCCAAAGGAGCAGATTACATTTTTATAAGTTTGCCCACCTACTTTATACTCTTGAAAGCCTGTGCTGTCACTATATGTTTTGAATGTTTGGCGAATATAATCTGCAATGATATTCAGCTGAGCTACATTTTTATGATTCCGGAACTTTGGAGTCTGGGTAAGGGCGACCAAATGTTTCTTAATCTGTGTACTATCTGCAGGAACAGGAGAAGTTTGTACAGTTCGCTCCTTTTTTCCTATTGAAACGAATAATACAATAGCTATAAAGAGAAAGCCTACAAAGAAAATCAGCTTTTTCTTTGTAGGCTTTAGTTTATTTTTTAAACCCATAGATTTGCTTTTAATTTACTAATGAAATTTAAAGCTTTTTGGGATTAGTTTTCTAAAAACCTTTCCAGGATCTCAACAGCACATTTTGGAAGGTTTGTTCCCGGACCGAAAATAAAATCTGCTCCATTCGCATACAGAAATTCATAATCCTGCTGCGGGATAACTCCTCCTACAACAATGGTAATATCATCTGCACCCAGTTTTTTTAATTCTCCTACCACCTGAGGAACTAATGTTTTGTGTCCTGCAGCCAGGGAAGATACTCCCAAAATATGAATATCATTTTCTACGGCCTGCTTTGCTACTTCTTCCGGAGTTTGGAACAATGGAGCCACATCGACATCAAATCCCATATCTGCAAATGCTGTTGCTACTACTTTTGCTCCTCTATCATGCCCATCCTGCCCCATTTTAGCCACCATAATTCTTGGACGGCGTCCTTCTTCTTCTTCAAACTTTTGAGTCAGATGAAGGGCTTTTTCAAAATATTCATTTTTTCCGGCATTCATAGCGTATACTCCAGAGATTGTTTTAATGTTTGCTTTATATCTTCCGAAGGTTTCTTCCATGGCATCACTCATTTCGCCAAGGGTAACTCTTCTTCTTGCTGCTTCAATACAAAGTGCCAATAGATTTCCTTTTCCTGTTTTTGCACTTTCGCGGATTTCATTCAGAATTTCTGTTACCGCTTCAGAGCTTCTCTCTGCTTTGATAGTAGTTAATCGTTCGATTTGCTTTCTGCGAACTTCGGTATTATCAATATCAAGAATCTCAATGGCATCTTGTTTTAATGATGATTTGAATGAGTTGACTCCGATGATGAATTCTTCACCACTATCGATCTTAGCCTGCTTTTTAGCGGCAGCTTCTTCGATTCTCATTTTTGGGATTCCCGCTTCAATGGCTTTGGTCATTCCTCCTTCCTGTTCTACCTCATCAATATACCTCATCGCTTCTTCAATCATCTGCTGAGTAAGACTTTCTACAAGGTTACTGCCTCCCATCGGGTCTACTACATCGCAAATTCCGCTTTCCTGCTGGAGAATGATCTGTGTATTTCTTGCAATTTTAGCTGAATAATCGGTAGGAAGAGCAATAGCTTCATCCAAGGCATTGGTATGTAGAGACTGCGTTCCACCTAATGCTGAAGATAGCGCTTCAATAGCGGTTCTTGTGATATTATTAAAAGGTTCCTGCTCTGTTAATGACCACCCTGAAGTTTGAGAGTGCGTTCTTAATGCTAAGGATTTTGGATTCTGAGGATTAAACTGTTTTAAAAGTGTTGCCCAAATATATCTTGCGGCACGCATTTTAGCAATTTCCATGAAGTGGTTCATCCCGATTGCCCAGAAGAATGATAATCGTGGGGCAAAATCATCTACATTCATTCCTGCTTTGATCCCTGTTCTTACATATTCAAGGCCGTCTGCCAGCGTGTAAGCCATTTCCAATACCGGAGTGGCTCCTGCTTCCTGCATGTGATAGCCTGAAATGGAAATAGAGTTAAATTTTGGAATGTTTTGCGAAGTATATTCAAAAATGTCTGCAATGATCTTCATGGACGGTGCAGGTGGATAAATATAAGTATTTCGCACCATGAACTCTTTCAGAATATCATTTTGAATAGTTCCTGAAAGTAATTCCTGCTTCACGCCCTGCTCTTCTGCTGCAACAATATAGAAAGACAAGATGGGAAGTACAGCACCATTCATTGTCATGGAAACAGAGATCTGATCTAATGGAATTTCATTAAAAAGAATCTTCATATCTTCCACTGAATCGATGGCTACTCCTGCTTTTCCAACATCTCCTACAACTCTTGCGTGGTCAGAGTCATATCCTCTGTGTGTAGCAAGGTCAAAAGCTACGGAAAGTCCTTTTTGTCCTGCTGCAAGATTTCTTCTATAAAAAGCATTGGACTCTTCGGCGGTAGAGAAACCAGCATACTGACGGATGGTCCATGGTTTTTGTACATACATGGTGGAATACGGGCCTCTCAGGTAAGGTTCAATTCCTGGAGAAGTCTGTGTTAATGATTCATCTTTCACATCCTTTTTTCATAGGATGACTTAAGTTCCAGCCCGTCTTTTTCAAAGTTGTAAATTTCTCTTTCCTGAGGCAATACACTAAAATCGGGCTTTTTCACAGAAATTGTTTTTCGCATTCCAATAATTTTTGTCTCCGTAAAGTTAATTTTTTTGAACGAAACATGAAACTTCTGTTAACATTCAGTTTTACTGAATATTAGGAAAGAAAAAGTCCGAATATACATCCGGACTTTATTCAGTTTATTTTAATCTGTTTCTCGTTTTAATGAGATTGGTTTTAGCTTTATGGCTTAAAGTTTTACGCCCATCTCATATAAAGCAAACGATATCAAATCTGCATTTTCACCAATTACCTGATCTGTTGATCTTCCGGCTCCGTGTCCTGCATTTTTCTCAATTCTTAATAAAATAGGGTTCTTACAAGCTTGCTTTTCCTGAAGTTCTGCTCCAAATTTGAAAGAGTGAGCCGGGACTACTCTGTCATCATGATCACTGGTAATAATCATGGTAGATGGATAACATGTTTTTGTTTTTACATTGTGTACCGGAGAATAGGATTTCAGATATTCAAACATTTCTTTGTTGTCTTCTGCTGTTCCGTAATCATAAGCCCATCCTGCACCAGCTGTAAATTTGTTGTATCTTAACATATCCAGTACTCCAACTCCCGGGAATGCTACTCTCGCCAAATCAGGACGTAAAGTCATTGTTGCTCCAACCAGTAAACCTCCGTTTGATCTTCCGGAAAGGGCCATATATTCTTTTGATGTATACCCTTTGCTTTGTAGATATTCTCCTGCTGCAATAAAGTCTTCAAAAACGTTTCTTTTCTGCATTTTTGTTCCAGCATCATGCCACTTTTTACCATACTCACCACCTCCACGGATGTTTGGAACAGCGTAGATTCCGCCATTTTCCATCCAGATCGCATTTACGACTGAGAAAGATGGCTGTAAACTGATATTGAAACCTCCGTAAGAGTATAGAATAGTTGGGTTTTTACCATCCAGCTTAGTTCCTTTCTTATAGTTAATCATCATCGGAACTTTTGTTCCGTCTTTGGAAGTGTAAAATACCTGCTCAGAAACATAATCATCCGGATTGAATTTTACTTTCGGTTTTTGATATACCTCAGATTTTCCTGAATCTACATTGAATTTATAAGTAGTTCCCGGCGTGATATAGTTACTGAAAGAATAATAAAGGTCTTTCTCTTTTTCTTTTCCTCCGAAACCTGAAATATTTCCTTTACCCGGAAGGGTAATTTCTCTGATTAGTTTTCCGGTTTTATCGTATTGTTTTACCTGATCTATGGCATCCACCATATACGTTGCAAAGAAATATCCGCCTCCAGAAGAGATTCCCAATACGTTTTCCGTTTGTGGAATGACATCTTTCCATGTTTCCGGAGCCGGGTTGCTGATTGTAGTTTTTACAAGACGCATATTCGGAGCATCTTTATCTGTGGAAATAAAAAGGTCATCTCCCTGAGTGTCTACAATATTTGCATTGATGTCAAATCCTTTATTAATCTGTACAAAATCACCTCCTTTTTTCAAATCTTTGATAAAAAGCTCATTTCCATTAGTAGCATTCGCTGCAGAAATGATCAAATATCTCTGATCGTCTGAAACGCTTGCTCCCAAATATCTTCTTGGTGTTTTTTCACCCCCGAAGATCAGTTTATCTTCAGATTGCTTTGTTCCCAGCTTGTGAAAATACACTTTATGTTTATCTGTCATTCCGGAAAGTACAGTACCTTCTTTCGGTTTGTCATAACTTGAATAATAGAATCCTTCGTCATTCTGCCATGCAATTCCACTGAATTTTACATCTACTAAAGTCTCATCAATCTGTTTTTTGGTAACAGCATCAATGATGATAATTTTATTCCAGTCACTTCCACCCTCAGAAATAGAGTACGCAGCCAAATTTCCTTTTTTATTGAAAGAAAGGTTAGACATTGAAGTGGTTCCTTTTTCAGAGAATTTATTAGGATCTAGAAATACTTCCGTAGCTTTGGTCTTATTATTTGTTCTGTATAAAACAGATTGTGCCTGCAATCCATCATTTTTGGAATAATAAGTATAATCACCTTCCTTGAATGGAGCAGAAATTTTTTCATAATTCCAGATATCTTTCAGCTGATTTTTAATTTTATCCCTGAATGGAATTTTTGAAAGGTAATTCTGGCTATACGCTACTTCTTCATCCACCCATTTTTTGGTTGCTTCAGAATCATTTTCCAGATCTCTATACGGATCAGAAACTGCAGTTCCAAAATAAGTATCGCTTTGAGTCCCCTTTAATGCTTTTGGATAATTCATTGTTTGAGAATAAAAAGATGCTGAAAATAGAACTCCAGCCGTTAATAACATAGGTTTAAAATTCATACTGAACAGTTTTTATCAAAAATACATAAAGTATGTGAAATAAAAAAAGTCCCTAAATTTCGGGACTTTAGATTATTCAAGAAGCTATTAATCAGTTCTCCGCCAATTAAAAGCTGTCAAAATAGAAATCGGTAAGATTGGTAACAATTTGATCCGGGCTCCCGTTCCAATAGTATATTTTACCTCCTTCTTTCAGCTCATACAGACTAAAGTTCTGGTCTGTGGTTACTGTTTTATCTGCATTTTTAAAATCTTCAATTATCTGAATTAAATATTTTTTCAGTTCCTCAGCCTTTACTTTCTTCGTATCACCTTCAGGCCCATGGGTCAATTTTGATGGCAGCTGAAAACTTACGGTATAGCTTATCTCTGCAATTTTTTCTCCTTCAAGGTATTCGTTAGGAACAATTTTTACGTTGTTAACGGTTACTTTTGCTTTTTTAAAATTCCCGATCATTGCCATGAAATAATCTTCCGCTTCTTTTTTACATGCTGAAGCCGTGGCTTTAGGAAAAGCAGAAAGGAAATTCTCTACACTGCTGTTGATCATTTCCTGCGAAGATTCTTTGAAATTGATCTGGTAAGCATCCTGCCCTTCTACTGTAGGTCTTAAATAATCATTAAGCTTATTTAAGGCTGCATCATCGTTATTTACTAAAGTCCGGAAGTACAGCTCAAAGACTTCTTTGGGATTCTTTACCTCTGTTTGTGCAGAAACGTATTGCCCCATCATGGTAAGCAATAATAAAAAAATAATTTTGTAGTTTTTCATAGTTTATAATTTGAATAATTGTTGTGCTTAAAAGAAAAGCCCCTGAGAAAATCAGAGGCTTTGTTTATTTTTTGTAAACTCTTAGTAGTTTTCTTCTTCTCCCTTCATTTTTTCTGCATTCTCAGCCATAATTACGGCATCAATCATTTCAGAAATATCTCCATTCATGTAAGCATCCAGATTATACATTGATTTGTTAATTCTGTGATCTGTTACTCTTCCCTGTGGATAGTTATATGTTTTGATCTTTGCAGAACGGTCACCCGTAGAAACCATAGATTTACGTTGTGCAGCAATATCTCCCTGTACTTTTTGAAGTTCGATATCGTATAGCTTAGTTCTTAGCATTTCCATTGCCAATTCACGGTTAGCCAACTGAGAACGAGCCTGTTGACAAACCACTACCATTCCTGAAGGCTTGTGGGTCAACTGTACTTTTGTTTCAACCTTGTTTACGTTCTGACCACCGGCACCTCCTGAACGTGAAGTCTGCATTTCAATATCAGCAGGATTCAGTTCGAAGTCTACTTCTTCTGCTTCCGGTAGAACAGCAATGGTAATAGCAGAGGTATGAACTCTACCTTGAGATTCTGTTTCAGGTACACGCTGCACACGGTGAACTCCGGATTCGAATTTCATAATTCCGTATACACCTTCACCTTCCACCTTCATGATCAATTCCTTGTATCCTTTTGCTGCTTCATTGGAATCTGTCACTTCATGTCTCCATCCTTTTGTTTTGAAATACATGGTATACATTCTGTACACATCTTCCACGAAGATTGCTGCTTCATCACCTCCTGTTCCGGCACGTAATTCAACGATAACGTTTTTGTCATCGGCAGGATCTTTAGGAATCAATAGAACTTTAAGCTCTTCTTCTAACCCTGGAAGTTTAGACTGAGCTTCCAGTTTTTCTTCTTTTGCAAGATCTACAAGGTCTCTGTCTGAGCCATCTGCAATAATTTCATCAGATTCTTCAATGCTGTCTAAAGCACCTTTATACTGATCGTAAACTCTTACAATTTTCCCCAAATCACTATATTCTTTGTTCAAAGAAGAATATCTTTTTTGGTCTGAAATGACATCAGGCTGTATAATAAGGTCTGCAACCTCATTATATCTTTGTTTTATAGCTTCTAATTTTGGAATTAATGATTTAGACATTGTCGAATTTTTTAGGTGCAAAGATAAGAATTATTAATTCAAAATTAAAGTATAAATTTTTGAGCATTAGGGATCAAGGGCATAAAATGGTAAAAAGATGTGTTTATAAATTAACCAATCCACTTTTTATGCTTTCAACATTCCTCTTAAACCTCTTTAGAAAGTCTTCTGTCTATCCAATATAAAATGAGCCCTACCGCAATAATTCCTAATCCTATTAAGCTTTCTTTAGGGTTATGAATAAAGGTAAAATACAGAATATAAATACTGAACAGTAAGAAAACAGTTGGGAAAATATAAAAAGCATTGGATTTAAATATTTTTCGATCTTCTTTTTAAGAAAGTATACGGTTGATATCGCTAAACTTGCAAATAACTGAAGGATAAATGCCGTATATACAAAGATTTCCTTGAAACTTCCTGTTAAAATAATGATTGTAGCGATGATGGCATGAGCAAAGATCGCTCTTACTGGGATTCCTTTTTTATTCCCTACTGAAAGCGGCTTCCAGATGCGGGTATCTTTTGCAAAAGCCTGGGTAAGCCTTGATCCTACCCACAGATATCCACTGATGGTTGCAATGAGCTGTAATGCGATAAAAACATTCACAATCTTTCCAAAGGAAAGCCCCAGCATATTTACTGCAGCCTCGCCCATTACATCTTCTTTTCCCGCTAATTGGCTTACCGGAGCATGTTTCAGCATAATATAATTTACCAAAATATAACTTATCGTCACAAAAACGGTTCCTATAATCAGTGATTTAGGCAGACTCTTCTGAACATCTTTTATTTCTCCGGCAATATAGGACGCAGAGTTCCATCCGGTATAAGAATAGGTAACAAAAACCAGCGAGGTTGCAAAGGCAGGAAGCATAATTTCATGCTGCCAGCTGTCACTGAAGTTCAGACTGTTTCCAATCTCTGGAGAATCTGATAATCCTACACCCAAGATTACCAGTACAATAATAAAGGTAATTTTGATAAATGTAAAAAAATTATGAAACCGGCTTGAAGTCTTTAAACTGAATGACAGGGTAATAGCTACTAAAAATATAGCGGCAATGGCAAAGCCATTTCCAAATGAATACTCAAATACGGAAAGATATTTTGACATGGCTAAAGCCGCCAATGCAACGGGTGAAGAAAATCCGATAATCAGGGAAATCCAGCTTATCAGGTATCCGAATAAGGGATGATATGTTTCTTTAAGATAGATAAAATCACCCCCGTTTCCTTTAAAATGAGAGCCTAATTCGGCATAGCAGAAAGCTCCGAACAACGCCAGAATGCCTCCGATTACCCATAATAAGAAAATACTATAGGTATTGGTAATATCAGATAACTGAAATCCCAGGGTTGTAAAAATCCCTGTCCCTATCATATTGGAAACGACAATGGCTGCGGCTGTTTTCCAGCCAATCTGATGTGAAGCAGTACTCATTTATTCATTAAAAATTAAAATTAAGCCTTCCAAAGAAATAGCTTCCCAATGTACCCATCTGAACCGGTGCATATTTGAATACTCCATAGTATGAATTTTTATAAATCTGTAGATCCGGGAAAACATCAAATACATTGTTGGCCCCTACTGTAAAGTTGATATTCTTTGTGATATCATAGCCTACACTTACATCAGTAACTACTTTTGGTGCAAACTCCTGAACTTCTCCGAAGGGATACCCATCTCTTATGACTTTACCAAAATAGGTATTTCTCACGAGAAAATTGAATTTTCCAATTCCATAGGTCAACCCCAATGATGCTTTTGTTTTAGGAGAAAGAGTTTCAGTGATATTAATCTGATCCGGGCCAAAGAATTCTTTTTGTGGGGTGTCCAAATTCTCCGGGAAATGGAAATCTGTAATTTTGGTTTCGGCATAATTTCCGGCAAGGTTGATATTTAAGTTTCCGCCAGCCAGCTTCCAATCATAAGAAACAACTACATCCACTCCTTTCGTTTCGGTATCAATGGCGTTGGCAAAGAATCTGCCGCTTTCCACCTGATTTCCTTCTCCTACTACATTACGATCAGATAATCTGGAATCTGTAATATTGCTGGTAATGACAATTCTGTCTTTCACTTTAATAATATATCCGTCTACGGTAATGAAAAGGCCTTTAGCAGGTCGTAGGGTAAACCCAGCACTCCCATTAACGGATGTTTCCTGTTTTAATTTATCAAATCCCAGAACCTGTGCAGCCTGGCTATCATTATTAAAAATTCCTTTCCTCACAATTCCCCCTCCTGATGTAGAAATATCTGCAAACGAGTTATTAAAATACTGCTGCTGAAGCGATGGTGCCCTAAATCCGGTTCCAACGGCTGCTCTTACTGCATAATTTTTTATAAACTCATACCTTACTGCTAACTTTCCGTTCAGGGTACTCCCAAAATCTGAATAGTTTTCAAATCTGGCAGCGGCATCAATATTCAGTTTTTTATCCAGATCATAAGAAATATCAGCATATACTGCAGTGGCGTGTCTGTCTTTTTTTAAGGCATTGTCTGGTGAAAAACCTATAAAAGATTGTGAACCTCCCGCACCGATTACTTTAGAGTCTTTTGTTGCTATATTTCCGTTTTCATCATATTGGGTATAAGATGCCTCATCTCCTGCTTTGATCTGATATTGTTCAAATCTGAATTCTCCACCGAATGCGATATTGAAGTTCTTGATTTTTTTTGAAACATCAAGATTGACCGTATTTTGCAAAAAGCTATGAGCTCCCGCATAAAACTGTGTTGGGGACTTGATTCCAAGAGAGGCATTATTGGTATTGTTTACATGATAGTTGAAAGTATTACTTCCAAAAGTATTGCTCAGGTCAATCAACCAATCGTTGACATTATACTTCGCTCCTACAGCATAAGAGATATCATAAATCTGAGAATTCAGGACTGCCTGAAAACCATTGGGATATATTTCTTTAACAATATTAAAATCTTCGTTGGGAAGTCTTCTGAAACCATATCCTTTCCCTTCTTTAATACTGAACCCACCAAAAGAATAGAACTTAAAGTTATCGTTCAAGGGATATTCTGCATTGAAAAACAATTGCCCTTGTCTGATTTGTGCATCTCCGATCTGGAAATTAAAATAGTCTCTTGTTAATCCCCTTTTCCTTATTTCATCATCATCATTTTGTCTTGCAATATCTGGATTATCTGCAAATTCATAGGCAAAATTATTTCCGAAAATATCAAGATCATGATTTTGGGTTCTCGTTGTTTTTCCTCTGTGGCTTAATTGCAATGAAAGATTGACAAATCCATCATTTTTCCCAAGAGAAGTTCCATAATTAACTCCCGCCTGGTAAGTATCGCCGTCATTTCTTCCACTTAATCCATAGGTTAAACTTGCGGAAGCTCCGGCATTCTTTTTTAGAATAATATTAATCACTCCGGCAATAGCATCAGAACCATATTGTGCAGCAGCACCGTCTCTTAATACTTCAATTTTTTCTATGGCTATCACAGGAATAGTACTCAGATCTGTTCCTACAGATCCGTTTCCTACGGTATTCTGATAATTGACAAGAGATGTTGTATGCCTTCTTTTCCCATTAAGCAATACTAAAACCTGATCTGGTCCCATTCCTCTTAACGTTACAGGATCAATATGTTCCGTTCCATCTGAAGCGGATTGTCTTACAGAATTGAATGAAGGAATAACATAGTTCAAAAGGTCCTGAGCCGTCATTTGCGGAGATGATCTTTGAACTTTATCAATATTGATCACATCTACAGGAACCGGTGTTTCCAGTTTTGTTCTTTTAACGTTACGGTTTCCTACGATGATAATGTCTTCGATTTGTTTTCCTTTTTCCTCCTGCTCCTGGGCAGCGACCCATATTGTCCCCAGCAATAATACAGCTGTGCTTAGTTTTTTCATCTTTGTTCTTGCCAATTAATAAATATTCTTCCGCAGATTATACTGCAGATACACAAGACTTCAAGAAATGGAATTCATATAGAAATATTGACTTCACTTATCTCCCCCATCGGGTTGGAATTAGCACCTTTACATTTCTGGAATTATGCAGGTTGCTAAGGTTTCATTGGGCCAAATCCCTCCACCTTTCTTGATAAATCTAGTGCAAAGGTAGACTAATTTTTCAAATATGCAAAAGCGAATGAGCCCTATAAAGAAAAAAGGCAAATTCGCTGAATTGCCAATTTGCCTCTCTATTTATTTTACAATCATCTTTTGAATAGCGATTCCTGTTTCTGATTTCAGATGAACCAGATAAGTTCCGGGTGGATAACTGACCTTCAGTTCATAAGTACCATTTTCTTTATCGAGTTTGAACGCATCAAGCTTTTTACCACTCATTTCGAAAATGATGATTTCTCCGTTTCTGGCTTTATTGAAAATCAGTTTAGCAAACCCATTTTTGATCGGATTATCAGCGATCTGAAGGGATAATTTGTTTGCTGCATTCACATCAGAAGTAGATAAAGATCCTGCATTGTTTCCAAAAATTCTGAATTCTCCAGGCTGCAAAGTAATGAGTTCCGTAGTTGAAACAATATTTGAAACGGTATCATCCATCAGATTTTTCCACTGTCCAACATACGGAAAATAAGGCGTAATATTTTGTACGGCTGTAGAATAATTCGCCAGAACGACTACATTTTTCATTCCATTGATGGTACTGTCATACACATAAATCCTTGTGATTAATCCATCAGGATCATTTGCAAGGTTATTGGATTCTATACTATACGTTTTTGATTTGAATACCGGATGGGTATTTCTGATATCAATAATCTTTGCCCATGTATCATAGACTGCTTTTCTGTTAACATCACTATCATATCCCAATGTGAAAGCTACAGGTTTTTCATCAGTCCTGCATCCGTTGCTGATACTTCCATCAGCACATCGGTTGATACTGAATTCATACCCCAGCTCTCCAAACTGCCAGATCATCTTTGGACCGGGAATGGTAAAGAAAGTGGCTCCAAATGTTTTCATTCTTTCTAAAGCTGTATTCAAGTTCTTCACACTATAACTTCCATTAATAGCTCCGTAAGCAAGGTTTTTAAACATCAGCCTTTCTTCATCATGACTTTCTCCATACCCTACAGCATGCATATTGGTAAAGCCATGAAGACTGTGATTCATACGGTCATAATTGCTGTTATCTTTATACCCCATCGTATTTTGATTGTAAGGCTCTGTTTGTTTATTCCAAAGCATCACTCCTTTTCCTTCTGCTATTCTGTAATTAGCCCACTGCTGTTCTTCTGCATCCGTTCCAAGGTGTTCGAATATCATATAAGAGTTTGGATCAAGGGCCCATTGTTTATCTGCATAATGTTTCATAATATCTACTCTGTCCTGCTGATAAGCATTGGTACAGTTTTCATCATTTTCAGAGCAGTTTTGGGTAAAACCTTTTGTTAAGTCCCAACGGAAGCCATCAATACGATACTCTGTCAGCCATTGCTGAAGACATCTTTCAACGTAATACTGAGTTGAAGGACTGCTATGGTTAAAATCATTGAATACATTATAAGAGTGCTTAGGGACCTGATTGAAATAAGGGTTATTAGCCGCCACATCACCATAGCCATCACCATCCGGGTCAATATTCCAAAGCCTTACTAAAGGGGAGCGCCCTGTGGCATGGTTAAAAGCTACATCCAAAATCACAGCTATCCCATTCTGATGGCACAAGTCAACAAATTCTTTGAACTTTTCAGGAGTTCCGTACGCTTTGTCTAAGGCATAATGGAAGGAAGTATTATATCCCCATGAAAGATTCCCGTCAAACTCCATAATTGGAAGCAATTCAATAGCATTGATTTTCAGATTTTTTAAATATGAGATTTTATTAATCAAAGACTGCCAGTTTTTTTCCTGGGTAAAATCTCTTAACAGCAGCTCATACACTACAAGATCTTCCTTAGCTGGTCTTTGAAAATTGCCTGCCTGCCAGTTATAAGGAGTTTGCCCGAGTTTGAATGTTGAAACCTCAAAGCCCTGGCCAGCTGGAAATGCCGGAAGATTCGGATATGTGGAAGATGAAATCCACGGATCATCATAAGAAGATAAAATTTGTGGAGAATAAGGGTCTGCTACCCTCCTCAAATCGTTTGTTCTGTACTGGAACGTATAAAGCTGCTGTGGAGTTAATCCATTTAGCTCAATCCAGTAAAGATCCGGATTTACGGTATCCCTTTTCATCAGATAAGTATCATTCACCGTCCAGTTATTGAAACTTCCTATCACATGAACAAAGTTTTTGTGAGGAGCATACAAAGCAAGCCCAACTTTAGTAGGATTTATTGGACTGTAATTTATTCCTTGCCTGATCCAATCTGGAATAGCTTCAGAAACCACATTCCGGGGAACCTGCAGAATGAATGCTGCACTTTTGGAATTGCTCCCCTCTGTAGCAATCAGCTCCATACTGGCATCCTCTGTAACTGTATAACTGTAAGAATAAGATTGAGAAGGAGCAGAGGTAGAATTCACCACTACTCCATTCGCTTTAAGCTGGAAAGTAGTATTTACATTCGTTGTTGCGGTAATATTGATCGAACTTCCAACCGGTACTGTTGTAAGGCTGTTGGCCGAAGGATTAGTTAAACTCAGGTTCAAAATACCTACATTTACAAAGATATCAGGGGATGTCTGGTGTGCACCGGTTTTATCCTTTAATAAAAACCCAAAC
Organism: Chryseobacterium capnotolerans; assembly: GCF_021278965.1. NCBI lineage: Bacteria > Pseudomonadati > Bacteroidota > Flavobacteriia > Flavobacteriales > Weeksellaceae > Chryseobacterium > Chryseobacterium capnotolerans. The sequence continues at coordinate 5,165,635 of NZ_CP065589.1, read as the reverse complement.
CTTCCGATACCCGTTCTCCCGAAGAAGGCTGTTGGCGTCAGTGTTATTGAGTATATATCGGTTGCAGCATTGTAACTAAGCTTATTCAAATCGTTGGAATTATTCCAGCTTCCATTGGTAGGACAATCCTGGCTGCTCTGATAATTGGTATCAAAGGACCATGACCAGATATAAATTGAATTATTAGTTACTCCCCAGGCCGATTCATCAATCTGATCGCCGGGAATTGTGAGGGTAATTGCATCTGTTTCATTAAACGGATTTGGAGAAATCGTATAGTTAATCTGTCCAAAAGCCAACATTGTAATGAATAACAAAGCAGCGGAATATAATTTTTTCATGTCTTTATTTTTATCGAATATAATATTAATTTCTCTTTGCAATGATCATCTTATTCTATTTTGATCAAACAAATATCAACATCACATAAAAAAGGCTCATGAAAAAATTTCAATGAGCCTTTCAATAAAAGTAATTGTAATGAACTATCGTATGTAACGGAAATCTAATAGATATATTGATTCAACTATTAAAAAATATTAATTTTTCATAATTTTCTTTACCACGGATTCTCCGTTCTTTAATTTTAACTCTATCATATATAAACCTGAAGGCAAGCTATTCATATTAATCTGGTTATCTGAAAATGAAGCTGGCACACTTTGTCCTACAGTATTAATAATCTTTAGACCTTCAATCAAGAAAGTACTTTTTACAGTAAGCATTCCCTTTACTGGATTAGGAAAAACCTCAACAGCATTTTTCTTCAAGTTAATATCAGACGTTCCAAGCTCTGATTCTATTTTTATACATCTTACTGAAGACCCTTGCCCTCTTGAAGCTCCTGCAGAGGGATTGGCAATGGTAGTTCCTATAAACAAATATTTACCACCAATTCCCGTAGGAGTAGAACTCCAGTAGTACCCTTTTTGTCCTACAGATGTAAAACTTCCATCTGAGGAACCACGGAAACCTCCCATCGGTAATTTTAAAATTCCTTCATAAGCCTTTAAAGGGGTATAAATTCCGGCAATATCAATAACATCTGCCCAATTTGCCTGAGTAGGTAGTCTCCAGCCTGCCCCTATAGCCTTACATGGGTCAATTCCAACGGTCTCACCCACTTCTGAAAAACCTGAACCCTCCCATTTGTCAGTCAGTCCATTACCAGACCACCATGCTGGAGATCCTGTAATAAAAGACCCATTCTGTAAACCATCCGGAGAGTTCACAGAAGGAGAAGAAACTGTAGACGAAGATCGCAGCTGATGCCCGTCATCCCATCTTCCCCACTGAAACAAATCTCCATAGGCTTTATCATCGTTCATTGCTTCTGCTACTCTTTCACTCCCAAGATTTTGCTGAAGCCATATATTTCCATCCACAGTCCTTACTGTAGTGTAAGTAACTGGTTGTCCGCGATAAATAAAGGTCACACACCCCAGATCTCCAGCATTACTGCCCGGATTCGTATTATTGCAGGTTTGTTGAGCTCCCAACGTACCTCCTGCCATCAGCAATATTCCTATTCCCAGGTTTCGCACTGCAAAATATAAATCTCCAATCATAAATATTATTTTTAATTATTCTAAATTTAATTTAATTTTGCACAAAAGTACCTTACGTAATTAATTCCGGGTTATCATTTCCCACCTTTTAGTTATCCTATAAAGGTGCTTTACGTGGTACTATGGCTGTAAAAATATGCTGTATGGGGGATCAACAGGGAAAAGAGCTTGTTTTCAGATCAGAGAATATTGAAATTAATATGCAGCATTTATCTGCTTCTGAAGGCTCTCCAAAATCATATCTACTTGAACCTACTTCAAGTTTCAATCTTCTGTTCTTATTAAGCCCGGATATTCATCTGAAGGCTCATGATTGTGATACGCAATTCTTATTTAAAAAAAACCAGTATATCCTTCATTATTCATCACGCAAAAACAAGGCAGAATTATGGACTGACAGTGAAGAGAATCTTAAATACCTTCATATTCAACTCAATTATCAATATATTTCAAATCTTATCAACTCGGAAAGCAATAGAGAAGGGGCAGAAATCCTGGAAAACATGATCCATAATAACTTCATCTTTCTTCAAAAAACCACTCCTCCCAACATGACCGTTGAAATGCATATTATTTTAAAAGAAATTTTAACCTATTCTAAAAAGGGAGTCATGCAAAAGCTGTTTATTGAAGCAAAAATCATCAAACTGCTGATTCTCATCTTTGAACAGTTTAATGAAAAGAATACCCTGGAGATTGTATCAAAAACTCCTGAAATGGTAAAAAAATTCATTGATGAAAATTATCACCGGAATATTAAGGCAGAAGAAATCGGAAAGTTGATAGGGGTCAATCAAAATCTTATCAGGAAAGAGTTCAAAGCAGAATATCACATTACGATCAGCCACTACATTTCGGAACTTAGGATGTTGAAAGCCCGGAAACTTATTACAGACAAGGATATTATGATTAAAGAAATTGCTATTGAATGTGGATATGAATATCTTCAGAATTTCACCCGCGCTTTTAAAAAGAAGTTTGGAGTATCACCGGAACACTTGCGGAGTAATAAATAGAAAAACCGCTTAAAAAATTAAGCGGTTTATATATGTTGTTTTGCTTTGATATTACTTTTTCAGAATTCAGGTGAAAAAGCAATGACAATCAATTAATGATGATGTCCGTGATCGTGAAGGAATGGTCCGTTTCCTTTAGGTTCGTTAAAAATAACCTCTACTCCCTCCTGTTCATATATATTTTTTCTTCTGATATCTTCAGGATCGAAAGGTTTTACTTTTCCGAAGTACTCTTTCAAACCTTCAGTTAGCCACATTGGGATTACTAATCCGAAGAACATAAAAATACACCAGAATCCTACTAAGAACATAGTAATAAAGAATACAGTCCAAAGGAACTGGTAGAACGGCCAAAATGCTGATAAAATAGTTATCATTCTCTTAAAGATTTTAGGCAAAAGTAAAGCTTTTTTCTTTTTTACACAAAAGATACCTGCTCTATTTTTTAATTTATTTTAATTCTATATAGATTTTAAGGCGGTGGGAATAGAGATTTGAGGCTTTTGCAAACATCTCATACCTCCACTCCCAAGGTCTTTTATTTTGATTAATGAGCTAGGTCTGCAAAGAAATCATTTCCTTTATCATCCGTAATGATGAATGCCGGGAAGTCTTTTACTTCGATCTTTCTTACTGCTTCCATTCCTAATTCAGGGAAGTCTACCACATCTACTGACACAATATTATCCTTCGCCAGAATAGCTGCCGGTCCACCGATAGATCCAAGATAGAATCCTCCGTACTTGTTACAAGCATTGGCAACATCCTGACTTCTGTTTCCTTTTGCCAGCATAATCATACTTCCGCCATGGCTCTGGAATTCATCTACATACACATCCATTCTTCCTGCAGTGGTAGGTCCGAAACTCCCTGAAGCCATTCCTTCAGGTGTCTTTGCAGGTCCTGCATAATAGATTGGGTGGTTTTTGAAATATTCTGGCATTGGTTTTCCGCTATCGATGATTTCTTTGATCTTAGCATGAGCAATATCTCTTGCTACGATCAATGTTCCGTTCAGTTTTAATCTTGTTTTGATTGGATATTTTGAAAGCTCAGCCAGAATTTCAGGCATTGGCTTATTCAAATTAATTTCAACCGCTTCTTCAAGATGTGGAGGTGTAGCAGGTAAAAATCTTTTCGGATCCTGTTCCAGCTGCTCAAGGAAAATCCCGTCTTTGGTAATTTTCCCTTTGATATTTCGGTCTGCTGAGCATGAAACACCCATACCTACCGGACAAGAAGCAGCATGTCTTGGAAGTCTGATTACTCTTACATCGTGAGTAAGATATTTTCCTCCAAACTGTGCACCAATGGCACTTTCCTGGCAGATCTTCTGAACTTTAGCTTCCCATTCAAGGTCTCTGAATGCCTGACCGGCTTCATTTCCTTCTGTTGGAAGATTGTCGTAATATTTTGCAGAAGCTTTTTTCACAGCAGCAAGGTTAGCCTCAGCTGAAGTTCCTCCAATTACCAATGCTAGGTGATAAGGCGGGCAAGCTGCTGTACCAAGATCTGAAATCTTTTCTTTGATGAATTCTTCAAGAGATTTCTCGTTCAGTAAAGATTTTGTCTTTTGGTAAAGAAATGTTTTGTTCGCTGAACCTCCTCCTTTTGTTAAGAATAAGAATTCATAATAATCTCCTTTTTTGGCATAAATATCAATCTGCGCCGGAAGGTTAGATCCTGAATTTTTCTCATCAAACATTGTTAAAGGAACAACCTGAGAATATCTTAAATTTCTTTTTTGATAGGTATTGAAGATTCCACGGCTTAAGAATTCACCGTCATCCACTCCTGTATAAACGTTTTCTCCTTTTTTACCCATTACAATCGCCGTTCCTGTATCCTGACAGGAAGGAAGCGCTCCTTCTGCCGCTACAGCAGCATTTTGTAATAAATTATAAGCAACAAATCTATCATTATCGGTAGCTTCAGGATCATCAATGATTCTTTTAAGGCTTTCTAAGTGTGAAGAACGCAACATGAAAGAAACGTCCGCCATAGCCTCTTCAGCCAATAATTCCAACCCCTTTGGGTCAACGGTTAAGATTTCTCTGTCACCCAATTTTTCAACCTTTACATAATCTGATGTAAGCTTTTTATACACCGTATCATCTTTCTGAATTGGATACGGATCCTGATATCTAAAGTCCATTCAATTTTTTGTTTGTACAAAAATACGGCTTCCTCTAAAAAAATATGAGCAAAATCAGTCATTAAAATTGATATTTATAATGATTATAAATTGCGAGTTTTTGAGTTTATAAGTACCTTTATACTAATCAAATAATGGGGCCCAACAAGGAAAAGAACCGGCTTCACAATTAAAAAGACTATAAAATTTCAACCACAATGAATTACAGAATAGAAAAAGACACCATGGGAGAAGTGCAGGTTCCTGCAGATAAACTTTGGGGTGCACAGACAGAACGTTCCAGAAACAATTTCAAAATCGGCCCTGAAGGATCTATGCCGCACGAGATCATTGAGGCTTTTGCTTATTTAAAGAAGGCTGCAGCTTATACCAATACTGATTTGGGAGCTCTTTCTTCTGAAAAAAGAGACATGATCGCTAAAGTTTGTGATGAGATCCTTGAAGGAAAACTGAATGACCAGTTTCCTTTGGTTATCTGGCAGACGGGTTCGGGAACTCAGTCCAACATGAATGTGAATGAAGTTGTCTCCAACCGTGCACATGTGAATAATGGCGGAACCTTAGGAGAGAAATCTGAAATTCACCCGAATGATGATGTGAATAAATCCCAGTCATCCAACGATACTTATCCAACAGCGATGCACATTGCAGCCTACAAAAAGGTAGTGGAAGTCACCATTCCGGCAGTTGAAAAATTGAAAAATACGCTTTCTGAAAAATCCAAGGCCTTCAAAGATGTAGTAAAAATCGGAAGAACGCACTTAATGGACGCGACTCCACTTACATTGGGGCAGGAATTTTCCGGTTATGTTGCTCAATTGGAATTTGGCTTAAGAGCTTTGAGAAATACTCTACCTCATCTTTCTGAATTGGCTTTGGGTGGTACAGCAGTAGGAACAGGGCTGAATACACCAGCCGGTTATGATGTAAAAGTGGCTGAATATATTGCAAAATTTACCAACCATCCGTTTATCACTGCAGAGAACAAATTTGAAGCATTAGCTGCTCATGACGCTATTGTTGAAAGCCACGGAGCTTTAAAACAACTGGCTGTTTCTTTATTCAAAATTGCTCAGGATATCAGATTACTGGCATCCGGACCTCGTTCAGGAATCGGGGAGATCTATATTCCGGAAAATGAACCAGGATCATCCATCATGCCCGGAAAGGTAAACCCTACTCAAAATGAAGCTCTGACAATGGTTTGTGCTCAGGTTCTAGGGAATGACACAACCATTTCTTTTGCCGGAACTCAGGGAAATTATGAGCTGAATGTTTTCAAACCGGTAATGGCCTATAACTTCCTGCAATCTGCTCAACTTATTGCCGATGCATGTATTTCATTCAATGACCATTGTGCTGTAGGTATTGAGCCCAATCATGAGAGAATTAAAGAGCTTGTAGATAAATCATTAATGCTTGTAACGGCTTTAAATACTCATATTGGGTACGAAAATGCTGCAAAAATCGCAAAAACAGCTCATAAAAACGGAACAACTCTTAAAGAAGAAGCTGTAAATCTTGGGTTTTTAACTCCTGAACAATTTGATCAATGGGTAAAACCTGAAGATATGGTTGGGAGCCTGAAATAGCAATTCCTATTTTCATTCATAGACTTTAAATAAGACACCGGAGAACTTTCTCCGGTGTTTTTAATTGATATCAATGAAAGATTATTCTATTCCAATGGAAATCCCGAAAACAAGAGCTTTGTCATTTTTAAAATAGCTATCTTTAAAGAAGTTACTAAAATCTTTCTTCACAAATACGCTGAAACTGTTGTAAGAAAATGTAAGCTGAGCTCCATACACAAAAGGATTTACCTGATAATTTCCTTTATTTCTGATCTCACCCTCGTCTCCTTTTACAATATTGTTGGTCGTCATTTTCACTCCTCCATATACATTGGCTCCTACTTTGAAACCTCTGTAATAATTTCGGTACTGGATGTCCATTCCTGCATTTTTAAGTTTTGAAAAGTTATACTGCACTCCTAGCGGAATCATAATATACCCTGTTCTCAATTTACTTTTGCTCAGATTTCCGTTGTATTGCTCAAGGGCAACTCCATTATCCTGACTTTTTGTAAATAACATATTATTATCCATTCTAATGGTTCTCCAGGAAAATCCTAGTCCGGAAGTTATAGCCCAAGGGCTTGTTCGGCTTAGCTGATAATTTAGTTTTAATCCAAATTCGAGATTATTTGCATATCCGATATTCTTATCTAACATATTGTCCGGAAGATTATTGGTCAGCGTCATTACTCCGTAAGAAAAATACCCGGTAAGGTTTCTTGTTGGACGAAATTTCTTTAACAGCTTTGCTTTAAGTTCTTCATTAGAGTTCACATCCGTATTTAAAAGTGAATATCTGACCTGCTTTTGGATGACCTCATCCAGATCAAATCCAAGATCTTCAATTCTTTTATCCATTTTTTCTGAATAACGATCTGCAATCTGAGCTTTTTCTCTATTAAAATCTGCAGTATCAAGATTTCTGGATTTCAATACCTCAAGCTCTTCTCCCATCAATTTCTTTTCTTCCTGAATAATTGCATTAATTTTTGTTGCATATTCTTCAACTTTTTCTTTCACAATAGGGCTTACTTCAGTATCTTTTTTAGACAAATTGATATTGAACTTCTTTTGCGCATAAAATGATGTCGAAACAAGGCACACCATTCCCATTACGATTAATTTCTTGATCATGTTATTATTTTTTTTATTATTTGGAGATAATTATTTAGTATTCAACTCTATAGTAGCCACATTACTTCCACCTTTTGTTTTTTCAATTACATCTTTATGTTCTACTGAGAAAAGAAGTGTGGAGGGATCCACATATTTTTTCTTTTTCACCTGAACTTTTGAAGAGTCTATCTTTGCAAGAGTTTTCGGAGCCTGAATGCGGAGTATTTCAATTTTCTTTTCAGAAATAATTTCTTTGGAACTTATTTTACTTTCTTTTGTGATAGGTAAAACTGCGATCTTTTCAGTTTCTTTTGGAATGGGAACATTTTTCAGTTCTTTCTTTGTATTGGTTTTTTCTGCTAACTGAGCTTGATCCTGCTTCGGTATAGTGATTATTTGTTCCACATCATGTTTCGGTGTCTCTTTTACCAATTCCGGTTGAGCTGATGATGAATCATTCAGTAAAAATAAAACTGTTCCTAAGCTGAAACTCAGGACGATGCATGCAGCTACTAAAAACCAGTTTATTTTTGATCCTGTGGTGGTCTTATTCCCGGACTGCATTTCAATTTCAGACCAAAGATCTCTGGAAGGAGTAATTTCCCGTTCTTCAATCTGTTTTCTGATTTGCCATTCAAAATTATCTTTAGACGTGTTCATTTTTCATTTTTTTTTGTTGTTGAAAGTAGATCTTTCTTAATTTTTCTTTTGCTCTGAACAACTGTGTTTTGCTCACTGCAAGAGAAATTTGCAAAGTATCAGCAATTTCCTGGTGAGAATAGCCTTCTAATACATACAGATTGAAAACCATTCTGTAAGCATCCGGCAATTGATCCAATAATTCCTGGGCATTAAAATCAAATTCAATATTCGGTTCATGGGCATCTTCCTGAAAAGACTGATTGATCTCGTCGAGATAAAATACCGTTTTATGACTTTTAATAAAGTTCAGGCATTCATTCACAACAATTCTCCTGGCCCAGCTTTCTAGATTTGCTTCTTCCCGGAAGCTTTCTATATGCTTAAATATTTTACAGAATGCTTTAATGAGACAATCTTCCGCCTGGTACAAGTCACTTACATAACTTTTTGCCACACTCAGAAATCTCTTTACATTCTGCTCATAGAAAAGCTTCTGTGCAGCCGGATCCTGTTTCTTCAGAAGGCTCAACAAATCATCTTTTTTATTTCCGAACAAAAATTTCATTCTAATACTGTTTCTACTATAAAGACAATGAAAATTGTAAAAGGTTACACAAAAAAAATATTTTTTATTTTGAATTAATTGAATTGTAAAAAAAGACAGGAAATAGAGCTTTCCTGTCTTGTAAATTATGATCCGGCAAATTCATTTGCTCCGGAAACCTGATCTGAAAAATACTGTTCAAGGTCTCTTAAAGTTTCAGGAGTTGTTTGAATGTCTTTTACCAACTGACCCTTATTCACTACCACAATTCTGTTACAAACTTCTGTAGTATGCGATAAGTCGTGGCTGGAAATAAGAAATGTCACTCCATCCTGTTTTGATAATTCTTTGATCAGATTTTTAAGCTTAATCTGGGTAGATGGATCCAGATTAGCAAATGGCTCATCCAAAATGATGATTTCAGGATTTCCAATAATCGCTCCTACAATTCCTACTTTTTTCTGATTTCCTTTCGAAAGGTCCCGGATATACTTTCCCGATTTAAGAATTTCGCCATTAAAAAGATCATGAAAAGGTTTTAAAAACTCATCTACAGAAGCCTTATTCTGGCCTCTTAATTCACCAATAAAATAAAAATATTCTTCGGGAGTCAGATACCCAATAAGAAAGGAATCGTCTACAAATGCGGAAACTTTATTTTTCCAGATCTCAGATTCATTTACTTTTATTCCATCAATGCTTACAAAACCTGTACTTGCCTGAATAAGGTCTAGCATCAGGCTGAAAAGAGTAGTTTTTCCTGCCCCGTTGTTTCCTACCAAACCGAAAGTTTCACCATTAGAAATTTCAAGATGTTCAATATTCAGAACGGTTGCTGTTCCGTATGTTTTAGATAAATTATGTATAGTAATCATAGCTTAGTCTTTATTTTTAAACGCTTCTAAAGTGCTGTATTTTTCTTTTTTATAATGCTTTACAATGATATCAAAGATCTTTTCCCGAAATAAAAATCCTATAAGCCCCAGTATGGCAATACTTACCACTCCCGCCGTAATTCCAAAAAGTGATTTTGCACCGGCAAATACAGCCATAGGAAGAAGCATTTTGGGAATCATCAACAGCATTGACTTTAAATTGAAGCTATTTTTCTGTCCAAATCTTTTTTCTTTTGCATTGAGATCAATCTGTGTTTTGTTGAACGCTCCGGACTAAAGTGTAAATTGTGAATTTACGCCAATATTATAGAGCCCAGCCGCGAAAAAGGTAACATAAATTTCCCAGCCAAAATAACTATAAAGGGCTGCTATAATGATTGAAACTCCAGTCACAATATTCATCAGCCACCACTTGGCTTTTAAATATTCTTTGTAAGGAACATTAAGGGTCATCATCAGCGGATAATAAGAACTGTCAAAGGCAGGAACTCTCTGCCCAAACAGAAACTGAAATCCTCCGGTTACAAAAAGTCCCATAAACATAGTCATTGCCGGAGTTTTATATGCCTTGGAAGTATACATCAGCAAGCCATAGAAAAGAAACATAAAGCTTCCTAAAAGAATTCCTTTGGCTACTTTATTACGTCTCAGCATTTTAACATCATTATTGATGAATGTCCCTATGACCCCATATTTATTCAGAAATGCTATATTTTCTGTTTTCCCTATTGATTTTTTAGCTTCAAGACCTTGATCCAGGTAAAACTCTTTGCGGATATATCTAAAACTAAAAACCCATAATATCACAAACAATGCAGCAGGAATCAGGGAAAGATAAGGCTTTTCATAAAGACCATAGAACGCAATTTCCGAGTAAGACAGTATCGGAATAATATGATAATAACCTAATGCGGCTACGATCACAATGATTACAGCCGCCACAATCGCAACCTTTTCTGTACTGTTCAGAAAAATATTGACAAAGCTATTCAGATAAAACAATGCGGAAATACCAATCAACCACGACAAAATTCCTACAACATTATACCCATGAAATAATGCAATTCCTGAAAATGTAATGAAAAAGAGGGAATTCAACCAGCTGAAAGCTGAAAAAAAGTTTTTACCAACAGATAATTAACCAGGGTTCTCTTTTTTATATTCTGTGTAAGGAAAGGTTTGATATTCTGTGTGGGGATTTCCTGCCATAGATATTTGATGGCTAAATCGGCGACCCAACCTATGAGTAAGAGGGTAGAAACAATCTTTAAAGGATCCTGATGCATTTCTTCCTGAACATACTTAAAGACCAAAAAGGCCGCGCCGGCAAGACAGCCCATGAAATAAAGAATCGCAATGAATCTCAGAATTTTCATGGTAAGATTAACTCCTAGAGAGGTCCCACGGAAGAAGCTTTTGATTTCCAGATTAAGGAACTTTAGAAACATAGTTTAGTTTTTTACATTAGTAACTACAGCGTAAAAAACGTTACAGCTTCTTAGCCAATAAGTTCTTTCGCCTGAGCAAGGGCTGCTTCAGTAATTTTGCTTCCTGAAAGCAGCTGGGCAATTTCATTTAGTTTTTCTTCATCACTTAATGGAATGATGGTAGATTGGGTTTTCCCCGCAATATCCTGTTTTACCACTTTATAATTATCATTTCCTTTGGCTGCAACCTGTGCCAGGTGAGAAATAACAATCAGCTGCATATCTTCAGACATTTCACGCATAAGGTTTCCAATTTCTTCGGCTACTTTTCCTGAAACTCCGGTATCAATTTCATCTAAAATCAATGTTGGCAATTCATCACTTTCTGCAATGATCTTTTTTACCGCCAGCATTACCCTTGATCTTTCACCACCGGAAATAGCCGTTTGAATTGGCTTTAAAGGGAATCCTGAATTAGCCTGGAATAAAAGCTGGATATTTTCTTTTCCAAATAGATTGAATTCCCCGCTATCCTGTAATTCTATATCCACTCTGGCTTTTTCAAGCCCTAATTTTTTAAGAAGTCCTTCTGCTTTTTTAATGAAAACAGGGATATTCTTTTTTCTGTTTTTGGAAAGTTTTTCTGCAAGAATCTGAAGTGACTTTTCTTTTTCAATAATATTTTCTTCAGTTTCAATGATTTGCGCTTCCAATTCTGAGGCATCTTTCTGATCTCCAGCCAGTGTATTTCTGATCTCAATCAGCTCAGTAAGATCCGAAACATTATGTTTCAGGAATAAAGCATTGATTTTATTATTCAGTTCGGTAAGAACGATAAGGTTTTCCGGATTGGTCTCCAGTTTTTCAGCCTCATGTTCCAGCTCAGAAATAATATCTTTCAACTCTACAAATGAAGTTTCAAGCCTTTGATCCAGTTCTGCAAAATTGGTTGAAAGACCTGCAATTTTGGAAAGCTTAGCTTTGGCTTCATTAAAAAATGAAAGAATTCCAATTTCTTCCTGATGAAATCTTGAGAGGATCTGACCTACATTTTCAGAGATCATCCCTGCATTTTCCTGAATAGATAACTGATTCTGAATATCTTCATAATCTACATCATCCAGTTTTAATTCTTCAAGTTCGTTGAGCAGGAAATCTTTATAATCACTTTCTTTATTAGCTTCTGAAAGCTCCGTCTTAAGCTTTTTAAGCAATGTTTTCAGATTCTGAAATGTTGAAAACTCTAGTTGATAGTCTTCAATAATTTTTTTATTCTCAGAAAGTCCGTCGATAATTTTAAACTGATATTCTGAAGTAAAAAGATTAGACGTTTCAAATTGGGAATGGATGTCAATTAACTGGGAAGAGAGCTCTTTCAGTATATCCAAAGTTACCGGAACATCATTGATAAATGCCCTGGATTTTCCGGATGGCAATATTTCTCTTCTGATAATGGTTTGCAATTCATAATCCAGATCGTTTTCAATAAAGAATTTCTTGAATTGATTATTCAGTGCAAACTCGGTTTCTACCACACTTTTTTCTTCTGCTTTTGAAATGGATTTTACATCTGCTCTTTCTCCCAGGATAAGGCGCAGTGCACCCAAAATAATGGATTTTCCTGCTCCGGTTTCTCCGGTAATTACCTGAAGACCGTTATTCAATGATACTTCAAGAGTATCAATCAGGGCAAAATTTTTAATGTAAATTCTTGAAAGCATGGATAATCCGCGTTTTTATCAAAGATTAATATTGATTGTAAAAATAAGTTTTTTTAACGAAAACAGAAACGGCAGATCAAGATTAAATAGGAGGACCTACGCTTTTGAAATGTCTGTAAGCAGTTCATAAAAGCTTTGATGTTGATATTCAAAAGAATCTTGATCTTCATGATCCCAGCGGACAATAGCATTATTGTTATGAGTATCAAAGCACAACAATCCCCAGTCACTATATATTGCAAAGGGAACATATCCCTTGTCAAAAAGAAATTCTCTTGGATAGGTTTCAAACATCATTTCACGGAGAGAAGCTCTCCATGAGCTAACAGGAAGTGAGCAAAAAGAGACTTCTGAGATCTGAAGTTCGTAGAAATGTTTATATTTTAGGAATATTTTAAAATCTTCCGGGAAGGTAAAACCAGCTTCGGCTTCAAATTCATGAAGTTCATCATCTGTAATTGTACTTGTAACGGGAAGCCAGAATTTCCATTCTTCGTCAGGCTGATCCGGGGCAAGCATTTTATCCTCAATATCACCAGGAAGTTGATTGAGTTTATTTTCAACCCAAAAATTAAGAGTCCGGTCTATAATTTCTTCAATTTCACCTTCTTCATATTTTAGTTCTTCCATTTATTCCACTTGTTATCAATGTTTTTAGGAGAAAGAACAATCATCGTTTGTTTCAGATCATTAAGAACAAGTCCCCCATTAGTTCCCGAATTGAAAACATTGAAGATCTCATCACTTTTCGTATCCATGAAAAGATTGAAATAAAAGCCCTGTTGGAATGTATTTTCATACATTTTAAGCTGCATCAGGGCATCAAAAATCACTTTTTTAGCCGGGGTCTGATCCTGGTTAAAAAGATTATCCATTCCTGACCTGTGATAGGTATACATAGTAGATCTCAACTGGCTCCAGTTGGGATTCATAATTTCATTAATTAGTATTGTACGGCTTCTCGGTTCATTGATTGTATTCCAGCCGTCATAGTTTCTGTTTTGAGAGTTTTGAGCAATCTGCTGCGCTTTTGTAAACCATGGAGTTCCTCCCATAGACTGGAAGCTATCTGCATCATACCCCAAGATAAGATAAATATAATAACTGATAACATCCGTAAGATTTTTTCCGGAAAATTGTCTCTCGTTGAAAATAAGGTTTTCATTTTCAATATACTCAAAGCTGAATCTCTGATCCTGAAGGTTCAACAAAGGAGACTCATACGTGGTATTATATACGGGACGTACCGCCTGAACGACAATAGCTCCTTTAAATTTATTGACATCTCTCTCTGAAATGACAATGGAAAAACCACATTTGATTTTTTCAAAATTCTGTAATTTCTTCCCTGTCCAGCTGGTATTATTGATAAAGTCCCTAAGACTTTTTTCCAATGCTTTAAAAGCCTGCTGGTTACTACCTCCTATCTGCTGGGAATTAACCTGAACGGTTGCCAGCAACTCCTGGGAAAAACCAAGATTACAGATACATAACAGAAAAAACAAACTGATAATTCTTTTCATATGGAGATACTTATTTTTTTAATGTCAAATGTAATCGTTCCTTCTTTATAGATATCTGTCTTTGTAAATTTTGACGGTTTCATTGTCTATTAAAAATTGAGAACGGAAATTTATTAAAATTATTTTAAAAGCTGAGATTCAACAAAATTGAGAATATCTTTTGCCACTTCTCCTTTCGACTTCAGATCAAATTCTCTTTTTTCTGTTTTGGTGAAGATCTTAATTTTATTGGTGTCATTTTTAAAGCCTGCCCCTTCATCCCGAAGAGAGTTCAACACAATCATGTCAAGATTTTTCTTCTCCAGCTTTCCTTTGGCATTCTCTTCTTCATTCTGGGTTTCCAAAGCAAATCCTACCAGAAACTGGTGGGTTTTCTTTTCTCCCATTGTTTTAAGAATATCTGGATTTTTCACCAATTCGATCGTAAGGTTTTCATCATTTTTTTTGATCTTTTCCTTAGCAACATCTTTGGGAGCATAATCTGCCACAGCTGCACTTGCAATCCCGATATCTATTTTGTCATAGAATTCAAATACCTTAGCCAGCATTTCTTTTGCAGAAGTTACTTTATGCAGTTCTATACTTTTATCCGTAAGGGTTTGAGAACTTGGGCCTGAGATCAGAATAACTTCTGCTCCTCTCTTTGAAGCTTCTTCGGCCAAAGAAAAGCCCATTTTTCCTGAGGAATGATTTCCTATAAATCTTACCGGATCAATAGCCTCATAGGTAGGCCCCGCCGTAATTAAAACGGTCTTTCCTTCCAGGCTTCTTTCAATAGTATGATCTGCAAAATAGTTTTCAACAGCACTGAATATTGTTGCCGGTTCAGCCATTCTTCCCTGTCCGATCAAACCACTCGCCAGCTCTCCACTTTCAGCAGGCACAATAACGTGTCCATAGCTTTCTGCCAGTTCGATATTTCTTTTTGTAGAAGGGTGTGCATACATATCCAAATCCATCGCAGGAGCAATAAATACCGGACATTTTGCTGACATATAGGTTGCAATCACAAGATTATCACACATTCCGTGGATCATTTTAGACAAGGTATTGGCTGTACAGGGAGCAATAAGCATTACATCTGCCCATAAAGCAAGTTCCACATGGCTATTCCAGGTTCCGTTATGATCATAAAAATCAGAATAAACTGGTTTCTTCGATAGGGTAGCCAAGCTTAATTTGGTTACAAAATGTTCTGCATCTGGGGTCATAATCACCTGCACATCGGCTCCTTGTTTTACAAAGTCTCTGATCAGAAAGTGAACTTTATAGGCTGCAATTCCTCCAGAAACGGCAATAAGGATCTTTTTACCGGAAACACTCATTTAGCTTTAATTTTTTTGAAATACTAAAATACTTATTTTTTCCCACAATCAGGGTTTAAAACAGCAAAGGTCATAAAAGAACTTAATTCCTTTATGACCTTTGTTTATAAAAAAGACAGATGATTACTTTCTCTCTTCTGTTTTTCTAAAATATACGTCTCCATTTAACCATTCTTCAATAGCAATTGAAGTTGGCTTTGGAAGTTTTTCGTAATGCTTAGAGATCTCGATCTGTTCTCTGTTTTCGAAAACTTCTTCTAATGTAGAATTGTGAACAGCAAACTCATCCAATTTATTGTGAAGTTCCGTACGGATCTCCGCATTGATTTGCTCTGCTCTCTTTCCCATGATAACAATAGCTTCGTAGATTGAACCTACTTTATCTTCAATCTTATCTTTGTCGTAAGTAATAGTATTTACTTCTGCTTTTGTATCTTTTACACTCATTTTGAGAAAATTATTTTTATTTTAAGATGGCAAATTTACGAATTATCTTTTAATTTTGAAAGTCGCCGCAGGTGGAGGGGTCTGAAGTGCCGCACTATCCCTCTGCATCTGCTTTGCCTGCTTTTCGTTGCTAATCTGATCTTTAACTTGTTGTTCTGTTTTATTCTGATTGGCAAGCTTTTCAGCTTCTTTCTTTTGTCTGGCCGTTAAAGCTGCAATTCTTGCTTCGGTTTCTTTTTTCACCCCTACAAAATGAGCTTTCTCTTTTTCCAATTTTTCTCTCAGATCAGACGCTGTTTTAGAGTATTCTGTATTTGGAAGTTCTTTTTCAACCATTTTCATATAGGTTAAAGCACTTTCAATACGCTCGTCTTTAAGGTTATAAACAGACTTCATTGCCAATTCATATCGTGATTTCATGATATAATCATAAATTTTCGAACGAAGTTTTGTACTTGGGAAATCTTCCAATACGTTTTCCAATGCAACATTAGCTGCTTTGTACTCACCCATTTTAAAGTATTGTCTTCCGTTTTCATAAGCTTTAAATTCAAGCTTATAAGTTAGTTCGTCAATAAGTTGGCTAATATTCTTTGATCTTTCTGAATTCGGATAGTTGTTCAGGAAGTCCTGAAGCTCATTTACTGCCAATTCTGTACTAGATTGATCCAAGTTGTAATCCATAGATCCTTCATAGTAACATAATGCAGACATATAAGCTGCTTCTTCAGCTCTTGGATCCTTTGGGAAGTTTACTGCAAAGTTTTTAAACTGATGCCCTGCCAGTTTATAACTTTTATCATAGTAGTTGGCATAAGCTGTATTGAAACCTACGTTAGGAAAATCATCCGTTCCTGCTACAAGGTTCGCAAGTCTGTCATAAAGAGCCAATGCATTTTTCCACTTTTTCTTAGTGAAGTTTTCATTGGCAGCTTTTAAGATAAAATCTTTATCAGCACTCTTCATTGCTCTTTCTTGCTGGCTAACACATGATGCCATCACTGCTACAGCAAAAAGACCTAAAATATATTTTTTCATATAAAAAATTCAACAGTTTTCGGATTATACAGCCGATTTACTAATTTGCAAAAATATAACTTTTTTGTCAATAGATTTTTTTTATGAATATTTAACGTAATTTTAGTCTGCAGCGTATCCTAAAATGGCAAAAACACTTAATAAAAGATTCATTCTCACTTTCTTCTCAGCTTCTTTTGCGTAGGCTTCTTCATTTTTACTTGGTACGTAAAGTTCATAAAAGTTTTTATTCCGGATCACGAATAAGGTAGAACCAATAATCATGGTAAGGATATCTTCCGGCTTGGGGGTAAAGGTAAATACTCCTGAGGCTACTCCTTTTTTGATCACTTCATCCAGTTTCTTTACAAACAGCTGATAAAAATCCAGCAATTCATCTTTTAAATTCTCTGTATGACGGAGTTCCTGGGTAACAAACCCATGAAAGTAATTATATTTGAATAACTGCGAAACGATATATTTTATCATTTCCCGCATTTGCATTTCCGGTTTTCCCTCTTTGATGGTATCCGCAAATTCTGAAAAGTTTTCCCTGGTCTTTAATACTCTATATTGATAAAGATAAGACATCATTTTCTCCTTGGAACCGAAGTAATAGGAGATCATAGCGACGTTGATATTAGCTTTGGAGCAAATATCTCTTACAGAAGTTCCTTCGTACCCTTTCTTTGCAATTAATTCTTCTGCAATGTCTAGTATGTGGATCTGTTTTTCAGTAAATTTTTTTTTCATAAAGTGCACTTTGAGTAAAGTTAAGAAATTTTTAACACATTTATAAACGATCGTTTAATAATTTTATATTAATTACAAATAGTGCTATTTTTGACTATGGAATTTTTTGATTTTCACCATCATAAAAAATACATTAAAGACGGAATTTACAATTTGGATATTGGGCAAATTCCGCCAGACTCCCCGTATTCAATAGGAATACATCCCAATGATATCGATAGTAATAATATAGATCGTCAGTTGAGCTGGATGAAAAGTATGATGTTTCAGAACTGTTTTGCTATAGGAGAATGCGGTTTGGATTCTTTGGTCCCAATTGATCAAAAAATACAGGAGGAAGTTTTTTTAAAACAGATTCATATTTCTAATGAAGTAAAAAAACCTGTGATTATTCACTGCGTCAGAAAATTTTACGAGGTAATTTCTTTTAAAAAAAAGGCGGAACAGCCCATGATTATTCATGGTTTTAATAAAAAAGAAAAGTTGCAGAAGATCTTCTGGCTAATAATTTTTATCTGAGTTTTGGAAAAGCTGTTTTGGATAATTTATCTTTGCAGGATATTTTAAAAAACACTCCCTTAGATCAATTCTTTTTAGAAACCGACAATGAAGATTTTAAGATCGAAGAATTGTATCTTAAGGTTTCAGAAATAAAGGAAATTTCTTTGGAAGACCTCAACGAACAAATTTTAGAAAATTTACACACAATAAAAAATGGATAAATACTGGCTGGAAAGAACGGAACTTTTGGTGAAGGAAGAAGGATTAGAAAAGTTGATGAAAGCAAACGTCCTGGTAGTAGGACTGGGCGGAGTAGGTTCTTTTGCAGCAGAATTCCTGGCAAGAGCAGGAGTTGGAAGTATGACCATTGTAGATGGTGATACTGTAGATATTACTAATGTTAACAGGCAGCTCCCTGCTTTACGGTCTACTGTTGGAAAGCATAAAGTAGAAGTTGTTGCTGAAAGACTTCTAGATATTAATCCTGACCTTAAATTGACGAAAATCAATGAATTCCTGAATCCTGAAAGAATGGAGGAAGTAATGGATTCAGCACCCTTTGACTATGTATTGGATTGTATTGATAGTGTAACTCCAAAATTAAGCTTAATTATTGCTGCTAAAAGAAAAAAGATAAAAGTGATAAGCTCAATGGGAGCCGGCGGAAAGACTGATCCTAGTAAAGTATTGGTAAGAGACATCAGCAAAACTGAGCATTGCCATCTTGCAAGACAGATAAGAAAAAGACTGAGAAAAGTAAAAATCGACAAGGGTGTGCGTTGCGTTTTTGCCAATGATATTCAGGACGAAGAAAGCCTGAAAATGACAGACGGAACGAATTATAAAAGATCTTTTTATGGAACCATCAGCTATATGCCTGCTATTTTTGGGCTTTATGCTGCTGCTGAAGTAATTAATCATTTACTGAAACAAGATTAATGCAGAAATCTAACTATCCAAGAGCGGAAAAGCTCAAAAAAAATACCGAGATCAGTTTACTTTTTGAAAAGGGTAAATGGAGAACTTCCGGAAATCTGAGGATCATTATTCTGAAAGATAAACCTACTCTTCCTATTGAAAGTGTGAAATTGGGTGTTTCTGTTTCTAAAAGATACTTCAAGAGAGCTGTTCATAGAAACCGCATCAAAAGATTACTTAGAGAATGCTATCGATTAAATAAAGATTTATTTAAAGAGGCTTTTGGAGAAAAAACTATGGCTATGTTGTTTTGGGTTTCTTCTGAAATGCCTCCAAAATTTCAGGATGTGGAAGCTCAATTCATCAAGCTTTGTGAGGCTCAGAAAAAATAATTTTTGATAGAGGAAATAACTAATGAGTGATCACATTTGATCCTGCTGAAGTTTTCTCTCACAGCTCTTGCTGATTATGCTGATTTTTTATTCTTTTTCCGGGATTGGTACAGATCAACTGTAAAATATCCTTTAACATCGGCGAAAATTTATAGTTAACTCTCACAGATTTTATTTTTTCATATGCTGTATATTTTTCCCACAGATGGCACAGATTACACAGATGATTGTGTATATTAAGCTTGCATAAGTTTATGTTTTACTGTTTTCATTTGCCCCTAAATCACGTAACCTGTAACCCGAATTCCAAATCTCGCATACTTTTTGTAGTTTTATAGGAAACAATAAATCTGAAAATTAATATGTTGGATCAAGTTCCCTATCTTTCGTATGTCATCAGCGCCTTCATCGGCATTGGACTCTCGGCTGCTACAGGCTTCAGGGTGTTTCTTCCCCTATTTGCCGTAAGCCTTGCTTCTTATTTTCACTGGATTCCGACGAATGAAAGTTTTGAGTGGCTGGCAGGTCTGCCTGCACTTATCACTACAGGAATTGCAACAGTTGTTGAGATCCTTGCCTATTATATTCCCTTTGTAGATCATTTGCTGGATACTATTTCTGTTCCTCTGGCCACCATAGCAGGTTCTGTTTTATTCGCCAGCCAGTTTGCTGACCTGGGAACATTTCCGCAATGGGCATTGGCTTTAATCGCTGGTGGAGGAACGGCCGCTACCATAAGTTCCGGTTTTGCAGGAATACGGGCTGCATCTACCGCAACCACAGGCGGGCTGGGAAATTCTGTAGTAGGCACTACGGAAACTGCAGGTGCTGGTATCATGACTGTACTTGCCATGGTGGCTCCCATTATTGCAGCTATTGTAGCAATTGTTCTATTGGTTCTGGTAATTGTATACGGCCGAAAAGCATGGCGGAAACTTCGGGGTAAAAAAGCCCCTTCAACTGAATAAAAAGTAAAAGGTACAGTTTCTTCAAGCTGTACCTTTTTATATTATTTTTAGTTTTTACTTCTAAAATCCTTGATCTCTTTAATTCTGGTTTCGAAATATTCTTTCTTCTCCGGATGCTTTTTAATCAATATATCAAATGCTTTGATCGCTTTAGAATATAATTTTTGTTCAAAATAAAGATTGGCCAATGTTTCAGTCATCAGATGGGAAATATCATCATTCTTTTCTTTGACAACGTAGGTGCTTTCTTCTTTCAACTGACTGATCCTAGGATTATTTTCAATAAAAGCTTCAATCGCTTTTTCTTTGATCTCTTCTTTTTCTTTTTCAACCTCAACTGGTCTGTCAATTTTCAGCCAGCTCTGCCATGTATTGATAAATCCAGGGACGTTGCTGTTGATTGAAGACTGGGGAACACTTTCTACTGCCGCTTGCTTCATTGGTTCTTCTTTTACAGGTTCTTCTGTATCTTTTTTACCTTCTCCAACTTTCAAGCTCGAAATATCTGTTCCAAAGAATGAAACATTCATTACCGGAACTTCTTCTTTCTGAAGATCTGCTGCAGGAGCTTCCTGTATTTCTTCGGTATTTTCAGGTTCTTCATCTTCTACAGCAATCTCTTCTGTAGGGATTTCTACCATTATTTCAGGCTCTTTAGTAACTTCTATCTTTTCAACTTCTGTTTCAGCCGCAGATATTTCTGTTACTCCAGGAGTACTTATCACAGAAGCAGGAGCTTCTTCTGGCTTATTAATTAATGAATCAGGTACGTTAGGTTCAAGACTCATAGGCTTCCATTCGGTTTGAACTTCAGGAACAATTTCTTCTGAAACGTCTTCTATAATTTCAACCTCTGGTTCTGTATCCTCAATTCTTTCTTCCTGTATGGATTCTTCGGTGACGTCTTGTTTTTCAGGACTTTCTTCTGTTGACCAGAAATGGAAACTTTGAGTCTCTGCAAAGCTTATTTCATGATCTTCAACAAGTTGCAACTCTTCCTGTTCTTCTTGCAGAGCAGGTTTGGTTTCCTTCATTTTTTTCTCAACTTCCTCAATCAGGCGTCTCATTTCCTCCTCATGCTTATTCACATTGAGTACAGGAACTTCAACTGTTTCCGAGGCCTCTTCATTGTTAGCCTGAATTTTAACCTCTGGTAAGAATGCGTCTGTTCCATGGAAACTTAATTCGGCTTCAGGTTCCGCTGCTATTTGCTCTTCAATTTCAGAAACAGGAATTTCTTCATCAGCAACCGCTTCAGCATCTTCTACAGAAACTTCAGCAATATCTGGTTCAACAGAGGTTTCTGGCAATAAGGTATCTGTTTCTTCAAAGCTTAGGTTTTCTTCTTCTTCAACTTTTTCTTCCGCAGATTCTGAAGCTATCTGATCTTCATTAATTACTGTTTCAGGGGTAAAGTTTTCTCCAGCGGCTTCTTCTACTTCCTCTTGTATTTTTTCTTCAGCTTGAGCAGTATTTATAGCTCCCGGTTCAGATTTTTGGGTAACCAGAGTTCCAGATTCTAATGTAGACTCAAGATCAATCTTCTCTGGATTTTCTTCATCCAGGAAATTCTCTTCACCTTCAAACAGAATTCTGTTGCGCTCTCCATTTATATAGAGATGTTTCACTTCTTGCGTTGTCGGCAATATGCAGGTTTCTTTTTCTTCTGCCTCATTCTTTTCAGAAGCCGGAGCAGCTTCTTCTCTTTTTATCGGGAAACCTTTAACGTTATAATTGTATTTAACAGGCTTTTCAGCTTCTATTACAGATGACCTATTTTCAGTTACTTCCTGTTTTAATTCCTGCTGGATTTTCCCGTTTATCAGCTGATAAAGAATTTTCTTATCAGTGGTATAAGCCGCTGTTATAGAAAGTTCTTTCTGATAGTTTTCTTTTTCATACAGGTGTACTCCATACAAATGAAGCGCCCTGATATTTTGAATATAGGGAAATGCATGAATCTCTTCCTTCAGAAGTCCAAGGTCTTCTGACTGAATATTTTTCGGATTTTTTATTAATTCTAAAACTCTGGGATTCATTTTACCAATTCGCTACAATGTCGTTAAAAATCTTATTAATAATTCTTTCTGTCACAATCTTCACCTGAGAGTTCTCGATCTCATTCTGTGATAAGTTACTGTTGAAAGCAGCTTCATCCGTATAGGTTCTGTCAAAACTAGAATCTGGGTGTATTTTATTTTCATAATGCACCTTTACTGTAATTGTAAGTTTAGTCTGAGCCTGTTGTACCACTCCTCCAGATGGGTTTGACTGTGTATTGGAACTGATCGTTGTAGAGCCAAAAGCATAGTCTGTAATTTCTCCTTCTATCAGGATATCAGGATTTGATTTTGTTCCTTTCAGAGTAGTTCTCTGTAAAAATCTGTTCTGAATATCTGTTGAAAACTGCTGTGACAATGCCGGATTTACAAGAGTTGCATTGTTTGGGAACTCGTTGATCTGAACGGTTTTTTCGTCTGTAAGAGATGATCCGGTAAAGCTGTAGCATGAATTCAACACTCCCAGCAAAGCAAAGAGTACCATCATTAATAATGGTTGTTTCAGACTGATATTTTTAATTTTAAAATTCATTTTTAGATCCAATTTCAGTGATTTCGTCATGCTCAATTTGTTGAATAGCATCTTCATAAGCAAAATAATTAGCAGTATATACAAATGGAAGGGTAAGAAAAATTCCAATCCCACATGCAAGAACTCCAATCTGAGCTAAAAGTCCTACAACGAATGAAAAAAGAAGAATCGCTATAAGATTTCCCTGAGTCATTACTCTTGAAATATTCCATGCTGTTTTTAAGTCTTTAATTCCTTTAAGGCTGATTAAAGGGACCATATAGAATGCTTTTAAAACAAAATAGTAGATTGCTACCATAATGAAAACGACATAAGGAATTACAAAAATCATGGCAAGCGGACCAGCATCTTCTCCATTATTAGACAACGCTCCTGTTAAAGCCAATACAATAACCAATGGAATATAAATGATTAAAACACCTCCAAAAACAATTAACTGCAGTATAAAGTAAGGCATGAAATCTTTAAAATCAAAAATATCTCCAGGACTTGCAGGCTGGTTTCTATTAATTTTTTGCAGATATTTATACAGGTTACCCATTGCCAACAATCCACAAAAAGGAATAATCGACATGATAAAGCATACTAAAAATGCGATAAAAATGTTTCCAAAATCTTTCTTTAGAAGTTCAAAACCTTTGTTAATATATTCTCCGAATTTAAAGTTGATCGGCTTAGGGGCTAAATTTACATTCATGACTTATTGTGTTTTTAATCTTCCAGATTATACTGTTTTATTTTTCTATATAAAGTTCTTTGTGAAATTCCAAGTTCGTCTGCAGCTCTGTTTCTTCTCCCCTTATGCTTCTCCAACGCTTTGATAATCAAGTCCTTTTCGTTATTCTGAAGAGAAAGTGATTCTGGTCTGTTTTCTTCTACTTCAATATCCTCAATATCTTCATAGCTGTCATCAGGGTTTGAAATAATTGTAGGAGTCTGTACTGCCGGAGCATCGTTATTCTCAAAATACAGTAAAGAGTTGGAATTAAGCTGCGGCTGAGCCTCAGGAGTATAAATTCTGTTGATCAGACTTTTCTCATGGTTGCTCAGGTCACCTGTTCCTCTGTTCTTTATCAATTCCGAAGTTAAGGATTTTAAATCATTAATATCATTTCGCATATCGAAGAGAATTTTATACATGATTTCTCTTTCGCTTCCGAAATCATTCGATTTTGGGGCACTTTGATTATTCACAACCATCGGAAGATGGGTTTCCATTGGAATATATTCTGCAAGTTTTTCAGCCGTAATATTTCTATTCCTTTCTACCACGGTCATCTGCTCTACAAGATTTCTTAATTGACGGATGTTACCAGGGAAAGAGTAATTTTCGATATAATGAACGGCACTCGGCTCCAATTCCAGTTCAGGCATCCTGTATTTTTCTGCAAAATCTATAGCGAATTTCCTGAACAGCAAATGAATATCTCCTTTTCTTTCTCTTAAAGGAGGCATATCAATCTGAACGGTATTCAAACGGTAGTACAGATCTTCACGGAATCTTCCGTCATGAATGGCCTTCATCATGTTTACATTGGTAGCCGCCACAATTCTCACATTAGTCTTTTGGACCTGCGAAGATCCTACCTTCATAAATTCACCGCTTTCCAGCACTCTTAGAAGACGAACCTGTGTTTGTAAAGGAAGTTCTCCTACCTCATCTAAAAAGATTGTTCCGCCATCTGCTACTTCAAAATATCCTTTTCTGGTGGCTGTAGCTCCTGTAAAGGCTCCTTTTTCGTGCCCAAACAGTTCTGAATCTATGGTTCCTTCCGGTATCGCTCCACAATTGACTACGATATATGGCTGATGTTTTCTTCTGGATTCTGAATGGATGATCTTCGGAATAAATTCTTTTCCAACCCCACTTTCTCCGATAACAAGGACGGATATGTCTGTAGGGGCAACCTGGATTGATTTTTCCAGGGCCCTGTTGAGTACCGGAAAGTTTCCGATAATTCCGAAGCGGTTTTTTATGTTTTGCAGCTCGTTGCTCATAAGTAAGTTTTTGATTATTGATTCAATGTTAATGTTCTACAGTTCATCAATCTGTTTTCTGTAGATTTTGTTAAAATGATGAGTATAGACGTCTTTCATTGTCTTTCCTTCATCGTACGTTTTTAAGGCTAACATTTTCAAATCCAAATAATCTTTGTTTCTGATCTTAGAAACTTTACTTTTAAAGTATATATTCTCGGCAAAGTCGTATTCTTTGCTTTGTTTTTCAAAATTTTCAAGGGCTTTATCATATCTTCCCAGCTCAAAATACGTAACACCAAGTTGGTAGTGGTCAAACATGCCCTTTACGTATCCTCTTGCTGCCAGAAGCCTTTCGATAATTCCGACTGCTCTTTCTTTCTGCCCTAAAGCACTGTAGGACATAGCTTTCACTACATCCAGATTATAATCTCCGTTTAGCGACCTTCCTAAGTCTTCCGGATAATATTTTTTAAGCTCTTCCAGATCCAGAACAGCCCCTTTATAATCTCTTAAAAACTGAAACTTGCACCAACCCCGATATCCCAAATGTCTTTTAGGATCTAAAGCCACCGCTTTATCAATAAGAATTTTCCAGGTTGCAAAATCTCCGTTTTTGAGATAAGGCACTGCTTTCTCCATGTAAGCATTAGAGAAATCCGGACAAAGTTCAATCGCTCTGTCAAAACCTTCCTGAGATGCCTGTGAACCTTGTAAATCTGAGGCTGTGTTGTAAAGTTCACACGCTTTTTTGCAGTCCTCACCCTCTATCGCATTACAGTTGACCTGTGCAATAGTATTGGTGTACACTATAAGTAACAAAAAGCTAAGGTAATACCTCTGAAACTTTTCCATCTTCAATTTTATAGGTTAAATACTGATAGTAATCTACTTTTAAACCTTCTATCTCTTTCGGCATCCAGCCATCTAATGATTTTGTGAATGTCAACAGCTTATTTTCCAGCTCTTCATCCAAAGCAAAATCTTTCAAATCTGAATTCATATGCTTTAGTCTGAACAACCCTGTTTTCCCTTCACAATTTACTAAAAATCTAATGGTAATATAACCACTGATCTTCTTTTCTGAATATATATTTTCTTTTTTAAGTTTTTCGGCAATCGCAATTTTTTCTCCTTTATAATCGAACATCTTAGGTCCGTGATAGTATTGAAAACTAAAAGGTCTGTCTTTTCCTGCTCCACACTTCTTAAAACCAGCTTCATCAAGCTTATCGTCAAAAGCAACATCACCCACAGTATCCGGATATTTACTGGTCTTTTTCTCTGCCTGACAAGAAAACAGAACAAAAGAAAATAGAGTAAAAAGATAAACCGCTTTCAAAACTTAAATTTATTCTGTGATTCTCCCTAAAAGTGTGCCTTGGGTGTTATCATATACAAAAACGTCTACAATGTCACCAATTTGCTGCCCTTCAAGCTTATCAAAGACACAAACGGCATTCTGAGAGTTTCTTCCTTTCCATTGATTTTCATTCTTCTTGGAAGTTCCTTCTATTAAAATCTGATGAACTCTTCCTACATAAGACTGCATTCTCTTTCTTGAAAGCTCGCCCTGAAGGGCAATTACCTCAGCAAGACGTCTCTGCTTCACATCAGCCGGAATATTGTCTTCCATTTTCTTGTGTGCAGGTGTTCCTGGTCTTTCAGAATAAGCGAACATATATCCGTAGTCATATTCTACTTCTTTCATCAGGCTTAATGTATCCTGATGATCTTCTTCTGTTTCGTTGCAGAATCCAACGATCATATCCTGAGAGAAGGCCACTTCCGGAACAATTTCCTTAGCTTTTCTGATCAGCTCAAGATATTCTTCACGGGTATGTTGTCTGTTCATGGCTTCAAGCATATTATTGCTTCCGCTCTGAACAGGAAGGTGTACATATTTACAGATGTTATCATGTTTTGCCATCATTCTGAATACATCAAGGCTCATATCCTGAGGGTTTGATGTAGAGAATCTGATTCTCATTTCGGGAACTGCTTTGGCTACAAGATCAAGTAAGTGAGCGAAATTAACAGCAGTTGCTTTCTGCATTTCAGATGCTTTGGCAAAATCTTTTTAGGACCTCCTCCATACCATAAGTAAGAGTCTACATTCTGTCCTAAAAGCGTAATTTCTTTATAACCACTATTCGCAAGATCTTTGCATTCTTCAATTATGGAATGCGGATCACGGCTTCTTTCTCTTCCTCTTGTAAATGGAACGACACAGAATGTACACATATTATCACAACCTCTCGTAATAGTAACAAAAGCGGTAACTCCGTTTCCTCCTAAACGAACCGGATTGATATCTGCGTAGGTTTCTTCCTTGGAAAGGATTACATTGATGGCATCTCTCCCATCATCAGTTTCCTTCAGTAAGTTCGGCAAATCTCTATAGGCATCTGGTCCTACAACAAGGTCAACCAGTTGTTCTTCTTCTAAGAATTTGGTTTTCAACCTTTCCGCCATACATCCCAGAACACCTACCGTCATATTCGGTTTTTCTTTCTTAAGATTTTTGAATTGGGAAAGACGCATTCTTACCGTTTGCTCTGCTTTCTCACGAATAGAACATGTATTTAACAGGATCAGATCAGCTTCTTCCACTTTCATTGTTGTATTGTACCCCTGTTCATTAAGAATGGAGGCAACAATTTCAGAATCTGAGAAGTTCATCTGACAACCATAGCTTTCTAAAAACAGTTTTTTAGAATTCTCAGGTCTTTCGGCAATAGCAAATGCTTCGCCCTGTTTCGTTTCGTCTATATATTTTTCCTGCACGATAATCAATTTAAGGTTCTCATTTAAAAACATAGGAAATTACTCCGTGAATTTTAAATTACGAACAAATGAGTCTGCAAAGATACAAAATATTGTGACAGAATGGCAGGAGATTATTTTGGAGGGTGAAAAGTCATTGGAAGCCTGAAAAAAGACTCTATAGGCTCACTATTTTTGCCGGCAGGCGTCCACTTTTTCTTTCTGAGACGTTTAATTCCGTCCAGAATTCTTTGATCAAATTCAGTATTTCCGGAAGATTTTTCTAATTTTATATTCTCCATTTTCCCTTCTTTGCTTACAGTAAAAGTCGCTACAAGATTAAAAGGTTCATTCCAAACAAAACCACTAAGATCAATTTGTTTGGCTACTTCCTCTCTGAAACGACCGATTCCTCCAGGCATAGCTTTTTCAGGTGAATTCTGTACAGTTTCCTGCGCGAATAAGTTCAATGAAAATAGAGTAAATAAGAAAATGGTTAATAGTTTTTTATTCATCATTTGAAAATTACATATCAACTGATAATGAAGAGAAATTCATTTTTACTTTCATTTCTGATTTAACCGGCTGTCCGTTACAGGTTGCAGGTTTCCAGTTTCTTTTAATTCTTCTCACCACATATTGCATATCATCAAAAAAGGCTTCACTGTGTAATACTTTTGGAGCTCCTACGGCATCTATCACTTTCCCAGACTCATCTATTATTAAAGTAAATGTAAAGTCTCCGCTCAGGGTATAGAAATCTGCATTCAGGTAGGTATACATGTATTTAGCCAGAATATCTTTATACGCTGATACTCCTCCTCCAAAGGCGGCTGGCTTAAAATCATTACATTTTGAAGCAATCTGTAAAAAGGGTTCTTTAATGTCTATTTTAAAAAGGTTTTTATTGTTTTCTACAATAAAAGAATCATCTCTGTCTTCAAGCTCCTGTGCAAATGAAAAGTTTGCAAAACATAAGGCAAAAAATAAAAGTATCGTTCTCATAGCTTGATCTGTTCATTCAATTAATAAACAAAGGTAAATATTTAAAAGTCTTACTAAAAAGAAAACTTCACACAATGTATGAAGTTCTCCAAAAATATTTTTCAGTAAGTTTATAGAGACCCTACTAGCTGCTATAACAACCCTTTGATGTGTTTATAGTTACTTTTAACCGTTTCAAGCACTTCATCCATTTTTCCTCCCAGCATCAGCTGAGCCATAGATTTGGTCATTCCGAGAACCTGATCCAGTTCAATCTTTGGGGGAAGAGCCAAAGCATTGGGATTGGTAAAGATATTAAGGAGATAAGGGCCGTTATAATCCAGACATTCTTTAATGGCATTTTCTACCTCCTCAGGTTTGTGAACATTCTTTCCAGGGTATCCCATAGCCTGGGCTACTAATGCAAAATCCGGATTAATCATATCGGTTTCATTATCCGGCATTCCGCCTACTTCCATTTCCAATTTTACCATTCCTAAAGTTCTGTTATTAAAAACAATGAGTTTTACAGGAAGTTTATATTGAAAAATGGTTGCCATATCTCCTAAGAGCATGGATAAACCTCCATCACCACACATGGCAATGACTTGTTTATCGGGATGAGAAAGAGACGCTCCGATTGCCATCGGCATAGCATTGGCCATAGATCCATGATTAAATGACCCCAGCATTTTTCGTTCTCCAGTTCCCGTAATAAATCTTGCCCCCCAAACACAACACATCCCTGTATCTACAGTGAAAATGGCATCTTTTTTAGCCAGCCTGTCTAAGGTATGGGCTACATATTCCGGCTGAATAGCATCTTCTTTCCCTGAATCGTTGACATATTCTAACTGGTTTTCTTTTACTTTATCATAAAAAGCCAGCTGTTCATTGAGAAAATCAACATCAGTTTTCTCGTTTAGCATGGGAAGTAAGGCTAATATCGTTTGCTTAATATCTCCTGTAAGTCCCAATTCAAGTTTTGCTCTTCTTCCTAATCTTTCCGGACTTTCATCAATCTGAACGATTTTATTTTTCACCGGCATAAATTTCTGATAAGGGAAATCAGTACCGAGAAGGATCACAAGATCGGCTTCATGCATCGCATGGTAGGCAGAAGGAAAACCTAACAAACCTGTAAGTCCGATTTCATTTGGATTATTAGGCTGAATTGCCATTTTCCCCCGGAATGAATATCCTACAGGCGCTTTTAATAGATTGGACAGTTGTATAACTTCAGTACTGGCTTCAGAGGCTCCTATCCCACAATAAAGTGTTATTTTTTTGCTTTCATTGATCAGTGTTGCCAGATTTTTCAATTCATCATCCGATGGCCTTATGACAGGATTAGTTTTAAAGATCTGAGTCGAAGTTGTCGTTTCTTGTGCATCCAGTTCTGAGACATCGCCCGGGAGGCCAATTACTGCTACTCCTTTTTTAGAAATTGCATGTTGGATAGCTGTTTGGACGGTTCTTTGTACCTGTTCAGGACGTGTAATCATTTGATTATAATAGCTGCAATCGTCGAATAGCTTTATTGTATTGGTTTCCTGGAAGTAATCCATTCCCATTTCATCACTAGGAATTGTAGAAGCAATCACCAACATTGGAACATGGGATCTGTGCGCTTCGTACACCCCATTAATCAGGTGAACATGCCCTGGCCCACAGCTTCCTGCGCATACTGCAAGACCGTCCAGTTCGGCTTCAGCAGCAGCAGCATAGGCTCCAACTTCTTCATGTCTCACATGGATCCACTGAATACTGCTTTTCTTCACCGCAATATTTAGGTGATTGAGACTATCTCCCGTTACTGCATAAATTCTTTTCACATTAGCATTTTCGAGCATTTCAACAATTTGCTCTGCTATATTTTTTAGCCATAATTAATAGATTTGGTAGTTGTTCTTTCTTATATTTATTAGGATAAAAGAATCCTATCTCTATCAAATTTAGCCAATTAATTGGAGTTTTCGAGAGCTTTTAATATTAAAAAAATTGTAAATCTTTCACAAAACACTTTGTATGATCATTTTATTTTAAAGCAATTTTAGCTAAGGCTTTGCATTGAGGCATGGTTCTTTTTAAGTTTGCTAAAGCGTTTCAATCGCCAAAACAGCTCAGATATTGTAAAGGATATAAAAAAACGGCTATCCTTTTTTGGACAGCCGTTCAACTATTATTTTCTATTAACTTATTACATTACCACTTCGATCTGGTTTCGTAACAAGTCTTCAAATTCGTCTCTTTTGCGGATTAGATGTGCTTTCCCGTCAAGGAATAGAACTTCAGCAGGCTTTAATCTTGAGTTGAAGTTTGAACTCATTTCAAAACCATAAGCTCCTGCATTGTGGAAAGCAAGAATATCCCCTTCTCTTACTTCATTTAATTTTCTATCCCAGGCGAAAGTATCCGTTTCACAGATATTTCCCACCACTGTATAAATCCTTTCCGCTCCTTTTGGATTGGATAGGTTTTCAATCGCATGGTAAGAATCGTAAAACATTGGACGGATCAGGTGGTTAAATCCTGAGTTTACCCCTACGAAAACTGTAGCCGTAGTCTGTTTGATTACATTAGCTTTTACTAAAAGATATCCACTTTTCCCTACTAAGAATTTTCCTGGTTCAAACCATAATTCGAACTTTCTTCCGGTATTTTTTGAGAATTCTCCTATTACTTTTTCTACTTTTTTACCTAATGTTCTTACGTCTGTTTCTTCTTCGCTGTCCTGATAAGGAATTTTGAAGCCACTTCCCATATCCAGGTATTTCAGGTTAGGGAAATGTTCAGAAAGTTCAAGCATGATATCCAGCGCCTGAAGGAAAACCTCAGGATCTTTAATCTCACTTCCTGTGTGCATGTGAAGACCTTCAACATTAAGGTTAGTACTCTTCATCACTCTTTCAATATGGCGAAGCTGGTGAATGGAGATCCCGAACTTACTGTCGATGTGGCCTGTTGAAATTTTATAGTTTCCTCCGGCAAAGATATGTGGATTGATTCTTACAAAAATCGGGTAAGAGTTTCCGTATTTATTTCCGAACTGCTCAAGAATAGAAATGTTATCAATATTAATATGAACTCCAAAAGTCATTGCTTCTTCTATTTCAGCTAAGTCAACACAATTTGGAGTAAACAATATTTTCTCTTTTGGAAATCCTGCTTTTAGTCCAAGTTTAACTTCATTAATAGACACACAATCCAGAGAGGCCCCCAGGTTCTTGACATACTTTAGAATATTAATGTTTGTCAACGCTTTTGCCGCGTAGAAAAACTTTGTATGTTTTAAAAAAGAAGATGTAAGTTTTTCGTATTGGATTTTGATGGATTCAGCATCATACACATACACCGGGGTGCCAAACTCATTGGCAATCTTTAATAATTCTTTTGAATTCATAATTTCATTTTAACATAAAAAAAGGCAGATTCTTTACAAAAGAGCCTGCCACATTGATTATTTTTTATGCAAGACAAGTCTTTTAAATATTCCAAACCTTAGAGAACTTAATAGCTCCCTTTTTTCCAGTTTTTATTTGTTTAAGAATTTGCATTGCTTCTATTTATTTTTTGCAAAAATACTATTTATTTTTTATTCTGAGAAAATTGATTTGAAAAGCATCTGCTTCTTAATCAAATTTTAAGGTATCAATTTCTCTATTATTTAGGTAGCGGAAGGGTTTCAAAATCACCACGCAGAAGTGCCAGCTGCAGTTCATTGTTCAAATCTGTTGATGATAACTGAAGGTCAATTTTTAATTTCGCAAGTTTACTTAACGTCTGTATCTGCGTAAATAATTCATAAAAACCAAAAGATAGTACCTTTCCATTTTCAATGATCAAGAATAATTTTTCTCCTAATTTTCTTCCAGTTCCCAGCCAAAGTTCATTTCTTTTTCTAAACTCTATTTTCTGTTTCAATACAGCTACATCATTATATTCTTCCTGAGATCCAATAAACTGAACAGCTTTTGTTCCCTGGGTAAATGATCTGAACTTCAGGATTGGCTTTTCCGTTTTATTGAGTGTATTCTTTTCAACAATGTATTTGTTATTTCTGAAATAGAGTCCGAAAGGAAGGATCTCTTTTTTCTTACTATTTTTTGAACTCAGCATCAGTTTAGCAATAATATCAGTTCCGGTAAGTTCAAAATTAACCTGCTCAGCATTTTTTTGAGCTTCTTCCCATTTTTTTGATTTGGAATTAAATACTTTTTTCGAAAACTTATTAATATCCTGAACGTAATCAGAAAAAATAATTCTTCCCGCTTCATCCTGAAAATAAACAAATCCTTTTTCATTGGGAAGATCCTGTGTCAATTGTTTAATCTTATTGATATAAGTTTTGGCATTGGTTTCTTCGTGCTGTTTTTGGATAATCTCGTTTTCAGTATCTTTAGATATTAAGAGTTTAAACAGCTCAAGAGTGGCTCTGGCATCTCCATCCGCTCTATGGTGATTTGTCAATGGAATTCCCAATGATTTCACGAGCTTTCCTAATGAATAGCTTACTTCGTCAGGAATTAGTTTTTTAGCTAAAGGAATTGTATCTAAAGTATTGATTTTAAAATCATACCCCAGCCTTTTAAAGGATTGACGAAGCATTCTGTAATCGAAATCAATATTATGGCCTACCAAAGTTGTATTTTGGGTAATTTCGATAACTCTTTTGGCTATTTCATGGAATTTCGGAGCCGTTTTTACCATTTTCGGGGTAATACTGGTCAACTTCTGAACAAAAGGTGTAATATCTCCTTCCGGATTGACAAGGGATATAAACTGATCTGTAATTTTCTGCCCGTCATATCTGTAAATGGCGATATCTATAATGCATTCATTTCTATAACCTGCACCATTACTTTCTATGTCTATAATTGAATACATTGATTTCTGTTAACTGCTGTGTTTATTATTAAAAAATTTTAGTTCTTTAATCCGATATTACTTTTCCGTCAGTAAAGATAACCTGCTAAAATAACAAAAAATATATCAAAATAGAGCAGTTTATACTTATTACATTCAAATTATCGTCTTCTTCCTCCAAGACCAAACATCCCCAGAATGGCTTTTGCCCCTTCACGCATCAGCGTATTGGTAAAGGTTCTTCCTGCCTGGCTTTGCAAAACCTGTTCAAACATTCCCGGTTCTTCTTTTACTGGCTTTGTTCTTTGATTAGGTAATGGATTCTGAGCAGCCTGTTCCATTCTGTTAGTCAGCATTTCATAGGCAGATTCTCTATCTATTGCTTGCTCATATTTGGCCACCATGGCTGAACTGGACGTTAATTCTGTAATCTCTGCCTCACTCAAAACATCCATTCTGGATTCCGGAGAAATAAGATAAGTATGCACTAACGGAGTGGGAATACCTTTCTCATCCAAAGCGGTTACAAATGCCTCACCAATTCCTAAATTCTGGATCAGATTGGAAGCATTATAGAATTCTGTTGTTGGATAGTTTTCTACAGCCTTGGAAATTTCCTTTTTATCTTTTGCTGTAAAACCTCTCAGGGCATGCTGTATTTTTAGCCCTAATTGAGACAAAACACTTTCCGGAACATCCCCGGGAATCTGGGTAATAAAATAAATTCCCACGCCTTTTGAACGAATAAGTTTCACCATCGTTTCAATCTGGGAAAGAAGTGTTTTTGAGGCTTCATCAAACAGCAAGTGAGCTTCATCTATAAACAGTACCAATTTTGGTTTTCCACTATCCCCTTCTTCCGGGAAAGTCATATAGATCTCTGCAAAAAGAGAAAGCATGAAGGTAGAAAACAGCTGTGGTTTATTCTGAATGTCTGATACTCTTAAAATATTAACCACTCCTTTTCCGTCTCTGGTTTCCAATAAATCCTGAACATCAAAGCTTAACTCTCCAAAGAAATCTCCTGCTCCCTGCTGCTCCAATGCCACAATAGATCTAAGAATTGCGCCTAAAGAAGCTGGTGCTATGGATCCATAGTTGGCTGCAAGCTCAGCCTTTCCTTGTGCATTATCTGTCACATACTGAAGAACTTTCTTTAAATCTTTAAGGTCAATCAAAGGAAGCCCTTTATCATCACAATATTTAAAGACAATAGACATGATACTTTGCTGGGTATCATTAAGCTCAAGAATTTTGCTTAATAAAACAGGTCCGAATTCTGTTACAGTAGCTCTCAGCTTTATTCCTTTTCCTCCTGAAATACTCATCAATTCTACGGGAAACCCCTGTGGAGTATATGGAAGCTGAGTTTTCGCATATCTTTCCTCAATAATGCCATTCATCTGTCCTGCTTCCGCAATTCCGGAAAAGTCACCTTTGATATCCAACACAAGAGACGGAATCCCCTGATGAGAAAGCTGTTCTGCAAAAACCTGTAGTGTTTTTGTCTTTCCTGTTCCGGTTGCTCCGGCAATAAGACCATGACGGTTGATTGTTTTTAAAGGAATGGTTACATTCACTTCAGGAACTACTTCTCCGTCCAGCATTCCTTTTCCTAATATAATATGTTCTCCCTTTGGAGTGTATCTAGCATTTAATTCTTCAATAAATTGTGCTTTGTCTGCCATTTTGATTGCTATTTTTAACTTATAAATATAATTGTTTTTGTAAAATATTTTGTGATATTTTCCCGCTAACTTTCATTCATAGTT
This sequence comes from Chryseobacterium capnotolerans, assembly GCF_021278965.1. Classification (NCBI taxonomy): domain Bacteria; kingdom Pseudomonadati; phylum Bacteroidota; class Flavobacteriia; order Flavobacteriales; family Weeksellaceae; genus Chryseobacterium; species Chryseobacterium capnotolerans. The sequence goes on along the minus strand of NZ_CP065589.1, from coordinate 5,130,172 downwards.
TGAAGTAACGGTTTTGCCGTCTGTTTAAGCAAAATTCAAACCATGGTATCTGAAATAAAAAAACTGTGCTGATGAACAAACATGATAAAAAACAGTATTTGTTGATTAACCCTATGTAAGGCATCCTTTTTGCTGAAAAAACACAACACATTAAACATTTGTTTAACACAAGTATTGAAAGAAACTATCAATCGAATTTAACATTTGATTTAGAATTTATCTAATACTTTGTATCTTTAACTATTAAAAAAATACCCAATGAAAATTGAACAAATATATACGGGCTGTCTGGCTCAGGGTGCCTATTATATTGTATCAGAAAACGAAGCTGTCATTATTGATCCTTTAAGAGAGGTAAAACCTTACCTGGATCGTCTGGAAAAAGACAATGTCACTTTAAAATATATTTTTGAAACTCATTTCCACGCTGATTTTGTTTCAGGACATTTAGATTTAAGTAAAAAAACCGGAGCTCCGATTGTATACGGTCCAACGGCAGCACCTGAATTTGAAGCAATTATCGCAGAAGACCACCAGGTTTTCGAAATTGGAAAAGTAAAAATAAAGGTACTCCACACTCCAGGACACACAATGGAGAGTACAACCTATCTTCTAATTGATGAAAATGGCAAGGAAACAGCCATCTTCACAGGAGATACTCTATTTTTAGGAGATGTAGGAAGACCAGATCTTGCACAAAAAGCAACAAACCTTACTCAGGAAGATCTTGCAGGGATTTTGTATGACAGTCTTCAGAACAAAATTATGCCTTTGGATGACAGCATCACAGTGTATCCTGCTCACGGAGCTGGTTCTGCATGTGGAAAAAACATGCAAAAGGAAACTGTAGATATTTTAGGCAATCAAAAAAGAACAAATTATGCACTTAATCAACCTGATAAAGCTTCTTTCATTAGAGAGGTACTTGATGGGTTGACAGCACCCCCAAAATATTTCGGAATGAACGTAGCCATGAACAAAGGTGGCTATGAAAGCCTGGATACAGTAATGGACAAAGGGCTAAACCCTATTTCCCCTGAAGATTTCGAAGCAATGGCTGAAGAAACCGGAGCTTTGATTCTTGATACAAGAGGAGCTGCAGATTTCCATAAAGGTTTTGTTCCAAACTCCGTCAATATTGGATTAAAAGGTGATTTTGCTCCTTGGGTAGGAACTTTAATTGTAGATGTTAAGCATCCTTTATTATTGATAACCGATGAAGGAACTGAAGAAGAAGTCATCATCAGATTAAGCCGTGTAGGTTTTGATAATGTAGTTGGCTATCTGAAAGGAGGTTTTGAAGCCTGGAAAAATGCAGGGAAAGAAATTGATGAAGTAAAGAGGATTACTCCGGCAGAATTTGCAGAGCAGTTTACAACTGATGCCAAAGTAATTGATGTGAGAAAACTGACGGAATATTCTGCGGAACATATTGATAATGCTTACAACAAGCCTTTGGACTCTATCAGTGACTGGGCCCGTAATCTTGACGACTCTGAACATTTCTTCCTACACTGCGCCGGTGGATACAGAAGCATGATTGCCGCAAGCATCCTTAACTCACACGGAATCAGAAATTTCACTGAAATAGAAGGAGGTTTTAATGGCATTAAAAAAACAGAAAAACTTCCTACATCAGACTTTGTATGCCAATCCAAAACATCTTAACAATATGAAAGTTACGATTTTTGGAATTGCTCTAGCTTCTATTTTAGCATTAAGCAGCTGTAAAACAACTCATTCTATTGATGTTTCTAAGACTAACATTAAGGAAGTGGTGACCAGCTCAGATGTAACATTGGTAGACGTAAGAATTCCCGAGCAATATGCTGCAGGAACAGCTAAGAATGCTATCAATATTCCATTGGCAGACATTCAGAACAATCTTGAATCGCTGAAAGGCAAAAAAGTAGTTGTTTTCTGTAATAAAGGAGTACAGGCAGATCAGGCTATGGAAATTTTAAAGAAAAACGGAGTGGAGGCCTATGATGGAACGAGCTGGAAAAACGTAAAAGGCATCCAGGACGAAGCTGATAAAAAATAAACTCATAAAACTCAAACTATGTCACAAAAATTTCAGGAAATCATCAATTCCGAAAGACCGGTACTTATTGACTTTTTTGCCACTTGGTGTCAACCTTGTAAAGTTCAGTCTTCGGTGTTAAATACGGTAAAAGAAAATATAGGTGAAGGAGCCAGAATCATCAAGGTAGATGTAGACCAATACCCTGCTCTCGCAGCACAATACGGGGTAAGAGGCGTTCCTACTTTAGCCGTTTTCAAAAATGGAGAACTTCTATGGAAAGAAAGCGGTGTACATGATGTAAATACATTGACGCAACTTCTACAACAATATATTTAAGATTAAATAAGGCTGAGTTCGATGAAATTCAGCCTTATTCTTTATTATAAATCCATTGAGAAATGATCTCTGTCGTTTAAAAATTGGAAGTGAGTCCTGAAATCGTTCAATTCATTCATATCCAATTCTGCAGATACAATATTGCCATTTTTATCAGAAATTTCTCTTCCATCAGCAAAAAAACAGTGAGAACTTTCCTGATAAAACAAATTATTCCCATCTGTTCCAATTCGGTTTAACCCAAATACAAAAGAGAGGTTTTCAATAGCTCTTGCTTTTAAAAGATGCTCCCAGGCTCCTACTCTTTTCTCCGGCCAGTTCGCTACATATAAAACAGCATCATAATCATCATTATTCCTTGCAAACACAGGAAAACGAAGATCATAGCAGACTTGAAGTAAAAATCGTATTCCTTTATATTCTACAATGACTCTGTTTTTACCAGGAGAATATACTTTATCCTCTCCTGAAAAGGAAAACAGATGTCTTTTATCATAAAATGTAACCTCTCCATTGGGTTGTACAAAATACATTCTATTGTAAAAATGACCATTTTCTTCTACAGGAGCACTTCCACAGAATGCTGCATTTTTTTCTTTTGAGATCTTTTTCAAAAACTCCAGAGATTCTTCATTTCTGTCGGAAACTTCCGATGCATCCATACAAAAACCTGTTGAAAACATTTCAGGAAGAAGGAATAAATCTGCTTCAAGAGTTTCAAGCTCATTCTTTATTATGCTAAAATTTTCAGTTTTATTTTTCCAGATGATATTCAAATTCAGCCCTACAATCTTCATCTTTATCTATTTATTAATTATTTTAATATCTGAAGTATAAAAATACGCCTTTTAAGTCTAATAAGGAAAAGAGATCTATAATTCTTAATATTTATTAAAGTCTTCTATTTTTGTATCATTCAATACCTTTCGGTTTCATTTTTGATACAGGTTATTTTTATTAATATCATTAAAAATTGTGAAATTTATGAAGAAATTGGTTTTTATGGTGATGATTTTCTTTTTGGAATCACGGCTAATGCTCAAGCGTGGACTGGAAAGGGAGATCAAAAAATTCAACTGGGTCTGAGTGCCTGGGGATATGGAACCGGAATAGCAGGAACCTACGATTATGGATTGAATAAACTCATATCTGTTGGAGCCGGTCTTAACGGGTATTTCAGTAATTACAAAAACAACGACAAGGATAATCGGGTATTTGTTTTCGGAAGACTGAATTTCCACCTACAGGAAGCATTAAGCCTTCCGCCAAAGTTGGATATTTATCCGGGAGTTGATGTAGGGGTTGTTGGAAAAGACTTTGGAATTGGTGCTCATATCGGTGCACGTTACTTCTTTACAGAAAGAATTGGAGTGTTTGCAGAGGTAGGTAATAACGGAAGTCTTGGAGTTTCATTCAATTTATAATCAAATAAGTCCTGAAATATGACAAAGCTTCTCGTTTTGAGGGGCTTTTTTATTTGGCATAGTTTTGATAATTGTTACCTTTGCAAATTAAAATCTAAAATCTATTAATGGAAATAGCAATCAAACTCTTCCAGTTCATTCTGAGTATTTCTATACTTGTAGTTCTTCATGAGCTTGGGCACTTCTTACCAGCAAAATGGTTCAAGACCAGAGCAGAGAAATTCTTCCTGTTTTTTGACCCTTACTTCTCCATATTCTCTATGAAGAAAGTGAACGGAAAGTGGAAATATAAATTCTTCTCACAGAATCTACCTGACACTGAAGTGATAGAGGTAAACGGAAAAAAGGAAGAAGTTCCTATCGATATATCAAAACTTTCTGATGATGATTGGAGAAAATATCCGGAACAAACTAAGTATGGTATCGGATGGCTTCCTTTCGGAGGTTATGTAAAAATAGCCGGAATGGTAGACGAAAGTATGGATACCGCTCAAATGAAAAAACCAGCTGAATCTTGGGAATTCAGATCTAAACCAGCTTGGCAGAGATTGATCATCATGCTGGGCGGAGTTACCGTAAACTTTTTCTTAGCTTGGATTATATTCTCAGCTTTAGTTGGGAAAAACGGAGAAACAATTTTTGACGCTGATAAAATCAATACACCACTTCATTATACTGCTGCAGCCAAGAAAATGGGCTTCCAGGATGGTGATAAAATATTGAAAGTTGACGGAAAAGTGCAGAAAGATTTCAAAAAACTAGCGCTAGATGTCTTATTAAGTGATGAAATAACTGTTTCAAGAAACGGAAAAGAAGTTACTTTCCCAACCAGTGATGATGGAAAAGTAATGGCATTTCACGATCCGGAACCAAGATCATTCCTTACTCCAAGAATGTCTCCTATTATTGATACTATTGTTACTCAATCTACAATGGATGCAGGGTTAAAACTTGGTGATAAGATTGTTGCCATCAATGGAAAACCCGTTTCTTATTATGATGAAGTAAAGCCTTTGGTAGTTCCAAATGCAGGTAAAGTAGTAGATTTCCAAGTATCAAGAAACAATCAGATTCAGGATCTTAAAATTCCGGTATCTAAAGAAGGAACTATTGGAATTCTTTCTTTCAAGGAAGCTGAGAAATTTATGGTTCACAATGAATACAGTTTCTTTGGTTCTATAAAAAGAGGATTTACCCTTACAATTGAGAGTTTAACATATCAGATCAAACAGTTTAAGTTAATCTTCAACAAAAAAATCCAAGGATATAAGAAAGTAGGCGGTCCACTTGCTATTGTAAAGAATATGCCGGTAAGCAAAGATGCACAAGGTGGAGTTTCTATTGATTGGACAGCATTCTGGGGCTTTACAGCAATGTTCTCCGTATGGTTGGCATTCCTGAATCTTATTCCTATTCCTGGACTTGATGGTGGGCATGTTATATTTACCCTCTATGAGATGATCGTAGGAAAACCAGTTCCACAAAAAGTATTGGAAAACGCTCAGATGGTGGGAGTTATCTTCCTTTTAGGATTAATGGCTCTTATCTTTGGAAGTGATATCATTAAAGCCATTACAGGAACTTTATAATTTTTTTGAAAATTTTTCTGAAAAATATTTGCAGGGTATAAATATTCGTCCTATATTTGCACCACTTAAAACAAAGGACATTCCTCCTTAGCTCAGTTGGTTAGAGCATCTGACTGTTAATCAGAGGGTCGCTGGTTCGAGCCCAGCAGGAGGAGCAAAAAAGACTTACAGAAATGTAGGTCTTTTTTTATTTCTATCAACAACCAGGATCATAAAGTTTTTGCATAACCTTATCGGAAATTAAAAAAACTTAGATCAGAGCCAAAAATTGGAGCCCTAATACAGTATTATTAAAGAAAAAATCAGAAAAGGCAATCTGAAATCATCGATTTTTGTTTTTCTGAAATACTCTGAAATTTCGAGCAGGGGCAAGGTGGCTGAAAAGAACAAGTAATCATCAACCTGTAAGTTTATTTTTAACAGTTTTTCCACATAAAGCTTTTATACATCGATAAATGAGCTTAAAAAATGATTTTAAATGCGAAGTCCCTATTTATAGAAAAACATATCAAATTAAGCCCATTATGAACCAATTTCAGAGAGCTGGATAGAGAGCTGTTGAAATAAAAAAGATAAAAATCTTTTACAGCTCTAAATACGGTTAATTGACTTTCCTTATCAGATCGAGTTTCAAATAGTAGTAGAGGTAAGATTTACTGATGCTAAGAATTATTATAAATTCAGACATAAAAAAATCTTTGCCCTTTCAGTACAAGTATTCATTAATAAGTTTCTGGCCATAGTGTAAACATATATTGCTTCAAGAAAAATTCTTTTAAGTACAGTTCTTATCATCCTACTTTAAATCCAAAACAATTTTATTGAAATTTAATTTATTGAAAAATAAAACAATAGAGATTTTCATTAAATATTAAGCTATAAAAACTTGCATGGTACGGATATTCATATTATATTTGCACCACTTAAAACAAAGGACATTCCTCCTTAGCTCAGTTGGTTAGAGCATCTGACTGTTAATCAGAGGGTCGCTGGTTCGAGCCCAGCAGGAGGAGCAAAAAGACTTACAGAAATGTAGGTCTTTTTTTATTTCCTTATATTCTATAAATTAAATTGGGGATGGTAACGGATCAATGTCAAAAGTTGTGGACTACGCAAAAAATTTCGTTAATCTAAAGAGAAAAAATGTTCTATCCTTTACACCTCTAAACTGCATTTTGAAGTTTTTGATTTTAGCATTAAAAGATTCAGCAGAAGCATTAGTGCTTCTTTTCTCAAAAAAGGCTAAGATCTCTTCTCTATAATGATTCATTATTGTTTTTCTTAAGATAGAGAATGATTTAAAATCGGCTTCTTCAACCTTTCTAAACCAATGTGAAAATTTAGTCATCGCTGCAGATATTATCAGCCAGAGTCCATTTCTCCCTACTGTTGTAAAGTAAATATCTACTTCTTGCTAAAAGTTGTTTCAGACTGTCTCCATTCTCAAAACTCTGTATATCCTGTTATCCTTCTGAAAGATCTCTAATAGCATTATTTTCCATTTCAATAGCTTCCCAACGGTGTTTGATCCTAAATTCCTGAATAGCCTCTACAGCTAATTTTTGCACATGAAAACGATCTATTACCTGCAAAGCGTTAGGAAAGCTCTTTTTTACAATAAGTTTCATTGATCCTGCCTGCCATATCAAGAGTAATTTCTTTTACCTTCAGACGAAGTCTTCTGTCTATTTTTGAAAGATGCTCTATAAATGTATCGCTCTTGGTGGTTTTAATAATGTCTGCAATACAACCTTTTCTACCTTTTGCTCTTTTTGAAGTAAGAACAGTGTAAAGCTCTCCATCTGATAAAGAGACTTCATCAATTGATAACTGCTCTGAGATATTTTCAGGGAAAATAAGCCAACATTCAGCGTGTGGCTTCTGCTGCCAGGAATCAAACTGGCTAAGACTGTTTTTGTATTGTCTCTGGAACTTTTTCCCATTAAGTCAATAAAACTCTGTAATGGCTTTACAGGAGAATGCTTTAGTATCTACTAAGTTTTTTTAAGAACATCGCAAAATCCTGAGTCATGCGAGTGCCTTTTGCTATCAAACTCCAGTTTCTTTGAAGAACTTCTCCTGTAGTTTTATCAATCCATCTTCTCCTTTTGACATGAAGGAGAACCTGTTTACCCCTTAAAGGAAAATCTTCAGCAAGAACCGAAGAGTGAAATCCATTAGACTGATAGGGGCGATGGGTGAATTCTTGGGGAATGATATTCTTCTCCTCAAATTCGATATGAAGAACTCCATCAACCTCTTCTGCTTTTATGATATCAAAGTACTCTACTAAAAAATCAGGAAGTAAGAGTTTTACTAATTCATCAGGAATATACATCCTCCAAATTTAAAAACTTAACACTACGAGACTGATCCAAGAAAAGATCAATAATTGGCTAGTTCAATCTAAATTCTCATCATCTAGATCATTCATTACTTTTATATTTTCAATCTTAAATGTATTTACACTACAATTTTTCTTTAAGGGCTTTAAATAAGCTCATTTTTCTCGAAATACTTCTGAAGCAGGGATTTAATATAGCTAATATTTTTTGAAGGAAAAAAGGCATTAATCATAGATGATAGGCATCTTGATCATGAGTCATTAATAATGAGCAATGAGTAGTCTGATAAATATTGGGATGATGTAGTGATACCAGGAGTATATCTGTTATAGAATAAAGAATAAAGAACAAAGAATAAAGAACAAAGAACCGGATAAGAAACCGGTGGTAGGAATAGGAATAGCAGCAACACGGGAATACAAGTATCATTTGATTACTCATTACTCATTGCTGATTACTGATATTTTCTCTTTGCTTTCCCTTGGGGATAAAAAGTATAACGCAAAAAAAAAGTCTCACACATTGCTGTATGAGACTTTTAAAAATAAAATAAAAACTGGCGGCGGCCTACTCTCCCGCGTTAGCAGTACCATCGGCGCTGGTGGGCTTAACTTCTGTGTTCGGAATGGGAACAGGTGAGCCCCACCGCTAAAACCACCCTAAAGGTTGTATATAGCAGCTGGCTTATTGCTTATTGCTATTGGCTTGTATGCCAATCGCTAATTGCTTTTTGCCAATTGCGTTTTTAAGCGATAAAAACTTTCACAAAGACAAAACCTTTACTGCGCATAAAGTACTTGTCTATTTAATATGATATTATTCTAGATTACAGCAACCAATAGGCTATAAATCTACGGGTAATTAGTACTACTTGGCTATGACATTACTGTCTTTACACCTATAGCCTATCAACGTCGTCATCTACAACGACCCTTAAAAGATGTCTCATCTTGAGGCGAGTTTCGCACTTATATGCTTTCAGTGCTTATCTCTTCCAAACGTAGCTACTCAGCGGTGCACCTGGCGGTACAACTGATACACCAGAGGTTTGTTCAATTCGGTCCTCTCGTACTAGAATCAAGCCCTCTCAAACATCTAACGCCCGCAATAGATAGAGACCGAACTGTCTCACGACGTTCTGAACCCAGCTCGCGTGCCACTTTAATGGGCGAACAGCCCAACCCTTGGGACCTTCTCCAGCCCCAGGATGTGACGAGCCGACATCGAGGTGCCGAACCTCCCCCGTCGATGTGAGCTCTTGGGGGAGACTAGCCTGTTATCCCCGGAGTACCTTTTATCCTATGAGCGATGGCCCTTCCATACGGAACCACCGGATCACTATGTCCTGCTTTCGCACCTGATCGACTTGTTGGTCTCACAGTCAAGCACCCTTATGCCATTACACTCTACGCACGGTTACCAAGCGTGCTGAGGGTACCTTTGAAAGCCTCCGTTACTCTTTTGGAGGCGACCACCCCAGTCAAACTACCCACCACGCAATGTCCTTCTAAAAGAAGTTAGGCTCCAAGTAAGTAAAGGGTGGTATTTCAACGTCGGCTCCACAAACACTAGCGTGCCTGCTTCAAAGCCTCCCACCTATCCTACACATTACTTACTCAAAGTCAATACGAAGTTATAGTAAAGGTTCACAGGGTCTTTTCGTCCCATTGCGGGTAATCGGCATCTTCACCGATACTACAATTTCACCGAGCTCGTGGCTGAGACAGTGCCCAGATCGTTACACCATTCGTGCAGGTCGGAACTTACCCGACAAGGAATTTCGCTACCTTAGGACCGTTATAGTTACGGCCGCCGTTTACTGGGGCTTCAGTTAATGCCTTCGGTTTAAACCTAAGCACCTTCCTTAACCTTCCAGCACCGGGCAGGTGTCAGACCCTATACAGCATCTTTCGATTTAGCAGAGTCCTGTGTTTTTGATAAACAGTCGCCTGGGCCTCTTCACTGCGGCCACCATTGCTGATGGCGTCTCTTCTTCCGAAGTTACGAGACTATTTTGCCTAGTTCCTTAGCCACGACTCACTCGAGCACCTTAGGATTCTCTCCTCGACCACCTGTGTCGGTTTTGGTACGGGTTGCTTCACTTCGGCTTTTCTTGGATCAGATTACACTGCAGCAGCTTCGCCCGAAGGCTAGGCCTTGACTATTCCGTCAGTCTCCAGCAGCTACATCCAACCGTCCCCTTTATTCGTGAGCAAGTATGGGAATATTAACCCATTGTCCATCCACTACCCCTTTCGGGTTCGCGTTAGGTCCCGACTAACCCTCAGCTGATTAGCATGGCTGAGGAAGCCTTGGTCTTTCGGTGAGCAGGTTTCTCGCCTGCTTTATCGTTACTTATGCCTACATTTTCTTTTCTATCCGCTCCACAATACCTCACAGTACTGCTTCGGCGCAAATAGAATGCTCTCCTACCAGATGTATCTTAAATACAAATCCATAGCTTCGGTAATATGTTTATGCCCGATTATTATCCATGCCGGACCGCTCGACTAGTGAGCTGTTACGCACTCTTTAAATGAATGGCTGCTTCCAAGCCAACATCCTAGCTGTCAATGCAGTCCAACCGCGTTGCTTCAACTTAACATATATTTTGGGACCTTAGCTGTTGGTCTGGGTTCTTTCCCTCTCGGACATGGACCTTAGCACCCATGCCCTCACTGCCGTAGAACATTTATTAGCATTCGGAGTTTGTCAGGAATTGGTAGGCGATGAAACCCCCGCATCCAATCAGTAGCTCTACCTCTAATAAACTTATATACGACGCTGCACCTAAATGCATTTCGGAGAGTACGAGCTATCTCCCAGTTTGATTGGCCTTTCACCCCTACCCACAGGTCATCCGAAGACTTTTCAACGTCAACCGGTTCGGTCCTCCACTCTGTGTTACCAGAGCTTCAACCTGCCCATGGGTAGATCACAAGGTTTCGCGTCTAATCCTACTAACTATACGCCCTATTCAGACTCGCTTTCGCTCCGGCTCCGGTACTTAATACCTTAACCTCGCTAGTAAAATTAACTCGTAGGCTCATTATGCAAAAGGCACGCCGTCACAGCTTAATGCTGCTCCGACCGCTTGTAGGCGTACGGTTTCAGGTTCTATTTCACCCTTCTATTCGAAGTGCTTTTCACCTTTCCTTCACAGTACTTGTTCACTATCGGTCTTTCAGGAGTATTTAGCCTTGGAGGATGGTCCCCCCATATTCAGACAGGATTTCACGTGTCCCGCCCTACTCATTTATCACTCAAATATGCCTTTCATATACGGGGCTATCACCCGCTACGGCTGTTCTTTCCAGAACATTCTATTAAACATATATTAGCTTTTGGGCTAATCCGCTTTCGCTCGCCACTACTTACGGAATCTCTTCGATTTCTTTTCCTCCGGGTACTTAGATGTTTCAGTTCTCCGGGTTTGCTCCTCTTACGAGGTGACTGGTCTTCAACCAGCCGGGTTGCCCCATTCGGACATCTGCGGATCAATTCGTGTGTGCCAATCCCCGCAGCTTTTCGCAGCTTACCACGTCCTTCTTCGCCTCTGAAAGCCTAGGCATCCGCCATACGCCCTTAACGATTTCTTTCCTATTTTTAGGTTACTCAAGCGCTTTATGCGCTCGGTTTTCTCTTTGTGATGTCTTTACCGTTAATGTCAATGATCTTAATGTCTTCTTTTCCAACTGATGAACAAATGTTGTTTTTGGCTCCATTCGTAACTTTTAAATCAGTCTTCCAAAACTGTGGAGAATAAGGGAGTCGAACCCTTGACCTCCTGCGTGCAAGGCAGGCGCTCTAGCCAGCTGAGCTAATTCCCCCTCTAGTAGACTTCAGATGTCAGATTCTAGATCTCAGACCTAAATGTCTGATGTCTATTATCTCATATCTTCCCGTCTTTTAATTAGTAGTCTCGGGCAGGCTCGAACTGCCGACCTCTACATTATCAGTGTAGCGCTCTAACCAGCTGAGCTACGAGACTGTCTCTTAGACTATCAGATTTCAGATAATAGATATCAGATTTAACTGACCATCTTATCTTACATCCTCGTCTCTCTCAATCCCTTTACTAATTTCTAGTGGGTTTTGTATTTTTAATATAATTCAACCAAACAAAAAACTAAAGCTGGAACTTTAAGTAAGTTCTGTATCTTGCGATACTAATTTTTTTATCGTCCGAAGACGCTCTAAAATGAGATGTTCCAGCCGCACCTTCCGGTACGGCTACCTTGTTACGACTTAGCCCTAGTTACCTGTTTTACCCTAGGCAGCTCCTGTTACGGTCACCGACTTCAGGTACCCCAGACTTCCATGGCTTGACGGGCGGTGTGTACAAGGCCCGGGAACGTATTCACCGCGCCATGGCTGATGCGCGATTACTAGCGATTCCAGCTTCATAGAGTCGAGTTGCAGACTCCAATCCGAACTGAGACCGGCTTTCGAGATTTGCATCACATCGCTGTGTAGCTGCCCTCTGTACCGGCCATTGTATTACGTGTGTGGCCCAAGGCGTAAGGGCCGTGATGATTTGACGTCATCCCCACCTTCCTCTCTACTTGCGTAGGCAGTCTCACTAGAGTCCCCAACTTAATGATGGCAACTAGTGACAGGGGTTGCGCTCGTTGCAGGACTTAACCTAACACCTCACGGCACGAGCTGACGACAACCATGCAGCACCTTGAAAAATGTCCGAAGAAAAGTCTATTTCTAAACCTGTCATTTCCCATTTAAGCCTTGGTAAGGTTCCTCGCGTATCATCGAATTAAACCACATAATCCACCGCTTGTGCGGGCCCCCGTCAATTCCTTTGAGTTTCAAACTTGCGTTCGTACTCCCCAGGTGGCTAACTTATCACTTTCGCTTAGTCTCTGAATCCGAAAATCCAAAAACGAGTTAGCATCGTTTACGGCGTGGACTACCAGGGTATCTAATCCTGTTCGCTCCCCACGCTTTCGTCCATCAGCGTCAGTTGTTGCTTAGTAACCTGCCTTCGCAATTGGTGTTCTAAGTAATATCTATGCATTTCACCGCTACACTACTTATTCCAGCTACTTCAACAACACTCAAGACCTGCAGTATCAATGGCAGTTTCACAGTTAAGCTGTGAGATTTCACCACTGACTTACAGATCCGCCTACGGACCCTTTAAACCCAATAAATCCGGATAACGCTTGCACCCTCCGTATTACCGCGGCTGCTGGCACGGAGTTAGCCGGTGCTTATTCGTATAGTACCTTCAGCTACTCTCACGAGAGTAGGTTTATCCCTATACAAAAGAAGTTTACAACCCATAGGGCCGTCGTCCTTCACGCGGGATGGCTGGATCAGGCTCTCACCCATTGTCCAATATTCCTCACTGCTGCCTCCCGTAGGAGTCTGGTCCGTGTCTCAGTACCAGTGTGGGGGATCACCCTCTCAGGCCCCCTAAAGATCGCAGACTTGGTGAGCCGTTACCTCACCAACTATCTAATCTTGCGCGTGCCCATCTCTATCCACCGGAGTTTTCAATATTCATCGATGCCGATAAATATATTATGGGGTATTAATCTCCCTTTCGAAAGGCTATCCCCCAGATAAAGGCAGGTTGCACACGTGTTCCGCACCCGTGCGCCGCTCTCAGGTCTCCGAAGAAACCCTACCGCTCGGCTTGCATGTGTTAGGCCTCCCGCTAGCGTTCATCCTGAGCCAGGATCAAACTCTCCATTGTATGTTTGTCTGACTCACTCAAAGTTTTTTAACGCTTTAGTTTTTCCTTACTTGGTTGTTATATTGTATGTCAATGATCTTTATATCTTCCGCTTTGTAACGAAGCAATCTCTCTGTCAGTGTCGCTCCGTATTTGCGAGTGCAAAAGTAAAACTTTATTTCGTAATGACCAAATGTTTTGAAAGAAAATTTTAAAGTTTTTTAAGTAACCTTAACCTCTATCATAACCCTCAATCTCTCTACTCCTGCGCTCCCTTAATTGGGACTGCAAAGATACAAACTCTTTTTTAACTCACAACTTTTATTTGATAAAAATTAAAAGTTTTTTTTCGTTTGCTATCTTAGTAGATCTTAATGTTCCTGCCTATCTAAAGGCTCTTCTGCGCTTACTGATACTCTCGTTTTCAGTGGGGCAAAGATAGAAACTTCATCCATACCCCGCAACTTTATTTAACATAAAGTTTACATCACCATAACAATTGTGGGTAAGTTATATGTTTAAATAATTGATAAATATATATTTATACAGTTACTAACACTTATCCACAATAGTGGAATTGTTTTTTACAAAGTATAGAATGTCGCTTTGAGGGGGATATAAAGGGGTTTTATACATATATATAAGATATGCTATTATATAATATATATGATGTGAGTCGTTAGGCTGATATAGGTTTGGGCTAAAGCCAGTGGAAGGGGTTTATATTATTTGAGCGGGCTCCCTTCGGCTAAGCTCAGGATTATAGCCCACTTCTATTGATCAACTTCTATTTGTTGGATGATAATGATTGAGTACAGCATTGTTTAGATCTTTACAGGATGACAAAGATACTGGGAAGAAGAAGAGAGAGATGGGAAATAAAGAGACTATATAATATATAAGGAGAAAGATTATTATGAAAGATTCTAGTATAGATTATAAAAATGGTTAAAAGGAAACGTTTTTTTATTTTCCCACAGATCGCACGGATTTTCACAGAGGACTGGAAATAATGGGATAACCACCCCGTCAAAAATTCTTTGAATTTTTGACACCCCTCCAAAGGATGGGAATGATGGAAGCCGACGCATATGGACAATAGGTAATACTATTAATGGATGCCAACCTATTACCTATTACCTATCATTTATAAATCCGTCCCCTACCCTAGCCCTGATAGGAACGGTTACCCCGCAACATGGGTTGGAGAGTGGGAGGGTTTGAGGGTGGCCAGCTCAGTGTGAGGAGTATGAGTGGATAGCAGGAAATAGCTCCTGAAGAAATTTGAGAGATCGCAGTATTGAAGAACGTGAATCGAAAGAAGATTGACATTCCACTTCCTTAATATAAGAATGTATAATGTATGGTAAAGTGTTTTGTACGCCCTGACGATTATCTTCTCTCTACTATAATAAGATGCAAGAATTTGGATCTATTGAGAGCATTAAAACAAAAATCTAATTTAAAAGAATTCATTTTTTTGCCAAAGTCATTAAAGACTTTCTATTTTACTCTTTCTTAAAAAAAGGATTTGGATGTATATAAATCATAAATACAACAACTTTTCACTTGGTCATTAATTAATTGATCCTTATCTACTAAGGTAATAAACATAGTATTTATTTTTTCTTAAATGATAGTACTATTTTTGTTAAATTTGCCGTTTTACATAAAAGCGTAAAAATATTTTATTTTTTTGTATATTTTTTAAAAAACTGCATACTTTTTGTTTGTGCTAATTGCCTGAAGAAACGAATGATGTTAAATAACAATTCCAAAAAACACTATTTTTTATTTTTTTTCCTGACCATTACCAGCTTCGTATATGCTCAAAACAGGGCCAGCGGAAAGATTGTTGATGCTAAAAACAAAGAAGTGAGCAAAGTTGATATTTTTATCAACGATAATACAACTCCATCCCTTACTACAAGTTCTGGAAGCTTCAGCGTTCAGTCTGACAGCATTATCCAAAGATTAAGGTTTGTTCGAAAGAATTATACTACAGAAACTTTTGATGTTACGCCCGAAAACGCAGAAAATATTTTTGTACAGCTTTCCCAAGCTAAAGTAAGTAATATCCAGGAAGTGGTGATCCAGGCAGGAAAACCTAAATACAAAAGCAAAAAGGAAAACCCGGCTTATGCTATTATGCAAAAAGTGTGGGCTCAAAAAAGAAATAACGGTCTCGAGAAATTTGATACTTATTCTTACAAGGAATATGAAAAGACTCAATTTGACCTCAATAATATAGACAGCGCTTTTATGAAGAAGAAAATCTTCAATAAGCTGGACTTTATATTTAATTATGCAGATTCTACAGCCAGTGGCAGACTCGGCCTTCCTATTTTCCTGAATGAAGCCGTTTATGAAAATTATGGTAAAAACAGACCGGATAAAGATAGCAAAAGGACTTTGGTGGCTCAAAAAACGTCAGGTTTTCAGGATAATCAGGTCATTACTGTTTCTGCCAAAAATCTTTACAGAGACATTAATATTTACGATAATACTTTAAATTATTTTGACATTGGATTTCAGAGCCCTGCAGGAAGTGATGGATTCGGGACTTATGATTATAACCTTGTAGATACTATTTCTATTCACGGAGAGAAGGCTTTTCAAATAAGATATCAGCCTAAACGTAAAGATGTATTGGCATTTCAGGGAAATCTTTATATAGATACGGATAGCTATGCTGTTCTGGGTGCGACTTTAAGATCGACACAAAAAATAAATGTCAATTTTGTCAATAGTGTTTACACTCAGCTGGAGTATGATAATCCGGATGAAACAACATTTCTTCCAAAGAAGTTGATTACTGAAGTTGAGATGAGTCCTTTTTCAAAAAAGAAAGGGTCTAAGAGTATTATTGCCCGAAAATCTGTTGATTATTCAGATTATCAATTCAACATATCTCTTGATCCTAAAGTTTTTAAAAGAAAGGAAGAGGAATACGAAGACAAATTCACAGATAAAGATGATGCTTACTGGGTAAAAGCAAGGCCAGATACTTTATCTAAATCTGAACAGGGTGTATATAAAATGTTGGACCAATTACAGCAGACACCCAAGTTCAACCGTATGGTAAAATTGTTTGAAACCCTTGGTTCTCGTTATTACAATGCCTTTAAAGGCGTAGACTTCGGGCCTATTTTCTCAGTGTATGGAAGAAATGAAGTAGAAGGAGACAGGATAAGATTGGGAGCAAGAACCTATTTTGGGTTGAATGATCCGTGGAGAGTTCAATTTTATACGGCTTATGGGTTTAAAGATCAGCAGGTAAAATACGGTGCTGAAGCGCGATATATGTTCAACAGGCTTAACCGATTTATGATTGGAGCCGGAACCAGCAGAGATATTGTTCAGCTAGGAGGGCAACTTACATCCGGAGACGGAGTGGCATCACGTTCTTTATCTTCAAGTACATTTTTTGCAAGAGGTGAGAATACTTCTTTAAGTTCTGTAAACCAAACAAGTGTTTTTGCTGCTATTGAGCCTTGGAAAAATATACAAATACGAGTTGACGGAGTCATGCAAAGTATTAAATCTGCTATTCCGGAAAAATTCAATCTAATGTATTATCAACCGGATGGGCAGCTAAGAAAAACTGTAAATGATTCTCACGTTACGATTAGTTTGATCGCAAAACCGGGAGCACGTTTTTCCCAAACCGGAATTGACCGATACCAAGCAAAAAATCTGGCTCCTACGATTGTATTAAGATATACGAGAGGTATTGAAGGATTATTTAATGCTGATTTCAACTATGATAAGCTTCAGTTTATGTTCTACAAACCATTTTTGATTGGAACATTAGGAAAAACGGTGGTAAGTTTTGAAGCGGGTAAAAACTTCAATACAGTTCCATTAGCTTTGCAGAATATTATTCCTGCTAACCTTTCTTATGGTTTAGTTCCCAATACTTTCTCTCAGCTTAATTATTATGAATTTGTAGCTGACGCCTATACCACTCTTCATTTAGAACATCATTTTAATGGTAAAATACTGTCTTATATCCCTTTAATTAAGAAGCTAAAGTTTAGAGAGGTAGCTTTTATAAGAGCAGCATACGGAACTTTGAGTGATGCATCTAAAGCTATCAATGTAGAAGGATTTAAGTATTCAGCTCCAAGTGATCATATTTATTATGAGTATGGATTCGGAATTGAAAATATTGGTATCGGAAATCTAAGGCTTTTCAGAGTAGATTTCAACTGGAGAGGAAATTATCTTGACAGACCGGATATTTCAAAATTCGGTGTTAAAGCCGGTATTCAAGTAGGATTTTAAAGTGAAACGAGCAAAATAAACAGATCGGGCGGCTTCTTCGAAGCCGCCCGATCTTATTATAAACTTTACGAAGAGCAATTACAAGACTCTTCTAAAGTATTCAGACAATATTGCTGCTGCCAGGAGCTTAGTCCACACCATTGTGCACATGTCTTTATTATGAAATCCGGGCATGTATAATCATTACCACCTCCAATTGACTTCAGCTGCTTCTTTGCAATTTTTTTATAATTTCTCATGTCTGGATAGCTTCTATTAAATACATTCACAAGGCTCTTCAAAGATATTACTTGGGCAATGCAGTTTCTGCCATGTCGTCCATCTACACCATGCATTACAAGAACTTGCCACAGGAGGACAACTTCCTGCTCCGCCATTAATTTCTTTCAATGTCTTTTTTGTTAATTTTTTCAGATTTTTCATAGTATTTAGTTTTAATTCATTGTTATTGTATATATTTTTGGCATCCGCTGCTCCTTTAGAGTTTATTGGAGCAAATAAAATCAAAAACACCGCTGCTAAAAAACAGTGTTTTCAATTTTATTTTATTTATTCATCGCAAGGCATACAAAGTATTTCAAGTAAACAACGTTGTCTCTGGCGCGGCGTCCATCTGCACCAATTGAAGCAATCATCTGTTACAGGAGGACAATTTTCTGAGCCTCCATTAATATTTTTCAGGCTCTTTTTTGTAAGTCTATTTAAATTCTTCATGATTCTATGACAATTTATTGACTGTTTATAAGAAATAGACTAGCAGTCACAAGGCATGTCAATAACCGCATTGGCACAATGAGCTTTTTGCCATGCGCTCCATCCACACCACTCGCTGCACCATGAAGCTGGAATTGGACATCTCTCACCACCAGCAATTGTTTTTAGCTGTCTTTTTGATAGTTTTTTTAGGTTTTTCATAGTATTTAGTTTAAATTTTTTGCCTACTCTGTATGCTTTTCGGCTACCGCAACTGATTTGTTATTTGATATATAGCAAATATATAAATATTTCACAATCTGTAGAATATTTATAAAAATTTTAACTCCTGGGTGTTGAAACAAAAAAAAGCCTCAGCAAAAATGCTGAGGCTTTAATTTTTATAAAACGCTTACGATTATGCGTTTGGTTCTACAGATACGAAAGATCTGTTGTTTGCTTTCTTTCTGAAAACTACTTTACCATCTACTAATGCAAACAAAGTGTGGTCTTTACCGATACCAACGTTATCACCTGGGTGGTGTTGAGTACCTCTTTGTCTAACAATAATATTTCCGGCAATAGCTGCTTGTCCTCCGAAAATCTTCACACCTAATCTTTTAGAGTGAGACTCTCTACCGTTCTTGGAACTACCGACTCCTTTCTTGTGTGCCATTTTATTACTGGATTATTTGTTAAGTGCTTTAAATTGATCAATATTCTTAATGATAGCAGCATCTACTTCTTCATGAGTAAGAATATTCTTTTCTAATTCAACTTTAACTGCTTTACCTAAAGTAATTAAAGTTTCTCTGTTCTCTTTAGACTGAGACAAGTTATTTTTCTTTAAGTGATAGTTCAACTCGTGATCTTCGCTAAAGTTAACAGTTGCGTTGTCAGAAAGAACCTCAGACTTTACAGTTTCTTTTTTAGCAGCTTTTTTAGCTCCTGCTTCAAATCCTGTAATACCAGTGATTACGATTTGAGTTAAAGATTGTCTGTGACCGTTTTTCACTTTGTAACCTTTTCTTCTTTTCTTTTTGAAAACGATTACTTTATCAGCTTTTACATGGTCTAGGATCTCTGCCTCCACAGTGATACCGCTTACAGCTGGGGCGCCTACAGTGATTGCTCCGTTTACAGTAAGAAGAACTTTATCGAAAGAAACTTTTCCTCCTTTATCTCCTTTTAAACGGTTCACAAACAACTTCTGGTCTTGCTCAACTTTGTATTGAAGCCCTGCTATTTCTACAATTGCAAACATTGTTTATAAATTTTTAGTTATTTCGAGGTGCAAATATACAAAGAAATTTCTAAACACCTTACAATCAAAGCAATGTTTTTTGTAAAAATAATATATTCACTATGTTTTGAATAATTTTTCATAGTAAAGTGCTCATACATAAAAGATAATTTCTTACCTTCGTTTCACCAACTAAATAATTATATGAAAAGAAACTTTAATCTCTGCTTTATAGCAGGCGCTATTGCTGCAACATTCCTGACAGCATGTAGTGATGACAAAATGGAAGAGACTGTTCTTCCTCAACAGGAAAACCTTAGTGCAAAAATAGAACAACCAGGAGCCACAGAAAAAAACTGCTCTTATGTAGACAACTATTGGAGTTCCAGTTCTGTTTTAGTTACCGGACTTCAAAACTCCACAGACACCAATTTTATGAATGCTCAGATGACTAAAATTGCAAGTTTATGGGGAAGAAGTAATCCTACTCTACGATTCGTAAACGATCCATCCAATTTCAATTCAACGTACAATGCTATTTCCTACTCTACAGGAAAAATCTATTATGGATATGCTATCTATTATGATGCAAAAGCAAAGGGCGGTGATATTGTGAATGCAATGATCCTCGCTCATGAGTATGGACATCAGTTACAATATATATTCGGACTTCCTTCCGTAAACGAAAATACAGCAAGACCCAACGAGCTTGAGGCAGATGGTTTTGCAGGATATTATCTGAGAAGACCTAATGGATATAACAAAACCAATTTCTCTGAAATTGCTGCAGCTTATGAGTTTGCACAAAGTATTGGAGATTATCAAACATCAGATCCAGGACACCATGGAACCCCTGCACAAAGAAGATCAGCAGTTCGTTTAGGTTTCCTTTTAGGGCAGTATGACCTAAATGCATCTAATTTTGATTACAATTTCTTCTATTATTATCAAGGTGTTCTTAACGGAACTTATAAAATGGCTAAAAACACTGTAAACCCAGAAATTGATGCTTACATGAGCCAATACATAGATGAATTAAGAAAAATTCAATCTGGAGAAATCTCAGCAGAAGAATTCAAACATCTTCAATAACGAAACATTCATTTTTAGCATATTTAAGAAAGGAGGCGGACGATTAGGTTCTGCCTCTTTTTATTTGACTTGAAAAATAACGGAAGTTTATTTACTTTTGATCCCACATCCAATAATAATGAACAGAGATCTCTATATTGACTTCGCCAAAGGATTGGCTACCCTATCCATTATCTTTATCCATACTGCTTTTTGGTCGGGGCAGTTTTATATTCCTGCGGAAATAAGGGTCTTCTCACTTGTTTTTGATGTTGCCTTATTCTATGCATTAAGCGGAATCACTTCAGGTGCTAATATTGAAAAAACTTTTTACAGATTGCTCAAATTACAGATCACTTACATGATCTTTGTGACTTTTCTGTTCTTTTTAGATTATTTCTTTAAGGTATTTGGCCTTACTTTCTTTTCTTTGGAATGGCTTCAGAGTTTTTATTCCACATTTGGGTCCAAATACTCCACAACCAGTATTTCTACAATACCTCAATGGCAAAATCTGGGCAACTGGTACCTTCATCAATATACCAATGCTGATACTTTTCCAGTAGTAATGGGAAGCTTTTGGTATTTGAAGGTCTATTATATTCTTACTGTTTTGGGGGTATTAATCTTAAGGTTTTTTTCCAAAACACATCAATTGGTTCATTGGCCTTTGTATTGGTCTCACTTTGTTATTCAATATCTTGCCGGAATATTATCCGACAGGACAGGTAGGTTACGTTGCCTTTTATATGGCAGTATTCTTAATCGGAAACAGAATGCGTGGGAAAAAGATCCCTATGAAGTTTATCCTTGTTCTATATGCACTTGTAGGAACTGCTTTAGCATGGATGTTTTGGTATTATGGAAATGAAATTTTCTACAAAATCAATAAGAATAAATTTCCGCCCCAAATTCCTTATATCATTTGGGCACAGTTCTCATTGGTTACCTTATTTGTTCTTTATAACAGATTAAAGATCACTAAAGAAAATCTCATTACTTATATAGGTAAAAATGCCATTTTCTTCTATTTCGCACAGGGAATTAGTTCATCATTGGTTTATTTCCTTGTAGTTTCATTGAAGGAGAAAATGCCTTGGTGGATTTTGATGTTATTTATTTATGGAATTAATATCATTTTAGCTTTTGTCATTTCTGCAGGACTGAAGAAAGTAGATGTATTAGGATGGAATATCCTTGAATTTTTAAGAAAGAAAACAGCTGTTAAAGACTGATTTTCTTACTAAAACTTCCTGAAAGATCAATTCTGAGACCTAAAGTAAAAACACTCTTTTCTCTTTCTCCTGTTGATGTTTTTCCCATAGAAAATCTTTGTTCACTATAAATTTGTGCAAATTTAAAAGGGAAATAGGAAAGACCTATAATAATATCATTCTTTTTAAATCCTGAATCAAGAGCATATTGCGCTGAAGCTTCATCTACAGATTTTATCTCGGGTAGATATAGGTTATATCCTGCTAAAAAAGAAAACTTCTGGAACTTATATTTCCCGAAAACTTCTAATCCTTTAGCATTGAAAACTGTTGTAAAAGGCAATGATCCCATGGTGGGGTCAAGATAGTATCCCTGAGAAAAATCCCCGTTTTTCTGCAGCACACCAACAATACTAAAATCTATAGCTTCCCCAATATATTTAGTTCCTAAAGAAAAATAAGAAGGCTGCCCTGTAAGACCAATAATTCGACCATTATTGACCAGATCATCACTAAGCAATGCTCTATTGTAAGCTGCTCCTGCGAAAAAACCTTCTTTTATCTGGTATTGAAGAGAAACACCGAATCCATCGATAAATTTGCCGTTATTTCCACCTCTGGCCTGAATCTGCCCTCCTAAATAAAATGGTCCCAAATGATTACGATAAATAACAGCCTGATCTGCACGGCCAGTTCCTGTTTCTCCGCCATCTGTTCCACCAATAAAAGTTGCGGATGCCCTTGAACCGAAAACATTAAACCGATCTGTATAGGCAGTAACATCCCGATAAACACTCCACTGCTTTCCGATAGTCAGGGTTCCGAATTTTCCTAAATCCAATCCTAAATATCCAAGTCGATTACCAAAAACCTGCTGTTTCTGTGCAGATTCTACATTGAGAAATCCTCCTGACAAATTGCCATCTACATTAAAAGACGTTCCCCCTTTGAACATATTCAACTGAATTTCGCCCCCTGCAATGATACCAAAATCATGTTTTTTAATATTCACTTCTAATCCAATTCTGGAAGCGTTTTCCTGAAGCTCGAGCTTATTATCATACACCGCCAGATGTCCACGAAGGCTTGCATAAGGTTTTACTAAGATTTCCAATGAATCTTTTTCCTGCGCATACATCTTTCCTCCGCCTATAAAAAGCAATAAATATCCTATTGACCAACAGAACTTTCTCCTTATATTCATTCGAATGATTATCTGATTATTAGTTTCGTTATTAGACAGAAATTTAAGAAAAAAATAATAATCTAAGGGTACGGGTATTTATAAATACTGCATAAAAAAAGCTCCTCACTAAACAAAACCCAACAGAATATAAATTCTACTCCGCCAAAAGCACCGAATTATGCCTAATTTGTTTTAAATTTACAAAAATTTAAAACATGTTTAAGTTGAAACTCCCAACCGATCCAAGGTGGGCAAACATTGCAGAAGGAAACATCGAAGAAATTTTAACAGACCATGCTTGGTGTGAGCAAAAAGCAGCTACCAACGCCATTGGCCTGATCACCATGCTTCCTGAATATCCGGAGATCGTTACAGAGCTTCTTGCTATTGCTCAGGAAGAACTGGATCATTTCAATCAGGTTCATGAAATCATTAAAAAGAGAGGCTATAAGTTTGGAAGAGCCAGAAAGGATGATTATGTGAATGAGCTGGCCAAATTTATTATTCAGGGAAGCAGAGAAGATCTGATTGTAGACAAAATGCTTTTTGCTGCTATGATTGAGGCCAGAAGTTGTGAAAGATTCAAGGTTCTTACTGAAAACATCAAAGATGAAGAACTTAAAGTCTTCTACAGGGAACTTATGATCTCTGAAGCCAACCATTATACAACTTTCATAGGGTTTGCCAGAGAACTTGGAGATCCTGAAAAAGTAAATGAACGATGGGAAGCCTGGCTGGAATATGAGGCCAATATCATTAAATCCTATGGAAATAAAGAATCCATTCATGGTTAAAATATAAAACAGTAAAGAAATAACGTTGAAGAAACCAAGCTTTGAAAGTATTGCCAATCTATTCCTGAAAAACTTTTTTCAGGGCCTGGTTATTATTGGACCAATCGGACTGACAATTTTTGTAATCTGGTATATTGTAAGTGCAATAGACAATCTTGTTCCTTCGCTTGCAAAGCAGATTCCTGGACTTGTTTTCGTTTCCATCATATTACTTACTGCTATTTTAGGCTATCTGGGAAATAAATTTGTGGTGGGGAGATTCTTTTTCGACACCATGGACAGCTTACTGGAAAAAACGCCGGGAGTAAAACATATTTATACTCCTACCAAGGACGTGATGTCCTCTTTCGTGGGCGACAAGAAAAAATTCAACGATCCTGTATGGGTAAAAACCAATGAAAATCCAGAAATCTGGAGAATTGGCTTTTTAACTCAAAAAGAAATGTCGGACGTTGACAAGCATAATTACGTTGCGGTATATTTACCCCATTCCTATGCAATTTCAGGCTGGGTAATTGTTACTGAAGAAAAAAACATCAAACCTGTAGTGGGGATGACTGCAGCTTCTGCCATGAAGTTTGCGGTAAGCGGCGGTGTAGCCGGTTTTAATTCCGCAGATGATCCTACAATATTTAAATCAGCTGATTAACCCTATTCCGATAGGGAACCAGCTATTTGTCTTTCCTTTTTTAAATCTGTTAAAAAGCTATCGATCAACTCTTTTTTAACATGATTCATTACGACTACTTTTCTCCACTGTGGATGTAAGTAATTATCTGCTACAAGATAATATTTTTCGGCAAGCTCTTCGGATATTTCATTAGAGGCAATGGTAACAATATTCATATCTGCATTTCTGTAATATTTAATCCCCATTTTATCCAAAGCAGTACATAGATAATCTGCGCGATCTATTAATTGTTTTATTACCTGAGCCCAACCATCAGAGCCATGGGTCATCAATATCATCCACATAGAAATCGCGTTCGCTCCTGACCGGCTGCCACAAAGCGTAAAGTCAGAACCATATACATAGGATGCTTCTTTTGTCTGAACATATTCTATCAATGATTTTCTACATAAAAACATCCCGGTACCGTAAGGTGACTGTAGCATTTTGTGCCCATCAATAGTAATAGAACTAACTTCAGGGTTCTTAAAGTCCAGATCGTTTTTTTGTGTAGAAAAAGGATAAATAAACCCGCCAAAGGCAGCATCTACGTGTAC
Organism: Chryseobacterium capnotolerans; assembly: GCF_021278965.1. Lineage (NCBI taxonomy): Bacteria > Pseudomonadati > Bacteroidota > Flavobacteriia > Flavobacteriales > Weeksellaceae > Chryseobacterium > Chryseobacterium capnotolerans. Next base: position 5,105,042 of record NZ_CP065589.1, on the reverse strand, counting down.
AAAATAATGTTTAAAATATTGTTTGACTAATGCAAGAAAAGTTTCAGGAGAGTCTACACTTCCAAATATGGTAGTTCCCATTGAAAGATGTACTATCAAATATCGAATCCCTTTATTACAGGCTGCTTCCAATTGATTTTTAAGATCGTCCAGTAAAACCTGTCGGCTATCATGATCTACTTTTACAGTAATTGGATGAATTCCTAACAAATTCGATCCTTTATAAACTGAGTAATGGGCATCTTCTGAAAATATTACTCCTATTTCTTCAATCTTAGCATTCTCCTGCTGCATAAAGTAATTCCGGTACATCCATTGCGCCTGAATATTTGCCTCAGTTCCTCCAGGAGCTACATAACCATCATAACTTGACTCTTCAGCACCCAGAATCTCTACAGCACAAATTCTAAGAAGATCTATTTCAAGCTTCTGTGTTCCAGAAAAGTACTTTTCACCATCACTGAAAGTGTGACACCCAATATGATTAGGATTATTCACCAAAACTGAAAGAAATGCAGCTTCTTTTAGGAAAGAGAAATCATAAAATTGCTCCTGATCCAGATAAGTTCCCGGAAGGCCAAGAATAGGTTCAGTGCTATAGTTTAAGTTTTTGTTTAATGCTTCAAAAACTCTTTCCTTAATTGTTGTTGTTGGAAGCTTTGGCCAATACATGTTTCCCTAGTTTAAAATTCAGTAAAATGACACTATCTAAGAGAGTAGAATCGTTTTTCCCAAAATTACATTTTTTTTTAGAGTCATGAAAATTGTCAATCAATAAGTTTGGGGATATTTTTACTTTTCTGGCAAAGAAAAAGCTAAATATCTTTAAATTTAACCTCAATTTTTACTACCAACTCACTTTTTCACAACACAATACATGTTATTACTTTCATATAATTTTTTAAAAATATGAAATCAATTTAATTTATTTTTTTTAAATAGTGAATGATTTTAATTTACTTTTGTATTCATAAAAAACAGACCGAAAAAGTATTTAAACACCAACCTGAAAAAATCCATTATTCCGAACATGAACAAAATTGCTGTCGTGGGCGCCGGTATTTCCGGCTTAAGCATGGCGAATTATCTCGAAAAACACAAAATTGATTACCATATTTATGAAAGAAGAAAGAAAGAAGATCTGGCGGGCCATGGCTTTCTTATTCCACAGGAAGGCATTGAGTATCTTACACAGATCATAGATCCTTCCCTTCTTTTCAAACATGGAAGTTTTCTGAAAAAATACATCCAGTATTCCCATACAGGAAAAAAATTGCAGAAAAGGACCTCAGCAATGTGTTTGCAATTTCAAGGCATGCCCTTATACAGCTTTTATCAGCAAATATCTCTCCTGAAAATATCTCGTACAATGCAACAGTAATTCCTTCTGAGACAGAAAAAGGAAAACTAAGACATGCTGACGGAACTGCTATAGATGTTGATATCCTAATTGTTTCAGACGGTTCTAAAAGCCGCATCAGAAAATGTCTATTCAAGGACGAAAAGATAATACAGGTCAGAGAAAATGAAGTGGTTAATATCATTAAAAATAAAGACATTGCTTCCTCAGTAGAAAATGACTTTATGAAGTTTCATCACGACCAGGGCGGGCTTACTTTTGGAATCCTTAAGCTTTCTCATGACACGATTCTTTGGTACTCTCAGTTTGATAATGAAAAATATCTAATCAATGAGTGCTCCTCAGACAACCTTAAGACCTACATGCTTGAAGTTTTTGCCGACTGGGATCCTTTAGTCTCTTCAATTATTCAACAATCGAGCTATGAAAATGTTCATTTGTGGTGCGTCTATGAACTGGAGGAACTCAATCCTTTCTATAAAGATAATATCGTATTCATAGGCGATGCAGCACATCCGCTCATCCCTTTTACAAGCCAGGGGGTTACCTCAGCGTTGAAAGATTCCCATACACTCACTAAATATCTAGTTGAAGAACCTAATTTTACAGAAGCTTTTCGTAAATATGAAGCGGATAGAAAACCCGAAATAGAAACTCATATCAATAATGGCAGACTATTATTGAATCAGTTTCTTCTCCCGATTGACCAACAGACAGATCGTATTTTACCTATATCTTATAAATAAAAAAATGTTCACCAATAACGATATCAACTTCGAAGCTTTAAAAAGAAAAGCCTATAATGGCAGATGGGCTACTCTGGAAGACGGAATCATCCCTTTAACCGCTGCTGACCCAGATTTTAGAACAGCTCCTGAAATAGAACAGGGAATCATTGAATATATAAAAGACGGCTACCTGAGCTACGGTCCCTTTTCCGGACTTCCTGAATTTAAGAAAAGTGTAGCTGATCATTTCAATCAGGAAAAACATGGCCGCTTCACTGCTGAAAATGTACTTGCCGTAAACAGTGCTGCACAGGGAATGTTTCTGATCGCCAAATATGTTTTAGCACCCGGAGATGAAGCCATCATTCTGGATCCTGTAGATTTTTTATTTAAGAAATCTGTTGAAACAGCTGGTGGAACAGTAAGATTATGTCCTGTAAACACCCAAACAGGGGAAATTGATTTTGAAAAATTGGTTTCTTTAATCAATACCAATACAAAACTGATCTGTATCTGTAACCCACACAATCCTCTTGGAAAAGTGTATTCTAAAGAGGTACTGAAGAAGGTTTCAGAGATTGCTTCAGCCCATGATTTATGGGTGATGAGTGATGAAATCTGGAGTGATATTATTTATGACAACAGAGATTTTTACACCTATTCTTCAGTATCTGAAGAAGCCAAAAGAAAAAGTTTCACTGTTTACGGATTTTCAAAATCATTTGGAATTGCAGGATTGAGAATTGGTGCTATTCTATCCAATGACCAGGAAATTCTGGAGGACTTTACAGAGAAATCCAATTTTAATTCAACGATAGAAGGAGTTTCCACTCTATCCCAGATTGCAGGAAGTGTAGCATTGGAAAAAGCTAAACCTTGGTACAAAGAGTTTTTAAATCATCTACAACAGAATAGAGATCTGGCTTTCCAACTTCTGAGCAGATCAGGTCTTGTCACTCCTAATCTTCCCGAAGCCACTTTTGTATTATTTCCGAAGATTGAAAACGGAATGTCCAGCGACCAATTTGCACAGCATGTTCTTCAGCAAGGAAAAGTCGCTATTGTTCCTGGATCAGAAAGATGGTTCGGAAAAGGAGCTGAAGGACATATAAGAATATGTTTTTCCACTTCTCAGGAAATTCTGGAAGAAGGTCTTAAGAGAATCATTACCAGCTTTTAACATTAAAAATTTTCGTTAAATTCTATATTTTAACTATTATTTTGCGTTTATTTACTACAAACAATATTAAATTAAGACATTCATAACAAATAATCAATTTAAGTATTGATTTAAAAATAAATATTGATAATTTTGAGTAAACCATCACTCAAAATTATCAATATGAAGATAAAATACATAAGCATTATTTTTCTTACGGCATCTTCGCTATCCTATGCCCAGCAGGTAAAAGACACCTTAACAAAGGAATCAAAAATAGACGAAGTAGCCATTACAGGAAGTCGGAATAAAAAAAGAACTGTCATCAACACTCCTGTTCCCATTGATGTTATCGATATCAAACAGGTAAGCCAGTCTACGGGTCAGGTAGAAGTAAACCAACTTTTACAGTTTTCTGCACCTTCCTTTAACTCCAACAAACAATCAGGGTCAGACGGTGCTGATGCCGTAGATCCGGCAACTTTGAGGGGGCTCGGTCCGGATCAAACTCTATTGCTCCTTAATGGAAAAAGATACCACCAGTCTTCATTGATTAACCTTTTCGGAACTAAAGGAAGAGGGAATACTGGATATGATATGAATACCATTCCCATCGGAGCCATTAAACGGGTTGAAGTGCTGCGCGATGGAGCTTCAGCTCAATATGGCTCGGATGCTATTGCCGGGGTTATTAATGTTATTTTGAATGACAGGGATAAGGGTTTTGAAGGTAATGCATTCTATGGAATGAACCTTTTTAAAAGCCCTGGAAACAATGATGTGGTTTCTGATCATAAAGTTGATGGAAATACCTTTAATTTTAACGGAAACCTGGGAACAAAAATAGGAAACAAAGGAGGCTTTGGTAATTTCACGGCAGAGTTTATCAATAAAGATTACGCCATCAGAAATGCCAACCCGGAAATGTATAGCGCCCCAAGGCAGCGCTTCGGAGACGCCAAAGCTCAAAATGTGTATTTCTTTGGAAATATTGAGCTTCCTTTAACGGATGGACTAAAGTTCTATTCCCGCCAGGGCTTTTCACACAGAAATACCAAAGCTTATGCTTGGACAAGAACTCCTAAAGCCAATGGCAATATCCCTGAAATCTATCCTATGGGGTTTGATCCTATTGAAGATACCAGCATCAGTGATTTCACCTTTGATAATGGTTTAAAATTTAAGGTTGCCAACTGGGATGTAGATTTTTATAATGCTTTTGGAAATAATAGGTTTACTTATGATATCACTAATACCGTTAATGCAACTTTAGGTAGTAAATCACCGACTCAATTTTACGCTGGCGGACATTCATTGCTTCAAAACACAACAGGATTTAATGCTGTAAGACAGTTTAAGGTACTTGAAGGATTGAATATTGCCTTCGGTTCAGAATTCAGATATGAAAAGTTTGACATCATTAAAGGAGAAGAGGCCTCCTACACAATGTATGACATCAATGGAAATCCCGTAACTCCAAACACTCCGGACAATTTATTGGTCACTAATCCTCTTGCTCCATTAGATGATAATATAAGACCTGGAGGATCACAAGGCTTCCCAGGTTATTCTACAGATATTGGTAAAAGCAGAAATAATTTTGCTGCTTATGTAGATACCGAACTTGACATTACCAAAAAATGGATGATTAGTATTGCTGGAAGATTTGAGAATTATAACGACTTTGGAAGTACATTGAATGGAAAATTTGCAACAAGATATGCTATTACTCCACAATTTGCTTTCCGGGGATCGGTCTCTACAGGTTTCAGAGCTCCTTCTTTAGCACAAAAATACTACAGTCAACAGTTCACCAATTTTCAGGGTGGTAAATTGGTTACCATTCAATTGGCTTCAAATGACAGTGATTTGGCCAGCAGAGTTGGTATAGAACAACTAAAACAGGAAACTTCAGTCAACGGAAGTGCAGGCTTTACTTTTAATACAGGCAAATTTACGGCAACGGTTGATGGTTATTATATTACTGTAAAAAATAGGATTGTTCTTACTGGCAATTTCTCAAGAGATGATTTACCTACAGATGTTCAAACTGATTATCCTTATATTGACCAGGCTCAGTTCTTTTCCAATGCCATTGATACCCGGACTAAAGGTATCGATGTCATCTTAAGCTATAGTGAAAGTTTAGGATCTGGAAAGTTAACAGCTACTTTAGCCGGCAACTATAATGATATGGAGATCACAAAAATCAATACTTCAAAACAATTGGCAGGGAAAGAAGACATTTATTTAAGCCGAAGAGAAAGAGGCTTTATTCTCGCTTCCGCTCCAAAGACAAAAATAAACCTTAACCTCAACTATAAGATCAATAAATTCAATGCAAATCTTCAATTGGTAAGATTTGATAAGGTTACATTAATCGGGTATGATGATGCAGAACAAGTCTACAATCCAAAAGTAACAACTGATATTTCTTTTGGGTATGAATTTACAAAGAACCTCAACTTTACCTTAGGGAGCAAAAATATATTCAATAGATATCCAACTTTGCAAAAAACACATGTGAGTGATGGAAATACAGAAGGAGGCGGAATTTTTGATCCGGTACAGATGGGATTTGCAGGAAGGCAGGTTTTTGCCCGACTTAATTTTAAGTTTTAAAAAGAAAAGAATAGAAGCTGGAAAAGGGAGGATGGAAGTTACTATTAGCCGTTTAATATTTACTGATCTTTTTTATTATTATAAATTAAATCTTTAAATGATTCTTAACTTCAGATACAACTACAAAAACGCCAGCTGAAGCTTTTCAGCTGGCATTTTTTATTTCTTCGAAATTCTATATAGTTTTCCGCTGTCTGTTACTGCATAGAGATTACCGTCTATCCCATTCAGGACATCACGGAAACGCTCGCCCTGATCTGCAAGAAGACGTTCTTCCCCTACAACTTTCTTATCCTTCATCACAATTCTATTGATATGTTCACCACTCAGACATCCGATAAAAAGATTTCCTTTCCATTCATCTATATTCCCGGTATAAAAAGTAACTCCGCTTGGAGAAATTACAGGGTCCCAATAATAAACAGGCTGTTCTGTACCTTCTTTCTGGGTAATTCCAGCTCCTACTTTAGCTCCAGAATATTCTATACCATACGTTACATCTCCCCAGCCATAATTTTTTCCCCGGCTGAATAAGATTGATTTCATCACCTCCTCTTGGACCCATTTCCACATCCCAAAGATTTCCATCTGGATCAAGAGCCAACCCCTGAGGATTACGGACTCCGTAGGCATAAATTTCAGGTTTATAACCTTGCTTGCCTATAAATGGATTTCCGGGAGAAGGCAGCCCATCCTTGGTAATTTTTATTATTTTGCCTAAATAATTGTCTGTTTTCTGAGCGTAGACCCTTGTTTCCTTATCAGACCTTTCTCCCGTACTTACGAATAAGTTTTTATCTTTATCAAAAACCAGACGGCTGCCATAATGTTTATCGCCATCATAAGAAGGTTCTGCTCTGAAGATAACTTTTACTTCAGAAATGGTTTTAAGGTCTTCTGATAATTTTCCTTTAGCAACAGAAGTCAGATTTCCTTTTCCAAATGGTTCAGAAAAACTGAAGTAAATAACAGAATTAGTTTTAAAATCAGGATCAAGAGCTACATCCAGCATCCCACCTTGCCCTTTGGAATCTACTTTAGGAAAACCATCTATCTTAGAAATCTGTTTTCCATCTTTTGAAACCACATTCATATATCCTCTTTTATCTGTAATGAGGAATTTTCCATCTGGCAAATTAATAATTCCCCAGGGCTTCCCAAGCTCTTTATTCAATACATCTATACTATAGGGGGCATTTGTTCTTACTGCCTTAATCCTTGTTTGCCCCTTAAATGCAGGCTGATAGTCAGAATTAGGTTTTTCAGTCTCTACACTACTATCGTTTCCGGTCTGTTGTGCATTCGCATAATTCTTTTTACACGAAGATAAAGTCAGAAAAAGACTTAGCAAAGAGATATAAAATTGATTGATTTTCATACTATTACGATTATGTGTTTAAAAATGAATGGAAAAATAATGCCATAAAGTTTGTGTAATTAAATTTTTATTCTACATTTGTAGAACAAATTGCAACATTGTAGAATGAAAGAGATTAAACTTACTGATTCTGAAAAAGTTCTTATGGATATTCTTTGGGAGAGAAAGAAAATTTTCATGAAGGACATTCTGGAAGCTTATCCGGAACCTAAACCAGCTGCCACTACCATAGCAACTTTATTGAAAAGAATGCAAAATAAGGAGCTTGTAGGCTATACATTATATGGAAATTCTCGTGAATACTATCCTATGGTAGAGAAAGGAGAATATTTCAAGGAAGAAATGACTTCTATGATTGACCGTTTTTTCAACAGCTCTGTAGCACAGTTTGCCTCATTTTTTACCTCCAATGCTAAGCTTAGCCAAAAGCAATTGAAAGAACTTCGTGATATTATTGACGATCAGATAAAAGAATAGCTATGGTACCAATTATTCTAAAAATAATTCTGTGTTCAGCACTTTTCATTGCAGTATATTATTTGTTTTTGGAAAAAGAGAAAATGTATAGATTCAATCGTGTCTATCTGTTAAGCTCACTGCTCCTTTCATATGTAATTCCATTTATTACGTTTACAGTACAGGCACCAAAAGCAACTCATCCACAGCTGATTATTGAAGAAGCAACACAACTTGTTACCTTGGTGCAGCCTAAATCAGAAAGCTTTAATTGGATCAATCTGATATGGGCAATTTATGCCGCTGTCACTTTTTTCATATTGATTAAAGGTATTCTAGCCATAATAAGCATTAAAAAAGTACGAGGAGAAAAGTGTAAGTACCAAAATTACAATATTATTTTTACCCAGAAGAGCCTCTCTCCATTTAGCTTTTGGAATACTATCTATATGGGAAAAGAATATGTAAAGAATGGCATTATCGATCCAAGAATTTTTCTTCATGAGAAAAGCCACCTTGACCAAAAACATAGTATAGATCTCTTCATTATACACTTTGTGAAAATTTTCACATGGTTCAACCCTGCTCTTTTCCTATATAAAAAAGCAATGATTACCAATCATGAATTTTTAGCAGATGAAGCCGTATTGAATAATGAATTCAACCTTAAAGAATACCAGAACCTAATCCTGGATGAGCTCATAGGCAGCCAGAATATGCCATTTACTCATTCACTTAATTTTAATAACACAAAAAAACGATTTATTATGATGAAAGCTCAAAAAACAAAATTCAGCTTATTGCGGAAGACCGTAGGTATCACGGCACTTGTAGCAGCTACAGTATTACTTTCGGAAAGAACGTATGCCAACAACTCTGTTAAGACTGAGAACAATACAGAGTTCAAACCTGTTTTTGCACCTATCAAAACCTTAAATACAGAAACAACAAAGGTTGTACAGTATTCAATGAAAAATCTTCCGGAAGATATTTTGAAGGAAGAAAGCCCTATAGCTTCCAAAGCTTTAAAAACTGTCACTGACACAATTTCTCCGAAAAAAGACGAAGAAGGTAAGAACACAAACATTCAGGAAGACAAAAATTTTGTCAGTGCAGAATATCCAGGCAGCATGCGAGATCTTAGAGTCAAAATAGGTCAAACTATGGATTTAAGTGAACTACAACCTGTGACTGGAGTCATAAAGGGAATGGCGTATGTTCATATAGACCAAACAGGAAAGGTCACCAACGTGACAACTTCAGGAGATAACGATATTTTCAATAAGGAATTCCTTAGAACGATGACAGCCATCAGCAACGAAACAAGCTGGAAACCTGCAATGAAAGATGGACAACCCATCGCATCAGTGTTAAAGATTCCGGCAACCATGACTTTCACAAAACCATGAGAATGAAGCGCTTTTTAAAGCGCTTTTTTTGTATATGATCCTGTCATTTTTCTTTAAAACTTATTTTCCAAAAAAACAAAAAGCTAAACAAACAATCAACTTAAATTTTATAATCAAAATATTCATCATCAAAACCTTATCATGCCTAATAATTTCTTTTGTACTTTTGTTCTATACATTCTTTTCTTATGGATTTTAAGCTTCAATCAGAATATAAACCCACTGGGGATCAACCCCAAGCTATTGATAAATTAACTGCAGGAATAGAGATTGGTGAAAAATACCAGACTCTTCTTGGGGTAACAGGGTCCGGTAAAACCTTTACTGTTGCTAATCTTGTTCAAAACGTTCAACGCCCTACTCTGGTTCTAGCCCATAATAAAACACTGGCAGCACAGCTTTTTATGGAGTTTAAAGAATTCTTCCCTGAAAACGCCGTGGAATACTTTGTCAGCTACTATGATTACTATCAGCCGGAGGCTTATATTGCTACAACCGGAACTTATATTGAAAAGGACCTGAGCATTAATGAAGAAGTTGAAAAGTTACGTCTTTCCGCAACCGCCAGTCTTCTTTCGGGGAGAAGAGATGTGTTGATTGTGGCTTCTGTTTCATGTATTTATGGTATTGGAAACCCAACAGAATTTCACAAATCATTAATTTCCATTGCTATTGGAGAAAAAGTAACGAGAACAGCATTACTCCATTCTTTAGTGAATGCTTTATATGCAAGGACATTAAATGAATTCCAAAGAGGAACATTCCGTGTAAAGGGAGATGTTATTGATGTTTTCCCTGCCTATACAGATAATGCCATCAGAATTCAGTTTTTTGGAGATGAAATTGAAAAGATTCAAAGCTTTGATCCAGTGAGCGGAAATGTAGAGGATAATTTTGACCAAATTCAGATCTATCCGGCGAATCTTTTTGTTACATCAAAGGAAACACTCAACGGAGCTATCAAAGATATTCAGGACGATATGGTAAAACAGGTAGACTTCTTCAGCTCTATCGGAAAACCTTTGGAGGCTAAACGACTTCAGGAAAGAACAGAATTGGATCTGGAAATGATCAAAGAGCTTGGATATTGTTCTGGAATTGAGAATTATTCCAGATATCTAGATGGCAGACTTCCCGGAACAAGACCTTTCTGTCTGATTGATTATTTCCCCAAGGACTTCTTAATGATTATTGATGAAAGCCACGTAACCGTTCCACAGGTTCATGCCATGTATGGTGGAGACCGAAGCAGAAAAGAAGCATTAGTAGAATATGGATTCAGGCTTCCCGCAGCGATGGATAACAGGCCTTTAAAATTTGAAGAATTTGAAGCTATTCAGAATCAGGTTGTCTATGTTTCTGCCACTCCCGCTGATTATGAGCTGGAAAAAACAGGTGGAGCTTATATAGAACAGATCATACGTCCAACAGGGCTTCTTGATCCCATTATTGAAGTGAGGCCAAGTTTAAATCAGATTGATGATTTAATGGAAGAAATTCAAAAAAGAGCTGATGCCGATGAAAGAGTTCTGGTAACGACCTTAACCAAGAAAATGGCGGAGGAATTAACAAAATACTTCACAAAATTCGGAATCAGGACAAGATATATTCACTCTGATGTAGAAACCCTGGAGCGTATTCAGATTATGCAGGATCTTCGTTTAGGGCTTTTTGATGTTTTGATTGGAGTCAACTTATTAAGAGAAGGATTGGACTTACCGGAAGTTTCATTGGTAGCAATTTTAGATGCTGATAAAGAAGGAATGCTGAGAAGCAGACGATCCATGATCCAAACAGTAGGACGTGCAGCAAGAAATATCAATGGTAAAGCAATTATGTATGCTGATAAGATCACCAAATCTATGCAGGCAACATTAGATGAGACCGAATACCGCCGTGCCAAGCAGATGAAGTACAACGAGGATAATGGTTTGGTACCAAAAGCTCTTAATAAAAAGATATCTGAAAATCTCGTAGGAAGAAGTAAAGACTTCCCGGATGAAAAATATACGCAGAAAGAAATTCTTCAAAAAGTGGCTGAAGTGAAATCTACCTATGCCAGTGAAGATGTAGAGAAAATGATCGAGCAGAAGCAAAAAGAAATGGAAGCGGCAGCTAAAAATCTTGATTTTATTAAAGCAGCTAAGCTTAGGGATGAAATTGCAGCACTTAAAGCTTAAATATCTTAGATAAAAAGTTGGGGCGGCTTCTTCGAAGCCGCCCCAACTATATCATAAAACAGAACTTCTTACAATCCGTTTCTTACAGAAGCTCTGATTGGTGTTAACAGGTCCATCAATCCGTTTAACTTAATTTCATAAACAGTCGACAGCTGCATTCCCAATTTGCCTTTAGGCATTCCATTTTTATTGAACCATTCCAGATAGCTTATCGGAAGGTCAATCAATACTGTTCCTTCATATTTGCCAAATGGCATTTTAAAAACACAGATTTCTTTTAATATTTCCGTATTGAGTCCCTCCACTTTTTATATAATTAAATCAATTTATCTTCTACTTCACCCTGATTGGGTAATTCCAGGTCAGGAGGTGAATTTTCATCCGCGAACTCGTTTCTGTACACTTGTATCAAAAGAAGAGTAAGCGAAATCAGGATAGGCCCAAAAATAAGCCCCATAAAACCAAAAAGATTCATACCCATGATAATTCCAAAGACGGTATTCAGAGGGTGAATATTTTCAAGTTTCTTTAAAAGTGTAAAGCGAAGCAGGTTATCAGTAAGCCCTACTACCACTACACAATAAATGGCCAGCCCCAGTCCTTGTCCAGTATTGCCTTCTGCAATCATAAAGATACAGACAGGAACATACACAATAGCCGTTCCTACTACCGGAATAACAGAAGCTGCTGCTGTAAGAGCAAATAATAGTACTGCTCCTGGAGCTCCAAATATAAGATATCCGATCAGAGAAACAATCCCCTGGCCAATAGCCACTACGGGAATACCAATAGCATTGGCCATAATCAGCTTTCTCAACTTATCGCCTAACAATGAAATATTTGACCGCTTTAGAGGTGCTGAATTCGTCAGAATTCTTTCAAACAGCCTTGGCTTTTCGAGCATAAAATACAGAATAAAGTACATGGACATTATTACTGTAAGCGTATTGAATGTTCCACTCAACGCTGAAGTAGAAAACTTACCTACAAAGCTTTTCAGTTTGTTCATATTCTCCTGGCTCAGGATATCAAAACCTGTCTTGGTTTGGATATAGGAATGTATTTTATCTAAAAACACATTGAATTTGTCCATATAAGCCTGAGCATTCCCTAATTTATCAATAATCAGATCTGCAATGAAATAAATAGGCAGGATCAGAACAATAAGACTCGCCAGCATTAATACAAAAGCGGCAAGCGAAGGCTTCCATTTCTTTTCTTCTTGAAGATAAAAATTATACTTTCTGCAGACCACATAAATGGTAATTGCTCCTAAAACCGATGGAATAAACAATGCAAGATTAAAGCAGATCAAACCTGCCAGCACCAAAATAATGGCGAGCAAAGAAATCTGCTTTATGGCAACACTGCTTATTTGATTGTCCTTATTCATCAATTGTTATTTATTTTTATTGTTTTGTATACGTGATTTGTCTTGGTTTTCCCGCAAAGGCACAATATGCAGAATACATTACAACCATAATGAATGGTGCCGTTAAAATAAACCCGATTCCACATAAAATAATCCCTGCCATTGAGATCAAAAGCCCAAGGAAACTTACTCCTAAAAGTGTTCCGTAATTCTCTTTGCAATATTGAATGACTTACTTAAGGCATCAATAGCTGATGAGTTTTCAAATAATAAGATAGGATATCCTAGCAATAGAAACGGATAAATAAAAATAAACGGAAGAAAGCAGAGCGTCAGCGCAACAGAAGAAATAATCCCAGAAATGAAACTATAGATCAATATATTAACAAAGTTCTGGCGGTACCCGATGAAGAGATCAGAAAACTCAATTGGATTTTTGGTATTGAATTTATTCACCATATAGATCAAACCCACATACAGTGGTGTTAATAACAATAAAAAAGACTGGAAAATGTCATATACATTGAGAATCCAGGAGTTTCCCAATATCTAAAATTCCCATAATCACCTGAGGTTCTCATTTCTTCCATGATCGCAGCAGAATTGAAACCGGTAAGACTTTGGATAATAATTCCTCCAACGATATAAATTATCATGGCAACAATAGCGTACCCAAAAACCCCTTTATACATTTCGAAAGCGTGAGAAATAATTGATCCCGTTTCCCTGTTGGGAACAGAACCTTGCTGATCAAATTCGTTAAATTCAGACATAGTTTAAATATTTTAATGATTTTACCAAATTTAACTTTTTTTGATAAAAAAACATATTAAACCTGATTGAATTTTAGCCTTTCTCTGAAAATATTGTTTTATATAAAGAATAAATCATGGCATTCCAGAAAGGAAAAGTAAAAAGACCGCCGATTAAAAACAAGCTGAATCCAAGATATTTAAACAAAACTGCAACAAATACACACACCATGATTTCTACAAAATACATTTTAAGAGCTTTAAAATTTAAAAAAATCGCTTCAAATATCCTTTTATTGGTAAAGAACATTAATGGCGCTACAAATACGGTCACTGCTACCCAGACAATTGCCAGAAGAATCGTAGGCATAGTAAACCTGTAGATCATAAACCAGAACAGGTAATAACCGAGGTATTTGAAAAAATTTATTCCGTTGTAGCCTACAAATAAATCTCCCAATTCAATCTTTTCGTTCAGATCCAGTTTTCTGAAGATCTGAAACATTCCAAGATTCAGAGGATACAGAAACGCTGTTGTTGCCCAGATGGAGAGTGTAAACATCTGATAGTTTTCCGTTGCACTTAGTTGGGCTATCTTTTCCATATAAGCTTGTGTCCCCTCTTTTAAGGCATCTGTTAATACCTGATTCTGCTCCCATATTCCATATCTTTCTCCAAAGAAGAACAAAGAGGTAAGAAAGATTCCAAAAAATATCATTGAAAACATCAACTGAAAAACCAGTGTTTTATTCCAGTAGAAAAAAGCCTGCTTCAATATAAAATCTATTCCTGGTTTCTGAGGATATTTACTCTGCATCATAAAAATTTTATGCAAAAGTAAACATCAATAAGTATTTTTGCCGAATGTTTTCAGTGAATCATCAAAAATTTATGGAAATGGACGAACTTTCCCTTCAGAAAGTTCCCTATTTCTTTGTCATTGACTTTCTTTCAGAGAATGTTGAAATCTATCAGGAAAACGAAATTGAAAAATCAGGCTTATTAATTGATTTTCAATTATTTTCAAACACAAAAAAAAAGCACAAGCTTGATAAAAAAGTAGAATGGAAATTCTTTCCGGAAACCCTGGAAAGCTTTAAAACAGGATTTGATAAGGTTCAAAAAAATATTCGTCTCGGAAATTCCTACCTGGTAAATTATACCAGAAAAACTGAAATTGAGACCAATTTAAGTTTAGAAGAAATTTTTTATCACTCGGAAGCAAAGTACAAGGTTTTTATATAAAGATTTTTTTGTATTTTTTTCTCCTGAAACTTTTGTAAAGATTATTGACGGAAAAATTCTGACTTATCCTATGAAAGGTACTATTGATGCCTCCATAGAAAATGCTGCCGAAATTCTGAAGAACGACCCCAAGGAAAAAGCTGAGCATTATACAGTCGTGGATCTACTCCGCAATGACCTGAGCATGGTAGCAGACAATGTACGTGTAGACCAGTTTCAGCATATTGATTTCCTCAAAACCCGGCAAAAGGACTTATATGCTATGAGTTCTGAAATTTCAGGAGTATTAAAATCTGAATTTGACGGAAAAGTTGGAAGTATTATGCAAAAATTGCTCCCTGCAGGTTCTATTTTAGGAGCTCCAAAACCTAAAACACTGGAAATAATTCTGGAGGCTGAAGGCTATGACCGAGGATACTACACGGGAGTGTGCGGCTGGTTTGATGGAAAGAATCTCGACAGCTGTGTAATGATACGTTTTATTGAAAAAGAAGGCGATAAGCTCTATTTCAAAAGCGGAGGCGGTATAACGCACATGAGTAAATTAGAAGACGAATATCAGGAAATGAAAAATAAAATCTATGTCCCAATTCATTGAAAGCATTAAGGTAGAAGATAAGGAGGTTTTTCTATTAGAACTCCATCAAAAACGTGTCAATCAAACATTCTCTCACTTTGGAAAAGAGGGATCTATTGATCTGGCCAAAATCTATAAAAATCTGCAGCATGATGAAGACGGACTTTTCAAGCTAAGAATCTCCTATGATCTTGACAAGAGAATTAGAACCCAGATGATTCCATATGCAATTCCTGAAATTCAGGATTTCCAGCTGGTAGAAAATAACAGTTTCGACTATTCCTTTAAGTTTGAAGACCGAAAGGAACTAGATAAAATGAAGATGAAATCCAAAGCTGAAGAAATCATCATCGTTAAAAATAATCATATCACCGATACGTCTTTTTCTAATCTCTTATTTTTAAAGGGTAAAGACTGGTTTACTCCCAACTCTTTTCTTTTAAATGGGGTACAAAGACAACATCTTTTAAAACATAAAAAAATAAAAGAGGCTGAAATTACTTTACAAAATATAAAGCAGTTCAGCCACTTTCAACTCATCAACGCTTTAAACGATTTTGATGATATGTTTATCTACCCTATTGACAGAATTATGAATCTGCCGGGAAGTGAAGAATATTTAGATCTTTAGCTTTCTTTCATAAAGTTAAAGTAAGCTTTCTGAACATCAGCACTGTTTTTCCCATAGGTATTTACTTCCAGAATTTTTGGCTGTGCATCCGGTTTGAAGAAATTCTCCAACACCCTGTCCAGCGTCAATTCATCTTCCACTTTGATGTAAGAGAATCCGAAATGTTTGGCCAGATGTTCCGCATTTTTACGGTGTTTAGTGGCAATAAACTCATCCAGGGTATTAGGATTGGCATTGCCCGGTCCAGGAATGATTTTAAAAATATTCCCTTCTCCGTTGTTGAAGATCATAATTCTTACAAATGGCGGAATATATTGGTTCCAAAGACCATTGATGTCATAAAAAAAGCTTAAATCTCCGGTAATCAACAAAGTAGGATTAGCATTTTTGATTGCAAACCCCATTGCTGTAGACGTTGAACCATCAATTCCGCTGGTTCCTCTGTTACAGTACATTTTTCTTTTCCCAAAATCAAACAACTGTGCATATCTGATTCCTGAAGAGTTGCTGAAATGGATATTATAGTTTTCAGGAACGGTTTGTGCAGCCTTATTGAAAAAATAAAAATCCGAGAACTCAACTGTATTTAAAAACTGTTGATGTTTCGCATCTTTTTTATCTCTCAAAACATCCCAAAGGTTGAAATAAGGTCTTGGTTCCAAATTAATAAACTTTAATAATTTAGAAAAGAACACCTCCGGCTTTACCTCTATTTTTTCTGTTAATGAAAAATAAGTATCAGGCTGCCAAACTTCATCCAGATGCCAGTGCTGTTTTGGTCTTGCACTTCTCAGAAACTGTTTCACTTTTTTGGAAACCACGTTCTGTCCTACTGTAATTAATAGATCTGGCGCATAGGTTTTATAGTCTTCTTCTGTAAAATTGAAGATATAACGGTCTATATGTCTGAAAAACTTCTCATGGTAGAGGTTAGAATTCGCTTCACTCAGTACCACTACAGAATGATTTTTAACCAATTGCGTCAACTGATTTTCCAATTCCGGACTATAATCTCTTGTCCCTACCAACAGCATAATTCTCTGAGAGGTATGCCAATCCGCAATGAGGTTGGATGGGATCTCATAATCTTTATGCTTGATCGTTTTTTCAACAGTAGGGAAAGTAGGAAGTTCTGAAACCAACTCATACAGAGGCTCTTCCAAAGGAATATTAATATGTACCGGGCCCTGCTTTTCAAAGCAAAGCTCAATTGCCTTTTTAATGATATCAAAATTTATATCTTCTGCATTCTCAACACTGTCTTCAAGCAGCTGGAAGTCTCCATAAGAATGCTGATGAAAAACATCCTTCTGCCTGATGGTCTGGCCATCAAAAATATCAACAAAATCTGTTGGCCTGTCGGCAGTTAGCACCAAAAGTGGAATATTCTGATAAAAAGCTTCTGTAACTGCAGGATAGTAATTGACAACTGCAGACCCGCTGGTACAAGTGATTGCTACAGGTTTTTTCTCACTTTTAGCCATTCCCATTGCTACAAAAGCAGCACTTCTCTCGTCTACAATGCTGTAGCAGTTGAAACTGTCTATTTCTGAAAAATGAATCGCCAAAGGAGCATTCCTCGATCCCGGGGAAATGACAACGTCTGCAATTCCGTACTGCTGAAGAAGATGTGCAAGTATTTGAATACTTCTCTTAGAAGAATATTTTTTCATACAGCAAATTTAACTTATAAATAATGATTTTAAAATCATTTAATTTAAAAAAAATGTAATTTTGCTATTCGTAAATTTCTAAAAATGGATAAAATACCTAGTGTAGACCTGCGTGATTTCCTTTCGGGTAACCCGGAACGCAAACAGAAATTTGTAAATGAAATCGGAAAAGCTTATGAAGAAATTGGTTTTGTTGCCTTAAAAGGCCACTTTCTTGATGACAACCTTGTAGAAGATTTATATGGAGAGGTAAAAAACTTTTTTGACCAGCCAGTGGAAACGAAACAGAAGTATGAGATTCCTGGAATTGGCGGCCAAAGAGGATATGTAGGATTCGGTAAAGAAACGGCAAAAGGTTTCAAAAAAGGAGACTTAAAAGAATTTTGGCACTTTGGACAATACTTGTCTGATGATTCAAAATACAAAGCTGAGTATCCAGACAATGTCATTGTTGATGAACTTCCAAAATTCAACGAAGTAGGTAAGGAAGCCTTCCAGATGCTTGAGAAAACAGGACAGTATGTTTTAAGAGCATTAGCTTTACACCTTGGTTTAGATGAGTTTTATTTTGACGATAAAATCGCTGAAGGAAACTCAATCCTAAGACCTATTCACTATCCGCCAATTACTGAAGAGCCGGATGATGCGGTAAGAGCGGCGGCTCACGGAGATATTAACCTGATCACTCTTTTAATGGGAGCACAAGGAAAAGGTCTTCAGGTTCAGAACCACAACGGAGAATGGATCGATGCGATCGCAGAACCAGATGAATTGATGATCAATGTTGGAGATATGTTATCAAGACATACCAACAATAAATTGAAATCTACGATTCACAGAGTGGTAAACCCGCCGAGAGAATTATGGAGTACTTCAAGATATTCAATTCCTTTCTTTATGCACCCTATCAGTGGTATGTCATTAAATGCTCTTGACAATTGTGTAGACGAAAACAATCCAAAGTTATACGAAGACACTACAGCAGGAGAATTCTTGCACGAGAGATTAATCGAATTGGGATTGATTAAAAAATAAAAAAGAAAGCCAGTAATTTTAAATTTACTGGCTTTTATTTTATCCTGTTATACAGTAAAACTCTGGACATGGAGTAGATTGCGTAAAAGTTCCCCATGGACAAATGCAGGTATATGTATCTCCACCTCCACCAGTTCCTCCACCACCTCCAGGATCACCTACATAAGGTACACATTTTCCTCCAGAGCAGATATATCCAGGTGCACAGCCACCTGTCCCAGGCCCTTCACCTTCAAAACAATAAGCAGGTCCTACGCCTCCTGTAATCATTTTCTTTTGATCTTCTCTTGAAATTTTTTTGAAATTTTTCATAGTTTTTGAGATTTAGTTTTTCCTACTCTATATTAGCTTTTCGGATACCGCTCCTCTAAAATTAAGACTTATTAATCTAACAATCAAATATTTATCATTAAAATTCACATTCTATTGATTTTTTTAAATAAATTTTCATTTTTCTCACCTTACAGCTTATATAATTGAAAATATTTTATATAATTTTGTTATACTATCAAATTTTTAATTAAAAACATATGAAAAATCTAAAAAAACTAAGAAAAGACCAATTGAAAGGTATTGCTGGCGGAGCTAATTTCCCAGGTGTTGAATACTGTTTGTATGCTTGTAATGGCACCATTATTTGTGCTGCTTGCAGCGATGACTTTCAATGCCCTGTTACGGGAGGGGAAATAATGTAAATATCCCCCATTAAAATGTAATAAAAACCGTTTTTCAGTAAAACGGTTTTTATATTTTTATGATCTTCAACATTCATGAATTACAACAAAATAAAAAACTCATAAACAAATACTTAACTAATTTTTCATATCTTTATTTATACCAAAATCAAACGATATGAAAAATTTACAAAAATTAAGTAAAGACAAATTGAAAACCATTTCAGGAGGAATAAGTTACCCATATCCTGGTGATTGCTTTTATGTATGTAGTGATGGAATACAATATAAGGCACTATGCAGGTTAGAATTCATTTGTCCTGATGGTGAACAACCTGTTATTTACTAGAACAAAAAAACGTTCCTTTGGGAGCGTTTTTTATATTTAGTCAAAAAGTCTTAGCTGCTGATCCTTTGTTCCTGTAAAATTAGCCGTTGATAATTTTGGGAATTCTTTTCCTTCAAAAAACTTTTTCCGTCCTATTTTGAAAGTAGTATGGATCATTTCTGCAATATTGCCTTCTCCTCTCTGTCTTTCAAAATATCTTTTATCACCCAGTTTTCCGCCACGCATAGAGCGTATTAGATTCAATACTTTCTGGGCTCTATCCGGGAAATGTGATTCGATCCAATTGACAAAAACAGGTTCTACGGTATCATTTAATCTAACCAATGTATATCCGAATCCTATAGCACCGGCATCAGAAATAGATTTCAGAATATTTAAAGGCTCATCGCTATTCAATCCGGGAATAATAGGGGCTATCATTACATGAACCGGAATTTTATTTTCGGAGAGAATTTCAATAGCTTTTAATTTATTGGGAGCAGAACTTGTCCTGGGTTCCATTTTTCTTCTTAAATCCTCATTGATGGTAGGAATACTCAAGGAAACTGAAACAAGATTCTGTTCAGCCATTGGTTTCAGAATATCTAGATCCCTCAGTACCAATGCGTTTTTTGTCAGAATATTGACAGGATGCCTGTAATCCAGACAAACCTGCAGTAATTTTCGAGTAATTTCAAATTGTCTTTCAGCAGGCTGGTAGCAATCGGTATTTCCCGAGAGCAGAATAGGAGCTGCTTTATACCCTCTTTTCTGGAAAAATTTCTCCAGCAATTCGGGGGCATTTTTTTTCACCATGATCTTTCTTTCAAAATCAATCCCCGCACTGTATCCCCAATATTCGTGGGTGGGTCTGGCAAAACAGTAAGAACAGCCATGCTCACAACCCTGATAAGGATTCATAGAGTATTCCATGGGGAGATCTTCACTTTTAACCTGATTGACAATGGTTTTCGGAAAAACTTCGGTAAAAGAGGTCTTTACAGTCTCGAAATCTTCATCTTCCGGCTCATAAGTATATCTGTCGAAACGATTGATAACGTTTCGCTGAGCTCCCTGACCTTTTATGAAATTTTCGTTTGACATTCTGTTGTAAAATTAGAATGGATTTTTTATAAAATAATGAACTTTAACATTTAAGTTTTCCACAAAAAAAATCCAACACTTTCAAAAGCATTGGATTTAAACATAATTTAATATATTTTTTTACTACTTCAGCGCGTAAAATTCCACTCCGTGTGTTTCATCGTCGTGGTTCTTTTCATCAAAGTGTCTGTGATAGTCTGAATAACTATCACTATATTTTTTATCTTTTTTAGTCAATATTTTTTTGATACTTATTAAACTTAATACTGCCAAAAGACCAACTCCTCCTGCCAGTAAAACTCCAACTTCTTTTTCATATTTTCTTTGATTTATTATTTTGGATATTGCAAAAAGTGTACCTATTTTATCTTTCTGAATTATAAATTTTGTTAACATTAAACTCTATTTTTAAGAAATTTATAATCAGTTATTTTTCTTATCTTTAGAAAAGATATGGTTTAATTATTGTACTAACCAAGAAAAATATCATTATGGAAAATCCAGAAAACATTGATCAAATGACCACCTTAAGTCAGGTAATGAAAAAGCTCTCTGAGAGAGGGATACAGAGAGAATTCAGAATGAATGAAAATTGTGAGATGAAATTCGAAAATTCTGAAAAAATTTATACTCCAGCTGAACTGACTATTTTAAAGACATACCGCTTTGAAGGTGATAGTAATCCTGATGACAATGCCGTATTATATGTAGTGAAGGATGATGCAGGAAACCGTGGGATGATTATTGATTCTTACGGAGCAGACAGTAATTATCCCGGGCCTGAATTTGATACATTTTTGAGAGATATCCCTATTCTCGAAAGTGATGAATTCAACTTTTAATGATTATTTCCTCAATATTGATTTTTTAAACCATTAAGGATATTTAAATTCAATTTGATTTCCGCCAATCACAAAAAATCAACTCATTATTTTCCCTTTAATGGTTTAAAAAATTACTTTTCCTCAGCATTATCTTTCTTTTTAAAAATACCGTTTAAAAAACTTTTCTTCTCTTTTTTCTCTTCCTGAGATGGAGTTGTATTTTTTTTTCTGTTTTATTTCTTCTTTAATATCCTTTACAGATTTTTTCATCTCTTTCACTGAAGAAACCGCATTTTTTACTTTCTGTTCTGTTTTTTCAACATTCTTTCCGATGAGAGTTTTCTTTAATCCCTGCTCAATTCCCTTCCAGAAAAGATTAAAAAATGATTTTGTAGGATCGCGTTCTACATTTTCAACCGTTACTGATTCCGGATAACTTCCAGAGTCTGATTTCAGGAAAACATTTGCTACAGCAGTTAAAAAACCTTTCTTCTCATGATTGTTTTTATTCAGAACAGCAATCTTCAGGTCTTTATGTTTTAAATTAAATGCTCCATGCAATCCGGCTGGATTTCCTTTAAAATTAAACTGCATTTCCTGAATCGTCCCCGCAGTAGCCGTCACATGCAGATAAGGTCTGATGAATGGATTAATCCCACTTGCCGGAAGATTGGTTGTTTTTCCTGCGATGGTAAATGTATCACGCTGATCAGCAACATCAAAGCTCCAATTCACAGAAAGCGGTGATAAATTCATGAATGAACAATGAATATTGATATCAACTTTCGTTGGTTTTCCTTTTGCTTTTGCAGAGTTCAGATTTTTGACATTCATATTAAAATTACTGAATGTAAGCTTACCAGGCCCCATACTTTCCGGTGTATCTTCCTCATATACCAAAACAGAATTTTTCAAATCCAGAGTATTGATATTCATAGGGATTTTAATAGAACGAAGCATTTTGGAATATAATGCCTTAATTTTCGGATCATCTTTTGGAATTTTACTTCTGAAAATATTAGCATCAGCAGATTGAATTACAACGTGAGAGGCATTAATGGACTTATACTCTGAAAAAAGATCCCAATCACCCTCAGCTGTTATTTGACCAGCTTTCAGATCATACAGATCTCTTTCTACAGGTATCATTTTGATAAATTGACTTCTCGAAACGAGAGGCTTCATTGCAAAATTATTGATCTGAACCTTATTTTTGTTCAGTTTTAAAAGTCCAAGACTGAGGTTGTAGAATTGAGTTTTGTATGCAAAATTGCGGGTTGTCAGAAAATAATCTTTGATCTTAAAGGAAAGTTCCTCGCTATTTAATTTAGGACTTATTTCAATACCGTTTACAGTAGCATTCAGATCATGAAAAGACAGTGGTTCTTTTCCTTTATCATAAGTAAGATTTGAATTCTTTAAGGACACCTTTCTTACAATGACAGACTCTATAACACCAGAATTTGTATTTTTCTTTGGCTTATTTTCTCCTGCATTTATAACTCCGTTTGCATTTTCAACCAGAACATCTTTGACATCCAGGTTCAGTTTTTTATTGATAAATTCCAGTTTATTAATATTAAAAGCAATATGGCTGGTATTCAGATCCATTGTCGTCTTCCCGGAAGATTGATGACTTGGAGTAAATGAAAGATCTCGAATTTCCCCGTTCGTTGGTTTTAAGGCAATACTTCCAATAGCAATATTCTGATGATCAGCATACACAATGTCTTTTCCAGAGAATGTAAAATCTTTGTAACCAACTGGAACTAACTGCTCAGAAGTCTCCTTGTTGAAGACCAGCTGATTGATATTCAGGTTCAGATTTCCAGCAGACAGAAGCTTATTTCCATCGGGCTTGTTAATTTGAGCAACAGCATTTTTGAGTTTTATATTTTCCAAATTAACTTCAAAATCAGAGGCCTTCTTTTCTTTCTTAGCCTTTTTTACGCCAGTATTGTATACTGTAAAAACAGGATTCTGAAATACAGCATCGGCAAGAGAAACTTTATTTTTCTGCAAAACCACATCTTTAAACTCCATTTTTGGAATAGCGAATTCAAACAGCTGAGCCTTTTGAGGATAAAACTTTTTAAACTGTATAAAAGAAAGCAAAGGAATCAGCTTAAAATTTTCAACAGCCATCTGTCCATCTATAGTAGTAATGGAGCGAATAGTAATGGCATATACATTATCCGGTCTAAAGAAAAAGTTTTGCCCTTTAATATTGTATCGGTCCAAAGTAACAGGTAGTTTATCTTCTACAGACTCTTCTGTCATCTGTAGGTTTTCTACAAACAGGTCAAGCTGTTCTACAGATAAAAATTTCTGTTTGGTATGCTTGAAAACAGCTACCTTTCCTTCATTGATCCTGATATTTTCAAATAAGAAAGGATTTCTTTTCTTTCCTGTTTTCTGATCAATGGGTTTTGCTAAAATAACATTCAGGTTCGGTTTTGCCAATAACAAATCGGAAGAGCTTATTGTTTTATTAAAAACAGCATCATAGATTCCAAAACGACTGATCTTCAATGTATCAATAGTTCCCTGAAGCCCAATAACATTAATATTTTGTGGGTTCTTTGAGTTGACGGAAATTCCTGTAGCCAAAATATTTCCTGTGCTAAGATCTACATCCAGACTTTTATAGGAAACCTTATAGTTTGTATTTTTTTTGATGTATTCCGGAAGTTGGGTTTTAAGCCAGAAATTCAGTCCGAAATTCGCAGCAAGAAGTAACCCCGCCAGGATTCCGAAGCTGATTAATAATCTTTTAACCCATTTATTCATATTTGTGATTTGGTTAGATATTTCTTGATAAGATTAATTTTTAATTTCCAGCTCTATCACATATCCTTCATGTCCTCTTACATTGATAAAGTTCCCGCCTTCAAATCCAAGATATTGTCCTTTGATCCCTGTAAGTCTTCCTGTAAATTCCGGTTTTTTATCTAAAGTAAATGAGGTTACTTTCTCCGGTTTTTCAAAAGGATAATCAAATGCCCAAAGTTCTTCTCCGTCACTGTAAAACTGCTGGAAATCTTCTGGGAAATGTTCTTTGATCTTTTGTCTGAAATCTGCAAGATCTATCTCACCTTCAAAATCATCCTGAAGCATCTTTCTCCAGTTTGTTTTATCAGCAAGATGTTCTTTTAGGGCAACCTCTATCATTCCCGCTTCATAACGGTTTTCTGTTCTTGCGATAGGCAGTGCAAAAGTAGCTCCCTGATCGATCCATCTTGTAGGAATCTGAGTATTTCTTGTTACCCCAACTTTTACATCTCCAGTATAGGCCAGATACACTGTATGAGGCTGAAGCTGAATTTCTTTTTCTACTTCCAGATCACGTTCCGCCACCCCTAGATGAGCTGTAGAAAGTTCCGGACGGATAATCGTATCACTAGCATAAGGACTTTCAAAAAAACAGTTTTTACAGAAGCCCATTCTATAGATAGGTTTATTTTCACCACAGTTTACACATTGAAACCCTACATGCTTAATGCTTAATTCTTTTCCCAACAACTCATTGATATGAATCAAATCTCCTGAAAGATTCAGATAGTACTGGATAGGTTTAGCATCGTAGCTTATCATTTTTAAAATTTGCCCTTGAAACTGCATAATGATGT
The DNA here is from genome assembly GCF_021278965.1 of Chryseobacterium capnotolerans. NCBI lineage: Bacteria > Pseudomonadati > Bacteroidota > Flavobacteriia > Flavobacteriales > Weeksellaceae > Chryseobacterium > Chryseobacterium capnotolerans. The sequence continues at coordinate 5,079,906 of NZ_CP065589.1, read as the reverse complement.
TTTTTAAGTATAAGTAAATATAGAAATTTTATTTGATCTTGTTTTGCAATTTCATCTGGTCTAGTTCCTTTTTCAAAGCAGTTATCTGACTTTGAAGCCTTTGCAATTCCGGATCATTTATATTTTTTGACTGAGGTGAATACTGCCATATTAGATGAATATCCTTTATTAATCCATTATGCTCATCCAGTCTTTTTTTGCTGATGGTAACACTATCATTCAAAAGGGTAATTTTTAAAAAATCCTGCCCCTTTTCTTTAAATGACTCATGATGAATAATAGCCAGCTCCGGATGGCTTTCCCTAATAATTCTGATATATTTCTCTGATCTCTCTTTCAATGTTTCTTTCTCCCACTTCTTTTTGGTAAGCAGGATACTTGGAATCAGGATAATAACGGAAAGTAAACTAATCCATACGGAGGCTTTACGATTATTACTGTTTTTTTCTCTATAATATTTCTGATATCCCAGCACGAGGCTTAATATCCAGGTTCCTACCGCTATAAAAAAACAATTGATAAGATAAAAATAAAAACCTCCCCAAAAATAGTCCCAATTTCCATTGGCAATACCAAATCCTGCAGTGCACAGAGGAGGAATACACGCTGTGGAAACAGCCACCCCTGCAATAACCTTGATTGCTTCTTTCCTTATAATCCCCAGAAACCAAGCCAATCCTCCAAGCAGTGCTAAAAAGCAGTCAAAAATAGTAGCCGTTTTAAAGCTTTCCAACTGTGAAGTTTCAGAATGAAATGGGGAAACCAGAAAGTATAATGTGGAAGAACAAATAGCCACCACTATCATCAGTAGCCAGTTAAAAATACCAAGTCTTATAAGCCTTCTGTTTCCTATAGAAAACCCAAATGCAATTCCAACAATAGGACCCATCAACGGGGAAATAAGCATTGCTCCTATTACGGCAGCCGGGCTATTAACATTTAATCCAATACAAGCTATACCCATAGAGATTACCAAGAGCCAAAGATTGTGGCCTCGGAAATAAATTCCTTCCTCTATCTCACCGAATGTAAATTCTTCATCTTCCTCCTTAGGAATTACAAATAACTTTTGAAGATTTATCATTGATTTATATTTTCTGACAAAAGTATAAAAACACTATTCAAGTTTTATTAATAAATTTGTCTATTAAAATCAACAAATGACTTATCTTGTAACCGGAGGAAGCGGCTTCATTGGTTCCCATTTAATAGAGAAATTATTAAGAAATGGACATTCTGTCATAAACATTGACAATTTTGATGATTTCTACAGCTATCAGATCAAAATTAAAAATACTTTAGAGTCTATTGATAGAATTTCGGATTTTGAATTTTCTGATAAAGAGGCAGATATTCAACGGCTGATTTCCCTCTCTCAGTCTGATCAATATTCCCTTTACTATCAGGATATCAGGGACAAAAAAGGTCTTGAAAACATTTTTAGAAATTACTCGATTGATATGGTGATTCATCTTGCGGCATTAGCAGGCGTTCGCCCTTCTATTGAAAGGCCTTTGGAATATGAAGAAGTAAATGTTCGCGGAACAATGAACCTTTGGGAACTTTGCAAAGCATTCAATATTAAAAAATTTATTTGTGCTTCTTCATCAAGTGTTTATGGAAACAACGAAAAGATCCCTTTTGCAGAGACAGATAATGTAGACAATCCAATTTCTCCATATGCCGCAACAAAAAAGTGCGGAGAAATTTTAGGCCATGTGTATCACAATCTTTATCATATCGATATGATTCACCTGAGATTCTTCACGGTATATGGACCGAGACAGCGCCCAGATCTTGCCATCCATAAGTTTACCAAGCTTATTTCAGAAGGTATGGAAATTCCATTCTATGGCGATGGTACAACGGCAAGAGATTATACGTATATTGATGATATCATTGATGGAATCATGAAATCTGTCCTGTACCTGGAAAACAATTCCAATGTCTACGAAATTCTTAATTTAGGAGAAAATGAAGTTGTGACCTTAACGGAAATGGTAGCCACGATAGAAAAGACTCTGAGCATGACAGCTTTCCGAAAAATTCTGCCAATGCAACCGGGAGATGTCACAAAAACTAATGCAGACATCACCAAAGCGAAGACTTTGCTAGGGTATAAACCGGACACAGACTTCCAAAATGGCATAAAAAAATTTGTGGAATGGTTTTTGAGAAAACGACAATAGTAAATTACTGACATAGCTGCCATCCAGTTGGTGACAGTGATTTATAAGAAAATATTATAAAAAGAATTGAAAATCAAGTATAAAAAAGTTTATTATACAACCTATTTTTATACTTTTGCAAAAAATTAGAAAATTATGTACTGGACATTAGAATTAGCTTCATATCTAAGTGACGCACCTTGGCCAATGACAAAAGCAGAGCTTATTGACTACGCAATCAGAACTGGTGCACCTATGGAAGTAGTTGAAAACCTTCAGGCCATTGAGGATGAAGGAGAAATTTATGAATCTATCGAGGAAGTTTGGAGCGATTATCCAACAGACGAGGATTTCCTTTGGAACGAGGACGAATATTAATAAAGCGATAAGCTTTAGGCTACCGGCTTAGAGCTTTTTTGCCCTTTTTTATATATTAACTTACACGATAAGCGTGTCATTAAAACGCTTAAAGCATCTTGCATTAAGCATAAAGCAAAAAATTTATGAGTTTTTTAAACAAAGTTCTTAAAGGGTTTTTGGGAGACAAAAAAGCGCAGGACCTAAAAGAAGTAAAAAAAGTTGTAACAAAAATCAAAGCTGTAGAACCTAACATCCAACAACTGTCGGATGATGGTTTGAGACAAAAAACTGCTGAGTTTAAAGCAAGTATTAAAGATGCTACCAGCAAGATCACAGCTCAAATAGAACAGATTAAAGAGCAGATAAAGAACTCAACAAACGTTGACGAAAAAGAAGCTCTTTTCTCAAAAATTGAGTCTTTGAAGAAGGAATCATACGAAATTGAAGAGAAAGTTCTTGTTCAGGTTCTTCCGGAAGCTTTTGCATTGATCAAAGAAACCGCAAGAAGATGGGCTCAGAACGGAGAAATTCGTGTAACAGCAAGTGACTGGGACAGAGAACTGGTTGCTGCAGGGAAAGATTTCGTTTCTATTCAGGGAGACCAAGCTGTTTGGAAAAACTCATGGGACGCTGCCGGAACTCCTGTAGTTTGGGATATGGTCCACTATGATGTTCAGTTTATCGGAGGTATTATTCTTCACAGTGGTAAAATTGCCGAAATGGCAACCGGTGAAGGTAAAACTTTGGTAGGAACATTACCTATTTACTTAAATTCACTTCCGGAAAGAGGGGTTCACGTGGTAACGGTGAATGACTACCTTGCGAAAAGAGACTCCGCTTGGATGGGGCCATTATATCAATTCCATGGAATGTCTATCGATTGTATCGATAACCACCAACCGAACTCAGACGGAAGAAGAAAAGCATATAACTCAGATATTACTTACGGAACGAATAACGAATTCGGTTTTGATTATCTGAGAGATAACATGGTAACTTCACCTTCAGAACTGGTACAAAGAGAATTAAACTTTGCGATCGTGGATGAGGTAGACTCTGTATTAGTAGATGATGCAAGAACACCGTTGATTATTTCAGGTCCGGTTCCTCAGGGAGACAGACAGGAATTCGATGTTCTTAAACCTTCTATCGACAGAATCGTTGAAGTTCAGAAAAAGACTGTTTCTGCTATTTTCAATGAAGCGAAAAAATTAATCGCAGCAGGAAACACTAAAGAAGGTGGATTCAAATTGCTTCAGGCATACAGAGGTCTTCCTAAAAACAGACAATTAATTAAATTCTTATCGGAAAGCGGAAACAGAGCATTACTTCAGAAAGTTGAAGCACAATACATGCAGGACAACAACCGTGATATGCCGATCGTAGATAAAGATCTTTATTTTGTAATCGAAGAAAAGAACAACCAGGTAGACCTTACAGACAAAGGTGTTGAATACATGTCTCAAGGGAACTCTGATCCAAACTTCTTCGTTCTTCCGGATATCGGAACTGAAATTGCTGAAGTGGAGGCTAAAAATTTATCTAAAGAAGAGGAATTTGAAGCTAAAGAAAAACTTTTCGGTGATTTCGCTGAAAAATCTGAAAGAGTTCACACGATGAGCCAGCTATTGAAAGCCTATACATTATTTGAAAAAGATGATGAGTATGTAGTGATTGATGGTGAAGTAAAAATCGTTGATGAGCAGACAGGCCGTATCATGGAAGGAAGACGCTATTCTGATGGTCTTCACCAGGCGATCGAAGCGAAAGAAAATGTAAAAATTGAGGCAGCTACTCAAACTTTTGCAACGATTACGCTTCAGAACTATTTCCGTATGTACAACAAGCTTGCGGGAATGACTGGTACTGCTGAAACAGAGGCTGGTGAGCTTTGGGAGATCTACAAATTAGATGTTGTGGTAATTCCAACTAACCGTCCTATTTTAAGACATGACAGACAGGATTTAGTTTTTAAAACTAACAGAGAAAAATATAATGCTGTAATTGAAGAAATTGAAAGATTGACTGCAGAGAAAAGACCTGTACTAGTAGGTACAACTTCTGTTGAAATCTCTCAGTTGCTTTCAAAAGCACTTCAGTTAAGAAAAATTCCGCACCAGGTACTGAATGCGAAACTTCACAAGAAGGAAGCAGAAATTGTTGCAGGAGCAGGACAGCCAGGCGTTGTTACCATCGCAACGAACATGGCAGGACGTGGTACGGATATTAAACTATCTAAAGAAGTAAAAGAAGCCGGAGGTCTTGCAATTATCGGTACTGAGAGACACGATTCAAGACGTGTTGACAGACAGTTAAGAGGTAGAGCTGGACGTCAGGGAGATCCGGGAAGTTCTCAGTTCTATGTATCTCTTGAAGATAACCTGATGCGTCTATTCGGTTCTGAGAGAATCGCTAAGATGATGGACAGAATGGGTCATAAAGAAGGGGAAGTTATTCAACACTCTATGATCAGTAAATCTATTGAAAGAGCTCAGAAAAAAGTGGAAGAAAACAACTTCGGAACAAGAAAGAGACTTCTTGAATATGATGACGTAATGAACAAACAACGTGACGTAATCTATAAGAGAAGAAAGAATGCTCTATTCGGAGATCACTTGAAGTATGACATTACAAATATGATCTTTGATGTAGCGAACTCTATCGTTGCGAAAGGAAAAGCTACAGGAAACTTTAAAGATTTCGAATTTGATATCATTAAAACATTCACAATGGAATCTCCGGTTTCTGCAAATGATTTTAATAATAAAAACATTCACGATCTTACAAATATCTTATTCAAAGCTGCTCAGGAAGATTATCAGATGAAACTGAACTTATTGAAAGAAAAATCATTCCCAATCATTGAGAATGTATATCAAAACCAAGGTTCAATGTTTAAGATGATTCAGGTTCCTTTCACAGACGGACACAAAACAATGACTATTGTTGCTGACCTTAAGGAGGCTTATGATACTCAGTGTGAGAGCTTAATCAACGATTTTGAAAAGAACATCACTTTATCTATCATCGATGAAAACTGGAAGCTTCACCTTCGTGAAATGGACGACTTAAGAAGATCTTCTCAGGGAGCTGTTTATGAGCAAAAAGACCCACTTGTTATCTACAAACAAGAATCTTTCCACTTATTCAGTGAAATGATGGAGAAATTGAACAAAGAAATTGTTTCTTTCTTATACAAAGGAGAAATTCCTGCCTAAGAAATAATTAACGATATTATTAAAAAACCGCTCTGGCATTGGCCGGAGCGGTTTTTTGTTATTGATTGTATAATAATTTTATGATAAATATCAATATTATTGTTTATTTAGAATAGTTAAAAACAATATATTTGCATAAAATTTGACTTTCATGAAAAATGTACTGATTTGTGCTTCCACACTGGGAACAATGCTGGTTTCTGCCCAAAAAAAAGATTCATTAACCACAAAAAGCATTGATGAAGTAATTATTAGTACATATGTAAAGAAAGACAGTGATTACTCCAACAAAATGCCTCTAAAAGCCATAGAAGATCCACAAGTTTATTCTTCTATTGGGAAAGGAGTTTTAGAAAATCAATTATTATTCACCGTAGATGATGCTTTCAGAAACGTAGCCGGAGCTCAGAAAATGTGGAGTGCAACCAACAGAGCAGGAGATGGTGGAATTTTCCTTAATCTAAGAGGATTTGTAGCCGGAAATTCTATAAGAAACGGAATGGTAGCTCCCATTACCACTTCAATGGATGCAATTAATATTGAAAGGATTGAAATTCTAAAAGGTCCTTCTGCAACCCTATTCGGAAGTAATGTAACTTCTTATGGAGGAGTGGTGAACAGAATTACCAAAAAACCATATGAAGCATTTGGTGGTGCTGTATCTTTAGCGGGCGGAAGCTATAATTATTACAGAGTACAGGCAGATGTAAACGCTCCTGTTACCAATGATAAAAAATTACTGTTCAGATTAAATACGGCTTATACCAATCAGGGGACATTCCAGAAGACCAATGCAAAAAACTCTTTTTATGCATTTACTCCTTCCCTTACCTACCGTCCTACAGAAAACCTAGAGATTAATGCAGAACTGGAAATGTTTGAAACCAATGCCTACGCAGAACCGGCATTTTTCTTCTACTCATCAAGTGCAGTACTTGGTGCTGATAACATGAATAAAATGAAGGATTTTGGCTATGATTACAAGCAAACTTATGCTGGTGACGGCGTTAAAACAACAGCAAAAGCCAGAAACTTTTTCGGACAGGTTAATTATAAGATAAATGATTTTATTAAATCATCAACAAATGTAAGTACTTCATATTCTTATTCTGATGGTTTCAATCCATACTATTACTTTTCACCCAACCCAACCAATCCATCAGAAATTGGGGTTTCAAGGGCTGATCAGTCTACCAAGGACAGCAAAAGAACTTATTTCCAGTTACAACAGAATTTCAATGCTGATTTTAAAATCGGAAATGTAAGAAACAGAACAGTAGCAGGGTTCGATTATATGAGGATGAATGATAATCAGTTCTTCATGTTCACTGATTTTGATTGGGTTCCATTTAACGCTACCAGTTATGCTAATATGAACGGTGAAACTTTAACTGCAAAGTATAAAAGTTTGCAAAGCGACCCAAACTTTGAACGTAATAACACCTATATAAGCACAGGAAAAAAGATGTCTACAGCGGATATATATCCAATGTCATTACACCTGTAACAGGACTTAATATCCTTACCTCTTTACGATATGAGAGTGTCGATTTTAAAGGCGGACAAACCGGACAAAATCCAACTCAAGCCTATACTCAGGGGGCCTGGTCTCCCAAATTAGGAATTGTGTATCAGATTATTCAGGATAAAGTATCTGTTTTCGGAAATTATCAGAATAGTTTCACAAGCAATGGTTACTATATTTCCGATGCAAATTCTAATGTAACGCTTTCCGATCCTGAAAGAGCTAATCAATTTGAGGGAGGTTTCAAAGCAAGCCTTATCAAAGGAAGAATCAGCACAACATTAAGTTATTACAATATCAAAGTAAAGAATACCCTTCTTAATGTTGGATATACGGCCCAGGGAAGAGCTATTCAAAGACAGGCTGGTTCCTTAAGAAGCCAGGGTGTTGAATTGGAAGCAAATGCTTACTTAATCAAAGGATTCTCAGTAATTGCCGGAGTAAGCTATAATGATATGAAATACACGGAGGCTGATGAAACGGTTATGGGAAGAAGACCCGCAACAGCTTCATCTCCATGGTTGGTTAACTTTAACGCAAGCTATCAATTCCTGGACGGAAACTTAAAAGGTTTAGGATTCGGTGTTGGAGGAAATTATGCCAGTGATAATAAAATTGTTAATTCCACAACAATGGGAACTTTTATCCTCCCAAAATATCTTGTTATGAATGCCAATGTGTTCTATGATACGGCAAAATTCAGAATCGGAGTAAAAGTAGACAACTTCACCAATGAATATTACTGGAACGGATATACTACTGCCAATGCGCAGCCACTTGCTAATGTAGTGGGAAGCTTTACTTATAAATTCTAAACTGTTACAATAAATTACTACCCCCTTATAAACAATGAAAAAACTGACGATAGGAGCAGTTCTGTTAACCTCCATGTTAACATTTGCTCAGGAAAAAAAAGACACCATCAAATCCAACAATATTGAAGAAGTAATTGTTAACGGCAGGTATTATCAAAGGTACAAACTGAATGAAGTTTCAGGTTCATTAAGGATTCAGACACCAATTCTTGAACTTCCTCAAAATGTACAGTCGGTAAGCTCACAAGTTCTTTCTGACCAGATTACATTAAATATGTCCGAAGGAATTGTTCGTAATGTGAGTGGTGCCAGAAAGGTAGAACATTGGGACAATGTGTACTCCAATGTTTTTATGAGAGGAGCCAGTATTTCAACTTTTATGAACGGAATGAATGTTTCCTCTACCTGGGGCCCTATTAATCCTGATGCCTCTATTATCGACAGAATAGAATTTGTAAAAGGACCAGCGGGATTTATGGGTTCTATGGGAGATCCAGCAGGATTCTACAACGTTGTAACCAAAAAACCAACCGGAAAATTTGCCAACAGTGTACGTTTTACAACAGGAAGTTATAATCTTTTTCGTGGAGAAGCTGATCTGGATGGAGTGCTTGTTAAAGATGGGGTTTTAGATTATCGTATCAATTTAATGGGAAGTTCTAATAAATCTTGGGTGGAAAATGATAAAACAAGCAAAATTATTGTTGCTCCATCCATCACTTTTAGACCAACAAAATCAACGACGTTTACGGCACAATATAACTATCAGTATTTAAAATTCAATCAACCCGGAGCTTATCTCATGTCGAATGACGGTTATGCTTCCCTTGATGTACATACAAACTTTAATGATCCCAACTTCAAACAAACAGAAGTAAGAGATCAGAGCTTATTCTTAAGCTTAGACCAGAAGCTTTCGCAAGATTGGGTTTGGAGCACACAATATGCCTATATGGACCTGAACTATGACGGAGGTTCATGGTGGGGAACTTTTGACTCAGCCAATAAAAATGTTTTAAACAGAACATTAAGCAACTGGCAGGCAAAAGGAAAAAACCATATTTTCCAGACCTATGTAAGAGGAAAACTTAATACAGGAAACATAGTTCATAAAATTATTGCAGGATTTGATTATGGAGACAGAAAGTATATTGCAGATTTTTCTTCCTATTCAAAAATTGTTGATGATAAAGAAACCGCAATATTCCCTATTGACATTTATAATGTCCAGTATGGAATAGATCCTTCAAAACTTCCACCTTCTGATTTTTATACATTAAACACTTCAGCTCCATTCTATAATGACCAGGGAGTAAAATATACTTCTTATTATGCTCAGGATCAAATTGAAATGTTTGATAATAAACTAAGATTAACACTAGCTGGAAGATATACAAATGGTAAAACCTATTCTGCATATCCTAATCTTAGTCCAGGCAGCCCTATCGTTCCTGATAGAGCCGGTGAGTTTACACCAAGAGTAGGAATAAGTTATTCTATTAATGATAACTTCTCAGCTTATGGTATCTATGACAAAACATTTACACCACAATCCGGAACAGGAATTAACAAAACTAAGATTACAGATCCATTCAGAGGACAAAATATTGAATTTGGATTGAAAAAAGACTGGTTTGGAGGAAAGTGGAACACCACTTTTGCAGTATACGAAATCAGAAGAAAAAATATCTTGGTTTCCGGACCTAAAGAGCAAAACGACGGAAATCCATTCCAGATAGCTTCAGGAGAGCAAAGAGCGAGAGGTTTTGAAACCGATATCAAAGGAGAAATTGTAAAAGGGTTGAATATAATTATCAACTATGCTTATACGGATGCCAAAACAATTAAAGATACAAACCCGGCAAACATAGGAGTGCAATCTCCTGGAAATGCTAAAAACGTTCAAAATACATGGATCAGTTACAGATTTGAACAAGGTATGATGAAAGGTTTCGGAATCTCAGCAGGGTATCAATATCAGGGAGGAAGACAATCGTGGTATGGTGTAGATGCTAAAAAGGATCAAAGCCTGCCAGATTATTTCGATTCCAACTTCGGAATTTCCTATGTTGCTAAAAAATTCGATGTAAATCTAATGCTGAATAATGTACTTAATAAAAAGCTTTACAGTGGATACAGAGGAGATGCAGGCGAATATGCATGGATCTATAATGCACCTCGTAACTGGAGATTATCAATCGGATATAAATTCTAAAAAATAAAGGTTAGCCCTCTCGGGGGGTTAACTTTTTGCTATGAAAAGAAAGCATCATCATAAAAAGAAAATTTCTCCAACCAAGAAATGGTCTGCCAAACTGCATTTGTGGTTTGGTTTGTCTGTTGGTATCATTATATTCATAGTCTCTCTTACAGGGACTTTGTATGTTTTTAAGGATGAAGTACAGAATTTACTCCGTAAAGACGCTATTTATGTACAACAGAACCTTTCAGACCAAAAACCATTACCCATTAGCATCCTTCGGGAAAAGGTAAGTCTGGAGCTCAATGAAAAATACCCGATCAGCTCTGTTGAGGTATCCTTAGACAAAGGAAAATCTTATCGCTTTTTATATTACGAAAAGAGTAAGAAAGGCTGGAACTACTTTCAACAGGTACTGATCAACAAACAGGTCTATGTCAATCAGTATACAGGGCAAATTCTTGCTGTGTATGATGAAAAATATGATGTATTCAACATTTTGAAATATATTCACTGGGGGCTTCTATTGAATTCCGAATGGGGACCATATGTAGTGGGAATTCCAACGGTATTATTTATCATCATGCTGATTACCGGAATCATTTTATGGTGGCCTAAAAACAAAAATGCAAGAAAAGGAAGATTCTGGTTCAATTGGGAAAATATAAAAAACTGGAAACGCAAAAATTATGATCTTCATAATATATTAGGGTTCTATGCCTCATTTATTGCCTTAATAATGAGTGTGACGGGGATTTACTTTGCCTATCCTTATGTAAAAAACACTTTTAATCTGGCCATATCCGGTTATTGGGAGCAGCCAAAAGAAAAGGAAATCAAATCTCCGGATTCTCTGATGGTAAAGTCAGATGCCGTTTTTGATATTGCAGCACTCCAGGCAGAAAAACTATATGCGGGATCATCCAGTTTCAGAATTACTTTAAATGGAAAAAATAAAAAAGGAAAGGAGCTCAAAAATCTTCCGGTCACTGTGTATGGTCAGGATGGAAGATTCAGTGAAAGAAACCTGCTTACTTTCGATAAATACTCAGGAAAACTACTAGCCAATAAACCTCATCACAAACTAAAAGCCGCAGAAAAATATGCAAATGCCAATTATGATGTCCACACCGGATCTTATTTCGGACTGTTTGGAAAAATTATCTGGTTTATCGCCGGTCTTATCTGCACCTCACTCCCTGTTACCGGATTTTTGGTCTGGTGGGGGAAAAGAAAGAAACAAGGAAAGAAAATATAATGAAAAAAGCAATTTTATCAGCTGCCAGTCTGGGAACTACAATCGTTTTTGGCCAGGTAAAAGATAGTTTAAAAACCCAAAATGTGGATGAGGTTGTGATGACGGCTTCCAGAAAAAAAGAGAACATTAAAGAAGTTCCCAGCTCGATCACAGTGGTTGGAGAAAAGCAGATTCAGTCTCAGTTGACCGTCAATTCAGATATCACAAGCATATTGCAATACACCGTTCCCAGTTTAGGAACCAATTCCGGACAGACATCCAATACCGGGCAAACATTAAGAGGCCGCCAGGTATTAGTATTGATTGATGGAATTCCTCAGTCTACTCCGCTACGAAATGGTGCAAGAGATCTGAGATCGATAGATCCTTCAGCTATTGAAAGAGTTGAGGTCATTAAAGGAGCATCATCAATCTACGGAAATGGTGCTGACGGAGGGATCATCAATTATATCACAAAAAGAAATAAAACGGATCAAAAGATTTCCGGAATATCACAGATTGGTTTTACCGGGCAGCCTTATGGAGGTACATTAGGAGTAAGAGCCAGCCAGCTTTTATCCGGCAAGGTCAACAAATTTGATTACACCCTTTCATTAGCGTATGAAAGAACAGGATATATGAAAGACGCAGACGGTGTCTTCCTAAGTCCTACTTACAGTACTGCAAAAATGGACAATTACAACGGTTTGTTGAAATTGGGTTATAACATAAATGATAATCAAAGAATTGAAGCATCTTATATTGGCTATTCCTCAAGATCAGATCTTAATCTGGGTCTAAGTACAGGAAAGTATGGTATAAAGCCTACGATTGGTGAAGGATTGGGAAAAGGATTGGAAACAACTCCTCAGGGAACACCGAAAAACCACAATATCAGACTAAGTTATGACAATAAAAACCTTTTTACCGGAACTTCTCTAAACATCAATCTTTATTATCAGGACTTTAAAACCGTTTATGGTTATAGTGATACTTTCTTTAACGGAGGGCAGTCTAATGTCCTTTCAAAAAAAGCAGGTGCCCGATTCAATTTTGATACCCAGCTTTGGAATTCTGCCAATTCTCAGGGAGAAGTCATCTACGGAGTGGATATTCTGAACGATCAAACCGTACAAAAATTGGAAGACGGCAGATTCTGGACTCCTAATATGAACATGACCAATATTGCTCCTTTCTTATTGGCAAAAGTTGACTTGTTTAAAAAATTGACCATCAAGGCAGGACTTCGTTATGAAAACATCAAAGTAAATGTAGATGACTTTAATACTCTTTCTGTAATTAAAAGTGACGGAACATTTACCAAGAGCATTCCCGTAGTTGGAGGAAAACTTAACTATAATGCTTTAGTGGGAAATATTGGAGTCCGTTATAATATTGAACCTTATATTAATCTTTTTGCAAGCTTTTCACAGGCCTACTCTATCAATGAATTAGGAAGAATCTTAAGAACTTCAACGTCAGAAACCATTAAAAGCCTTGAAACAAAACCCATTATTGTCAACAATTACGAACTGGGAGCAACAGGACAGCTTTCCAGCTGGCTTAATTATGAATTGACTTCTTATGTGAGTACTTCAAAACTGGGAGCCTCATTTGTACAGAGCCCGGACAGAGCTCTGATGATCCAGCGATCACCGGAAATAGTATATGGAGTCGAAGGCTTTTTACATTTTACCCCGGTAAGATGGATACAGTTTGGTGGAAGCTACAGCTGGATGGAAGGAATTACCTCTGTAAAGGATGACGGAGATTATTCTACTAAGATCAACAATAGCAGGATTTCAGCTCCTAAAGTTCTTGCTTATGTGCAGGCAAAGCCAATCCCGGCATTATCTGTTGGGCTGGATATGCTCCATTCTTTTACCCAAAACCGATTTGAACCGAAAGCAGGACTCTATACCTATGGAGAAGGCTATGTACCGGAGTATACAGTTTTCAATTTCAAGTCAAGCTATGAAGTTAACCGCAACTGGAAGTTATCTTTAGGTATCGAGAACATATTCAATAAAAAATACCAACCTGCTATCGCGTGGTGGACAGCAAGGGACAGCGAATTCGTTAACGCACTGGGAATGAGAGGAACTTTCATTATTGAATACAAATTTTAATTAATCTAAATAAAAAGTAAAGTTTATCTTTGCAGAACTTTAACTGTATTATGAAGAAAAATCATCACCACAAGAAGAAAAAAACCTGGATTTTTTAAAAAATGGTCCGCAAAACTCCATTTATGGTTTGGGCTTGTTATTGGGTTTTTAATCTTTATTATCTCTATTACCGGAGCATTATATGTATTTAAGGATGAGGTAGAAAACTATACCCGAAAGGATGTAATCTACCACCATGAAAATAACATTGAGCAAAAGCAGGTTCTTCCCATCCGTGTTATGGAAAAAGCAGTAGCTGAACAGGTAAAAGAGAAATATCCGATTCATTGGGTTAATATTCCTATTGACAAGAAAATGTCCTATATGTTCTTCTGGTACGAACATAATACAGATGCCTGGAATTATTTTGATGAATTTCCTATTTATAAACAAGCCTATGTAAACCCATATACAGGAAAGGTACTAAGAGTTTATGATGAAAAGAACGGGTTTTTCAATATTATAAAAATGATCCACTGGAGCTATCTTCTTAAGCAGGACTGGGGAACTTATGTGGTAGGAATACCTGTGATTATCTTCATCATCATGCTCATTACAGGAATTGTTTTATGGTGGCCTAAAAATAAAGCAGCAAGAAAACAACGTTTTTCTTTCAAATGGAAAAATATCAAGAGTTGGAAAAGGAAAAACTATGACCTTCACAATGTACTGGGTTTTTATGCTTCAATTTTTGCCCTTATATTCTCAATTACAGGATTATTTTATGCCTTCTTTGTGGTTCAGGCGATGATCTATGTACTATTTTCCGGTGGAGAAACCCAATATCCGGACTTCTCTCATATCAAGACAAAGGCTCCAATAGAAATGAGAACTGAAACTACTCTTGATAAGATCATCAGCACTGTTGAAAAAAAATATCCTGATTCTTATGGCTTTGCCATAGATCTGGGGCATGAGCACATGGATGACCATGAACATCCTAACTTTGAAGTATATGTAAAACACCTTACTTACTCTTATCACAAAAGCAGCAGCCTTATTTTTGATGAAAATTCAGGTGAATTGCTGCATACCCATGATCCAAAAGATAAAAACTTTGGAGAGAAGGTAGTAAGTGCCAATTATGATATTCACGTAGGCGCTATTTTAGGGCTTCCTACAAAGATTATTGCTTTTATTGTAAGTCTTATCTGCGCTTCTCTTCCGGTAACAGGTTTCATGATCTGGTGGGGGCGAAGAAAGAAAAAACCGGCAAAAACAGCTTAATCTTTTAAATAATACAAGGTTAATAAGCTATTAATACAATCTTTTTTATAATTTTAGCCCTTAGAATTTAATAATAGAAATGTCATTAATAGATTTATCAAAACAGGTTGCCCTTGGAGTTGACATCGGCGGAACCAATACCAAGTTCGGAATTGTAAACCACCGTGGTGAAGTTCTGGATAAAGGAAACCTTAAAACAGATGCCTATGATAAAGTAGAAGATTTCATCGATGCTTTATATGAACATGTATACCCTTTAATGGAAAAACATGGTGCTGAAAAGCACTTCGACGGAATTGGTGTAGGAGCTCCCAACGCCAACTATTATAAAGGAACGATTGAATTAGCACCCAATCTACCCTGGAAAGGAGTAATTCCTTTTGCTGAGCTGATGACCGCAAAATTCAATTTACCGTGTACAGTAACCAACGATGCTAATGCTGCAGCGTTAGGAGAAATGCTTTTCGGAGCAGCACGCGGAATGAAAGATTTCATTATGATTACTTTAGGAACAGGAGTAGGAAGCGGTATTATCGCCAACGGAAACCTGATCTACGGACATGACGGTTTTGCTGGAGAATTAGGACACACTATTGTAAAACCGGGAGGAAGAAAACACTGGAGTACTGGATCTGAAGGAAGTCTGGAAGCCTATGCTTCTGCAACAGGAATTACCATCACAGCTAAGAAGATGAGAGCAGAATTCCCGGAATCTATGCTAAACCAATATCCTGAAGACGAGATCAATTCTAAAACAGTATATGAATGTGCCATGAAAGAAGACCCGATTGCCATTGAGGTTTTCAGATATACAGGACAAAAGCTGGGGGAAGCATTAGCCAATTTTGTAATGTTTTCTTCACCTCAAGCTATTCTGTTATTCGGTGGAGTAATCAAAGCCGGAGATTTTATCTTAAAACCTGCTAAACTTCATATGGAAAGGAACCTGCTTCCGATCTTTAGAAATAAAGTAAAACTAGTATTCAGTGAGCTGGACGAAGCCGACGCTGCTATTTTGGGAGCAAGTGCTTTGGTTTGGGAAAAATAACTGATACTCTTATCATATTTAAAGCGATCTCATGATGAGATCGCTTTTTTTATTTGCCACGAATTCACGAATGAATTTATTAATACATTTGTGGTCTAAAAAACAGCTCTTTTGTATAAACCCAGACTTACTTTTATCATTAGTATTATCTATGAAAACAATTCACTATATCCGTATCAGAATCCATCAACTTTTTCTTACTTTTGATTAGCATTTTCCGCAAACTTTACAGCTCAGGAAAATGTAATAAAACAATATAATTACCAAAAAATGGATAACAATAATTTAGAAACCATCGTTTTCGGTGGCGGATGCTTCTGGTGTGTAGAAAGCTGCTTCAACTTATTAAAAGGTGTTGAAGCTGCTATATCAGGATATTCTGGTGGTCATAAACAAAATCCAACCTACCAGGAAGTGTGTACCGGAGAAACAGGTCATGCAGAAGTAGTACAAATCACTTATAATCCATCCATAATTTCTTATGAACAACTTATGGATGTTTTCTTCTTCCTACACGATCCTACTCAGCTTAACAGACAGGGAAATGACATTGGAACACAATACCGTTCAGTTATTTATTATAAAGATGAGACTGAAAAACAAAAAGCAGAACAAGCCATCAAAGCTTCTCAGGAATCAGGAAGATGGGCTGGAGCTTACGTCACTGAACTGGCTCCATTTGAAAAATTCTGGCCGGCAGAACAGTATCACCAAGGATACTACAATGATAACCCTACCCAGCCTTATTGCAGCGCAGTGGTAGGCCCTAAAATCCAGAAATTTAAAAAATATTTTGGAGAACTGGGAATGCTGAATGCTGAGTAAAGCCTTATATTTTAAGTTTGAATAAAGCCAAATTTGATGATATAAATTCAGTTAAACGAACTTTAGTCCATTCCTATTGATATTATTCCAGAAAATGTGGCCTAGCATTTAAAATGTCAATATAAAATACAGTAGCGAAGAGGAAATCTCTTCGCTTTTTTTATCATGAATAGCTAAAGATTTGCTGTTAATTGAATTTTAAAATTATTCTTCTAATATTGCATTTTGCCCTGCATAATTTTCCAATATTCTTTCAGAAACTTCTTTTAATGTTTTTTCATTTTCAGGGTGTCTTCCAAAACTTGTAAAGAATTCAACATTATTATTGCTTTTATCATACCATACTTTCTCCATAGCATTTTTAGTAGTAAGCGTGTCTGGCCTTGTAATTTTCTTAAAGTATTTAAACATATATTCATTCATCGGAATTACTTCAACCTGAGATCCGAGAGAACTACTATCTGTTGCCATATATCTATCTTTATCCCAATACATATAAGCTTTATTAGTGGCAGGAGGTCCCCACCCGGAAATAAGACCTAAAGATCTAGAATTCTTACCATTAGAAAAAACAACACCTCCTGTAACTAGAAATAAAACAAAAGTCATTTCTAAAATACCCAATCCGTTTTTCTTCATAAAATCCTGTAATAAAAATGTTGGTGTTACAGTAATAATTATTTGTTGGATTTTATCCGACAGATCTTTAAAGCTCAAAGTAAATGTCGTTTTACCGTCACCCTCTATGTTGACTCTACTACAAAAATCATCAAAATTATCATATCCTATATACTTACTTAAATAATATAGAGCATCATCATCAATATTGTAGTCTTCATTTTTTTGTACTAAATAGGTATAAAACCGGCTGTATGTTTTATCATCCCTTGAAAAATCATACTGTTCTTCAAACAATAAACTCAAGTATTTCGAAACGGAACTTTTATTCTTACGAGGAAGCACATTTTTAGCTGTTTCAAATACCGTTTTTATTAAAAATCTTTTCTTTTCGCACATAATGTTTCGGGTATTAGTTATTCGCTGTCCAAATTAGACATAAACTTGAAAGAAAATTTACGGTTTACCGCAAAAATCAACCATTTACATATTATCCAACTGTCCACTAACTGTCCGAATATTTGAGGTTATATACAAGATATTTGTAAAAGAAATCAGGAACAAAAAAACATTAAAAAAATCTAAAAACTGATTTCAAAATCACCAGATAAAACGGAGGGAAAACTCCGGGTTGGGAAGCAGATGTTTCTCCTCCGTTTTTGAAGGTTCACTTCCCAAAAAAATTAGAAGCGCTTCGAAATTTTAACTGTGTACTGCCCGAGAATTTTTTTTCTCGGGAGGAAGAAAAACAATTTCAAACGAAAAAATTTTTAAGGAAATGATCCAGTTTATATTAATGCTATTGAGCTTAGCATTCCAAAATAATACAGTAAATACAACAAATGATAGTAATTCAACGCCAATCATCACGCAAAGTGATACCAATCAGGGCGATGCCGGTGTTAATCCCGGAGATACAGGTGGAGATACGGGGCAAACGCCTCCCAGATAATTATTAATAAAAAATAAGTGGAAGATTACTCTTCCACTTATTTTTTATATTTTAGTTCAAACTAATTACATTGAAAAATTTTTATTTTTTTACTTTTTTTATATTGTCTTGTTCCCAAGATCATCATCCAACACACAAATCCATTACCAATTCATTTTATGAAACAGCTTGGAAAAACAAAGATCAAGGCGATACCGATAGTGCATTATTAAATTTTTATAAAGCAAGAGATATTTTTCTTAAAAAACATGATACTATTGGCGCAGGTAAAAGTATTATAAATATAGGAATTATTTTAACAGAAAAAGGAGACTATTTCGGAGCACAGGAAACTTCCTTAGAAGCTACACATTACTTTAATGAAAGAAAAGTATCAAATTACGAATTTATAAAATCCAACTATAATAATCTTGGAATTGCCTCATACAATCTGAAAGACTATGATAATGCCTTAAAATTTTATGATTTAGCCATTAAATTTTCAAATAACCCATTAGATACAAAAATTTATCTAAACAATAAAGCCAAGGCTCTTCAAGAAATTAAAAAGTACAATGATGCTATAAATATTTACAATCAAATTCTAGAAAATACCAGCAAAAATAAAACAGAATTCGCAAGAACCCTTACTAATTTGGCCAAAACAAAATGGTTAGATAATCCATCTTATAATCCTATCCCAGAATTAAAAAAATCACTGGACATAAGGATAAAAGAAAATGACAGATGGGGACAAAACTCAAGCTATGCTCATATTGCAGATTACTACATTAAAGAAAATAACCTAGATTCGGCTCTATTTTTTGCTAAAAAAATGTATTTGGTTTCGAAAGAACTTAAAAGTCCTGATGACCAAATTGAAGCATTACAAAAGCTTATACTTGCAGAAACCCCTGAAAATTCAAAAAGCACTTTTCTTAAATATCAAAAACTAAACGATAGTATTTCTTTAGCCAGAAGTAAAGCAAAAAACCAATTTGCATTAATAAAATTTGATGTTGAAAAAATTAAAACAGATAATGCCGAAAAAGAAATTAAAATTTTACAACGCAATATTGGTATAGCGGCCTTATCATTAATACTAATATTAGGGCTATTTTGGTATAAAAGAAGAAAAAAGAGACTCCAACAGGAAAAAGAACTTGAAGTAAAAAACACGCAGCTCAAAATGTCAAAGAAAGTTCATGATGTGGTTGCCAATGGTATTTATCAGGTAATGACCAAGATCGAAAACCAGGAAGATTTTGACCGGGATAAAGCGCTTGACGAATTGGAATTTGTATATGAAAAATCAAGGGATATTTCCTATGATAAAATTGGAGAAGAAAAAGAGTTCAGCAAAGTCGTCTCAGAGCTTATCGCTTCTTTTAATAATGATACCATAAAAACCTTTACCGCAGGAAACAGTCCTGCAATCTGGGAGTCCGTTTCACCTACAGTAAAAGAGGAAGTTTACCAAATGGTTCGTGAGCTGATGGTCAATATGAAAAAGCACAGCCAGGCCAGTCATGTTGCGGTTAAATTTGAAAAAATAAACAATGTCTTTGAAATTCAGTACAAAGACAATGGAATAGGGATTCCGGGGGATCTTGTTTATAAAAACGGCTTACGCAATGCGGCATCCCGTATTGAAGCAATCAATGGAACCCTTACTTTTGAAACGAAAATTGAAAAAGGGCTGAAGGTAAATCTTTCATTCCCTGTCTCCTAACTATGCAGCCATGTTCAAAAAAGTTTTAATCGTTGAAGATCAGGAAATCATGAACCAGGGAATCCTGAACACGATAAAAGAGTTAAACATCCCTGATTTTGATTATGTAACCTATTGTGATGAAGCATTAAGCAGAATTAGAACAGCTTTTGAAAGAAAAAATCCTTATGATCTGCTTATTGCTGATCTGTCGTTTGTCCAAGACCATATTCCTCAGAAGCTTCATTCCGGACAGGAACTTATTCGTGAGGCCAAAAAAGTTCAGCCGGGTTTAAAAGTAGTGGTGTTTTCTGTTGAAAAGAAAGCAAAAACAATTGACGATCTTTACAAAATCTATAAGATTGACGGATTTGTAAGCAAAGCAAGACGTGACGGACAAGGTCTGAAAAGCACAATACGGAAAATCTTTAACGGAGAGACCGTAATTCCCCAGGAAATTTTGAATGCCATGCGTCATATTTCTTCCGAGTTTGATGCATATGATATCAAATTGCTTGGGCTATTAGCCAAAGGCTACAAGCAGAATGAAATAAGCACCTGCCTGAAAGAGCACGGAATGATCCCCTATGGCATCCGGTCTATTGAAAAGAGACTAAATGAACTTAGGGATAGTCTTGGTGCAAAAAATAATATTGAGATGATCGTCATCTGCAAAGATATTGGCCTCATCTGATCAGCCTGCTGAAATATCATTTTTTTCGTCCCTTTTACGTGAACCCGTAATGACAAAAAATTAAATGAATATACTTTTGAGGTCTTAACCAATTTTTTAATTAAACCGTATAACCATGTTCAAAAAAATTTTAATTGCCGAAGATCATGAAAGCATCAATATTTCTGTTCAGAAAACCCTTGAGGAACTGAATATTCCCACGGTAGATTATGTATATTATTGTGATGATGCTATAGGAAAAATTCAGAAAGCATTACGGGAAAAATATCCTTATGACCTGTTGATTACAGATCTGTATTATGAAGAAGATCATCATGATCAAAACCTTAAAGACGGAAAAGAACTCATCAGAAGAGCAAAAGAGATACAGCCTGATTTGAAAGTTATTGTATTTTCAGCGGAACATAAAACGGGTGTAATAGAAAATCTCTTTTCAGATTATGAAATCAATGGATATATCCGTAAAGCCAGAAACGATTCAAAAGAACTGAAAAAGGCGATTGCATCCGCATACATTGGCGAAAATTATTTATCTTTTGATCTGAAGCAGGATATGAAAAAGTTCAACAGCTATGAGTTTTCTACATTCGACATTACTCTTGTCTCTCTTCTTTCTAAGGGAATCTTACAGAAAAACATTCCTGCCCACCTCGACGAAAGAAATATTAAACCCTCCAGCCTGAGCAGCGTTGAGAAAAGATTAAACAGTCTGAAGGAAGACCTTGAAATCAACAGCAATGAACAGCTGGTAGCCTTCTGCAAAGACATCGGGATTATATAATACACAATTCATTTTACGTACAGCCTTTCAAATTTTTTGAAAGGTTTTTTTATTTTTTGCCCGTTTTACGGAAACCCGTAACAGACCAAAATTTAATGCTCATATTTTTGGACTGTTAAACAATAAACAATTTTATTATGAAAAAGGAATATTATCTTAATAAGAATCAACAGTCTAATGGAGACTATGAAGTGCACGAAAGTTCATGTCAATTTTTACCATCTCCTGAAAACCGAATTTATTTAGGCAGTTTTTATACTTGCCAGGAAGCAGTAAATGAAGCGAAAAGACGATTCCCAGTTCAAAGAAACAATATCAACGGGTGTTATTATTGTTCAAACGCATGTCATACAAGTTAAAGTTAAATAAGAAAAGTTAATCATGGGAAAATTCGTAATCACACAAAGAGTCAACAAAGAGTATCAGTTTAATCTGAAAGCCGGAAACGGTGAAATTATTTTAACCAGTGAAGGATATGTTCAGAAAGCATCCTGCCAGAAAGGTATCAAATCTGTAAAAGTCAATTCTCAGGATCTTTCAAGATACGACAGAAGACTTGCAAAAAATGGAAAAGACTATTTCGTGTTAAAAGCTAGAAACGGTGAAATTATCGGAAACAGCCAGATGTACAGTTCAAAATCCGGAATGGAAAATGGTATAGCTTCTGTAAAATCAAATGCTCCGGCAGCAGAAATCGTTGATGAAACTTTAAAAAATTAAAAACTATGGATCTTAAAATTAAACTTGAGCAGCTGCACCAGAAAGTAATAGGCCTTAAAGACCAGATAGGAACAGAAGAAGCCACAAAAAATGCTTTCGTAATGCCTTTCATACAAATCCTGGGCTATGATATTTTCAATCCTACGGAAGTGGTTCCGGAGCATGTCTGTGATATCGGAACAAAAAAAGGAGAAAAGGTAGATTATGTGATCAAAAATAATGATGAGCCCATCTTCATTATTGAATGTAAGCATTGGAAAGAAAGTGCCGATGCTCATAATTCACAGCTTCACAGATATTATCATGTTTCCAAAACAAGATTCGGAGTGTTGACCAATGGTATCGTTTATAACTTTTATACAGATCTGGAAAAGCCCAATATTATGGATGAAAAACCGTTTTTCACTATCAATATTGAAGATCTGAAAGACAGTTCCATCAAAATTCTGGAAAGTTTCACCAAAAAAGACTATAACCTTGAAAGTATTCTTGATTCTGCAGAAGCATTAAAGTATATCAAAGCCATCAGAAAAGAATTCGAAAAAGAAATTGAAAACCCATCTGATGAATTGGTAAAACTTCTGGTGAACCGTTTCTTTGAAAAACCTTTAACAGCCAACAGAATGATATCGTTCAAAGAATATGCTAAAAAAGCATTGACGACTTCTATTAATGAATCGATCAGTTTCCGGCTAAAGTCTGCATTGAGCATCAATGAGCAGATAGAACAAAAGGAAGACGATGTGAAAACATCACAGCCTATTGATCAAAATAATGATTCTAAAATTGTCACCACAGAAGAAGAGCTGGAAGGTTTTCAGATTGTAAAAGCAATTCTGAGAGAGAAAATTCCTTCTTCGAGAATTGCCTACCGGGATACTTTATCCTACTTCGGTATCCTGTTGGATGACAACAACAGAAAACCGCTTTGCAGACTGCATTTTAATACAACGAATAAATATCTGGAAACTTTCCACAACGGAAAAGAAGCTGGTGAAAAGGTTTTATTGAATACCCTTGATGAAATATATAATTACAGAAATCAGCTTCATCTGACGCTGGAAAATTATGCATAAAAATTACTCATCATGAAAAAACTAATCTCATTTATCATACTTACCTTCAGCATATTTATTTTAAATTCCTGTTTTAAAGCCAATGACAATGTAGGACATGGCGGAAGATGTACAGGTTCTGCTTATTGTACAGCTTGTTCAAATTGTTCAGGATGCGGACATTGTAGCAGTGGTGGAACTTGTGGTGTCTGCCGTGGTGGATCTTCAGGAAAAAGCTCTTCTTCGAGGATCCCCTCGAAAGGCAAGTCTAAAAAACATAAATCCCCGGACTCCTACAGATCTTCAAAGCCCCATAACGGCAAGCCTCCAAAAGTATTTATTGATAAGGTAAACATCAATCTTAACTCTAACAACAGATATATTGCAGGCATTGCAACAACAAATGTTTATGAGAAGCCCACTTTTAAATCTAAAGTAATAACAAAAGCTCCTAAAGACGCCAAACTAATACAGCTCTCAAAGGAAGGATCATGGTATAAAGTACAGGTGAAATCAAGTGGAAAAGTAGGATTTGTTTTCAATAAAGATGTAAAATAATCAAAAAACAAAATAATATGAACTTAAAGAAATTTTTAAATGAAGAACAGGATCCTCAAGCTGTTGAAAAGCTTTTAGGAAGAATCAACAGTTTACTTACCTCACAAGAATTTGTAGAATATATAGCTGTTCAGAAGAAACCTGTGATCAATTTATCTCCTGATTGTATTGCTCTAACCAACAGAAGAATTATTTTCTGCAGGCCGAAAACCTTCGGTTTGTCAATGGATTTTCAGGATTATAATTGGGTGGATATAGCTGATTGTCATATCAAAGAAGGAATTGTTGGCTCAACTTTTACAATGAGAACAACGAAAAACTATATTAATATGATGGATTATCTCCCTAAAAACCAAGCAAGAAAACTGTATCAGTTTGCACAGGAAGTAGAAGAAAGAATGCGGGGGTTAAGAAGAGAAAAAAATCTTGAAACATTAAGAGCTTCCGCAGGGGGCGTTACCGTAAATAATGCCACACCTATTATCACCCACCCTCAACAATTTGAACAGGAGAAAAAACCACTATTGATAGAGAATGAAGATCCTTTTGCCTTATTACAGAAGTTAAAAGACTTGAAAGAGAATGGAATAATTTCTCCTGAAGAATTTGAAATAAAAAAGAACGAAATCTTATCTAGAGTTTAAATTATGAAATCAAAATCTACCACCGCCCTACTCGCATTTTTCCTTGGAGGATTGGGCATTCACAGATTTTACTTAGGTCAAAATGTTATGGGAATACTTTACCTGGTGTTTTGTTGGACCTTTATTCCTGCCTTAATTGCATTATTTGATTTCTTCGTCTTTATTTTTATGTCTGAAAGCCGTTTTAATTATAAATACAATCTCAAAACAGGATTTTAAATAAACTTTTATGAAACCATTTCTCACCTTTTGTGCGTTATGTTGTTTCATCGGCATTTTCAGACTTCCCATAGAATATTATACTTTCCTCAGAATTCTTGTTTCTCTTGGAGCCTTACTGGTTTTATACAATACATTGAGTTCCAGGCAGCACTATTTCAGTATAATTTTTCTGGTTATCCTCATTCTTTTCAATCCCGTTTTCCCTATTTATCTGTATCGGAAAAGCATTTGGATCCCGATAGATACGATAACAGGAGCTTTATTCTTACTCATTAACTTCATAGAAAGAAAAGAGCATACAAAAAAGAAGAAGAAACTGCCGAAGAAACCTCAGAGCACTCACCTCCCATACACCAGAGAACTGTCTCCAGAGACAGAATTATTAATCCTAAAACAACAAAACAAGAGTAACAACCATTATGGAAAACAATCAAATAACAGAAAACCTCAAAGCTCATTTTTTAAGGCTGTATCAAATGGCAATCTGTGATGACGATTTCAGTGCATTAGAGCTGAAAATGCTTTACAAATGTGCTGAAGAAAGAGGTATCTCATCAAAAAATTTGGATGAGATCCTTTTAAACCCGATCAATCTAAAATCATTGGTTCCGCAAACGATTGAAGAAAAAGTGGATTACCTCTATGACCTCACCGTCATGATCTGGGCTGACGGCATCGTTTCTCCGAATGAATACTCTGCCATACAAAAGTATGTTCTGATGTTCGGTTTTCTGGAAGAAAATACAACAGCTATTGTAGATTACCTCATTGAAGCCATAAAAATCGGCAAGAACAAAAGCGAAATTTTATATGAATTAAAAAACTAATCATCATGGATACCACCAGTATAAAAAATTTATTTAAACTAAAATCCGTTCCCATAGAACATCAACCGGAACAGCTTCCTAAAAGTGATGTCATTCCGGGTGATGAATCTTTCGAAGAAACCCGAAAAAGGACCTACCACGAATCGGGTTACAGGGACAGCTCGCGAACCAGCGGAAATCACTCGACCCTATCTATATGTTTGGATGCCGTTTATTCAAAATTTCAGAATGAAGAAAAAGAAATGGTTGAAAAACAGAAAAATCTTAAAGAATCCTATGTAAACGAACAGAAAAACCGGGAAACTGAAATCAAAGCTTTATTCGTTTCACAGGAGACCAAAGAAGAACAATTACAAAACAAGAACACTGAAATTGAGAATCATCAGCATACCATTGAAACATTAAAAGCTGAGATCCTTGATCTTCCTAGAAACCCAGAAAAATATAATATAAAAGCGACAAGAGGAGCTTCTGCAAAATTCTGGATCGGACTTTTTCTTTTAATTCCCATCACCTTATATTTAGGAACATTCTATATCTCAACTTCTTATTCGGCATTTTTTAAAAGTTTTGATGCAAAAAGTACAATTATCCAAAGTGTTTTAGATGCGCAGGCCTTCAGCAAAGCATGGAACGAAGGAGTTATTGAAGGAGCATTTGTCACCTTGATTCCCTTTGTATTCCTAGGATTGGGTTACTTGATTCACATGTTCTGGGAGAATAAAACGAGAGCCAACTATATCAAGCTTGGTTTATTATTTATCGTAACATTTATTTTCGACTGCATTTTAGCCTACGAAATTGAGTCAAAATTGTATGAATTAAACAAAACTTTTGAATCTCCACCCTTTGATATTAAAATTGCTTTTACCAAAATTCAGTTTTGGGGAATAATTTTCGCAGGGTTTATTGTCTATATTATTTGGGGATTGGTCTTTGATTTTGTAATGAAAGAACACCGTGAAAAAGATAAGATTAAAAATGAACAGGAAATCAGACTGAAGAGAATTGAATTCTTTCAGGATAAAGTCAATATTCTAAAAAAAGAAATAGAAGAAATCCTTTCCAACATCGGAATGATAAAAGAAACTGTTATCAAAACCCGAGGCAGAATAGAAGAGCTTCAGAATATTATTGACGGCGTAATTATTCCGACCAAAGATTACAAACTTTACGCTTCGGAATATGTTCAGGGCTGGATCACTTTTATCGGTGAAAAAATAGCAGTGTCAAGAACGGAAAAACAAACAATGATTGACGACTGCATTGCCACCTACAATACCAGCTTGGAAGCTGTAGGTGCTAATTCCGACAACCAAAATTTAGTGTATTTATCATCTTTATAACGCTCAGATTATGAAAAAGATACTTTATTTATTATTGTTCATTTCTTTCGCTTCTTGCTGTAAAAACAAAGACGATGGAACAAACACTGGAAAGAAAAATTCTGTTTTGGCTGACCCAAACAATATCAATGTCAGCATTTTGATTGATTTATCCGATAGAATTGATCCTAATACAAACCCAAATCCTACAATGGAATACTATCAACGGGACACAGAGTATATCAAAGCCGTTGAAAAAGGATTTTTAAACCATATTAAATCAAAAAGAATCATCACCTATGACGATCAGATGCAGGTTTTCTTTAATCCGGAACCTTCAGATCCGAAAATGAATGAGTTTACCAAAGAATTAAAAGTTTCTTTCAATAAAGATACTCCAAGAAATTATTTTGATTCTGTTGATAATAAATATTCGGAGTTACCTTTAAAAATTTATAATTCAGCAATTAAAGATGGAAAATATGTAGGGTCCGACATCTGGGAATTCTTTAAAAATAAAGTCAAAGATTACTGTATAAAAGATGATCACAGAAACATCCTTTTCATTTTGACCGACGGGTATATGTATCATCAAAACACGAAGTTTGAAGAAAAAAATGAAAATTCTTACAGAACCTCCTATCTAACAACCAAACTTATAAAAGCCAATAACTTGACAACATCCGGTTTTAGAGATACCATTGAAAAAAATGGCTATGGTTTTGTAAAAGCAAATGAAAATCTGAGTAACCTTGAGGTTATCGTTTTAGGAATTAATCCGGAAAAAGGAAATCCTTTCGAACAAGCTGTTATTAAAGAATACTGGGAAAACTGGTTCAAAGAAATGAAAATTAAAAATTATCAGATTAAATCCGCCGATCTACCTTCCAACTTGGAGCCCATTATCTTAAAAGCGATTTCAGGGAAATAAAAAACACACTCAACATATTTAACTATTAAAAAAAGCGAAGAAAACATTTCCTCGCTTTTCTTTATTTTCTAATCATTTCCGTATGCGGAATATCATCCTCCAGATATTTCTTTCCGGTATCTTCAAAACCGAAATCACCATAAAATCTCAACAGATAATCCTGTGCAGAAATTCTGATCTCAGAAGTATGAAAACGATTTTCTATGATATCGACAGCATATTTGATCAATAGCTTTCCTAAGCTTTTTCCTCTGCCTTTTTCCGTTGTAAGAACTCTTCCAATGGAAGTTTCATCATATTTTATCCCTTTATCGAAAATACGGCAGTATGCCAATACATCTCCGTTTTCCTCTGCCCAGATGTGAACTGCTTTCTGATCATAATTATCCAAATCAGGATAAGGACAGTTCTGCTCTATAACAAAAACATCAATGCGGGCCTTCAATACAGCATACAGTTCAGAAACCGTAAACTCTTCAAAGGTTTTTACTTTCCAAACAATATTACTCATCGAAGCTAACTCCATTTTGAGTTAAAAAATCATTCGTTTTTTCAATAAAATCTAAAATAGCATCTCCCCCCTCTTTCTTTTCAGCTGAAGTGATATATAATTCAGGAAGATCTTCCCATGTTTTATGCAATTCCAGCTTATAATCTTCAACGTTCTTGATGACAGCATTAGGCTTCAGCTTATCTGCTTTTGTAAACACAATTGAAAACGGAACACCGCTCTCTCCACACCATTGCATAAAATCAAGGTCTATGGCCTGAGGCTTATGTCTAATATCTACCAATACAAAAAGATTCACAAGGTTTCTTCGGTTCAGGATATAATTGGTAATCAGTTTCTCGAAATCCTTTCTTTGAACTTTTGAAACCTTTGCATATCCATATCCAGGCAAATCGGTAAGATACCAGTTTTCATTCACATAAAAATGATTGATCAGCTGAGTTTTTCCGGGAGTTTGAGACGTTTTTGCAAGATCCTTATGATTCATCATTGCATTGATCAATGACGATTTTCCCACATTAGATCTTCCGATAAAAGCATACTCAGGAATATTCGGTTCAGGACATTCCTGCCATTTTCCACTGCTTTTTATAAACGTTGCTGTCTTAATAATCATCTTGAATATATTTTAGAAAAATAAACCATTAAGAAAAGCTCTTAATGGTTATTTGTTATGTATTTAAACTTTGTCTTTTATCCAGTTATATAGGATTTCATTGAATTCATCCGGTTTTTCCATCATCGCAGCATGACCGCAATGATCAATCCAGAACAAATCTGAATTGGGAATAAACTTATGCATATCCTCCGCTACTTCCGGAGGTGTTACATTATCCTGCTTCCCCCAGATGAGACATGTTGGTGTCACAATCTTTGGAAGATCGTTCAGCATATTGTGCTTGATGGCACTTCTTGCCAGCATTACTGTTTTTATTCCTTTCATTCTGTCATTTACCACTGCAAAAACTTCATCTACAAGATCTTCGGTAGCCACCTTTGGGTCATAAAAAACTTCTTCTGTTTTCTTTCTGATATAAGACCTGTCATTCTTTCTTGGAAAACTGTCCCCAAAAGTTCTTTCGTATAAGCCTGAACTACCGGTCAGAACAAGGTTCTTTACCAGATCAGGTCTTGCCAAGGTTAAAATAAGTCCTACGTGGCCTCCCATTGAGTTCCCAACAATAGTAACGGGACCAGAAATATGACTTTCTATAAACTTGATGATATATTTTGCGATAGTGGTAAGATTTGTATTGAGTACCGGCAAATCATAGATGGGCAACTGAGGAACATATACTTTGAATCCTCTGTCCGAAAAAAAAATCTACCATTTTATCGAAATTACTCAAACCACCCATTAATCCGTGCAACAGCACTAATGGATGTCCTTCCCCAGCCTCCACATAGGAATATTTCTTTTCTTTTTTTGTACTAAATATCATATAATGCCTTAATAAAGCCCTGCAAAAATACAAATTAAACCTCAAAAATATTTTGATTATCCTAATTTAAGATAAAAATAATACAATATTCTCCTTTTTAACTTTTTTTTCAAAATCCCTTTATTATGGCTTAAATAACACTTTTAACAACCTTCTACATATCAATTAATTACATTCTTGGAACTCAATCTTTAATAAAACTTATTAACATTGAGTCAAAAAGTGGGAAAAAGTGGGAAATTTTGGAAATTATTATATAAATTTGTCCCAAATGAAAAATTTCATTGGGACATATGAGTGTAAAATTGACGACAAAGGCCGCTTAAAAGTTCCTTCATCTTTAATCAAACAGATGGAAAACTTCGACGATAAGGCGTTTGTAGTCAAAAGATCTGTGTTCCAACCTTGTCTGGAGGTCTATCCAATGAATGCGTGGGATAAACTGATGGGCAAAATTAATAAACTGAACAGATTCATAAAAAAGAATGCTGATTTCATACGAATGTTTACGGCAGGAGTAAAAACAGTAGAATTGGATAATGCAGGAAGATTACAGATTTCCAAAGACCTGATGACTTTTTCAAATCTTCAGAAGGATGTAGTAATCACCAGTGCAGGAGAACTTTTCGAAATTTGGGATAAAGAAGCCTACGAACAGGTAATTTCTACCAATGAAACTGATTTTGCCAGCCTTGCCGAAGATGTGATGGGCTCTTTTGACGAAGAATAGCTGTAAAGGTTATTAAAGATTTTATTAATAAAAAACACAATTAAGCATGTATCATAACCCCGTTTTGTTGAAGCAGAGTGTAGATGATTTGGTGACGAATCCTGACGGAATCTATGTGGACTGTACCTTTGGAGGTGGCGGCCACTCAAGGGAGATTTTGAGCAGACTTTCTGACAAAGGAAAACTGTTCAGCTTCGATCAGGATCTGGATGCGCTTAAAAATACAATTGATGATCCCAGATTTACATTAGTGAATCAGAATTTCAGATTTCTGGAAAACTCTTTATTAATGTATGGCGTTCCTCAGGTAGATGGTGTTTTGGCTGATTTGGGAGTTTCTTCTCATCAGTTTGACGAAGCAGACAGAGGATTTTCTACAAGAAGCAATGCTCCTTTAGACATGCGAATGAATGTCATGCAGAGTCTTGATGCCAAAAAAGTAATCAATGAATATGGCGAAGAAGAACTTGCAGATATTTTTTATTACTATGGAGAATTAAGAGAAGCCAGAAAACTGGCAAGAGATATTGTTCATCACAGAAAAACAAAAAGTATAGAAACCACTGAGGATTTGAAAAAGCTTTTCAGCTACCTTCCCCCTCATAAAGTAAATAAATTCTATGCCCAACTTTTCCAGGCAGTAAGAATAGAAGTAAACCAGGAACTTGAAGTATTAAAAGAAATGCTGGTCCAGGCTTACAATGTTTTAAAGCCGGAAGGAAGATTAGTCGTAATCTCTTACCACTCTTTAGAAGACCGTTTGGTAAAAAGATTCCTGAAAAATGGAATGTTCGAAGGAGAACCGGAAAGAGATATCTACGGAAATTATAAAAAAGCATTCGAGCTGGTTAAGAGCAAAGCAATCATTCCGGATGATAAGGAGATTGAAGAAAACTCAAGAGCAAGAAGTGCAAAAATGAGAACAGGAATTAAAGTTTAAAAGTGAATCGTCAATAGTGAATGTTAAAAATTAGATTGACCATTGACAACGAAGTAAATTCACTGCAAAGCAAATTGATTGAATTAAATTGGCAAAAAGAACAACAAATCGCCCCCAGAAAAGACTCACTTTTATAGATATTATAAAAGGAAACTTTCTGAATCGTGATGAGATCAAAATACATTACAAGTATTTTCTCTTGTTGTTTATCCTGATGATGGCTATGATTTACAGTAATCACCTTGTCAATAAAAAAATTAAAATTGTAAACACCTTAAAAGAGGAAACAGAAGAATATAAATCACGAAACGCTTACGCCCAAAGTAAGCTGATCAAGGTAAAAATGGAATCAGAGTTGGGGAAAGAGGTTGCACGGGACTCATTAATGACCCTCGAAAACCACCCTCATAAATTGCTAATAAAACTGGACAGTACAGATGCAAAAGCAAAATGAATACGATAACAAACGTAAAAAAACGTTACGATGGGGCTACCTCTTTGCAGTGGTAGCTTTGTGCGTGTTTGTAATGTTCTTGGCAAGGATTGTTATCCTTCAGAATACCAATGTGCAGGAAATAAAAGATGATTACATTAACAAAAATTATCGTGAAGCCACTTTAAAGGCCGCCCGTGGTAATTTATTTGCTTCCGATGGGTCTATTTTGGCAACAACTGTAATGCGCTACGATATCTATCTTGACTTCAAAACAATGAAGGATACGATCTACAGCAATAATATCGGAGCATTAACGGATTCTCTGAGCAAAATGTTCGGAAAATCCAGAGGAGAATTCAGACAAAAATTTGATGAACAGAAGAAAAAGAAAAACCAATATTATACTCTGGTAAAAGGACTTGATTTTGACCAATACGACAGAATCAGAAACTTCCCGATCTTTAAAAGAGGTAAAAATAAAGGTGGATTCATTGTAGACAGAAACTACAAAAGAGAGCTTGCCACTTCTGAAATCGGAGCCGGAACCATCGGTATGGATAACGGAGAACTCAAATCCGGGCTGGAAGGAGCTTTTTCAAAGTATTTAACAGGTACTGACGGAAAAAGATTAGAACAAAGAATCAACTCTTCCCAGTGGAAACCTATTGACTTCTGGAAAGTTCAGGAACCTATTGATGGAGAAGATGTATATACAACCTTAGATCTTAGAATTCAAGACATTGCACACTCTGCACTACAGAAACAGCTGATCCATTACGAAGCCAAACATGGAACTGTAGTAGTGATGGAAGTAGAAACCGGAAAAGTACGTGCTTTGGTCAACTTAAGAAGAACTGAATCAGGAGAATACGAAGATTCTTACAACTATGCATTAAAAGATAATATCGAACCGGGATCCACTTTCAAAACCATTTCGCTTTTAGCAGCAATGGATGATGGATTCATCGATGAAAATTCAACGGTAAACGTAGGAAATGGTGTTTGGACCTATGCAAAACAGAGAATTTCCGATGGCCACGGTGGCGGAACTTACGATATCAGTGATGTATTAGCGAAATCCAGTAACGTAGGAACAGCAAAACTCATCACGAAGTTTTATGCTGAAAAACCACAGATCTTCCTTGACCATTTGAAACGTTGGAAATTATTCGATAAAATGGATATCGAACTTCCGGGAATCACAAAACCAAAGATCTTAACTCCACAAAATAAAAGATGGAATGCCGCTACCCTTGCGTCTATTTCATTCGGATACTCTTCCAATGTTAACCTGCTGCAGCTGGCAACATTCTACAACGGGGTAGCTAACGGTGGTAAAATGCTTAAACCATTATTCATTGATAAGATCATGAAAGACGGAAAGGTAATGTATAGTGCAAAACCTGAAGTAATGGTCAACAAAATGGCATCTGAGAAAGCGATCAAAATGATGACCAGCGCATTAACCAAAGCTGTAGAAAAAGGAACCGGACGAAGCATCTTCACTCCTAACCTTAAAATGGCAGGAAAAACAGGAACCGCAAGATTTGAATACTGGCTACCTGGCCCAATGAAATATCGTGCATCATTTGCAGGATTCTATCCGGCTGATGCTCCCAAATATACCTGTTATGTGATGGTAAGTGAACCCAATACAGCAATTGGATTCTACGGAGGACCTGTAGCAGCACCAGTGTTTAAAGAAATCGCAGGAAAAACTTTCTTAAAAACACCACAGAATATTGAAAAAGAAATGCTGGTAGACAAAAAGGTAAACCTGAGCAAAATGGTGGAACCTAATGTAAAAATAGCAGTCAATGATAAGCAAATGCCAAATGTAGTAGGATTGATCGGTAAAAACGTCATCCCACAATTGGAAAACTTAGGATACCGTGTCGATTTTAAAGGAGTTGGAAGAATCAAAGAACAATTCCCATTAGAAGGCACAACGATCAGTAAAAACCAGAGAATATATTTATCTCTGCAAAATTAAAAAAACAGAGTCCCGAAGGGACGATTTAAGCCAAAATAGGATAAAGTCCTATTGATATAAAATGATAATAACAGAATTAGTAAACAGGATCCCAGTAATAGAAATCCACGGAGATAACAACCGCGAGGTATCAGAATTGGTGTTCGACAGCAGAAAGGTTACAGCAAACTCTCTTTATATTGCGATGAGAGGAACAGTAGTGGATGGACATTCATTCATTACATCTTCTATTGAAAAAGGGGCTACAACAATCGTTTGTGAAGAATTTCCTGAAACGCTGGCAGATCATGTAACTTATATTAAAGTGAAAGATTCTGCTAAGGCTTTAGGCCACCTTGCTTCTGAACTTCTATGGTAATCCGTCTAAAAAGCTGAAACTGATCGGCGTTACCGGAACCAACGGAAAGACCTCTGTTTCTACCCTGCTTTTTGATGTTTTCAAGAATTTAGGATATGACTCTGCATTATTATCAACCGTTGAAATAAGAATTGGAGAAGAAATTATCCCAGCTACTCATACCACTCCGGATGTTATTACCATTAATAAAATTTTAGCTGAAGCAGTGGAGAAAGGGTGTGAATTTGCTTTCATGGAAGTAAGTTCCCACGGAATTGCCCAAAACAGAATTGAAGGATTACACTTCAAAGTGGCAGGATTTACCAATCTTACCCATGATCATTTAGATTATCACAAAACATTCGAAGAATACTTAAAAACAAAAAAGAGGTTCTTTGATGAACTAGAAGATACAGCCATTGCCATCACCAATGTGGATGACAAAAACGGGAATGTCATGCTTCAGAATACAAAGGCTACAAAAAAGTCTTATGCTTTGAAAACAATGGCAGACTACCACGGAAAATTATTGGAAGTAGATTTCAACGGAATGCTGCTGAACTTTAACGGAAAAGAATTCTGGACAACATTAACAGGAAAATTCAATGTGTACAACTTGTTATTGGTTTTCGGAATTGCCGAAGAACTTGGATTTGCCCAGGATGAAATTCTACAAGCCATCAGCAAGTTAAAAAGAGTTTCCGGAAGATTTGAAACGATGAAATCAGATGGCGGAATTTTCTTTATCGTAGATTATGCACACACACCGGATGCTTTAGAAAACATTCTGGATAGCATCAACGATATCAGAACCAAAAACGAAAGATTAATCACCGTTTTCGGTTGCGGAGGAGACAGAGATCACTCCAAAAGACCAGAAATGGGAAATATTGCCACGAAAAAAATCAACATTGGCAATCATCACTTCAGATAACCCGAGAACAGAAGATCCGGGACAAATTATAAAAGAAATTGAAGCCGGTGTTGAACCTCAGAACTTCAGCAAATACACTTCAATTCCAGACAGAAAAGAAGCCATAAAAATGGCCATAAAGTTTGCAGAACCTAAAGATATCATTCTCGTAGCCGGAAAAGGACACGAAAACTATCAGGAGATTAATGGTGTAAAACATCATTTTGATGACAAAGAAGTAATTAATGAGCTTTGGAAATTAATGTCCAAGTAATTATTAACAATTGAAACTATGCTATACTATCTATACGAATATCTAACCGACCATGGAATTCACGTTCCGGGATTAGGAATGTTGAAATACATCTCCTTCCGTGCCGGAATGGCCGTATTATTCTCATTAATTATTGCCCTTGTCTATGGAAAAAGAGTCATCAATTACCTGAGAACAAAACAAATGGGTGAATTAGTCCGTGATCTTGGATTAGATGGCCAGAAACAAAAAGAAGGAACTCCTACCATGGGAGGGCTTATCATCATTTTGGCAACCATTATTCCTGTATTGCTTTTTACAAGAATTACCAATGTATATATTGTGTTATTATTGGTTTCAATGTTCTGGATGGGAGCCATCGGATTCCTGGATGATTATCTAAAAAAAATAAAGAAAAATAAAGACGGACTAAGCGGTAAATTCAAAATTGTAGGACAAGTAGGATTAGGCTTAATTGTCGGAGTTACAATGTATTTCCACCCAGACATCACCGTTAAAAGAAAATATGCTGATGCAAAAGTCGTGAACCGAAATAACGTAGAGCAGAATTTCATGCCTACAGAGAAAATCACAGTTTCTACAGTCCCTTTTGCAAAGAACAATGAGTTCGATTATAGCGGAATCCTGTTTTGGATGAATGAAAAAGATGCCCACGAATGGGCATGGATTGTCTTTATCCCTATCGTTATCTTCATTGTAACAGCCGTTTCCAATGGAGCCAATATCACAGACGGAATAGATGGCCTCGCAGCGGGAACCAGTGCCATAATACTGCTTACCCTTGCCCTTTTCGCCTATCTTTCAGGGAACATCATCTTTGCAGACTATCTGAATATCATGTTCCTTCCGAATATGGGAGAAACCACCATTTTTGCCGTCGCAATGGTAGGAGCAGTAATTGGATTTTTCTGGTACAACACTTATCCTGCCCAGGTTTTCATGGGAGATACAGGAAGTTTGATGCTTGGAGGAGTTATTGCTGTTTTAGCCATTATTTTAAGAAAAGAATTATTGATTCCTGTTCTATGCGGAATCTTCCTGATTGAAAACCTTTCCGTTATGCTTCAGGTAATTGTTTTCAAATACAGAAAGAAAAAAATATGGGCTGGAATATGCCCAAAACAATAGACTATTCAAAATGTCACCATTACACCACCATTATCAGAAAGACGGTTTTCACGAAAGTAAAATCGTAAACAGAATGATTATCATCGGGGTAATACTGGCAATTGTTTGTCTGATCACCTTAAAAATGAGATAAAATTAAAAGCTGTAAGCAATAAGCTTAAAGCTTAAAGCCTATAGCATAAAGCTTTTATAATATGAAAATAGTTGTTTTAGGAGGAGGAGAAAGCGGATGTGGAGCTGCTTATTTGGCCAAGAAGAAAGGTCTGGAAGTATTTCTTTCAGATAAAGGAGCCATTAAAGATAACTATAAGCAGTTTCTTACCGAAAATGGAATTGAATTTGAAGAAGGAAACCACGATGAAGAAAGGATTTTAAATGCCGACTGGATCGTAAAAAGCCCGGGAATCCCAAAAAAGCAGAGATCATCCACAAAATTCATGAAAAAGGAATAAGACTTTCCTCAGAAATTGAATTTGCTTCTGAATTTACAGATGCTAAGATCATTGCCATTACAGGAAGCAACGGAAAAACAACCACCACTTCCCTGATCTACTATATCCTGAAAAATGACGGATTAAATGTAGGCTTAGGAGGAAACATTGGATACAGCTTTGCAAAACAGGTTGCAGATGAAAACCATGAATATTATGTATTGGAAGTAAGCTCTTTCCAGTTAGATGATATTCAGAACTTCAGACCTTATATTTCTTTATTGTTGAACCTGTCTCAGGATCACCTGGATCAGTACAACTACAACTATGAAGAATATGCATTGGCAAAATTCAGAATCACTGAAAATCAGGAAAATGATAATTTCTTCATCTACAACAAAGATGATGAAATGAGCAAAAACCTTCTTGAAAAATTAGAAATAAAAGCGAAGATGATTCCTTTCTCCACAAAGGAACAGCTTCCTGAAGGAGGTTTTATAAACGATGATCAGATTGTGGTAAAAATGAAGGATGAATTCTCCATGAAAGTGGAAGAATTATCCCTACTTGGGAACCATAATGTTGCCAATAGCTTAGCAGCATCTATTGCAGGTAAGATATTGAAGATCAATAACGAAAGCATAAGACATTCATTAATGACATTCCAGGCTGTTGAACACAGATTGGAATTTGTAACTGAAACAGAGGGTGTAAAATACATCAACGACAGTAAAGCTACCAATGTGAATGCAACGTACTACGCTTTAGAAAGTATGAAAACCCCAACCGTATGGATCGTTGGCGGATTAGATAAAGGAAATGACTATACCGAAATTGAAGATTTAGTCAAAAGAAAAGTAAAGGCAATTGTTTGCCTTGGAATTGATAATAAGAAGATTATAGATTTCTTTAAAGATAAAAAGAGTTTATCTATGATACTTCAAGCATGGAAGAAGCTGTGAAAATATCAAAATCACTGGCTAAAAAAGGGGACACCGTTCTACTTTCCCCATGCTGTGCAAGCTTTGATTTATTCAAAAGCTATGAAGACAGAGGACGCCAGTTTAAAGAACAGGTATTAAAAGCCAATGGCCATTAGTCAGAAGCCAATAACATTAATTATGGACGAGCAGAATACAGAAACCAGATTTGAATTTCTAAAGGGCGATAAAGTACTTTGGATGGTCATTCTTGTGATCTCCATTTTCTCTATTTTCCCTGTTTACTCTGCAAGTTCAAACCTGGAATATATTGTGAATAACGGAACTACCACCGGCCACGTTATCAAACATATGTTCTTTGTAGTATTGGGATTAGCCATTATGCGGCTTGTAGGAACTATAAAGTATGAATACATCGGAAAGCTCAGCAGTATCCTGCTGGGACTGATGATCGTCTTGTTGATAGTCACTATGTTTACCGGGCAAACCATTGACGGAGCCAGTGCTTCCAGATGGTTGAAAATTCCGGGAACCCCTATCTCCTTCCAGCCGTCATCATTTGCCTTCCTGATGTTGATTATCTATTTATGCAGATACTTAACCAAGAAAATTACAAGAGAAAGGCTTCCGATAGAGAATATCATGTATATTTTCGGACCTATTCTTCTTGTTTTTGTACTGGTAGCAAAAGATAACGGCTCTACCGCATTAATGATTCTGATGGTTTCAGTAATTGTTTTGATTGTCGGACAGCTTCATTGGAAATACATTGCGGGCTTTATTTCAGCCTCATTTGTAGCCATTGTATTCTTTCTGTTGATTGCATTAAATACCAATATGATTGGCGGAAACCGTGTTCACACATGGATGAGCCGTATTGAAACCTTTACATCAAGCAAAGCTAAATCAGCAGATACCGATGATGAAAGTGTAAAAGCCAAAAACTATCAGGTAATGCAGGCCAAAGCAGCCATCGTACACGGGGGAATTACCGGAATGGGACCAGGAAAAAGTGCATTAAAACAAATGCTTCCACAATCTGCTTCCGACTTTATCTTCGCAGTTATTGTAGAAGAATATGGAGTAATTGGGGCCGCCTTCCTCATCAGTCTCTATCTCATTATGATGATAAGGATTGTGATGATAGCGAGTAAAATGCCAGCCTTTTTTGGGTCGTTGCTGGTGCTCAGCCTCGGGGTAATGATTTTTATACAGTTATCGGTAAATATTGCCGTTGCTGTCAATCTGATCCCGGTAACAGGACAGCCGCTCCCATTGATAAGTTACGGAGGAACCTCAATGTTGGTAACCTATTTACAGTTAGGAATTATCTTAAATATAAGCTCCAGAATTCAGATTTACGATGAAGAAGGAATGGGCAAAAAACAAAGCATAGCAGAAATAAACGATATCGCATAAACCAAAAGAGTCCCAAAGGGACGATTTAACAAAAAATCGGACGCAGTCCTATTATATAAAATGAACAAAAAACTAAAAATACTACTATCAGGCGGAGGAACAGGAGGACACATCTTCCCTGCCATAGCTATCGCAGATGAAATCAAAAAAGATTTCCTGATGCAGAATTTTTGTTCATTGGAGCCAACGGAAAAATGGAAATGGAAAAAGTTCCGCAAGCAGGTTACAAAATTGAAGGAATTGATATCGCCGGATTCAACAGAGGAAACCTATTATCCAACTTAGGGCTTCCTTTTAAGATTCTGAAAAGCTTGTCCAGATCTAAAGACATCATCAAAGATTTCAAACCGGATGTTGCTATAGGAACAGGAGGATTTGCAAGTGGCCCCGCTTTATATGAAGCTACCAAGTTGGGAGTTCCTGTTTTTATTCAAGAGCAGAATGCCTATGCTGGAGTAACCAACAAAATTTTAAGTAAAGCAGCCAAAGCAATATTTACAGCCTATCCGAAAGTAGCAGGATTTCCTGTAGAAAAGATAAAATTCCTTGGAAACCCAATTCGTTCAACGATTATTTCGGGAATGCAGGAAACCGCTCAGGCTAAACAAAAAATGGGATTACATAAAGATAAACTTACCATTTTATCGGTAGGAGGATCTTTAGGCTCCAGAACATTAAACAATGCCTGGGAATCTCATTTAAAAGAAATTGTAGACAAGGACTATCAACTCATCTGGCAGACAGGAAAGCTTGATTATAAAGATATTATTGAAAAAACAAAAGATACTGTAACCAGAAATATTCTGATCCGTGAATTTATCAAAGACATGGAACTGGCTTATTCTGCAGCAGACATCATCGTTTCAAGAGCCGGAGCCATTGCCATCTCAGAGTTGGCAGTAGCACAAAAGCCGGTATTATTGGTGCCATTCCCTTTTGCAGCGGAAGATCATCAAACCAAAAATGCCATGAATCTGGTTGAAAAAAATGCCGCCAGAATGGTAAAAGACTCTGAAATGCAGGAAAAATTTTGGAATACACTATCAGAAATCTGCGAAAACGAGAATGTAAGAAAAGAAATGTCTGACAATCTTGAATATTTTGCAAAGCCAAATGCTACAAAAGAGATTGTAGATGAGATATTTAAAGTGATAAATAGATAAAGGAAAATGAAGAACTTAGAAACATATCAAAACTTTTACTTCGTTGGAATCGGAGGTATCGGAATGAGTGCACTAGCACGTTATTTCCATGCGTCCGGAAAAAAAGTATTGGGTTACGATAAAACCAACACCAAGCTTACTCAGAATCTGATGAAAGAAGGAATCGATATTGTTTTCGAAGATCTCACTGATGAAAAGATTACCGCTCTTCAAAAAGAAGATACATTGGTAATCTATACACCAGCCATCAAAACACTTGGAATCTTAGATTACTTTAACCAAAATCAGTTTGAAGTATTGAAACGTGCAAAAGTGTTAGGATTAATCACTGAAAATACAGACTGTATTGCAGTAGCAGGAACACATGGTAAAACAACCACGTCTACTCTGGTTTCTCACTTATGCAAGGAGGCAGACCTTCCGTTCTCATGCTTCTTAGGAGGTATTTCTGAGAATTTTAAGTCAAACTTCCTGTATAACGGTTCTACCTATTCAGTAGTAGAAGCAGATGAATATGACAGAAGCTTCCTGAACCTTTCTCCGGACTGGGCAGTAGTTACTTCCACCGATGCAGACCACTTGGATATTTATGGAGATAAAAGCCACATTGAAGATGGTTTCAGACAATTTGCAGCATTAGTCCCTGAAGACAAGCAGCTATTCGTAAGAAAAGGAATTGAAATCGGAAGAGCTCATCAAACCTATGCTGTAAACGAAAAGGCGGACTATTACTCAGATAACCTGAGAATGGATCATGATAAGATTTATTTTGACTTCCATACTCCAACAGAAACTATAAAAGATTTTGTTTGGGAGATCCCAGGAATCCATAATGTTGAAAATGCTACAGTAGCATTGGCAATTTTACACAATTTGGGCGTAGATTTTGATACGCTGAAAAAAGCAATTGCCAATTTTAAAGGGATTAAAAGAAGATATACCAAACATATTTACGAAAACGGTAAAATTTATATTGACGATTATGCTCACCATCCAACAGAAATTAATGCGGTAATGGGCTCTATCAGAACATTTTATCCGGATAAAAAACTATTGGTGGTCTTCCAGCCCCATCTGTTCAGCAGAACCAGAGATTTTGCAGACGGATTTGCCGAGAGCTTGAGCAATGCAGATGAATTGATCTTATTGGATATCTATCCCGCAAGAGAGCTTCAGGAGAATTTTGAAGGAATTACTTCAAAATGGCTGTTGGAAAAAGTGACATTAGATAAAAAAGAGGTATCTACTTTATCCGATACTTTTGAAAAAATAAAAGAAAAAGATTTTGATATCCTTCTCACCGTAGGAGCCGGAAATATAGACACTCTATATGACCCGATCTGTGAGTGGATTGCAAAAATTTAATATAAACGCAGTGTTCGCAAAGAAAATTTTAAAAAAATATCTTCCGGACGCAGAGGCGTTTCACTCAGCAAAGAAAATGAGTTAACAGAGATTTCTGTAAAAAGAGATATATTAATAATAAAATTATAAAAATTACAACCTTCGCTGAGTGAAACGCCCTCGCGAACGGAAAAAAGGATAAAGAGCCTTTGCGATCATAGCGTTAAAAATAAAAAACACAATGTATGATAGAAAATGAAATTTCAGGTATTGTTTTCGATGCCGGAATGAAAATACATCATACGCTTGGAATAGGACTTTATGAAAATGTATATGAAGAATGTTTAGTCTATGAACTGAAAAAAAGAGGATTAAATCTAGAATATCAAAAAAACATTGATATTAAATATGAAGAATTGAACCTCTCTAAAGCGTTCAGAGTAGATTTATTAATTGAAAACAAAGTAATAATTGAAATAAAAGCTGTTCCGGAAATTAATGATTATCATTTCTTTCAGCTTTTAAATTATTTGAGAATAGCAGATATGAAACTCGGAATGATCTTAAATTTTCATTCAATGTTATTTAAAAATGGTGTAAAACGAGTTGTAAATAAATTATAAAGGAGAGTAAAAACACCTCTGCTAAGAAGAAATAAAAATACTTTGCGCCTATAGCGTTTAAAGAAAAATATGAAAAATAAGTACAGAATATTAAAAATTGTTGTCACGGTAATCATCCTTGGATTGTTACTGAGTTTCTCCTTGAAGAGATTTGGTCACCAGCAGATTACAGACAATAAA
This sequence comes from Chryseobacterium capnotolerans, assembly GCF_021278965.1. Taxonomy (NCBI): domain Bacteria; kingdom Pseudomonadati; phylum Bacteroidota; class Flavobacteriia; order Flavobacteriales; family Weeksellaceae; genus Chryseobacterium; species Chryseobacterium capnotolerans. The sequence goes on along the minus strand of NZ_CP065589.1, from coordinate 5,037,293 downwards.
ATTTCTGTAAAAATGAATGAAAAAACTCCGGTTTACTTTGTTGATGAAAAAGATATCAGAGAAATTGTAAAAAAGGAAAATCCTTCAGGAAAAGTAGGTGATTTAAACATTCCGGCTTTAGAAAAGAAGATCAATGCTCTCCCTGCTGTGGATAGTGCCAATGTCTATTTAAACTTGAACGGAAAGCTTAACCTTGATATCAAACAGAGAGTTCCGGTATTCAGACTCAATAAAGAAGGAAAAGACTTTTATGTGGACGAAAAAGGTGTTGAATTTCCTATCTCAAGAACCTATTCTCATCCTTGCATGTTGGTGACAGGAAATGTACAGCCGGATGAATATGAAAAACTGGCAGAACTGGTTGGAAAAATTGATAAGGATGACTTCAGTAAGAAATTCTTTATTGGAATTTCAAAAAGCAAAGACAGTTATAATCTCCTAACCAGCGAAGGCAACTACAGAGTAGAAATTGGAGACCTGGAGAATATCGATTTCAAAGTAAAAGGATTTAAAACCTTTGTGGAAAAATATCTGGTGTATCAGGATCCTCTAAAATACAGCATGGTTTCTGTAAAATATCAGAACCAGATTGTTACCACTCTAAATCCACACTTCAAGGAAAATGACAGTATCCTGAAGGCTGGTAAATTAGAAATGGCCAAAGCACCCACACTTACTGCTGCTAAAAAAGCGGATGCAAAGCCAAAGATTGCAGAAGTAAAAAAAACAAGCTCAACTCCGGCAAAACCGAAAGAGAGCCCAAAACCTAAAACACAGGCAAAAGAAACAAAGAAAACAGAGAAAAAAACAACGGCCCCGGCACAGTCCAAGCCAAAGCCGAAATCAAAGGTGAAAATAGAATAAAAAAAGTCCCCAAAAGACGATTAACACAAAACAGGCTTAGTCCTGTATGGAAAAAGTAGAAAAAATCAAATCGATATAAAAATGGAAAATCAAGAGTATTCAGTAGGTCTGGACATCGGGACAACAAAGATAGTCGCGATTGTCGGAAGAAGGAATGCACACGGGAAAATAGAAGTTCTCGGTGTAGGAAAAGCTAAAAGTCTTGGTGTTCATAAAGGTATTGTGAATAATATTTCACAGACTATTAATTCAATCAAGGCTGCAGTATCCGAGGCACAATCCAGTGCCGGGGTTCCTATCCGCAAAGTTACGGTAGGTATTGCAGGAAAACACATCCGTTCTCTGCAGCATTCCGATTATATTATGCGTGAACATCCGGATAAATTCATCACAGATGATGATATTGAAGCATTAAAAGATCAGGTCAAGAAACTGGTAATGCTTCCTGGAGAAGAAATTATCCATGTACTTCCACAAGAATATAAAGTGGATTCCGAAGGTGAAATTCAAGAGCCGGTCGGAATGCACGGAAAACGTTTAGAAGCTAACTTCCACGTTGTAGTCGGGCAGATGGGAAGCATCCGAAATATTGCAAGATGCGTTCGTGAAGCCGGATTAGAAATGGAAGCCCTTACTTTAGAACCATTAGCATCTTCTGAAGCTGTTCTTACCAAAGAAGAAAAAGAAGCCGGAGTTGCTATTGTTGACATTGGAGGGGGTACCACAGATATTGCGATCTTCAAAGACAATATCATCCGTCATACCTGCGTAATCCCTTACGGAGGTGGCATTATTACGGAAGATATCAAAGAAGGTTGCTCCATTATTGAAAAACATGCTGAACAATTGAAAGTAAAATTCGGTTCGGCTGTTCCCGAATTGGAAAAAGACAGTACTTTTGTAACAATTCCGGGACTTCATGGTCGACCAGATAAGGAAATTTCTTTAAAAACCCTTGCTCAGATCATCAATGCAAGAGTAGAAGAGATTTTAGAAATGGTAAATACCGAGCTTAAAGCTTACGGAGCTTTTGAACAGAAGAAAAAACTGATTGCTGGAATCGTTCTTACAGGAGGTGGATCAAATTTGAAACATCTTAGACAGCTGGCCAACTATACCACAGGTTTTGACAGCAGAATCGGTTTTGCCAATGAATATATCGCCAACGATAAAAATCAGTACCTGAAAGGCCCTGAATTTGCTACGTCTATTGGGTTACTGATGGAGAGTTTGAAGATCAGGGATAAGAAACAGACTATTGACGATATAGAAGAAGCTGTAAAAGAGCAAACTAAGCCTGAAGCAGCTCCTGTACAGGCAGAAACTGTTCAACCCGTTCAGCAGACTGCAGCTCCTGTTCAGGAACAGCCGATTGCTGATGAAAGACAGGAAAATAGAAAAGCTAAACTGACTTTCGGGCAGTCGCTTATGGAAAAAGTAAAAAAATTCTTTGAAGAAGTAGAGTAAATTATAAATGATGAATGATAAGCGATAAACGATCTTTTCCTTATCAATTATCATCAATCAATGATCAATTATAATTATTAAAAGTATAGTTATGGAAAATATAGGTTCACAAGGATTTTCATTTGACCTACCAAAGGGAAATTCATCCATCATAAAAGTAATCGGTGTAGGAGGCGGAGGAAACAATGCGCTAAAACACATGTACGAAAAAGGGATCCACGGAGTTGATTTCGTGATCTGTAATACAGACGCTCAAACCCTGGATAATAACCCTGTTGCCAATAAAGTTCAACTGGGAACTTCTATCACAGAAGGTCTTGGAGCTGGTGCCGATCCTGAAGTGGGAGAAAAATCAGCAATTGAAAGTATTGAAGATATCAAAGCCGTTATGGGCCAGAACACGAAAATGGTGTTCATCACTGCCGGAATGGGTGGTGGTACTGGTACCGGAGCCGCTCCTGTCATTGCTAAAGTAGCAAAAGACATGGGAATCTTAACGGTAGGTATTGTTACCGTACCTTTCAGCTTCGAAGGAAAAAGAAGATTGGAACAGGCCGAAAACGGACTTGACAAATTAAAAAATAATGTTGATTCATTAATTGTAATCAACAATGATAAACTGAGACAGCAATTCGGAAACCTTGGATTCAAACAGGGATTCTCCAAAGCAGATGAAGTATTAGCAAACGCTGCTAAAGGTATGGCAGAAGTTATTACAGGTTACTTTGATGTAAACATTGACTTTAGAGATGCTAAATCTGTCCTTCAGAACTCTGGTACTGCTCTAATGTCTACAGGTACTGCTTCAGGTGAAAACAAAGCCGAAGAAGCGGTAAGAAAAGCATTGGATTCTCCACTATTGAATGACAACAAGATTACAGGAGCCAAAAATGTACTATTGTTGATCAGAAGTGGTGCAGAAGAAGTGACTATGGACGAAATCGGTATCATTATGGACCACATCCAGAAAGAAGCTGGAAATACCGCAGATATCATTTTCGGGGTGGGTGCTGATGAAGAACTAGGTGATGCAGTAAGTGTACTGGTTATCGCTACAGGATTCTCTAATGATAATAAGAAATTTTCTGGTCCTACAGAAAAGATCAGAATCAGTCTTAACGATAATTTAGAGACTCCAAAATCTTCTCCTTTTAAAACCAGAGAAGAAAGAGAGTCCGGTCCTGAAGTAACGCATGATTTCGGCGGAAAAAGCCTATTTAGATTGGATGATGAAGACCATGATACTCCTTTCAATGTGACTTCTACCGAAAAAAAAATGATTATTGAAGAAGAGGAAATCAGAACTGAAATAAAATTCTTTGATAAAGAAGAAACCACCATCAATACTCCTGAACAGGGATGGAGAAATGAAGATGGACAGGAAGAATACAGCCTTTCTATTGAAGAGGATGAAGAAGATCCTAACGATTTGGAAATTCAGTCTTTCTCATTTGATTTCGACAATAAAAAAGAAGACCCTCAATCTGGAAATGTATTCAACAACAACTCTTCACAGGAGAAACCGGTTGAGTTCAACTTCTTCGTTAATGAGCCGGTCAGAAACGAGCCTAAATCAGATTACGGGCAGCCTAAAGCAGAATTTAATGCTCCGGCTGCGGTAGCAGAACCTGCTCAGAAAATTGAAACTTTCTATCAAAAAGAAGAACCGAAAACTGAAACAAGGCCTGCTTTTGAAAACAAAACAGAAATTGAAACGCCAAAAACTGAAGAATCAGAATTCACTTTCGTGAATAAAACGATCGATCAGGACAGAATATTGGAAAGAAGAAATAAATTAAAAGAATTCAACTCCCGTTATCAAAGCTTTGACAGCACGAGTGAATTCGAATCTATTCCTGCTTTCAAGAGAAAAAATATCTCTATTGACGGAACGAATGCATCAGACCAAAATATCAACACATATATGTCTGACAACAATGGTTCTATGCAGATCAGAGAAAACAGATTTTTAAATAAAGACGTAGACTAATGCTAATGGCAGCTGACTACTAGCTAATGGCTTTTTTAGTCAAGCTAGCAGCCAGAAGCCAGAAGCTAAAAGCATATAAACATGAGTCTAGAAAATACAATAAGCGAAGCTATAAAAACAGCGATGAGAGAAAAAGACAGAATTGCTTTGGACTCTCTTCGTGCTGTGAAATCTCAAATTCTTCTTTTACAGACAGAAGCCAGAGGTGCTGAAGTTTCTGCAGAACAGGAAATTGCCATTCTTCAGAGAATGATTAAACAACGTAAAGATTCTTTTGAGCAGTTTTCTGCCCAGGGAAGACAGGATCTTGCAGAAGTGGAAGAAGCTCAGATGAAAGTAATTGAGAAGTTTTTACCAAAACAGCTTTCTGCAGAAGAATTAGAAACAGAAATTAAAAATATAATTTCAGAAACCGGAGCTGAATCTATGAAAGATTTAGGAAAGGTAATGGGAGTTGCATCAAAAGCATTAGCCGGAAAATCAGACGGAAAAAGTATTTCCGAGATGGTTAAAAAGCTCCTTTCATAATGTAATCCGGGTTTCTGGGTTAGGATTCATTTCCAAGCCCATAAACACATATTACATTCCATAACTAAGGATATACAACCTTTGCATATCGATTTGATTAAGAAGCCCGGGACTATTAAGTCTCGGGCTTCATTTTTTGGATAGTAAAGTTTTGATTCAAAAAACTTTAAAAAAAGAGTTTAGATACGATCATATTCCAGATGGTATTAAGTGATTGATTGCTTGAGGGAAAGCCTAAATGTTTTTTTCATGGTCGTCTGTTTTTCAGAATCATTTCAAATTTAATAATTATATTTCATTATTCCTAATTTTAATTCACGTTTTTATGAATATAGTTACAATATTAACATTTGGTTAATTTTATATACCTAAACCATTCATAGTTATTATATATTGAACAAACGTAAAGAATTCCTTAACTTTGTACAGATAAAAAACAAAATATATGTATCCAACAGATTTAGTAATGCCTATGAAGGCTGAACTTACAGATAAAGGTTTCCAAGATTTAACATCTCCTTCTCAGGTAGAAGAGGCATTAAAGCAGTCCGGAACAACACTATTGGTTATTAACTCCGTATGCGGATGTGCTGCAGGAGCTGCAAGACCAGGAGTAGTTTACTCTTTAACAGGAGACAAAAAACCAGATCATTTAACAACTGTATTTGCAGGTTTTGATACTGAGGCTGTAGTAGAAGCAAGAAAACACCTTGCTCCATTCCCGCCAAGTTCTCCTTGCGTAGCGCTTTTCAAAGATGGAGAATTAGTTCACATGCTGGAAAGACACCACATTGAAGGAAACCCAGCAGGAGCAATTGCTGCAAACCTTCAGGCTGCTTACGATGAGTACTGCTAAGAAACAATAAACTAGATACTAAACCGTTACAAATTTTGTAACGGTTTTTTTATTTAACTCCACAAAAAATTCTCTAAACATCCAAATATTATTATATTTGTTGGAATGGCAACCAAAGCACTTTTTAATACCGTAGTCAACTGGTTTATCCGTCAAAGGATAGATCAGATACAGAATTTCATGGATCATCCCATTGAGACCCAGAAAGGTATATTGTTTTCCCAGCTGTTTCATGCGGAAGATACTGAATATGGTAGACAGTACGGGTTTAATTCAATCTCCAGCTATCAGGATTTTAAGAATAAAGTTCCCATTGTTACTTACGAAGAAATGGAGCCTTATATTGAAAAAGCCAGACAGGGCCAAAAAGATGTAAGCTGGCCAGGGCTGATTAAGCATTTTGCCAAATCCTCGGGAACAACGAATGCTAAAAGTAAGTTTATCCCTATCTCAGCAGAAAGCCTTGAATACTGCCATATGAAGGCCGGAAAGGACATGGTTTCCATCTACGCCAATAATCATCCGGAAAATCAGCTTTTTAATTATAAAAACCTACGTTTAGGTGGAAGCTCCGAGCTATATGCAGATTTCAACACAAAATTTGGCGATTTATCTGCTATTTTAATTGATAATCTGCCGTTTTGGGTAGAAATTACCACCACTCCAAGTAAGAAAGTTTCCTTAATGGGCGAATGGGAAAGTAAGCTTAGAGCTATTACATCTGAGGTAAAAAATGAAGATGTAGGAAGTATTCTTGGGGTACCGAGCTGGATGATGGTTTTGCTACAAAGAGTATTGAATGAAACCAATGTTGCCAACATTTCAGAGCTATGGCCTAATCTGGAGGTGTTTTTTCACGGCGGAATCAGTTTTAAACCCTACAGAGAACAATACCGTAATATCATCGGAAAAAACATCAATTACTACGAAATATACAATGCTTCGGAAGGCTTCTTCGGAATACAGGACAGATCCAATAGCGATGAAATGCTTCTGATGCTTGATTATGGAATATTCTACGAATTCATTCCTATGGATCAGTTCCATTTTTCCAATCCAAAAGTAGTCAGTCTGGAAGATGTAGAGATTGGAAAAAATTACGCTATGGTGATCACCACCAATGGCGGATTGTGGAGATATCTGATTGGTGATACCGTTGTTTTTACTTCTGTGAATCCTTTCAGGATTAAAATAACGGGAAGAACAAAGCATTATATCAATGCTTTTGGTGAAGAATTAATGATTACTAACGTAGAATCTGCATTATCCAGGGCCTGTGAGCTAACCGGCGCTCAAATTACAGAGTTTACCGGTGCCCCTGTCTTTATGAAAGAGAATGAAGGAGGTGCCCATGAATGGATCTTTGAATTCAGTCAGTATCCTGATAATCTGGATAGCTTCGTTGACGCTTTTGATCAGCATCTGAAGAAAATCAATTCTGATTATGAAGCTAAAAGATATAACAATATGACACTTAGAAGACCTATTGTTCATATTGCGAAAAACAACCTTTTCTATCATTGGCTTGAATCTAAAGGAAAACTTGGCGGCCAAAATAAGGTACCAAGACTGAGCAATGACCGAGAATATATAGATCCTTTGCTGGAGCTTAATAAATAATATAGAAAGGAAGCTAGAGGATGGAAGATGGAGGTTCATCCAGTCTTTATATTACTTATATTCTCTTTTGAAGTGAGTGTGTATAAGGGTTTAGCTTAAATGACTATAGTTAGAGAGAGAGAAGGCTCTTCCAGCTTCCCTCTTCTGACTTCCAACCATAAAATAAATCCCGCAACTGAATTCAGCTGCGGGGTTTATTTTTTATTTGCTTAAATCTTCTTTTAATTTTTTAGCGGCATCCTCTACTTTCGCAGCTCCTTTTCTAGCTGCATCTTTGGCATCTTTTCCTGCTTCCTGAGCTCCGGTTTTGATATCTTTTCCTACTTTATTAGCTTCACTTTTAATATCCTGCCCAGCTTTATTAAGATCTTGTTTGGTCTTGTCTGCTGTAGCATCAATTTTATCCTTAGCTTTTTGAGCAGCGTTATCTATTTTATCACCTGCCTGATCTAATTTGGCATCGACCTTTTCTTTAGCTTCGGTTACTTTTGCTGAATCAACCATATGAGGAGATGTTTCAGTAGTCGTTGTGGTTGTGGTAGTAACAGAGCCATCTGCATTTTCTACCTGTTCTGTTTTTGATGTTGATTTTGTGCACGCAACAGTAAATACTGAGATCACAATTGCTGCAAGAATTTGCTTTTTCATATTGTATATTTTAAAGATGTTTTTGGATTTATTGTGTTTTGGCTTCAGTAGAGGATGGAGTTTCAGGAGTTTTTTTCTTTTTCTCAGCATCTGCTTTTTTCTTTTCCTCCTCTTCTTTCTTTTTATTTTCTTTGTCCAGTTCCGCCTTAAGTTTCTGCTCTTCTTCCAGTGCTTTTTTAGCCTGTTTTACAGAGTCCAGATATTCTGGCGAAGACATTTTGATCTTACGGGCAATATCTACGGTTACAGCACCATTAGAGAACGAATCAACAGCAGCTGTATCATAATGAATTTTCACATCCTGTTCAGCTCCAAATCCTGGAGATTCCTTCTTAGAACAGGCTGTTAAAAAAAGCCCGAAAATGAAAATGGCAGACAATAAATTTTTCATGGAACTAATTTAGCAGAAATTCTGCAATTACGGGATAGTGATCCGATAATTTCACAGACTGATCTACTTTATAACTTAGCGGAATGATTGATTTTGAACTAAAAATATAATCAATTCTTAAAGGAATTTTATAATCATGAAAGCTGGAAGCACTTCCCTTACCTGCTGTTAAAAACGCATCCTGAAGGTCTTTTCCTAAACTATAATATTCATAAGAATTGGGAACAGAGTTAAAATCTCCAGCTAAAATTACCGGATATGGGGAAAAATCAATAGCTTTTCTGATCTTTTTAATTTGATCTTCATGCGCCTGAAAAGTAGGAATCATATGAGACAGAAGAGTAGATACATTTCCAATTCCCATAGCATCCAGCTTAGTAAACATGGTTTTCTGAAGTCGGAAAGGTTCCAAATAAACATTTACAATTCTGATAATCTTTCCATTGATATCTACATCTGCGTAGAAAGAATTTCCTCTCGAATTATCTTCTATAATCTCTGCCTGTCGTACAATTTTATGTTTTGTTTTCAGAATTACGGAAGGATATTTTACCAGATCCTGTCTTAAAGCACGGTTGGTGTCTTTTTCCTGTACCAGAATGATGTCCGGATCCTGTTCTTTGATATAGTTTTTTACTTTATCCCAGCCATAATCACCATATTTAACATTAAAAGTAAGCACCTTAATATCTCGTATTGTTTTTATTTTATCTGGTTTAGGAGAAAAATTAACCCATCTTCTGATCGGATTATAAAAAAGTAATGTTCCCAGCGCAAAAGCAATAGCAATTTTATTTTTTTTGAAAACCCAGACCAGCGTAAGAAGAATATAGGCAGATATCAGATAGGGAAAACCTAGAGAAAGCAAATTAAGGTTCCCCAAAAGGTTAGGTGGAACCCATGCATTTCCCAATGTGCATAGCAGTAATACGGCAACAGCGATATGTATAAATAGTAATATCTGATTCGACTTCATGAAAAAACATTCTTGGTACCCGTTTTTTTAAGCAAAAACCCTACCAAGCAGCCAAATTTTAACTATTTTTATGATTATTTATCGTTCAAAGAGAGCACTGAAACAACCGGATAATGATCTGAAATACTGACAGAACGGTCAACGACATAGGAAGTAGCCTTTAGTGATTTTGCATAAAAAACATAATCTATCCTGATGGGAAATTTATAATCATGAAAGCTGGTAGCACTTCCCTTTCCTGCCGTCATAAACGCATCCTCAAGACCTTCTGACAAATGATAATATTCGTAGGAATTAGGAACAGAATTAAAGTCTCCGGCTATAATAACAGGATACGGAGAATTTTCTACACCTTGACGTATTTTCTTTACTTGATCCTGATGTATTTTAAAAGTAGGAATTAGTTTTCTTACAACACCCTTTACTTTTTGCTCATTGGCTTCCGCGTCTCCATCAAGCTTAACCATCTTCTTTTCAAACTGAAACGGATAAAGATAGATATCAACAAATCTATACATTCTTCCTTTTATTTCAATATCAGCTTGGAGACCACTTGGAAGGCTTACATCCTCATTTTCAGAAAAAATTAGTTTTTCATTGGATAGGTTATGCTTCGTAAGAATGGTTAAGAACCCGTTCGATGTAGTTCTATTATAATCTTTCAGTGTGGGATATGCCATTCCGCCATCTTCCTGCAAAAGAATAACATCTGCATCCTGAGCTTTGAGATAATTTAAAACCTCTTCCTTTCCCATAGTTCCTGCTCTAATATTAAAAGAAACAATTTTAATTGGGTTTGAACTTTCTTTATTTTCAGAAGAAAAATTAATCCATCGTTTTACAGGATTAATAAACGCCAATCCTATAAACATGAATACAAAGGCTCTTTTTTTCCAGCTGAATACCCAAAATACAGTTAAAATAATATATAATGTAATAAGAATGGGAAACCCTAAAGAAAGCAGATTAAACCACGGAAATATCTTAGGTGGAACATAGGCATTCAATAAAGAACCCAGCAATAGGAACAGAACCCCTGCATGCAGGATCAACAGTATAAGTCGGAAAATCTTCACAGGAAATGATTAATTGAATCTATATAAATGTTTTTTCCAGATCCTTGCCAATATCCAGCCAACTAAAGCTCCACCAACGTGAGCCAGATGAGCTATATTCCCTCCGTTTCCGGAAACTCCCAGATATACAGAAATTACAACAATAATTGGTAATAAATATTTTACTTTAATCGGAACTGGAATAAACATAATTCCAATTTTTGCATCAGGATACAGTGTTGCAAAGGCAGCAACTACACCAAAAATAGCACCAGAAGCTCCCATCATTGGAGTTTTTAAAATAGCATCTAAACTCCCTAGTAGATCTCTTTGTTTTAGAACAGTATCAGCATTTCCTGACAACTGTACCCCTGCCCCAGATATATAAGCATCTGTATTTAATCCCAAACTTTGTAAAGCCGAAATGATTTGCTGTGCTTCTACAAAATTCCATAAGTTAAATAGGAAAAACGATCCTAATCCACTGGCAAAGTATAATAATATATATTTTTTTTCACCCAGAACCTGTTCTAAAACCGGCCCAAAACTAAATAATGTAAACATATTGAATAAAATATGCATAAACCCGCCAGGTTCCCTAAATGGAGCATGCATAAACATATGTGTAATAATCTGCCACGATTTAAAATTAGGAGAAAAAGGATAAAATCCTGAAAGCGTATTGTATAAACTTGGGTAATATAAAAAATTAGCGATCAAGTAAACTACAATATTAATAATGATAATATTCCTTGTAATGGGTGGTATATTGTTAAACATTTTTTTTAAAATTTGTTTTTAAAATCATTAAACGGAACTTCATAGAAGCATCTTTTCCCATCCGGTAAAAACTCAGGGAAGCCTAATGCCGTAAAGTCTTTAATAACCTGTTCCGCATCTTTTTTATAAATAAAGTCAAATCTTGATTTTGACTGCATTTTACTCCATTGGTTGTGGTAGTAGTGCATGAATTCGTCTTCTGTTTTATAATCCAGGATCTCGAAAAGATTTTCCAGGAATTTCATAGCCTGTGTTTCTTTCAGTCCTTCCGGCAGTGAATCTATTCTTAACACACTTTCATGGGCAATTTTCATATCGAACCCAAGCTCAGGAAGATATTTTTTAATAGCTTCGTATTTACTTTTCTCAATCTCGTTCATATGATACTCCAAGGAGAAAAGCAAAGCATGGCTATTTGTATTCGTATTGGCTTTCCTGGTAGATTTATTATTTTCTGAAACTAACAGTCTGTGCATTCTTCCTAAATCAAGCATCAAAGTAACATCTCCCTTGTTGAACAGCCAGTATCCATTCGGAAGTCTCATTAAATCTTCATCAAAGTCTTCATCCTCAAACAAATTGATTTTTGAAGGCTCTGCAGTAATATTCTGATGATACATTTCCGTAAGGTTCTGAATTTCTTCAGGATGCACTACATTTTTTTCTTCCAAAAACGGATTATAATCTCTGTCTACAATAATCTCAGGCATTTTGATAACACCACCTCCGCCACCGTTTCCTTTGCTTGGAATGGGTTTGTTCATCATTTCATCCAATTCCGGATCTCTATCGAAATCAAGGCTTGGAGAAACATTATAAATTCCCAGTGATCTCTTAATCGTAGAACGCAGCAAAGCGAAAATAAGATGCTCATCTTCAAATTTCACCTCTGTTTTCTGCGGATGAATATTAACATCAATTTTCTCCGGATCAAGCTCCAGATAAAGGAAAAACGATGGAACATATCCCGGTTGAAGAAGACCTTCAAACGCCTCCTGCACCGCTTTATTAAAATAGGGGCTTCTGAAATATCTTCCATTCACAAAAAGGAACTGCTCACCTCTTGCTTTTTTGGACCCCTCAGGTTTGGCAACAAATCCGTGAAGCTTACACCAGATAATATCTTCTTTGATAGGAATCAGAAGCGGCTGTAATTTTCTTCCGAAGACATCTACAATACGCTGCATCTGGCTTCCTTTTCTCAATCTGAAAACAGCTTCATCATCATGAAACAAGGAAAATTCCAATCCTTCATGCGCTAATGCAACACGCTGAAATTCATCAATGACATGTCTGAATTCAATATTATTATTTTTCAGGAATTTTCTTCTGGCCGGAACATTATAAAATAGGTTCTTTACCAGAAAATTTGATCCTTCAGCGGTCTGAACAGGATCCTGAAACTGGAAAACCCCTCCTTCAATATATATGTTGGTTCCAATGGAAGCCTCCTTTTGCTTTGTTCTCAGCTCAACCTGAGAAACAGCAGCAATAGAAGCTAATGCTTCACCGCGGAAACCTTTTGTTGCGATCTTAAAGATATCTTCCGTTCCTCTGATTTTAGAGGTAGCATGTCTTTCAAATGCAAGTCTGGCATCTGTTTCGGACATTCCTTTCCCGTCATCTACGACCTGGATAAGATTTTTGCCGGCATCCCTGATAATCAGTTCAATCTTTGTTGCATCTGCATCTATAGCATTTTCCAAAAGTTCCTTCACGATGGATGCAGGTCTCTGCACCACCTCTCCTGCCGCAATTTGGTTGGCTACATGATCCGGTAAAAGCTGAATAATATCTGACATAAAAACGTAAATCAACTTACAAAAATAGTCAATGAAAATGGGAATTAAAACATTAAAAACGGGAATTAATATTTAATTATCAACATTTCAACAATACAGCTTTCTGCAAATTCTGCTCCAAACTGTTTGTGATATCAGCTTTTGATAAAGAACAATCCCCCATTGTTTTAATACCAATAGAGGATTGAACCAGCTAGTTTATACAAAAAATTAATAGTGATATTTACCCTGCACCAGGTATCTAATCCTAGTCTTCAAAGACCAGTTTTCTATTCTTTTTACTTTTAGGGATCCCATGGATCTTTTCATACAGATAAGCCAAAAGATTCGGTTTTTTATAAATTCTGTTGTATCTGTATTTTGTATTGAAGTGTCTTACATGAATTTTATACGCATCATATCCGATTACGATCATAAGACATACACTAATGACATAGAATACTCTAAATTCCAGATAATAATAGCTTAATCCTGAAAATACAGCTCCTAATACATAAGCCACCATAATACTCATGAGCAATTTTGCTCTTCCTATTAATTCACCATTTTTTCTGTATTTCTTTTGAGTAAACATAGAAACCAGAATTCCTAAATCGGTGGTTGTTCCCGTAAGGTGGGTGGTTTTAACGGAGAAGTTGGAAATACTTGCTGTTAAACCATTCTGTAATCCTGTAGCGAAAAGCATTATTGCTACTAAAACTTCCGTTTCTGCCAAGGTTTTTTGATAATATAATTGTCCATATACTCCTACTCCAAACAAACATAATATTTCCAATACAAGAGGCATTGCGTGAGCAAAATACTTACTCTTCTTGTTGAAGTTAATCACAATGAAGTTAGACAGGAAGCTTCCAAAGAAGAACAAGAAGATCCAGCTGGCCATAATTGCTACCTGAGACCAGTTTCCTTTACTGATTTCTGCCGCTAAAATGGCATAGTGACCTGTTACGTTTGATGTAAAAGAGAGAAATATAAGTAGGGATGCAATATTTATAGTTCCTGCTGTGAAAGCAGTCAGCGTCCCCAACCTGATATTGTCTCCCAATGTTCTGCTGTTACTATAATTTCTTAACATTTTTAATCTTTTTTAAATTGTGATGATGATTAGACCTCTACAAAGATCTCTGCCAGTCTTCCTCTTTCCGGAAGACTTTCTCTGATCTCAAGGGAAATTTCCCCAGATTGAAGACCTTTGCTTTTTCTGATATAAGGAACAAGATCAAATTTTCCTTTTCCTTTGCTTTTAATAGCTGTAGAATAATAAGCCTCTTCAATATTATTGGCTTCTACATATTGGTTGAAAGTTCTCTGAAAACTTCCTGTAAAGATGTCGCAGATAATCTTATTAACTAAATGAGGATATTTATTCTTAATGATTTCATAGCCATCACAGAATTCATTAGGCCTGATCTTGTTGAAAATAGTGGTCTTGGTATTGAATAAAAGATCTCTGATTGAATCTCCCGAATCATATCCTGAAACCAAAAGGATATTATATTGGTTCTGATCATCTGAAGCATCTTTTTCTCTCAGTACTTTTTTCAATATGTTTAATGACTCAAGAGAGTAATCTGTTGCAATTAAAATTGTTTTAGCCATGTTCTTATTATTTTGTATTGTGTTTATCTTTTTTGATGATACAAAATTAGAATGGCCAGATTAGAAGATCTTTGGAATGGAATTAAAATGTCATTAAAGAGATTAAAATGAGATTAGAAAATTGTTAAGAGGTATTAATATGAACAATTCCGCTGCAATCAAATCCACATAACAGCAATATTACCAACAACATAAGTCAATATTATTAAATTTTATCGCAGATAAAATCTTTGCACCTTAAAAGCATACACCATGTTAAAAATCTTGCGTCTTTGCGTTTCTCCAAAAACAATCAGCAAAATCAGAAGTGGAAAAAATTTTAATTATGTTGGAAAACGCCAAGGCGCAAAGGGTTTGAATAATAACCTGCTTTTAAGGCGCAAGAAAATCAAAGATTTTCAGCAAGTGCATATTTTAAAAGCAAAGATTCTATGTATCTATGTGGTTTAATTTTTCCAACCACATAGGTACATAGGCTTATAGGTAACGTAAAAAGTGATTAAAAAGTGGGTATTAAGAAAGACCATTAACATAACATATCTATCTAAAGTATTTGAGAAAACATTTACTTTCTACCTTCAGATTTACACAGTCTCTTTTTGTGTACTATAAAAGTTGGGGAAACGCATCTGTACTGTAGTTCCCTGATTTTCATTGGAAGTCACAATCAGTTCACCATGATGCATTCTTACGATGTTTCTTGCCAATGGAAGCCCTATTCCATAGCCTTCGTAGTTATTAGTATTAGAAGCTCTGAAAAACGGATCATAGATTTTATTCATTTCCTGTTGCGGAATTCCAATCCCGTCATCTTTTACAATGATGTAAACATCTGCATCTGTCGCACCCAAGGAAACTTTAACCTGTTGGAAATTAGAATATTTGCAGCCATTGCTGATGATATTGGCCACTGCAAGATGCAGAAGCTGCTCATTACCCTGTACTTTTAATTTTTTAGGATTATCCGGAAGCATACTGATATCCAGATAGATATTATTTCTGGAATCAATTTTTCTCAGGGTTTCAATAACATCCCAAAGCAACTGATCCATTCTCACCTTATCCATTTTCTGAATCTTCCCATCAAATCCGGTTTGGGCAATCATTAATAGGGCTTTAATCTTTCTATCCAGCTTTTCGGCTTCATCCAGAATGATTTCAAGGGTTTCTTTATATTCTTCCGGTGTTCTGCTTATAGAGAGAGCAACATCAGCTTCTCCCATAATTGAAGTAAGCGGAGTTCTCAATTCATGGGAAACATTTCCAATCAGATGATTCTGGGTTTCAAAAGATGTTTCGATACGGTTAAGCATTCCGTTGAAGGTGTCCACCAATTCATTCAGTTCTTTATTATCCGGTTGGGGCTCCAATCGTAAATGAAGATTTTCTGAGCTGATTTCTTTTACTTTCCCTGTAATTTTAAGAATAGGTCTAAAGAGTGTTTTCGACAGATAAAATGAGAAAATCATACTAAAGAACAACGAAAGCACAATACAGGTAAGCAATGTTCTTTTCAGGAAACCTAGATAGTAAATTACGTAATGGTTTTTGGCTGAGGCAATAGCAATATAATCTTTATCATCATATTTAAAGCTCTGCCCGATGTAATAGAATTCTTTATCATTATAGTTATCCTCACCTTTTTTCAGAACATTTTTGAAGAAATAATCAGGAATATGAACTTCCTGAGAGATTTTTTTGAAATTAGAATCTGTTGGAACAGCAAATACATAATCTTTTTCCATCGGAAGTTCCTCATCATTCAGATTGCTGAGAATATAATTTTCAGGGAGATCCAGGTGATCCTTGCTTTTTTCTATCTGAACAATAGTAGCCGTACGAATTTTTAAAAGCTCATAAAACCTCTGATGAGAAAAATTAACAATTGAAAAGTAAACCAAACCACTAAATAACAGTATAATGACGGTAAAAACCAACATTAAAAGCACCATCGTTTTGGTCTGATTTGTTATCACTTTATTAAACATTCATTATGCTTTTTTCAGAACATAACCCATTCCTATCACCGTATGAATCAATTTATTATCATCCCTATCATCCAGCTTTTTCCTTAAATAATTTACATAAACATCTACCACATTGGTTCCCAACTCATAATTTACTCCCCATACAGCATCTAATATTTCTGCTCTGGAAATCACTTTTTCAGGATTATGAAGGAAATAAACCAACAATTTGTACTCTGTAGAAGTCAATGTAATGTCTTCTCCGGCGCGGGTTACCTTTTTCGTATAATCGTTTACCGTTAAATCTGAAAACTGAAATACATGTTCATTATCTGGTTCCGGCTCAGCAATCTCTTGCGGCCCATTATTATGGCTTCTTCTTAGTAAAGACTTTATACGGGCTACTAATTCAATAAATTTGAAAGGCTTCACTAAGTAATCATCTCCGCCACTTTCCAGTCCCAGAACAATATTTTCAGAAGTCCCCAACGCGGTTAAGAATAAAATCGGAACACTTTGGTTGGTTTTTCTGATTTCCTTACACACATCCAGTCCGTTCATTTCCGGAAGCATAATATCTAAAATCACCAAATCGAAGTCATTAGCCTGCACCAGCTGTACACCGGTACGCCCGTCAAAAGCCACGGAAATTTCATATCCGTTTTCCTGAAGCCCCTTTTTAATAAAAGATACTACACTGGTTTCGTCTTCGATGAGAATTATTTTTTTCATAAATGAAATAAGGAGTTTTACAAAAATAGGGAAATTTTATTGGGATAGAAATATTGAATGGAAAAGCTTTTTAGGCTGGAAGAAGGAAGCTGGAAGCTGGAGGTTTCTTGAAAGCCATGTAGAACTGAAGATTATTTATTTTGGTTTTTAACGCTAGGCACGCAAAAGTTTTTAAATAATGCTTATAAAACGATTGCAAAGGCGCTTCACTCAGCAATGATCGTTTTCTTAGCTGAACGGAGTGCCCATGCGAACGAAAAATAAAGCAGCATAATTAATCAACTTGCGAACCTCGCGTTATTATTTTTTACACTTCTTATCATTTTACCTTTTCGTGAATTCTTCTTTTTGCCATACAACCTATATAGAATAATACTACCTTTGCTTTTCATTGACTACAGCATGAATGACTTTTTAATAGGGATCGGAAAGAGATTAAAGGATATCAGGAAAAAAAACAACTTAACCATTAATGAACTGGCTTTCAGAGCGAATGTAAGTAATGGCCTTGTATCCCGTATCGAAAATGGAAGAACCATTCCTTCGCTTCCTGTTTTGCTGGATCTTATCCAATCATTGGATATTGATGCAAGCTACTTCTTTGAAGGAGTAGAAAAAAAGTCTAATGCAAAATTCATTTATGTTCCTAAAGAGAGTCAGCAGGTTATAGAAAAAGAGGTTGAAGCTGAAGGTTTTAAATACATGCACATTTTTAGCAAAAGCCTTCATTCATTAGGATTTGAAGCAGTATTGCTTACACTTGAACCCAATTCTAAAAGGGAAAAAGTAATTACAGATGCCTGGGAATTCAAATTTATTCTGAAAGGAGAAGTAAAGTACATCATTGATAATGAAGAAGTCATCATGAAAGAAGGAGACTCCTTATATTTCAATGGAAAGTTCCCCCACGTTCCGGTAAGCATCAGTAACGAAAGCTGTGTGATGCTTGTTCTTTATTTTTACACCGCTTAGATTCCATTACCCAAAGTTTTTAGCCCCGGATACACGAATTATTTCTATGTGCCTGCCTGGTTACTTATTTTTTTAACCATATATTGATAGTTTTTAAAAGCTTTGTATTCATTGTTGTATTCGTGCATTAGTGGCAAAAAAAAAATTATGAGCAGTCTTATCGTGAGCTCTATCAAAAAAGTTTACTATTTGTAAACTTTCAGTTTTCTCATTTTGGGTTAAAATGAACGATATGTTAATCAATAATTCTTTTTCAATAGAAAATACTTATGGGGAAAGCCAGGTTTCAATAAATCCATAAAAATCTACAAATAAGCTACTTAATTAAAATACAGCTTATTTAATTTTCATCTTACTATATGTTTAGAAAGTAAAATTTGGGTAATAAATAGCCCTGATTTGTTAATCAATACTTAATACTAAATATTTATATATATTAAAATTATTAGCGTGATTTGCATAAAAAATTTAATATATGTAAAAATGAAAACAAATTTAGAGAAAATACTTACCCTTGCTTCTGTCTGTTTCATCACTTTTATTTCAGCACAAAAGCAGTTAATTATAGGAACTGTTCTTGACGACAGCCAGCCCCTTCCCGGCGCCACCGTCAAAATAAAAGGTTCATCCAAAAGCATTACCACTGATGTAGACGGAAAATTTACCATCAATGACATTAAAGAAGGTGAATATAGTTTACAAATCAGCTATATTGGTTATACCTCTACTGATATCACCGTTAATTTAAAAACTGATGAAACTACAGACCTTGGAACAATAAAACTTTCGCAACCCAGAAAGAATATTGATGAAGTTATTGTTACCGGAACTTTAAAAAACACTGAGGCAAGAGCCTTAAACTTACAGAAAAATGCCATTAACATCACCAATGTTATTGCTTCTGACGGCATCGGAAAACTTCCGGATAGAAATGCAGCAGAAACTGTTCAGCGTGTGCAGGGAGTTTCTATTGAAAGAGATCAGGGAGAGGGAAGATTCGTTTCTTTAAGAGGACTTCCACCATTTTGGGCATCCACAACCATTAATGGAAACAGGCTTCCCACAGCAGAAGAAGAAACCACTTCCAGAGCTACAGCTTTTGACTTTTTTCCAACGGAACTGATTTCATACGTTCATGTCAATAAGTCTTTTACTCCTGATCTGGAAGCAGATGGAATTGGTGGCGGAGTCAACTTTATTACCAAAACGCCGCCTATGAAAACGGAGTTTAAAGCCACATTAGGAAGCGGTTACAATGCTAAAGCTGATAAAGGAGTCTATAATCTTGGTTTTTTATTTGGTGGTAGAACAAAGGATAAAAAATTCGGATACTTATTCAACTTTGCGCATTTTATCAGAAACTGGTCAACGGATAATTTTGAGGCGAGAAGAAGCGGTGATGAAGGGGTTTTCAGAATGGAGCTTCGTGATTATAACGGTGTGAGAAAGACAACCGGAATTAATGCTGCATTTGAATATGTGCTTTCTCCTAAAAATACCCTGTACTTAAAAGGAATGTATGGAACTTTATCTGATGATGAAACCCATTACAAACACAGAGTGCGGTTTGATAAGTTCAGTTCAGCTAATAATACAGCCAGAGTAGAGCTTCAGAATATCCATAACTTACTGATTACGGAGCTTACTTCAGTCTCATTAGGCGGGGTTCATAATTTAAATAAAGGAAAGATTGACTGGGATTTATCATATTACGACAATCAATTTAAGTATGGAAATATCCCTGATAAACAGAACAATTCTTACTACGTAATTAAATACACCCAATCCGGAGTTGGTATCAATCCTGATTATATTTCTGATCGTGGAAATGGCCCAAGAGCTTATTGGAAAGCCGATGGTGGAAAGCTGGATTACAAAAACCCTGATGCCTTATTTGGCTTCTATAGCAATCCTGATTTTAAAATGGATGCTACTCAGATGAAGTTTACCGATCTTGAGTTTTATAAGGTTTTCGTACAAGAAAAAGATAAGATTGTAGCAGCCTTCAATCATGAGATCAATGCTTCTGATAAACTGACCTTAAAATATGGCTTCAAGTACAGGGATAAAGAGCGTAATGCCAAGTTCTCTGATATTTTCTATAACTGGAGCAACGGAGCCGCTCCTCTTCTATCTGGCTACTCTCAATTTATTACCACCCAACCCAATGGAAGAAAGTACTTGAGCGAAATGAATGCTCATATCGGAAATACTTTCGGGCCAGTACTTTCTACCGGAGGAATGAATCAGTTTTGGTATGACAATCAGGGAAATCTGAAAATCAATACTGCAGATTCTGAATCGTTAGAATACAATAAAGCATTAGGAAGGAACTTCGACGTCTTTGAAAAACATGCGGATGCCTTCGGAATGGCAACTTATAAATTGAATGATAAGATCACCCTTTTAGGAGGAATCAGATTATCAAATACCAACACCAAGGTAAAAGGATATAATGTAATTGATGATGTTCTGACACCAGTAGAGCACACCAAAAATTATCTTGCTGTTCTCCCAATGCTTCATTTGAAATATACTTTGAATGATAAAACTAACCTTCGTTTTGCAGCAACAAGAACTTTTTCAAGACCTAATTTCGGAGATCTGACACCAGGCGGAACTTATAGTGAAGCAGACAATGAGTTTAAGGGTGGAAACCCTAATCTTAATCCGACCTATTCATTGAATTTTGACCTGATAGGGGAATATTATTTCTCAAATGTCGGAATTCTAAGTGGCGGTATTTTCTATAAATCTATTACAGATCCCATCTTCCAGGATTCTTTTATTGGAGAATATAATGGAATGAACGGAGTACAATTCACTGCCCCAAATAATGGAAATGCTGCATGGCTAGGTGGCCTTGAACTAGGAATTACCAAAAGATTTGATTTCCTGCCGGGCTTCCTTAAATATTTCGGAGCTCAGGTAAATGCCACCTTCATGACCTCTGAAATGGAAAAACCAAGCGGAAGAAAGGTAGCTCTTCCTTATCAGGCTAAAGAGCTGTATAACGTACAGCTATTCTTCGAGAAAAAAGGCTTCAATGCCAGAATAGCCTACAACTATAAAGGAAAATACGCTGTAGAATATGCAGAGGACGACATCAACGATTCTTATTATGGAAAATACAGCAGCTTAGACTTCGGAGGTTCTTATCAGTTCACCAAAAATATAGGGCTGTATATGGATATCAACAATATTCTGAACAAACCACTGATCTACCACTTCGGAAAAAATGAAGATCGTCCTGAGCAGGTTGAATACTACGGAGTACGATGTAACCTTGGAATAAAACTGAACTTCTAAACCATCACCATGGCCAGAACCATCAATAAAAAAACAATAGTAACACTAAAGGCAGCCTTTGCCGCCTTTGGTGTATACTTCTGCATGTACGGCTTCAGAAAACCTTTTACTGTAGCCTCTTTTGAAGGACTCTCCTATTTCGGGGTTGATTATAAAATCCTGATTATCATTGCGCAGGCTGTAGGATATTTTATTTCCAAGTTTATAGGAATTAAATTTATTTCTGAATTAAAACCCGCGAAAAGACTAACTTATCTATTTTCTTTTATCGCCATTGCAGAGCTTTCTTTATTAGGATTTGCCGTTGTCCCTGCTCCTTATAATATTCTTTTTATGTTCTTAAATGGAATCCCGCTGGGAATGATCTGGGGTATCGTTTTTTCTTACATCGAAGGCCGCAAAACAACAGAAATCATCGGACTTTTCCTGTGTTCAAGCTTTGTAGTTTCTTCAGGTTTTACCAAGTCTGTAGGAAAATTTTTAATGGATACTTTTTCTGTTTCAGAATTCTGGATGCCTTTTTCTGCGGGATTAATTTTTA
This sequence comes from Chryseobacterium capnotolerans, assembly GCF_021278965.1. Lineage (NCBI taxonomy): Bacteria > Pseudomonadati > Bacteroidota > Flavobacteriia > Flavobacteriales > Weeksellaceae > Chryseobacterium > Chryseobacterium capnotolerans. The sequence continues at coordinate 5,015,196 of NZ_CP065589.1, read as the reverse complement.
TTATTCCCTTGATTCTTTTCGGAATCCTTTTGGAAAGAATTCCCAAGCCAAGTGAAGAAGATGTTATGCTTAAAAGTAAAAGACAGCCTCTGAACGGAAAGGAAAGAAAGGCTCTTGTTCAGCAGTTTTTTGTTCCAATCGTGTGCATTATTTTTCTTTATATCTGCCTGACGGTTTTAAGAGATTTCAGAGATAATTTCAACCGTGAGATCTGGGATGGGCTTCATTTTAGTTTTGACAGTTCTATTTTTACCCTTACAGAAATTCCGATTGCGATCATGGTTCTCCTGATCCTGAGTTTCATGGTGAAGGTAAAAAATAATAAAAAGGCTTTCGCTTACTATCATTACATTCTTTTTGCAGGAATTCTTACAGTGGGGCTTTCTACATATTTATTCCAGCAGCAAGCATTATCTCCTTTTTTATGGATGACCATTTCCGGTTTTGGGATGTATATCTGCTATATTCCGTTTAATGGAATTTATTTTGACAGAATGATCGCTGCTTTCGATATTAAAGGAAATGTAGGATTTCTGATCTATATTGTAGATTCTTTCGGATATCTGGGAAGCGTTTTGATCCTGTTGTATAAAAACTTCGGATCTGCACAGACTTCATGGCTTACTTTTTATATCAGCCTGAATTATATTATCACCATCAGTGTTTTAATTCTTTCAATTATTGCTTTTCTGGCTTTCAGAAGAAAGGCAAAACCTAATTCAAATTCTAATCAATTCATCAATTTCGATACGTCGAAAATCTTATAAATTATAGTACAATGACAACAAAATTTGATTTACTCGTTGTGGGCGGCGGAATTTTAGGAACATTCCATGCTTATCATGCGCTGAAGAGAAACCTTAAGGTAGCTTTACTGGAAAGAAACTCAATCCCTCAGGGCGCCACGGTAAGGAATTTCGGACAGGTAGTGCCTTCCGGAATGGATCTTAAATGGCAAAACTTCGGAAGAGAAAGTCTCGCAATATATAATGAACTTCATACTCAGGCAGACCTTACCATCAGACAAAACGGATCGGTTTATATTGCTTCCAATGATGAGGAGCTTCAGCTTATTGAAGAGCTGTATGAGATCAACAGAAATAATGATTATGAATCTATTTTATTATCCAAAAATGACTGCATCAAGAAATATGACGGTCTTCGTTCCGACTATTGTAAAGGCGGATTGTTCTTTCCACAGGAGCTTTCTGTAGATTCTGCGGATATGATTGTAAAACTTCACCAGCTTTTACAGGAAAAAATGGGATTGCAGATCATTTATAACACCACTGTTATTGAAACCCATGAAGACGATCAGAAATGTATTGCCATCACAGCAGACGGAGAAGAATATACAGCCTCAAAGATCATCATTTGCGGTGGGCATGAGTTCAAAACTTTATATCCTAGCGTATTCAATAAAAGTGATTTGGAAGTAAGCAAGCTTCAGATGCTTCAAACCAAACCTCAGGGAATCTATTCTCTTCAGGGAAATATTCTGACTGGGCTTTCAATCAGACGGTATGAATCATTTAGCGAATGTCCTTCTTTCCAGAAAATCAAATCATTAGAAGATCCTAATTCGTTTGAGAAGAAATTTGGAGTTCACATCTTATTCAAGCAGGCATTGGACGGATCTATCATTTTAGGAGATTCTCATGAATATGCTGATGCCAAAAATGCTGATGATCTTGGTTTTGATCTGAATATGGAAATTGATGAATTCATGATTCATGAAGCGAAGAAAATCATCGATCTTCCTACTTATGAAATCCAGAGAAGATGGTTTGGGGTATATTCTCAATGCAAAACAAAGGATATTTTTGAACACAGTCCATCTCCAAACATTCATATTGTAACGGGAATTGGAGGAAAGGGAATGACAGGAAGCGGAGGCTTCTCTAAGTTTAACATAGACAAAATTTACGCATAAATTTCAATGAAAAATATAGAATTATTGGTTCTGGATATGGCCGGAACTACGGTGGATGAAGATAATGTAGTGTACAAAACGGTAGCTGAAGCCGTTAATGAGCATGGTTATGACGTTACTCTGGAACAGGTACTTATTACTTGTGCAGGAATGGAAAAATTGGAAGCCATCACCAGTTTATTAAAGGAAATCAATGGAAATGAAGCGGATGCTCCCACTATTTTTGACAACTTCTCCGGAAAATTAAAAGAGGCCTATCAGAATCTTGAGGTAAAACCCATCAACGGAACGGAAAACTTTCTCCTTAAAATGAAGGCTCAACATAAAAAAGTGGTTCTAAACACCGGCTATACTTCTGAGATTGCCCAGCAGCTTCTGGACAAACTTCAATGGAAGGAAAATATACATTTTGATGCTTTAATCACTGCTGATGATGTTTCAGAAAGCAGACCAAGCCCGGAAATGATTCATCTTGCTATGAAAAAATTCAATATTCAGGAGCCGGAAAAGGTGTTGAAAGCCGGAGATTCCGTGATCGATATTGAAGAAGGGAAAAATGCAGGATGTGGATTAACAATTGCCGTCCTTTCCGGAGCCCAAAACAGATCAGAACTGGAAAAGGCTAAGCCTGATTATATTTTCAATACGATTTCTGAGGCCGAGAATATTCTTTAGTTACTTCTTTTTTAAATACCTAGGCACAAATGTTTTACAGCTAACATTTGTGCCTTTTTAAACCACCCCCCGTCAAATCTACGATTTGCCACCCTTCCAGGGGAGGGGAATTATCACTCTCTCGACGGGATATTTGCCTTCATTGAAACTTTGCTTCCTGTCATTCTGAATGGAGTGAAACGTAATGAAGAATCTCAGAATAACAAATGCCAAATTTTGAATATTTGTCAACTTTAACAATTCTCTTACTCTTTAAATCTTCTTCTATATGCAAAGTTGTATTCTTAAAACAATTTAAAAATTAAAACTCTAATAAACTTATAGTTACAAACACAATTAAGAGACTCACCTTTCAATTTCACCCGACTTTTTTAATTATCAATTAATTAATTTTCAGTTCACACAAGTTTACAAATAGTAAATTAATTTTACAATTATTAAAAATAAATCACTATTTGTAAACTTTTACATTCAAAATCTTTTTCCCCATGAAAACAAAACTATTCTCAATGGCTGTTGTAATGAGCTGTTTCCTTGGAGCTCAAACTAAAAAAGTCCTTTTTATCGGCATTGATGGATGCCGTGCAGATGTTATGATGTCTACCAACACTCCTAATATCAAAAACCTCATCAGTCAATCTATTTATTCACTTGATGGTTTGTGTGCCGCCACAACCTGGAGCGGAAATGGCTGGAGCACAATGCTTACAGGTGTTTGGCATACTAAGCATAATGTCCAGGACAATAATTTTACCAGTCCAAACTATGCAAATTATCCGGATTTCTTAACCAGAGCGGAAAGCCACAACCCTAATCTGAAAACCATTTCGCTGGCACATTGGGCTCCCGTGAATGATAAAATAGTGCAGAATGCAGATGTAAAAACCAATCTGGCAACCGATCTCGCGGTAAAAAATGCAGCAGTAAATGCTTTACAGAATGATAATCCCGATATTTTGTTCGTAGATTTTGATGATGTGGATCATGCAGGACATTCTTATGGATTTTCTTCTGCCGTTCCACAGTATATTTCTTCTATTCAGACAATTGATACTTATATTGGTGAGATTGTAAACGCTATGAAAAACAGAGCCACTTACAATAACGAAGACTGGCTTGTGGTTGTAACAACAGATCACGGAGCAACAGATACTTCTCATGGTGGGGGAAATCTATCTGAGCGAAATATCTTTACCATCTACTCTAATCCTGGATTTACTCCTCAACAAATCAGTAAAACCATTCTGGAGTCCAATAAGACCTTTAATCAACTTAATCTTCCTTCGGGAACTTATGCAAAACCTGCTAACCAGACTTCATTCAATTTTGGTTCAAACCAAGACTTTACAATTGAATTTTGGGTAAAACCTAATGCAGCCTACACCAGCGATCCTGTATTTCTAGGTAATAAAAACTGGGCGAATGGAAAAAACAAAGGAGTCATCTTCTCAGGATTCTCTGGACAGACTTTTAAAATGAATATCGGAGATGGGACCAACCGTATTGATCTTGTGGGCGGAAAATTAGAAACCAATAAATGGAAACATATTGCTGCAAGCTTCGACAGAGATGGTCTTGTTACTTTATATGAAGACGGCGTTCCGGTGACTTTTGCAAAAATGAATACCATCGGAAATATTGATTCTGCGCTTCCATTTACATTAAATCAGGACGGGACCAATACATACAGCGTAAATCTTGCTGCTTCTTATAAGGATGTAAGAATCTGGAAATCTGCACTTCCTAATGACGTAATTGCCAATTGGGCGACCCAGGATATTACCTCTTCGCACCCTTATTATTCTCAGCTATTGGCTAACTGGAAGTGTAATGAGACTTCGGGAAATACTTTGGCTGATTCAGGGCCTAATGCCAATCATATGAGTATTACAGGGGCTCCGAACTATACGGTCAATGCTTCAAACAATTTTAAAGCTTATGATTATACCTCAACCACAAGAGAAACAGATCATTTTCCAACAGTATTAAACTGGCTTTGTATTCCGATTCAGCCTTCATGGGGAATAGATGGTGTTAACAGAGGTCCGGACTGTTCAAAACAGGTATTATCAACCAAAGAAATCAAACTGACGGCTAACGATTTTAAAGTATATCCTAATCCTGCTTCTACTCAAATCAATATCATCTATCAATCAGAGGATAAGGAAATTAAGGCTGAAATATTGGATACTAAAGGATCATTGGTTTCCACCAAAAACTTAAAGTCTTCCCAAGGAAATTACGAGGAGAAAATCAGTATTGAAAATCTTCCTTCCGGAATGTATTTTATTAAGCTTAATGGAACTAAAACATCTATGACAAAAGCATTTATCAAGAAATAAAACAGAACAACAATTAGATTTAAATTTTGATATTGGAACCAGGATATAAATATCTGAGTTCCAATATTTTTTTTAATTAAGATTAAAGGTCCAGTTCCATTTGCACATCTACACGGTCATAGCCGGGATTGGTAATTTCAATATGCTTAAATCCTAGTTTTTCATATAGCTTTATTGCTGGAACCAAGATTGAATTGGTTTCAAGGAATACTTTTTCCGCTTTCAGCTCTTTGGCTTTTTCAACAAGAGCATTTCCCAACAGATAACCGATCTTCTTGCCCTGTGCTTTAGGGCTTACTGCCATTTTGGACAACTCAAAAGCAAGAGGTTCTTCCTGAGCCCTCACTAAGGCACATGTTCCTACAGCTTCGCCATTCAACAAAGCAAAAGCTATATATCCACCTTTATTTATAATATATTCTTCAGGATTATCCAGCAACTTATAATCGCTGCTTTCCATCACAAAAAATGTTTTGATCCATTCTTCATTCAAAGCTTTGAAAGCTTCTTTGTACTGAGGTTCGTAGGCTACAATTTTTACTTCATTATTGATATCATTCATCGCTTTAGGTGTATTATATTCTGTTTTTTATCATTTTCCCCAATTTCTCCAGGTCACTTTCTACACGATCGGTCCATTCCAGTGCATAGTTTAGCCGCATACAGTTCTGATACTGATTATATTGAGAAAACATTCTTCCCGGTGCAAAATTCACTTTCTGGCTGACTGCTTCGTCATATAAATCTTCTGTACATATTCTTTTATCCAGTTCCAGCCATAGCATAAACCCTCCTTTGGGCTCTGAAATTTTGGTATTATCCGGAAAATACTGTGTCACAGACTTTTGAATCTGTAAGTAATTGGCATACAACTTCTTTCTGAACATTCTCAAATGATGATCGTAACGGCCATGCTCAAGGAAATCGGCTATCACATCTGAAAATAAGGATGGACCTGATACAGTCTGAACCAACTTCTGACGGATAATTTTTTCTTTAAATTTCCCTGGTGCCACCCAACCAACACGATATCCTGGTGCTAAAGTTTTAGATACCGAACCTACCCACATCACAATGCCTGCTTCATCATAAAATTTACACGGTTTGGGCCTTCCGGCCCCGAAATAAATGTTTCCATAGACATCATCTTCCACCAAAGGAACATTATGCTCAGTAAGCATTTTTACCAATTCTTTCTTATTCTCATCCGGCATCTGAAAGCCTAATGGGTTGTTATAATTTACTACAAAACAGCAGGCAGAAAGCTTCGGCATTACCTTTTTAAAGCATCCAGATCTATTCCGGTAATGGGATGGGTAGGAATTTCCACAGCCTTCAATCCCAGCAACTGGATAGCCTGAAGAATCCCAAAATAAACAGGACTTTCTACCGCTACATAATCACCCGGCTGAGTTACAGCCATCAGACAATGGTAAACCCCATTCATAGCACCTGAGGTTATCACCAGATCATCTTCAGTAATCCGCCCTTCCATCACGATAGACCACTTGGCAATTTCCCTCCTGAGTCCCACACTTCCCTGCACCGGCTCATAATTGGTTCCACTGTCACTCTTCCGCTTTATTACTTCAATCATACATTTTTTCATTTTGGCTACCGGAAGGAGGCTTTTCCCCGGAATCCCTAATGCAAACTGTGTCATATCTGTTCCGCCAATGGCACCAAACACTTTTCCGATAAGATCTTCCGGGCTGTTTTTTTCTTCCGAAACTTTCATTTTAGCCACAGAAGGTAGTGCCAGCTTTCTTTGAGAGGTTTGGCTCACATAATATCCATATTTAGGGCGTGACTCTACAAGCGAGCGGCTTTCAAGCTCCATATAAGCCTGTTTTACTGTATTCAGGCTGACATTGTAGAGCTTTTGGGCACTCCTCAGCGAAGGCAGTCTGTCTCCAAATTGCAGGGTCTCACTTTTGATCTGCTCCGTGACAGAATTCGCTATTTTAAGGTATAGAACATCTTTCAACATTGAATTACAGTTTTAAGTAAATGTACAATTTTATCCAGATCTTACTGAAGATCAAGCCAGCTCATCATACTTTTGATGCTGCTTTTTAATTGTTCAGGATTTCGAAAATTAGGGGCTGTATTCCTTTTAAAGTAACTTTCAACTCTTGTTGAAAAGGATCTCTTTTCTATTTCACTCGTTCCTTTCTTATCATAGACGACAAATTTGATTTCTCCTTTCTCCCCCATGACAAGACTGGCAAATAATATGATTTCTTTTTTCTTCTTTGCCAAAAGGAATGGTATTCCAAAATCTGAAGCGGTCTTTGAAGGAGTCCATATCTGTAAAAATATGTTTTTCAATGCTAACATGTCTGAAATATAAACTTCAGCATATTGAAGCTGTTCCTGATGTTGTGCCATTGTTTCCATAGTATTTCTTCTTTACCTTAACAAAATTATGGAGTCTATCAGTTTGGATACAGATACAGAAGTATAGAATATTATGGGTACAGGCAATCAGTTAATAAGCCTCAGCTGCAATGAAAATTTTTAAAGCTTGTGTAAAATAATCTATAAATATGTATTTTTATTTTTGAATCTAAACAAGTGAATAAACAATGATGGGAAAATTTTTGAGATTTATTAATCTTCATTTCGGGGAAGAAGATAAAGGGAAGGTTCTAGAAAACATCACCGATAATATCTCGTTTCGGGGCTCAAATTTATGGATTTTAGCGTGTGCGATTGTTATTGCATCCGTGGGACTCAATGTAAACTCCACGGCAGTTATTATCGGGGCAATGCTTATATCTCCTCTTATGGGACCTATAGTAGGAGCCGGGTTTGCCTTGGGCACCTATAATTTTCAATTACTTAAAAGATCTGCTAAGAATCTTCTTATTGCAACTATAGTCAGTTTACTGGTATCTTTTATCTATTTCTCATTAAGTCCTTTTAAAGAAACTCAATCTGAGCTATTAGCCCGTACATCACCGAATATTTATGATGTCCTGATCGCTTTTTTTGGTGGTCTTGTAGGCGTTATAGCCATCACCCGCGTGAAACAAGGTAATCCAATACCGGGAGTTGCTATTGCTACGGCATTAATGCCTCCACTCTGTACGGCAGGATATGGACTTGCTATAGGAAACTGGAGCTATTTTGCAGGAGCCTTTTATCTTTACACCATCAATTGCTTTTTCATTTGCATCGCAACATTTCTTATTATTAAATACCTGAGGTATGAGCCAATTGAACTGGTAGACAGAAAGTATGAAAGACAAATACGATATGGGATAACGGCTTTGATCATTATTATGATTGTACCAAGTTCTTACCTGGCTTATAATCTCTTGAATCAGAAGAAGTTTGCTCAAAATATTGACCAGTTCATCAATAATGAATTTACACAAAAAGGGTATACCCTCATTTATAAAAAAGTAAACTACAATTCTTCTCCAAAAACAATAGAGTTGGCTTTTTTATCCAAAAAATTTAGTAAAAGTGAACTGGATACCATTAATAAAAAAATTAAAGACCTCGGAATTGCCAATACAAAATTGGTGATTAAACAGGATGCTACTGATATTAAATCAGAAATACTTAACGAAATTGGGCAACGGAATAATGTATTGTCTGAAAAAGACCTTGTCATCAACCAATTAAGACAACAATTGGATAAATACACAGTAAAAGACTCAAGCCTTATTAAGGAAATACATATCTTATTTCCGGATTTTAACCATATTTCTATTGGTAAAGTAACCAATTTCCCTAACACAGACAGCGCCAATGTAAGCACCGTAATCCTTTATAGGTCTGAAAAAGAAGAAAAGGAGCAAGAGGAAAAAATGCAACAATGGCTATCGGAAAAGCTATCCGATAAAAATGCTAAAGTTATTCGTCAATAAATATTAATAAAACAGCACCCATATATACAGGGTGCTGTTTTTGCTTTTATGATAAAGTAAGGCTAACTATTATTTTTTCAAAACCTCTTTTATCCCTTCAAGACCATCTCCAAACTGTGCAAGGAGTGCAACAATCTGAGACATTCTATCGTTTTCGCCTAAGCCTTTTAGGGTTTTATTTTTTACAAAGGTCTTCTTGATCTCTTCCCAACGTTCTCTCTCTTCTTCCGAAAGGACTTCTATCAGCTCTTTCAATTTCAACATGTTTGCTTCTGCACCGATTGTCAGCGTTTGGGATTCGTTCTGATAATGGTTCAATACAAGCTGAATAACTTCGCTTTCTTTTAAAATAGGCTGTATCTGAGCAATAAGCTTATTCATATTACGGTAAGATCCCTGAAGTTTAAAGGGCGGTTCATTTCTGTAGTCATCAGACATCGCTGCAGAGGCAATATATTCTTTGTTGACTTTCAGAATCATATTTCTAACCATAATGGTATTTTTCAGTACTGCCCTGAAATCTGATATTTCATTGGAGCTGAAATTTCCTTTCAGATTATCCGCAGGATTATCTGTTATCACACAATCATAGAGTTCATACAGATTTTCCATACCTGGCTGGGTCAGCCTAGTCAGATATTCATTGGACATGAGTGAGTTTTCAATTAAACTCAGATCAAAAAGGTCTGTTTTTGAACCTGATATTTCACCCAGATTGTAGGTATCTGAACGGTTCGCCAGCATATCCGGTATTTTAAACTTCTCCCCGCTTTCCGTATATGGATTTCCTGCCATTACCAGACAAAATCTCTTAGAGCGTAAATCGTATGTTTTACTTTCTCCATTGTAAATTCCTTCAATTTTTCTCTGTCCATCTGCCAGGGAAATGAATTTCTGAAGGAATTCAGGATTACAATGCTGAATATCATCAAGGTAAAGCATTACATTATCACCCATTTCCAATGCAAGATTCAGTTTTTCGAGTTCTTGTCTTGCCCCTGCATTTTTAGCTTCTGCCGGATCTGTAGAAACGATATCATAGCCTAATGAAGGACCATTGATTTTCATAAATACCAATCCCATACGCTCTGCCATATATTCCATGAGGGTGGTCTTTCCATATCCAGGAGGAGATACCAGAAGAAGCATTCCCATTCTGTCTGTCCTTTTATCAGAACCAACAGTTCCAAGCTGTTTGGCAAGATTTGCTCCTATTAAAGGGAAATAGACATCATTAATCAATTTATTTCTTACAAATGAGCTTAAAATCTGAGCCTGGAAAGTATCCAGTTTCAATGCTTTTTTCTTTTCATCTATCCAGCTGTATTTCAATTCCTGAAGTCGTTTGTATTTTGGAACGGTCACTGTATTGAAATGATTCAGTCGGGAAACGAATTCAAAGTAATTAAGATGATACTCTGCATCCTTTTCAAGAGACTTCAGTTCTTTTATCGCTACTTCATAAGTGATTCGGCGGATATTTTTCGGATCAAACTTTTGAGTGATGACAAATGCCAGCACTTCATGGATGATCTCCTTTTCCGCATTCGGATCAAAAGCCTGCAATGCTCCTTCTGCAATATAATAACATGCTGAAGGATAAGAATACATAGCCTGTATTTGAGCGAAAAACTCCAGATCTTTGCCTTTTTCCTTAAGCTCTTTTAAAAATAAACCATACAATGCTCCTGCTTTTTCTGAGATCAGGAAATTTTCTTTGTCTTCCAGTTTTAGGTATATTGCAGCATTGATATAATCTGTCTCTGCAAAAATACCATTCACCGATGCAAAAGATTTCATCTCTGCTGCCAATTCCCTGCTTAGGTATTCAAATCCCTGTTTTACAGCAAAAGATTGAGCAATAATAGCGGCTGCTTCAAATTGCTTGGTATAATATTCTTTTCTTTCCGTATCCAGAAAAAGCCAGAATATCTGCGCCATAGCTCTTTCCTGTGTGGTAAACCTCATCAATCCCAACTCATTATGCATTTGCTGTAACCTTGTTACAATGAGCTGTGCATCTTTATCATGAATTCCTTTCACCAACCCTTCTCCAAAATGCTCGGCAGTAAACTGTTGAACAGCCTTTTCATTTTGTTCTTCTGTTTCTATTTCTTTATGATTTGAAAATACATTCCAGGCAAGGTATTCAAACCTTTTTATCTTCGTATTTTCAGAAACAAATTCCTGGTTCCAGACTTCTTTGAATTCATCTGCCGTATTGAAGTTTAATGGTTCATAGAAGCTTGTTCCGGTGAGATGATAGTAATATTGTGCATTTCGAAGGACAAGGGTAAGATCCAGTTTCTGCTGATTAACGGCAAACTTATAATTTCCCAGTGCAATAACGCTTTCCCCGTCTACGTAGATTTCCTTTTTATCTTTAAGCTTTCTTGCAGATTCCTGCTGGCAGGTTTTTAAAAGAGTCTGAATTTCTTCCGATTTTGCAGAATCTTCTAATTCCGCTAATTGTCTTGAAAGGTCTCTTACTTTTTCAACCATCAGGTCTGAAGCAAAATACCCATTGATTTCATTTTCAGAGTCAAAGGATTCTGCCTTGGTCTGCACTGATTTCAGAATTCTTTGGGCAGCATCAAACAGACTTTGTGTCCTTTTATTTCTAGATTCTGTAAGCTGTACTCTTTTATTCTGGAAATGTCCGTAGACTTCTTCTCTTTTGGTTCCTATCTGCTGTATAAATTCATCAAAATCAATGAATTTGGTTTCCATTTCTTCCAACTGAATGGAAAGCTTGGTGAGATATTCATCACATTTCTCCGGCGTCTGGGAAAGCTCCAGAAAATTAATCACAGATTGATCAAATAAGGTAATCTGTGCCTGGAAATCTGAAGCCAGTTCTTTTCCTGAGATCTCTCTTTTCCTTTTGCTGAGCTCAAGCCTTTCCTGGTTTAGTCTTGCAAAGATCAAAGATATGTTTTCAATGATCTGGGTAGATTGGGAAGTGTCTTCAATTTTAAGGTTATTGACAATATCTACCAACAGTTCCAGCTGTCCTGATAAGGTGCTTATATTTTCATCAATGATTTTAGCATCAATAGCCTTTTGTAATGCAATAATATCCTCTGAAATGGTCTGCGCTTTCTCTTCATAAGGCAATAGTGCCCCTTCCTGCAGCAGAAAATCCACACAGGCATTAGAAAGTTCGGTATAGCGGTCTGAAAGAGCTTTTTCAAGAGAGTCCAACAGATTTGTATCTGCATATTTCATTTCTCTCGCCCCTGTAACCTCTCCTCTTAAGGCTCTTATTTGGGAAAGAGCATCAATATATTCTGTGAGCTGAGAATAATGAAGCCTTTTGGTATCATCAATGATTTTATCACAGGCCTGCTTTATTTTTTCTAAAGCTTCTTCTGTGTTTTTTCTTTGCTCAACTACTTTTTCATATTCGTTGATCGCTGAATGAGCAATTTTTCGGATCTCTTTAAGTGGCTGGTCCAGTTTCTGAACTTCATCTTCACCCAAAAAGTAATAGGTATCGAGAATAAAGGTGGAAAGCTTTACAATATCATCGTATAATCCGCTATAGGAATCCTTTTTATTCAGAAGGGTGATAAGCTCCTGACTTTCTGCCATTACTCTTACAATATCTTTGTTTCCGATCTTGTAAATCAGACTGTCTGCTTTTTCAGCATTCGCTTGCAGTTCTTTGGAGAAAGGAGTCTGCCAGATCTGAGCAAGATGATGCTTGGTTGTTTCAATACTCTCCCGAAGATAAATCAGTTTTCCATCATTGAGAAGTGAGAAACCGCTGCAACGAATGGGTGTTTCTATCGTTTGGGTGATGATATTATAGGAGATCAGCTGATAATTATTCGTTTTATCATCATAGAAAACATATAAGAAGTTCTCTCCGTTGGGTTCTGTAACGGTTTTCAGATAATACAGCCTGTTCTGATCCTGTGAAATCACTTTTAACCCACCTGTCTGCAGAGCATATCCGTTTGAAAACAGTACTCCCTGATTTTCCGGGAGCAATAACCCTGAATATTTAAGAGCATCAGCTCTGGAAACGGTCTTTTCTTTATGATTATAAATAAAATAGCGCTCTGTTTCCTGGTAGGGCTTTATTTTAAACAAGACAAGGTTATCCAGGTCACAGAAATGGATCTCAGCATCATCTAGATTCTGATCTTTATGGATCACATCTTCGGAATAAATTCCTTTTCCGGTATCTGTATTATCTTCAACCTTAATGGTGATATCTCCACCGATACTTTCCACAAAAACCTTATCGGCAAGGGAAATATGCGGATGTTTTCCGGATCGCTGCATGTCTCTTGTCGCTTTCGTCCACGCAAAGCCATGCTGCGGCGGGTATGCAGTTTCTGAAGCACTTCTTGAATCTACATAGATCAACTGATTGTCTTTGATCAGCCATTTGAATGCTTTAATATCTGTAGTGCTTTCCGAAAGCTGGAAAACCATATAAAGGTAGTTCTCTGTAAAAGTAAATCTTGCAAAGAATGTATTTCTGTAATATTTGTAAAGGTTTTTAAACTCATCAATAAAAACTTCATCATTGATAAGGTCATAATCCTGAGGCTCAAACCTGTTTTTATTGATTCTATAAATGGAAAAAACGTCTGAAATATTAATTTCTGTCTGTAAGCCAAAATGAGCATTGGAACCAAATAGCAAATAATCTCCTAATGAATAGATATCCTTGGCTATACAGTTATGGTCTGTGGAAATCCTTTCATTGGCAATCAACGAAAAATCTATTCCACCGAAGATATTTTTACGGTCCTCATTAAGCTGATTCAACCTTTGTATAAGGTCATTTTTCTGCTCATTAAGACGGTTCTGAATAATTTCGTAGGTTCCGGAATTAAGTTGTTCTGACATAGTGTTGGGTTAGATGGTCATGGCTGTTGTTCAACAGCAAATCTTTGTGTAGAACTTATTATACTTTTTATTTTCATGTAAACCCTATAGGTTTTGAAAACCTATAAGGTTTGTCATGCAAACAGCTAACCTATTTTAAAAAATTGATTATCAATAAATTAACTGTTCTTTATATATTAAACATGGTTATTGTTTACCGGTTTATGTTCTACACCCATATGTCTGGCCATATCAAGGGCTCTTTCCAGAATTCCTTTTTCCTGTTGATTGGCTACACCGTTCAGTTTAAAGATCAGGGAGGCGATACTCATGTTCTTGATATCATCTGATGAAATATTGTATTTGTCTACCATTCCCATTACTTTAGCAATGATATTTTCACCGTCTCCCAACAGGTTTTCTCTCACCATCTGTGCATTTTCACTATGGCTCACGAATTTATCCAATCCTTTTCCTGCTGAAACCTGACGGATTACATTATCAAAGAATGTATTATCACCTCCTACAATATCGATCTTCGCTGTTTTGAATGCTTCTGCCAATACCAGAGACTGAGCTTCTGCAATATCTTTCTGGATAGCAATTTCTGCTAACTCTACTTCTTTTTCTTTGTTCAGCTTCAGACGGAATTCCTCGTGATCTTTTCCTGCATCGTTCAGTTTCTTCATCGCTTCTGCTTTTTCATTGATACCCGCAGCTTCTGCCAATGCTTTTTCTTTAATCACTTCTGCCTGTGCAATTCCTTCTTTCCTCACTGCTTCGGCCTTTTTCTCAATGACTACTGCTTCTACAATTCCTTGTCTTTCTGCAGCATCTGCTTTTGCGTGCAGCACCTGAGCTTCAGATAACCCCACAGTAGCTTCTTCTTTTGCTTTAGCATCTGCAATGATCTTACGTGCCTCTGCTTCTTTTTCTGCTGCATCTCTCTTCGCCTGTGCTTCGATCACATATTTCTGAGCATCTTTTTCTGCGGCCAGTTTACGCGCTTCTGCTGCTCTGGTTTCTTCGATTAATCTTTTCTCTGCTTCCTGAGTAGCGACTGTAATTTCAACCTGTTTGTTTCTTTCAGCCGTTTTGAAAGCTTCCAGATCTTTAATTCCCTGCTGCTCTTCCACTACCGTTTTCTCCATGGTCAAACGTTCGCGGATCGCATCCTGAATGCTTTTCTTTTCTATTTCTATCGCTTTCTCTTTTTCAATCTGGGCAAGGGAAACAATTCTTTCTCTTTCTGTAGCCTCTAAAGCTTTGTCTTTTAATACTCTTTCTGTTTCTACCAGATCTGCACGTTCTTTATTTTTAGCGGCAATCACCACCTGGCGAAGTTTATTTTCTTCTGCAATCTGTAATTTCTCTTCCGTTGCAATACGAACGGTTTCATATCTCAGGCGTTCTTCTTCTTCTACTTTTAAGATTTCAGCATTTTCACGGGCTTTGATATTGGCAACTTCTCTTTTTGAGACTCCTGCTTTTCTGCCAGCTGTTTTTCAAGCTCAAGAATAGCTTCTCTGGCTTCTACATTCTGTTTCGTAATTGTTTTTTCCTCATCACGACGAACCTGATTGGCTTTAATATTCTGTGTTGCTGTAAGTTCTGTAATTTTCTTAATTCCCTCAGAATCAAGAATATTGTCTTTATCTAATTTATCGATGGAAGTCTGTTCAAGGTAGTCGATCGCGCAATCATCTAAAACATAGCCATTTAAGTCTGTTCCGATGATATCAAGGATTTCCTGACGGAATTCACTTCTTGCTTCGTATAATTCAGTAAAATCAAATTTCTTTCCTACTGTTTTTAGGGCTTCTGAAAATTTAGCTTCAAAAAGTTCTCTTAGTGTCTGAGCATCAGATGCTCTCTGACAGCCAATCGTTTGAGCTACGTTGACAATATCATCTACTGATTTATTCACACGGATAAAGAATGCCACCTGAATATCTGCTCTCATATTGTCTTTACAGATCAACCCAGCCCTTCCTTCTCTTGATATCTCCAGTTTTTTCACGGAAATATCCATAGATTCCATACGGTGAATGATAGGGATAACGATTCCTGCATTAAAGAAAACTTTTGTGCCACCATAACCGGTTCTTAAAATAACAATTCCCTGAACGGTCTTTTTATACATGGATAAAATCCAGAAAATCAACCCGATTGATGCTACTGCAACAATGATAATTCCAGCAATTAATGGTAAGTTCATAGTTTTATAAGTTTAATAGTTTATATATAAATGTGTTTTTTTTAAAAGGTGTTGAGAAAGATCTGCAACATATAGTTCAACATGATTAAAAATAAGCTGAGCATGGTTATTGTTTTTTTTAGTATCTCATGGACTTCTGTACATAGTAAATTCGTTTATCGAGGTCTTCATCCACAATCATGACATGAGTACCATGTTCCAGCTTCGTTCCGTCATTACTTCTTACCATTAAGGTCATAGGATCACTTCCGATAAAGACTTCCATCATTCCTATTTTATCTCCCTGAATGCTTGATTTCAACCTTCCCTCTCTTCCCAAAAATGCATAAGAGGCTTCTCCTTTGTGGTTAATCTCCTTGAAAAAAGGATTTAAAGGTTTCAGAATTACCTTTGTAATTAACATTCCTGCGATAAAAAGCGGAAATAAGATTAATATTCCTGCCCATGTTGGCAGTGGAATGAAATAGGTAAGATAAAATGATCCTAACCAGGTAATCAATAAGGAAAGGGTAAGAAAATAGGTGACCGGAACAATATCCAGATTGAGAAACTTCAGGAAATGCATCCACGCAGAAGGATCGTGATCTGGTGCATGAAGGTGTCCATCCGGAAGGTGGGTATCTGTACCCATGTCCAAATCGGAATGAATACCTACATCAATATCCAATCCAGTGATAATGGTAAACAGCCAATAGATCACAGACAGTGCAAGCAATACGCTTAATACTGTATTTACTGGTGAAAATGCTATGTTTAAAAATTCCTGAAAGGTCATATATTAGCCTTTTTTAAGTGTTTCCTTTAATCTGCTTAAAGCTTCTTCAGCTTCTGTATCGTTGTTGTTTACAATGGCATCTATCTCTTCATCAATCGTTTTTTCTGATTTTGTAATATCAGAATAAGCTTCTGCCAGTGTTTCCTGCTGTACCACTCTTTCTTTCAGCTTTTCCAGCATGCTTACGGTACTTCCGTTATCCATCTGGGTCATCTTCTGATTAATATCTCTGGTGGCTTCACTCACCTGTACTCTTGCCTTTAAGGTTTTTAATTCGTTTTCCCATTTGGCAATACTGGATTTCAGATGATTGATTGTTACCTGCAATTTTTCGCATTCGGCATGAAGCTTTTCATGTTCTTTGTGCAGCTTTCCGGCATTTTCCTGAGAAGAGGCCTGTCTTTTTAAAGCTTCTTTAGCCAGGCGGTCTGCTTCTGAAGCTTCTACCTCTCCTTTTTCGGCTTTCTGGACGATAACTATTGCTTTATTGTAATAGTCTTGTGCGGTTTGTTCTTCTGTTTCCGCCTCATTTTTCTTACGGATGGCAAGCGCTTTTAACTGAGCAAGTGATTCAACACTTTTTCCCAGTTCTTCTTTCATTTCACGGATTCCCTGTTCCGTTACATTGATAGGATCCTCAAAGTTGTCGATCACAGAATGGATCTCTGCTTTTCCTATTGTTAATAATCTTTTGAAAATGTTCATTTTAAATATCTTTTGTGAATTACTTACTCATTTCAAGCATCTCATTGGTAAACTCGCCTACCAGAATTCCTAATGAATTGATGGATGCCATTACTTCATTCTGTGCCATATGGTCTGTAGGAAGGGTATCTCTGAAAATCACCCGTTTTCCTGTACTGTCTAAAACAAAAGCTCCATGCACGATATCTCTGTTTTTCTGAAGCAGTCTTCTAAAGGTTTGTTCTGTAGGATTTTTTATTTCGAAAAGAAACTGTTCCATAATAAGGATAGAATCTGATATAATAAGGATCATATTTTTGATTCCGTTGGATTCTTTTTCAATGATTAAGATTCTCTGAGCCTCATCTTCCAGGGTAATGTTAAACTCGTAATCTAACAACCACTCTTTGACCGTTCTAAATATTTGATTTTTCATGCTGGCTGGTTTAGTGTTTTGCTTTTTCGTTCTACACAAATATACCATAAAATTTTCAAATTGCAAATATTTTTAGCAATCATTTATTTAAGTTTCTCTATCTTTGCAAAAAGATTAGACAAAAATGAGCTTCTTTGGAACTAATATTAAGAAAATAAGACAGGTTAAAGGGCTAAGCCAAAAGGCTTTTGCTGATTTATTTGACTTAAACAGAGGAGTAATAAGCTCTTATGAAGAAGGACGTGCAGAACCGAAGATTGAAACCATCCTAAAAGTGGCCAGCCATTTTAATCTTGATCTTGATAAATTACTAACCGAAACGCTGCAAGTAAACCAATTAGCAAGTGTTTCAGACATTGACCAACTGATGCTTTTCCCGGAATTAGCCATCAGCGAAAGAAAGGAAGCTGCAAATCCTAGAACAAATAACACTGAAAACAGTTCTGTTTTGCAAAAAATATTAGCATCTGTAGATCTTGTCTATGAATTTACTCCAGAAAAGCAATTGATCTCTCCTTATCATTATGGAGATATTTTATTTCTGAATAAGGGAGATGCCCAAAAAGATTCAATTTTTCAGCTACTGGAGTACACTGATGGTATTTTACATTATGCATCTCCTAAAAGCAAGGATCTTTATAAAATTGTAGGCCATGTTTCTACTGCAGAGAAGAACGTTTTCACAGATATCTTCGAAAGGTTGGAAAGGCTGGAAAGAAGCAACAATAATAATTGATGCTATTCTTACCAATAAAAGAATATATTCAAAGCTCTTTACAATAAAATGTAGGGAGCTTATTTTTTGGATATTATTTTATATTCAATGAATACAAGAAACAAAAAACCCTCCGTATTCAAAATACAGAGGGCTTTGTACCCCAGACGGGACTTGAACCCGTACGTCCTTGCGGACACAGGATTTTAAGTCCTGCGTGTCTACCAGTTCCACCACCAGGGCTGGTGTGTGGTACAAAAAAAGGATTTGAAAACAAATCCTATTGTTTGTATGGTGCGGATGAAGGGACTCGAACCCCCACGCCTCACGGCACCAGATCCTAAGTCTGGCGTGGCTACCAATTACACCACATCCGCTGGTTATATTGATCTGTTTTCACAGATTCAAAATCAATTCTCTTACAAATATAAGAAATTCTATTAAAGAACACTCTCTATATAAACAAAAAACCCTCCGTAACGAAATACAGAGGGCTTTGTACCCCAGACGGGACTTGAACCCGTACGTCCTTGCGGACACAGGATTTTAAGTCCTGCGTGTCTACCAGTTCCACCACCAGGGCATGGTGTGGAGCGAAAAACGGGATTCGAACCCGCGACCCCAACCTTGGCAAGGTTGTGCTCTACCAGCTGAGCTATTTTCGCATAGTGCGGATGAAGGGACTCGAACCCCCACGCCTCACGGCACCAGATCCTAAGTCTGGCGTGGCTACCAATTACACCACATCCGCTGGTTTTTTTGTATTGTAAGTTTTAAAGAGCTTGCTTCGTTTTTGTGAGTGCAAATATAGGACAATTTCCTTTACCTCCAAACTTTTCCGGGAAAAAAATTAAAATTTTTAGTTTTTTTTTCAGCGGCACCTATTATTACATTTCATTTTCTTATTTTTACAACGTTAATAATTACGATATGGAATTACAAGGAACGGTAAAGAAACTTTTTGAAACTCAAACTTTTGCAAGCGGATTTCAAAAAAGAGAATTGGTTATTTTAACCCAGGAACAGTATCCACAGCCGATAAACATAGAATTTTTATCTGATAAAATTAGTTTGTTAGATAACCTTAAAGAAGGTGAAAATGTAAAAATAGGAATCAACATCAGAGGTAGAGAATGGGTTTCTCCGCAGGGTGAAACTAAATACTTCAACTCGATTACAGGATGGAAAGTAGAAAAAGTTTTTGATAATGGATCAGAACCTACTCAGGCTATGCCTCAGCAGTCTGCTTCTCCTGTTTCTAACGAGAATCCGTTTGCCGGAGATGACGATGATGATTTACCTTTCTAATTAAAGAATTAAGATCAAATATAAATCCTGCTTTCCTAAAAGTGGGATTTTTTTTCTAAAAAATGGTCCGACTAGACGAAAACGAGATTTCATTTCCCGATCCTGAAGTATATGATGGGCATGACGGGCTGATTGCCTTTGGCGGAGATCTGTCTGTAGAACGTATTTGGTTTGCTTATCAATTGGGTATCTTTCCCTGGTACAACCCGGGAGAAGAAATTTTATGGTGGAGCCCGGATCCGAGATTTATTTTAATCCCTGATGAAATAAAGGTTTCCAAATCGATGAGAAAGATCTTAAACAGGAATGTTTTTACTTTTTCAGAGAATAAAAACTTCAGGGAAGTCATCAAAAACTGCCAGCAGGCTGAAAGAAAAGGCCAAACCGGCACCTGGCTTTCTGATGAACTGATGAATTCTTTCATCAAGCTTCATGAATATGGCCTTGCCAGAAGCATTGAAGTATGGCAGAGCGGAGAACTTGTAGGTGGTTTTTATGGTTTACAGATTGGAAATGTTTTCTGTGGTGAAAGTATGTTTGCCAAGGTAAGTAATGCTTCCAAAGCAGGATTTATCCATTTTGTAGAAAGCAATAAAGACCAACTAGAATTAATTGACTGCCAGTCTCATACTGAACATTTGGAAAGCCTGGGCGCTAAAATGATTCCCAAGAAAGAATTTTTAAAAATCCTACACGAAAACAATGAACGCAGATAAAGAAAAATGGCTTCTTCTGGCCACTCTAAGTATTATTTGGGGATCGTCTTTTATTTTGATCAAAAAATCACTGGATCATTTCAATCCTTACCAGGTAGGATCGCTAAGGGTTCTTATTGCCGGAATTATTTTACTTCCGGTGGCTATTTCCAATTATAAACTTTTTCCGAAAAAACATTTAAAGTGGCTTATTTTAGCTGCATTTACCGGAAACTTTATCCCGATGTTTCTTTTTCCGATTGCAGAAAAAGAGATATCCAGCAGTATTGCGGGAATCATTAACTCAATGATGCCTATTTTCGTCATTATTGTTGGCGCTTTGGTATGGAAGTTTGAAACCACGAAGAAACAGATCATAGGAGTTATGATAAGCTTTACAGGAGTCTGTATCCTGGCCTTTGGGGGAGGAGACAGTGGTGAGCTTAAGATGATCCCTATTTTGCTGCTATTACTGGCTACTTTATGTTATGCAATGAGTACAACCACTGTGAAATCAAAACTTATGGATGTTTCTTCTGTAGTTTTATCTTCTTTTATATTTTCTTTTGTTTTAATTTTTCCCTCCATAATTGCCCTCACAAGTACCGGATTCTTTTCTGAATTTAGCTTTTCAAAAAACAATATGCTTGGGCTTATGTTTGTAAGTTTACTTTCTATTTTTGGAACCGGCCTTGCCATGACCATGAATTATCGATTATTGAAAGTATCTACTCCTCTTTTCGCCTCAACGGTTACGCTTATCATGCCTATTGTAGCAATTATTTGGGGACTCATTGATGGGGAAAAACTAACGATTATGCAATTTATTGGTGCAGGAATCATTATTGCGGGGTTGATCTTTTTAAGAAGCAATCCGAAAAAATAAGGATAACATGCTGGGAGCTGGAAGATGGAGGCAGGAAGTTTATTGTGGTTATATAATTCACTAATTATTTTCAAATAAATTTTATTTTAACGCAGAGTTCTCAGAGAATTTTAAAAATGGGCTTATGAAACGTTCACAAAGGCGTTTCAATTAGCGATGTTCACATTCCTTGCTGAACAAAGTGCCCTTGCGCACGAAAAATATCCATCTAATTTTATACTCCTTGCGTATTGTTTGCGTTAAAAAGAACATTTTATCAATAAAAAAACCTGCATCTCTGCAGGTTTTTACGTTATTTGGAGTTCATTTAGTTCTTTTTCTTCACTTTACTCACCTTCACTTTTTTTACTTCTTCTTTGATGAAGGGATATTTCTTTTGCATATCCTTTACCAGAGACGGATCCAGTTCTAAAGCTTTCTGAAGCGATTCTATCCCTTTCTCCTGATCTTTCAGATTGAAAAAACAGTTGCTTAGCTGGTAAAATAATTCCGCTCTGTTGTGGTGCTTTATGGCTGCATTTAAAACAGTTACGGCGTCTTCATATTCTCCTACAAGCATCAGAACTTCTGAGTACGCGTACCAGTTGTAAAATCTTGACGGCTCTGCATCTACAAGCTTTTTAAGGCATGAAAGACTCTCTTCAAATTTGCCGGAATCAATGAATAAAAAAGCTAATCTTTTTTGATAATCAAGATTATTTTCATTCAACTGAGTGGCTTCTTTAGCAAAATGAAGGGCTTCAGACATCCCGCCCATTTCTTCATACAGATAAGACTGCTCCATCATCGCCAGATAAAACTGAGGATCTTCTCTCAACGACTTCTGAAATGAGTTTAAAGCCAAAATAGGCTGCTTTAAAGCTTTATTACACAATCCGATTTTATAGAAAGTAAATGCTTTGGTATATTCCAGCTCAAGCATTTCCTCATAGGTATCAATCGCTTTTTGGTATTGTCCTAAAGCTTCATAACAAGCTGCTTTATTGGCATATACTCCTACAGAATTTGAATTGATCGCTAATAAATAGTCATATCCTTTTATCGCTTCATCGAAGTTCTTCCTGTTGAAATAGAATTGTCCGTATTCAAACCAAGCGGTTTCAGAATAAGGAAATTCATCTAAATATTCATTAAGAAAGGCAATCGCCTCCTCACTCTTATTCAGGTCACTGAAGCACACCATTGCGTTTTCCAGTGAATATTCATCGGCTGGATCTTCTTTAAGTGCTTTTCTGTAATGTTTAAGAGCGTTAAAAGGATCACCCAGATTTACATATTCATCTGCAATAAAGTTGTGAAGGAAGTTTTCTTCTTCCTCCAACGTAAGGGCTTTTTTACAGATTTCAATGGATTTTCTAGGGTTACCCAGGTTCGAATAATACTTGGCGTAGCAAACTAAAAAGTCTGTATTCTCCATAGAGGAACCTTTCAGTTCGTCGATAAGATCTTTCGCCGCATTGTATTCTTCCCATTCCAGAAGAATTTCAAGTCTTTTGATCTTGATATCTAATGAATTGGGGTGAAGCTTCAGTCCATAATTAACGGCCATATCAGCGTAATTAAAATCACCAAGCTCCAAATAATAAACAATAATATCTTCCAACTCCTCTGTATCGAAGTAAAATTCGTCATTGTTTTCCATCATTTCTTCGAACTTTTTTACAAGTTCATTTCCAAAATACTCTTCCAATAGTGTCCTCTCCGTCGGCCCAATGCCTGAATTTACTTGCAGACCTCGGCAAACTTTATTAATTAATAATATATCTGAAACTGATATTCAAATATTTATGCAAAGTTGCAACTTTTTTTTGATATATCCATTTCATAAATTTCTATTATAAAAATAGTAAAAAAGAAAACCGATAAAAGAATTGTGGATAAAAAAACGGAAATTGGGGTTAAATTTTTATTACAAGCCTTTTTCCACTTTGTATCTCAGCATTCCATACCGTTTCGATATCTTTTATATCAGCCTCTTCTGTTTCTATTTTAATTTTTCCTTCCACAGCAGCCTGGAATATTTCAGGAATAATTTCTGAAAATAGTAATGCTGATTCTTCCTTCGTCCAGCTTCCCAAACCTGATCCCGAAATATGAATATCTGTTGCTCTGAGAATCTGTGAAGACAATTGGATGGTATCGCCGCTCATTCCGCCTATCGTAATCAGCTTAGTTCTATGCGAAAATGTCCCATCACCTTTAAAGGCTGATAAAATCATTTCCACAGAGTGCCCCCAGATATAATCAATCACAATATCAATAGGAGTTTCATTATGAATTTCCTTTATTTTCTTTTTAAAATCCTCATCACTTAACTTCAGGGAAACCACTTCATCCGCACCCAGCTCACGAAGCGCCTGTAGAGATTCTTCATTTCTTCCTGTAACAATAATTTTTTTAGCTCCATATACTTTTGCAATCTGAACGGCTATTCTGCCTGTAATTCCGGTTGCACCATTCACCAGAACAACGTTCCCAGACTGTATACCGGCCCTGAATTTTAATGCCATTGCAGATCCCATCACCGCATTGGGAAGGGCCGCTGCTATAGAAAAATTCAATCCCTCAGGAATAGCCACCATCATTTTAGGATTGGCAGCTGCCTTTTCTGCAACGGTTCCTTTTTTACTGAAAAAATAAACTTTTGATCCGTTTTCAAGGTAACCTACTCCATCTGAACCTACAATCGTTGGCTGATGGACTTCGTTTTCTGTAGAATAGTGCTTTCCACTGGCTCTTGCTTTATCAAGGTTTTTAATGGATGCTGCCTTTACAGTTACTAAGACCTCGTTTTCATTTGATATTTCCGGTTCCGGAAAATCTGCATATTGAGGGATACCTCCTTTTTCAAATACTACTGCTGCTTTCATTGTTTTAAATTTTTATACAAAATTATGGCAGAGAAAATGGAGGGACGATAACATTTGTTATCAGTTGGGGGAAGAAGGGCTGGAAGCTGGAAGAGGGAGGCTGGAAGTTATATGAGTCATTATTATCAATACAAGGTTAAAAAGATAAAGCCTGCGTGCAAACGAAAAATTACAAAATGCAAAAGTCACAAGATTCTTCAGCGTACTGCTTTATTTTCAGCTCGCAAGGGCGCTTCACTCAGCCATGTTCGGCTTCTTAGCTGAGCGGAGCGCCCTTGCGAACGTTTTTATAAATATTATTTTTTAATTCTTTGCGTAGGCTGCGTTAAAAATTCAATCAATCAATCAATCAATCAATCAACAACCTTCGTTTCTATATGGTCTGCGAGAAACTTCCAGCTTCCTGCATCCCACTCCCCGCCCTAAGAGCTCCTCTCTTTCAATATTTTAGCCTTTATTCGACTGAGGTGTACTGTTGTAATTCCTAAATAAGATGCAATATAATGTTGAGGAACTCTTTTAATGATTTCCGGTTTTTTTTCTGCAAGATTTATATATCGCTGTTGGGGAGTATCTTTTATAAAGGAAAAGAAATGTTTCATATAGTCGAAGATTCTTTCAAAAAGGGCATCCATAAAAAATGTTCTCATTTCAGGACTTTCATAAATCTCTTCCAGAAATGCTTCTACGTCCGGTTTTTTAATTTTATATAAAACACAGGGTTCTACTGTTTCAAAGGAGACCATACTGGGAAGGCCCTTTTTAAAGCTTTCAAGAGAAGAAAACATAGTATTTTCAAGAAAAAACTGGAATGTCACATCTTTACCATCATTATTATACCAGGCTCTTACAATTCCTTTTTCCAGATAGAATGCATTATTGGATACTTCACCTTCGTTTAAAAGCACCGTTTTAGCAGGCACTTCCATCCGCTCAAAGCAGCCTAGGAATTTTCTCCACTTCTGTTTGGAAAAGGGAAATTTGTTTTTGATATGTTCAAACATACAGGTATAAAAAAAGAACGGAGCAAGTCCGTTCTTATGCATTATTTAAATTAAACTTTTAATCTTAGCGATGATATCATCTCCTAATTTATCGGCTTCTTCCTGAGATTTTGCTTCTGTATAAATTCTGATGATCGGCTCTGTATTGGATTTTCTAAGATGCACCCAATTATTTTCGAAGTCTATTTTCACACCGTCTACAGTAGAAACATCTTCGTTCTCATATTCTTTCTCCATTTTGCTTAAAATAGCATCCACATCGATCTCCGGAGTCAGTTCTATTTTCTTTTTACCCATGAAATAGCTTGGATATCCAGCTCTCAATTCGGAAACCGTTTTATTTTCTTTTGCCAGATGGGTAAGGAATAAGGCAACACCTACTAAAGAGTCTCTTCCGTAATGAAGATCAGGATAGATAATTCCACCGTTACCTTCGCCTCCGATTACAGCATTTTTCGCTTTCATTAAGGTTACCACATTTACCTCTCCTACAGCACTTGCAAAGTATTCTGAATCGTGGGACTGCGCAACGTCTCTCAATGCACGGCTTGAAGAAAGGTTAGAAATTGCTGCTCCTTTTTTATGTTTTAGCAAATAATCTGCAACGGCTACCAATGTATATTCTTCACCGAACATTTCTCCTTTTTCATCAATAAGGGCTAGTCTGTCTACATCCGGGTCTACTACCACTCCAAGATCTGCATTTTCTTTTTTACCAATTCGCAGATATCTCCTAAGTGCTCTTTTAACGGTTCAGGATTATGCGGAAAATGGCCTGTTGGATCGCAGTACAATTTAACGGTTTCACAACCTAACTTATCTAATAACATTGGAATCGCAATTCCTCCTGTAGAGTTTACAGCATCCAACACCACTTTAAAGTTTTTAGCTTTAATGGCTTCAACATCTACCATTGGTAAATCAAGGATTTGTTGAATATGAATATCAAAAGCGTCTTCTCTGGTTTCATATTTCCCAAGATGATCTACTTCTGCATAGTTGAAGTCTTCACTTTCTGCCAAAGCAAGTACATCTGCTCCATTTTCACCGGTGATGAATTCTCCTTTTTCGTTTAAAAGCTTAAGCGCATTCCATTGTTTTGGATTGTGGGATGCGGTAAGGATAATTCCTCCATCAGCTTTTAACTCTGGAACCATTATTTCAACGGTAGGAGTTGTGGATAGGCCCAGATCAATCACATTGATTCCTAGTCCTTGTAATGTTGCTGTTACCAGTGAAGAAACCATTTGTCCTGAGATTCTGGCATCTCTTCCGATGACCAACGTTAAGTCTTTTTTATTTTTATTATTCTGAAGCCATGTTCCGAATGCGGAAGCGAATTTTACCACATCTAATGGTGTCAAGTTATCATTTACTTTTCCACCTATGGTTCCTCGGATTCCCGAAATAGATTTTATTAACGACATTCTGTTTTATTTCTTATTGATTAGTGTAATAATTTATGCGAAACAAAGATACTTAAAAAGACATTGTCCTTATAAAACAGGGATCTTTTTTTGAATTTTATCATAGGTATTCGCTACAACTCTCGGAGGTGCAAAACGATAGCCAATGTACAGTAAACCATATACGCTATTGTTCTGTACAGCTTGATTTTTTGTTTGGTTATAAGCATAGGCACTGAAATTCATTTTTCCACCGAATAAAAACCGATCTGTATTGTATCCTATATGAAGCCCGCCTTCCATTCTTAAAGTCAGATATTGGACATTCTTTATAGAGCCATCTCCAAAAACATCGCGATACGTTGAAAATTTTCCTCCGAGTCCGAGAGCCAGGTAAGGGGCAATATTTACATTTTTTCCGAGTACCCAATTGTAGAAGTAGCCCATATTGGCTCCTAATTTATACTGTGTTTCTTTGGCTTTCTGATCTTCTATTTTATTTCTTAAAATCGTAAGGTCATAGTCCAGAAACGGAACCCAGCTGCCACTGCTTTTCTTTTGCCATTCACCCTGGGTGTAGATACTTCTTGCGGAAAAGTTTTTATTCAGAATATAGGCGGTAGAGCCTCCAAAGCTTTGTACTCTTAAATCCGGGAATTGCATATAAGGATCTCCTTCCTTCCAATCAGGAAGGACTTCTTTCATATTTTCAATATAAAAGCCCTTTACATTTTTGTAATAAAGGTTCTGGATCAATCGATTAGGAAAAAACCTGACACTAAAGTCTGTATAAGAACTATTCCCTTTCAGGTCGTTGTCATTATTTCCATCAAAAAATCGGGGAGCAAAGGATATGGTAGCACTTATGATCTTATAATCTATGGAAAAGGAAACTTTTGTTTTATTATTGATAGAAAAGATTTGTTTCTTTTCGTTTCCTTCTTCGCCTTCTGTAAAAATATAACTTTCGATATTGGTATCCAGATTGGCACGAATCATTACCTGATCAGCGTAAGATTTAATATCTGTGGTATCTCTTTGTGCATTGACCTGGATAGTCAACAGTAAAACCGATGCAACAAATATTCCTTTTGTAAGACTCAATCTGGATATTTTAAATTAAAAAAATGAAAATACTACATTTTTTTCAATTACCCTTGAAATCTATATTAGGAACAGACTCTATTCCTTACTCGCTATTAACCCCAAGTACATTGTTTTTTAATAAAACCGCACTAATATTCAATAAAAATAAAAAAAAATACAACATAAATTAAATACATTTAATTATTTAAGCATATAAACTGCTGTTTTTTATAATTTTATCATAAAAAAACTTATTTACTATGAGAACAAATTTAATAAAAACAGCTTTGCTTACCTCATTGCTATTCTTTATGAATACATTAATTTTTGCACAAAAAGTGTACGCAAGTAACCAAACCTCACAAATTTATGGAGTGTGCCTTCTCTGCTCTATTCAAAATCCACAATATGCCGTGGGAAATAATGAAAATGATTATTCTTCTATGCAGATTCCATTGGGAACTATTGCCAGACTCGAGCAGAATCTGATTTTTCCTACAACAACAAAACAAAATAAGGTTGTCATTGGGATCGGAACTGCCCAAGCATTGTCTTTAGCTTTACTAGGAGGAGTAGCAATAGAAACATTCAATGGTAACACTTCAAATAATGATTATAAAATCATCACCAATGATTTACTCAAACTGGAAATATCAAATCCAAGCAGAGGAACTATTGAAGTTTTTGTTTCTAAACCATATGACCGGCTAAAGATAACTTTAAACAGCGGCCTTCTTAACCTTAATGGTGCCCTTAGGATATATTACATCTATCACAAACCCGAAGCCTGTACTTTCCCCCCTTTCGACCCCTTACATTATTATTCTTTCAATGGTAATATTAACGACGCTGTTAATGGCTACAATATGACAAGCACTGCCAGTCCTATATTCCAGAATAATATGCCTTGTGGCCAAGGGCTAGGAACTACATCAGAGACTCCAAAATATAGTCTGACAGCCGGATATAAAAAAGAAAATGGTAAAACGTCCAGCGACTTAGCACTTCATCATACTATTTCTTTTTGGGCAAAAACAGAACAGCAAGAAGGAAGCGAATCTCCAAAGGTAGTTGTTGAGCCAATACTTGATAGACTTATCATACTTCCTGATAGTCTAAAGCTAAAACTTTCGTCGGCATATCCAAGTTTCGGATTTTTCGATAATATAGAGTTTGGTCAAGTACCCAACACATCAACCTCTTTCAACCATTATGTAATTAATACAAAGAATGGTTTGATACTGGTATATAAAAATGGTAAGCAAATAGCTAATAATGAAGCACCATTCTATCTGGAATGGGGAACTATGCCTATATTCTTAAATTTATTAGGAGATGATGTTTCAAATATCATTACGCTCAACCAAGCACAAATTGATGAATTTATAGTATATGACAAAGTACTTACTCCGGAAGAGATTCAGATATTGTATACTTCATATAACTGGTCACCATCAACTCCGTCTGATTCTACTATAAGCAGAATGAAAAACACTTCAGCAGAAGAGTGGTTCACAGTATCTCCCAATCCATCTTCCGGTCAGATTACTTTAGATGGCAATATACTTCTATCAGACTCACAGATCTCCCTCAGAAACCTTTCCGGAAAAGAAGTATACCAATCGAAACTGAATTTTAAAACATTTGATTTGCCGGATATTTTGCCGGACGGAGTATATATTCTTAGCCTTAAAACCAAAGACAACAAAGTATATAGCCGTAAGATTATTCTGACAAGATAACAGGAACAATTAAAATATCTGTACAAGCAGTCTCTTATGTTTACTAAATATAAGAGACTGCTTTTCCTTTTCTATTTACTGTTATCTCCAAACAACAGCTTCTGGCTTACCAAAATTGAATTTTTCATTAAAATGAAATTACTTATTTTAAGAACAGCCGCAATCTTTGTCGCAGCTTGATCTTTTGGAGCTGAATTTTTTAGGGGCAAAATTCTTTTTAAGCACTTTGAATAAAGAATAGCAGGCAAATGCTACCAATAAAGCAATAAGTACATACTGAATAATTAATGAAGAATCCATTATTTTAAAATTTGATATACTATCATCGACACAAAATATGCCAAACCTGTCATCATAGCTACCTGAAAGCCCGTCCATTTCCAGCTTTTAGTTTCTCTATAGACTACTGCCAGTGTAGACACACACTGCATTGCAAACGCGTAAAACAGAAGAACGGAAATTCCGGTTGCAAAACTGAAGACTTTTTCTCCGTTTGGCTTTACATCTCTTCTCATTTTATCAATTACTTTTACTTCCGGAGCATCATCCTCGAGGCTATACAGCGTTGACATGGTTCCAACGAATACTTCTCTTGCGACAAAGCTGGTCAGGATTCCTACTCCCATTTTCCAATCGTAACCCAGCGGAGCGATCAGCGGCTCTATTCCTTTCCCCATTTTAGCCAGGTAAGAATGATCTAAGTGAACATCTGAAGCTACAAACTCATTTGGTTGTTGTTTTGGTCCGAAATAGCTTAAAACCCAGATAATAATACTTACAATGAAGATTATTTTCCCTGCTCCGGTAATGAAATCCCATACTTTTCCTAAAACCATTTTAAGGTCATATCCAAAAAGTGGTTTTTTATAAGCAGGAAGGTCCATTACCAAATATGTTTTTCCATTGTCTTTAATGAATCTTTTCAGAATAGCCGCAGAGAATAAAGCCACTAAGAACCCCAAAAGGTACATTCCCATCAGAACCAAAGCTTTATATTTTATTCCTAAGAACGACCCTTCTGAAATAATTAATCCGATGATAATACTGTATACCGGAAGTCTTGCAGAACACGTCATAAAAGGTGTTACCAATATCGTAAGTAATCTTTCTTTAACGTTCTCAATATTTCTTGTGGAAATCACAGCCGGAATTGCACATGCTGTTCCTGAAACAAGGGGCACAATACTTTTCCCGTTCAATCCAAATGGGCGAAGAAGCCTATCCATCAGGAAAACAACTCTTGCCATATATCCTGAATCTTCCAATAGGTAAAGGAAATATAGTAAAATACCAATCTGTGGGGCAAAGACTACAATTCCACCTATTCCCGGAACAATCCCGTTAGAAATCAGTGAATTGATTGGCCCTTCCGGAAGATGTTCTCCTGTAAAGGCTGACAGCCAAGAGAAAAATTCTTCAATCCAATTCATCGGATATTCTGCAAGGAAAAAAACACTTTGAAATATTATTAATAAAATCAATAAGAAAACTACATATCCCCAGAATTTGTGCACCAAAATTTTATCCAGTTTCTCTGTCAGCAATTCTTTGAACTGAGGTTGTTTGGAAATGACGTTAGCCAGTATTTTATCTACATTCTGATATCTCCTAACTGTCTCCTGAACCTGTAATCTTTTAGGAACCAAACTTTTAACCTCAGAACCATTGATCTGATCCATTGCGGGATCTATTTTTTCAAGATCTGTTCCCAGTGAAAGACTCATCCAGGCCTTATATTCATTCTCAAACCCTTTTTGAGAGATCAGTTTCTGAATAAAATCTTTATGTTCGTTCGGTGTTTCAAAAGAGGCTTTATCAGCCTTCAAAAATGTATTGTTATAAACAGCTTCCCTCACTTCATCAATCCCAATCTGTTCCTTCGCATTGGTTTGAATGATCTTAATCCCTAATGCTTCTGAAAATTTCTGAACATCTATTGTGATCCCTCTTCTTTCCGCCTGATCGATCTGGTTAACGATCAGAATCATCGGGATGCCAAGATCCTGAATCTGCTGGAATAGAAGAAGACCTCTTTTTAAACTTAATGCTTCAAGAATATAAACAACTCCAGCATAGTTCTTTTGTTCATCAATAAGGTATTTTGAGAAAATAGCTTCATCTTCTGAACTTGGATATACACTGTAAGAACCCGGAAGGTCAATAACTTCAACATCCTCGTTTTTATAAGAATAGTTTCCCGAATGACTTGCTACGGTAACTCCGGCATAATTTCCGGTTTTCTGCTTTTTGTTACAAAGCGCATTAAAAACCGTTGACTTTCCTACATTAGGATTTCCGACTAAAAGTATCTGTTTTTTCTTGTTTGCCTGCATTAATTCAATTCTTCAACAATGATATAATCTCCTTCTTCCTCACGAAGAGCAATCCGGCTTTTCTCAGCTCCAAATTCCACATACATCGGTCCATTGAACGGAGCCTGGTACAAAATCCTGAAAACGGTCTCCGGTAGAAGCCCCATTTCAATGATTTTATTGGGCATTTTCAGATGGTCATTATCATATCCCAATATCTTTCCCATTTTGTTTTTAGGAAATCCACTTAATTTATGTAAATCTTTCTCTTTCAAAGCCCTATTTTTTTGTAGTGCAAATATACGCTATTTAAATTTAATCTAAATAACGTTAGGCCGATAAAAAAATCAACCCAAATACATTGCTGTACCTGGGTTGATTCGGAATATAATTTAGTTGATATGAATGCTTATTTTTTCTTTTTGTCTGAAGAAGACTGTCCTTTTTCAATAGGGTTATCATTCGCGTTAAAGTAATCCTTCGTCATTTTTTCCTGTCTTTTAAGGGCGTCCCCAATGGTTACATCTGATCCCGGCATCTTCATATTCATCATTTCCGGAGTCACTCTTTGTCTGATTTCGGCCATGGGATCTTGTTTAAAACTCGCGTAAGCCTTCTCAAATTTTTCTTTTGTGGTAGGTGTCACGGTATTAGAAATACCATATTTCGCATTGATCTTATCCGAATAGGATAATTCCTCATAATTTTCAATCTTTTTATTTCCGCTCAACATCCACGAATAGTTCTTCTCATCATCTTCAATTTTAATGATTAAACCCGGAAGGCCATAAAACTTATAAGGACCATCCTGAAAGGGAATATCTGAGCTGAACCATGCCGTCCATTTTCTTCCTCCATATTCTGTAGTTGCTTTTTGAGTATTATATTCCCCAATTTTTTGTTTTTCAGGCTGAATACTCCAGTTGAACTTAATAGGGTCATCGTATCCAAATAAATTCATGCTTACTCTATCCACATACTGTTCTTTCATTTCTGGATAAGTCTTCACGATTTTATAAGCAAACTTAGGCATTCTGATAAGTTTCGAAATATCTTTCCATGTTTTGGCTTTCTCCATTTCCTCAACAGCAACTCTGATAATAGAATCCTGTGAAGGAATGGTATAATCCTGATAAATAGATTTTTTAGGAGTAATATCCAAAATTGTTATCAACTTATCCAGCTTTGCAGAATCTTTTTTGGCTTAAAAGTAAGCTCATAAAAGAATCGGTTAGCTGTTTCTTTAGTCTCCTGAGCATAAGCAAAGGCAAAAAGTGTAATAAGAAATACTGAAAATAGCTTTTTCATTCCTCAAGTTTTATTAATTAGTAATCACTCTTGGAGATTTGTTACAGTTTTTTTTCATTTTTTTTATGTGGGAAGATGAGGATAGAAATTAATATTGATCAACCTATAATTGCCTGCATGGAAAAATTATGATTCTCTTAAAACATTTTCAGGGATAAAAGCTATAACTTTAATCTTCTCAAAAACAAAATATTATGGATACTTTATCACAATTTAAAAATGAGTTAGAGGCCGAATACCAAACCACCAGAAAATTCTTTGAAAATTATCCTGACGGAAAAAACGACTTTGCGCCTCATGAAAAAAGCATGAAAATGCTGCCCCTTGCCACTCACATCGCTGAAATTTTTGAATGGCCCAACACGATGCTCACCACTTCAGAACTTGATTTCGGCAAAGGAGATTATCAGCCTAAACAACTTTCTACAAAGGCTGATCTTCTTCAAACTCTTGATCAGAATTTTAAATCTGGAAGAGAAGCCCTTGAAAGTGCTAATGAGAACGATCTTACGTCAAGCTGGGCACTGAAAAACAACGGAGAAGAGCTGGCAAAATGGTCTAAGTATGAGTCTATCCGCCACGCTTTGAATCAAATTACCCACCACAGAGCGCAATTGGGTGTTTATTACAGGATTAATAATATCCCTTTACCTGGAAGTTATGGTCCTTCTGCTGATTATCAGGCTTTTTAATTAATGCGTTATATATATCAACAAAAAACCAATCCGTTCTGGATTGGTTTTTATTTTATTTAAAGTTGAATTTTACAGTAAACATCACTTGGCTAGGACGGAGCTGCATTGTTGTTTGTTGAATCGTTGCATCTTTTACGCTCACTTTTTCAAACACTTTTCTGTCTGCAATATTCATCCATTTTAGCTCGAAATCAACTTTTTTCTTAGTCCAGCTAAACTGATAAGATAAGTCAAAAAATCCATTATTGAATTTTGTGTCTCCCAATTTTGAATTGATCTGATCCCAATAGAAACCAAGCGTATGACCTTCCAAAGGATAGAAGAATACATTTAAATTGTGTGTATAGCCTTCAACCTTTCCTAAGTTTCCCGTCAAATAAGCATTTGACTGCTTACTCCAGGTTTTGGTTGCGTTAAAATCTATACTCATCCATGAGAAATAAGTATTATTAAATTTAAATCCCAGTGTATTTGCATCGGTCTTATTATCAATTAAATCCGCATTTCTTATCAACTGTGATTTTGATAAACTATTCGTGAAACTAAAAGAAGCATTAGTTTTAAATTTTGGAAAATACTTACCAATTTC
This sequence comes from Chryseobacterium capnotolerans, assembly GCF_021278965.1. Lineage (NCBI taxonomy): Bacteria > Pseudomonadati > Bacteroidota > Flavobacteriia > Flavobacteriales > Weeksellaceae > Chryseobacterium > Chryseobacterium capnotolerans. The sequence goes on along the minus strand of NZ_CP065589.1, from coordinate 4,980,791 downwards.
TGCATAATAGCTATTGCTTGTTCTTTTATTTTCTCGTTCGATATATTCAATCACACTAAATCCTAACTCATTAACAACACTTGATGCCAATAAATTGTTTTTAGCGTCACTTAATCTATACCCTACATTAAAAAAGAGATTATTGAGCGGGTTTCTGTACTCCAATCGAATTCCTCCATTTTTAGTGGTGGTCTCAGGTATTGGGTTTTTAGGGTTCATTACATTAAATCCTCCCGGGCTTGTCAAAATATATCCCGCATATGCAGTTTGTATATCTCCAAAATTATTAGTGATTCCTCCACTCATACTTGCTTTAAAGAAAGAAGCAAAGGAATATTGTGCAAAAATATTAGGTGTAAAGGTTACTTTATTTAAAGACTTTGAAACATTTCTGAACTGATCTTCTGCTTTTATATTATTAAAGTTGACTGGAAAGCTGGAAAATATGCTCCATGCTTCTGATTTATAATTTATTCCCACTGAAGCAGATGGATTTACCCTTGTAAATTTTAAATTGTTTTCATAAGCTGGACTGGTAAAATCTGGTTGATTATTATTGGTAATCCCGTAAAAATCACTAGTTAATTTATCTGATGAAAAGTCAATTCCCACTTGCGGCGTAAATGTCCATCCTTTGGCAGAAAAGCTAATGCTTGCGGAATGAGATGTATCTAGATTTTTAATTCTAAAACTTTGTAAAACAGAACTTCCCGGAATAAATTGAATTGTTGAAAACTTTGTACTATCCGGCGCTTTGTAAGGAAACTTTAAATAATCTGCTGGAGTAATTTCCAATACCTGCTTATCATCCTGATAGCTGATATAAGATTTAAAGTTTACCATTTTTTCTTTCCAAGGGATGATAGTACTCAAGGAGTTCTGAAATGAGGATGTTGGAGACTGTAGCGCCTCATTCCCAAATCTATATCCTATTTTGTCATTTCTCTCCGCTAAGGCTCTGTCTGCATTCCAAAACTGAGAGAATGTTGTTGTATTTTTAAAGAAACCCTTTTTGGCATTTTTAGTAAAGATTAATTCTCCTTTTAACTTATCTGTATAAAAATGATTCAAAAATCTCATATTATACTTTGTTCCTTGCTGAATATCTGTAGTTGAAGTATTTGATTCTCTTTCCACCGCGTTGTTTGTATAATTAGCGTTGGCTTTAAGTTCCCATTCTTTTTTCTTATCAATATTGGTAAGGTAATTGGCCGAAAGATAGTGTACACTGTTCAATAAATATCTTTTTACCGGAAGATCTGGTGTTTCAGCATTTTCAACACTCAACCAATTATTTGGGGTAACATTACCCCTTCTTCCTTCCCAGCTATTTCCAAAAGCAAGTATATTCCCTTCATTTTCTACCTGCTCACCCATATTATTCGTCTTGTAATTAACTACCCATTGGCTTTTCTGCCCGAAAAACATGGGAGTCAGTTTTACATTCCAAAGCCAAGGTTCTCCAAAGCCGGTTCCTACTTCGCCACGACCTGTCATCGTTACGGAATTCTTAAGCTTAATATTAATTGCAGCCTGCTCTGAGGGTACTTTATCCTGAAGGATTTTTACCGGCTGGTGGTTTTCAAGGACTTCCACTTTTTGTACAGCATCTTTTGGCAGAGAATTGTTGATGGTCCCATATCCGCCTTCCATAAGGTCTTTCCCGTTAACATAGAATTTATTGATGGCATTTCCCTGATATAAGATGGTTCCGTCTGTATTGACTTCAATTCCAGGAATTTTTTTCATAACATCAGCCAGGGTTCTGTCATTTTTACTGTTGAAAGCTTTAAGATCATAGGAAATGGTATCTCCTCTTGCTGTGATCATTTTGGTTTTCAGCTGTACTTCCTTAATTTCCGTAGCTTCAGACTGCATTTTAAAATTCAGGGTCTGATCGCTGTTGCTTATTTGTTTTGTAAGAGGTTTCTGGTTGAATGCTTTTACTTTAAGATCTACATTGGATTCCGAAGAGGTAAAAGTAACCTTGTATTCTCCTTTTGAATTGGTAATTCCATAAGCAAGAATAGCATCTTTGCCAGGTTCTTCAATGGTTACGCTGGCACTTGGTATGCCTATCCCGTCATCATCTGTAATTTTTCCGGAAATTGTTTTCTGCGCAAAGGTGAATACCACCATAAAAAGCATTAGAAATAAGGAAATATTTTTTTTTCATATTCATGATTTGAATAATTAGTTAATCATTGTTGTTTTTCGTTACACTTTCTTTAAAGATATATTTTTAGCCGAAAAGTTAAATTGTATCACTATAAAAATAGTGATCTTTTGGTTTTTTAGGAAGAAATCAAAGGAAATTATAGTTTGTTTTTACCATCCGGTATAAAAGTACCTATAAAAGATTTTATAACCGCTCTTTACTCCATCTCTTTAAGACATAAAGCATTATTAATCAAAGGATTCGTATTTTATTTAAAAAAGTTGAACATTTTTTTAAAATAAAAAATATTCTTATGTCAACTTTTTTTTAAAATAAAAATCAAAATTATTTCCCCATATGTTGAATTGAAATAATATAAGTACCTTTAAATCTTTATTTTATCCTCTTTTTGCAAAAATTGACTGTGAAATAAAAATAATATCTTTGCATCAGAATGGATTTTTATTCATCTATTTTGTGTTTTTTACCCTGTCATTCAATTGCAGGGTATTTTTATGTATTGATAGGTAAATAAACATTTTAACAGTAATTTTGAGAATATTAAATTTTAATTTAGACTAAATAATATAATTAAAATTGCATGATAGATAAAAAAAAATTTAAACGCTGGTTTGTAAATATTTATTTAATAATTTTGTAACATAAAATTTACAAAATGGGAATTATTTTAAAGCCTATAGATGTTGTAGATGACATTTCTAAAGAGGAATTCTTCGAAAAATATCTAAAGCCAAGAAGGCCCGTTGTCATCAAAAATATGGCAAAAAAGTGGCCTGCTTACCAGAAATGGACAATGGAGTATATGAAGGAGGTAGTAGGAGATGTGGAGGTCCCGTTATATGACAGCTCAAAGGCAGATCCTTCAGCTCCCATCAATGCTTCTGCAGCTCAAATGAAATTCGGTGATTATATAGACCTTATTCAGAGAGAGCCTACTGATCTTAGAATTTTCCTTTTTGACCCCATAAAATATGCCCCAAAACTTCTGGAAGATTATATTTCTCCAAAAGAACTGATGGGAGGTTTCCTTGACAAATACCCGAATATGTTCTTCGGTGGTAAAGGTTCTGTAACTTTCCTGCATTTCGATATTGATATGGCGCATATTTTCCATACTCACTTCAATGGAAGAAAACATATTCTTCTTTTTGATTATAAATGGCGAGAAAGATTATACCAAATCCCTTATGCAACTTATGCTTTAGAGGATTATGATATTGAAAATCCTGATTTCACAAAATTTCCGGCATTGGATGGTGTAGAAGGTATTGAATGCTTCCTTGAACATGGAGATACATTATTTATGCCTACAGGATGGTGGCACTGGATGAAATATCTTGACGGATCCTTCTCTATTTCATTGAGAGCATGGGATAAATCATGGGCAGTAAAGGCACATTCTTTATGGAATCTTACAGTACAGCGTAAATTTGATGACATTATGAAATCTAATTTCAAGAAGAAATACATGGACTGGAAAGAAAAGATGGCGATAAAAAGAGCAGAAATAGCTTTAAAAAGAGGCTTACCAAAATAAATAAAAAGACGTTTCAATGAAACGTCTTTTTATTTAGCTTATACATTAATAATCAATTATTTACAAAACCCTATATACCGGGTACTGCCTGAATGTTTTTTCTTCAAAATAAGGAGAATGTCTGTACACCCAATCCAATTGAGCCTCCCCATCTTCGGACAGCTTTTGATCTGATTTTTTTGCCGCTTCAAAGGCTTCTTTCAGCTTTTGATCTTTTTTTAGCAGTTCTGCTGCAGTGTCTTCAAAGATATATGCTGAATAATATTCTTTCTGAGCCAGAATACCATCAAAGAAATTCCAGTTAAAAAAAGAATCTAATGCTTCAGGTTCAAGAGTTTCTATAATGTATTTAACTCCAGGCTGATCAGTAGAAACAATATAATCCCCTGAAGCAAATATCTGATCTTTTTTGGAAGCATCTACTGTAGTTTCGTAATGCAGATAATGTCCTTCGTAAGGGTTTTTAACGGTTTTAAAGTCTTTGATCTTATAGGATTCGACAGTGATGGTACTGTCCTTTCGAATTGATTTCAACTGAATTCCGTTTCTCTTAAATTCTTCAATGATCCTGTATTGTGACTGTGGAATCACATAGTACTTAGGAATTGTAATGTATCCTGTAGGAACGGCAGTCGTAAAAAGTTTTATATTTTTTGTAAAAGGTTTGTTTCTATCATAATATAATCTTGGTTTTCCTGAGATTTCGCTTGGTTTATATTTGCCTTCATACCCCTTAAAATCCATGGTTGTATACTTTGTAGAATCTATTTTCCAACGGATTCCATATTGTTTACCTGCCTGATACTGTTTAAGATTCTCTATACGAAGCTGTTTTATCTTTTGATAATCTTTATCGAGATTCTGTACATTCACCAACATATATTTATAGGTAGCATCAACTCTTTTATCATAAGGTTTCAGCATGTGTGTTTCAGGAACGGTTCCTAAAGAATTGAATAGAGTGGTATATCCTGTAGAATACCTCGGAGAGTCTTCGAACGAAGCGAAACCAACTTCCGGAACATCCCCATGAATATTGACGTAAGGAGTACTCTCATAACCCAGCTTTTTCATATCATCAAGATTTTTAGCTTGATAATCATTATAGAAATAGGATCCTAATGTGTTTCCTAAACGTTCTTTAAAGGTTGAAATATAGGTAAATGTATATTGATAATCTGCTCCGTTACTGACATGGTTATCTATGAAGACATCTGGTTTCAGCCATTGGTAGATTTCCTGGAAGCTTCTTGCATTTTTAGTGTCAGCTTTGATAAAGTCTCTGTTCAGGTCATAATTCCTAGCATTTCCTCTGAATCCATACTGTTCCGGGCCGTTTTGATTGGCTCTGGAGTGAGACCCTCTGTTCATCATTCCGCTGATATTATAAGCTGAAATAGCAGCAATAATAAAGTTTTGCGGAGTTTTAATTTTTTGGGTTGCCAGATCTCTCATCAACATCATCGTGGCATCAATTCCATCCGGTTCTCCAGGGTGAATCCCATTGTTGACAAAGAGAACTGCTTTGTTTTTTCTCAATTTTTCGAGATCTTTTTCAGGAAAAGGATTGTACACCACTACATAAATAGGCTTTCCATTATCATCTTCTCCTTTTTTAAGGTATTGGATGCTATTAAAATTTTCGGCCAGATCCTGATAATAGGCATTCATTTCATCATAGGTAACGGTTTGATTACCATTTCCTTTTTCAAAAGGGGTCTGAAATGATTTCTGAGCAAAAATAAAAGAAGAGCTTAAGGTAAGCAGGAGATATTTCAGTTTCATTATTGTCATAATTTTCAGGATTTAAAATTAGGCAATATGATTGTGTCAAAAAAACGAAATATGAATCAATCTGTTATTTTTTCTGCATTGTATTCATTGAAAATACGATTACAAATTTCTTGATTTGATTTCTTTATTGACCAGATTTAAGTTGATCAGTAAAGGCATCATCGTTACAGGCATTACGATGAAAGGGGTGAACGCAACAAAGGGAAACCCATTAGTTCCTTTAATAACCAGAAGTGAGATGAAAGCGATGATTCCCAGCGCAAAAATAACTCCGAAGCCAATAGAGACCCCTTTAAGTGTATTTCTTTTTTTAATCAGGTCATTATCCGTTAGTCCTTCGTAAATATTTTTCTTCATGATGCTTACTTTTTACAAATATAACTGGTTTCAGCGATATAAAATATTGGACAGAAAAGAGGAAAAATCACTAAGTTTGAAAAGTGGGTAATAAGATCACTACTCTAACCAGATTATAGAACTTTAATAATGAAGACAGAATTTATCAATGCTTTGCATACCCTGAAAGAATGGATTTCAAAAAATGAAGTTATTTTCGAAACTCTTCAATGGAAAGATAGCCAACAGATTGTAGAATCAGAAATTTTAAAGTTTATTGTTCAACCTATTTCGAATGCAGAAATAGATGAAATAAAAGCTTTTACCCAATATTTGCTTCCTGATTCTTATTATCATTTTTTAGCCGAAATTGGAAGCGGGCAATTTCTAATAGGTGAATATTTACCTTGTTTTGAAATCTATAACCTAAAGCAATTACAAGAATATAACGCTCATGTTCAACAGGAGATTGAAGCTGCAGAAATAAACGATCATTTTATCATGATTGGTTCTCATTGCTCTATGGGTGACTGGATGGGATTCTGCACAACAAGAAAGGATGAGAGAAACTATGATGTCTTTTGTCATGAATATCCTATTGATGAATATACAGAGGTTTCGGATGAATTGAATTCATGGAGAACTTTTGAAGAATGGGTTATCAAAGCTGTTGAAACGAAAGGAAAAGAAACGTTGTAGAATGTATATAGGAACTACCATACAAGGAAGACCGGATCAATTTATTATCCTCGAAAAAGGAGATTTGGCAGAGGACTGTTCTTCGTTAATGAAAGAGAAGGGTATTTACAATCTTATTGTTTCAGGGAAACAAATTGATGAAAACGTCCTGACTAACATCACATTCTCTGAGGTATTCAGCGAAATCAAAATATTGCATATAAAAGATACAGCATTCAATACAAGCGAGGAACTTTATCAATTTAAAAATGTTACACGACTAGAAATCAAAAACTGTAAGTTCAAAGGAAAGGAAGCTATCGAATTGGCCCAATTGAAGCATCTGAGGGAGCTTTTTACAGGTTATTCCAAACGTTTTCAGAATTTATTTAATCATCCTTCACTCAAAACGCTGTTTATTGAAAACTTTGAAGATCCAGGATTTGAATTTCCTGTTAATCATCAGCTGGAAACGCTTTCGATTGAAGAAAGTAAAGAGTGCCTTTGGGCTTCATTACCTAATTTAAAAGCAATAAAATCGCTCTATTTAGTGGATATTCCTTCGGTTGTGGATATTAGCTGGATTACTGAGTTCTCACATTTAACGGATATTGATTTTACTTCCTGTAAAAACATGGAAAATGTAGTGGAAAATATATCTGAAGTCCTCACTTTAAAAACCATTTTCTTAGCGTATTTGGGAGATTTTAATTCATTGTCTCCTTTAAAAAAACTCATCCATTTGCAAGAACTTACCATTGAAAATGGCGGCAGACTAATGAATAAAAAGAATATTGACTTCCTTCATAAAATATCTGATCTGGAATTTAGTATTGACATGAAAAATTGTGTAATGAGTAATGACAATTAAAGAACCCATACAATCCTGTATATCATCTTTTTAACACGTCTCCATTCCTTCCTTTTTCATCAGGATATAAGAAAGGAAGAGGATCACTTTGCCAAAATTCGTTGGTTTCAATATCCATGATGGATAATGCTCCAGTAAATGCAGCTCCGGTATCCATATTCCATATATTGGCTTTCTGGACGGGCGTTTTACTTCCAATATCCAGTGTCGGAGTATGTCCAATAAATATTTCCTTGTAAAGAAGCAGCCTTTTAGGATATAATATGGAGTGTTTTTGCAGTTTCTTATCCATGGCTACCGCTGTTTCCCAAAGAGTTCTGTCCCAGCGGTAATTACTAGAGTAAACTTCTTTCTCAGGGCCATGCATGGAAGAATATCCGGCATGAATAAACAAGCGGTTCTGGTCATCAACATGATAACTTTTCATGCGTTGAAAAAACTCAAGATGAATTTCCAGATCTTCCGGGGAATACTTTTCATAGCTTTCTACGGTGCTTTTTCCTCCATTGGAAAGCCAGACACCAGGTCCCTCCCCACGGGCCAGCCAATCTTCACACCAAACATCGTGATTTCCTTTGATGAAAATACAATCCTGTTTTTCGGAAAGTTCTATTAAAGACTGAATGACCTGGGAAGATTCGCTCCAGCCGTCTACATAATCTCCAAGAAAAATTAATCTGTCATCCGGGGTAACCTCGGCTCTTTTCAGTACCTGCTGCAATGCCTTAGCTCCGCCGTGAATATCTCCTATTACTAATGTTCTGTTCATTTCATGCTTTAGTTGGTGAAAAGATAAGCCATTATCTTTACATAATGGCTCTGTTTTTAATTCAATACTGTTGTTTTTTATTACTTTGAAATGTATTTCGGATCTATAAACTCTGTGAGCCACACTCCGTTCGCAGATTGGAAAAAAGACAATCCATCCTCATGCATTTTTCCTGTTCTGATGGTCAGAATTATAGGTTTCCCATGTCTCATTCCAACCTTTGTAGCCGTCTCTTTATCAGCACTTAAGTGTACATGCTGGCGGGTTCTTTTTTCAATTCCTTTTTCTAAAATGGATGAAATATTGGCTTCTGCGGTTCCGTGGTATAAAAATTCAGGTGGTTGTATAGCTTCCAAGGCTAAATTGATATCAATAGAATGCCCCTGGCTGGCTCTGATTTTCGTTTTATCATCATTAAAGGCAAATCTCTTTTTATTATTGGTTTCTACCACCTCATCTAATTCTTCAACAGAAAAATGCACTCTTTTTTGGGCTGATTTTACTCTCAGCTCTTCTACATCTGCCCAGCCGTTTTCATCCAGCTTTAATCCGATAGTCTCGGGTTGATGCCTCAAAATGAGGCTTAAAAATTTACTTATTCTTTTTGTTTCTATTTCGTTCATAATTTGTTTTTTAATTTTTTAATAAGTCTGCTAACCATAAAATAATCCTGTTTCAAATGATTATAAACAGAGAGCTCATCTCCTGATAATCCTTCCAATATTCTTTTCTGCTCATACATACAATGCTCAAAATCTTCATCACTTACACAGAGATCCATTTGATCTTCAAGTTCCAAATATTCACTGATGATGGCTTCACCAAGATTATACGAAAGCAGTCTCTCCTTTATATAATTAGACCAAGCCAGATCTTCATCATATTTTTCTTTGCGCAATACTTCAATTTTCTTTTTATTTTCATCCGTTATAATGTAATGATTGAGTCTGCGCCATAACAAATCCTCAATAACACCTTCTCCAAACTCGCCCCTGTTTACAGCATATCCAGGATCATAAATGTTCAGATACTTCAGGAAATTATCGTTTTTATTTGGGTAAATAAATACATTTCGCAGATACATTCCCAAGCCAAAAAAGTTTTTCATATCATTAAGCTTTGAAGCTAATGATTCATTCCGGATATCACTGATCCTATCTTCACTCAATTCTTCATAAATCAAAAAATCAACAGCTTCTTCTACTGTTTTTATTTTTGAGGTCTTTTCCTCACGGTATTTTGCATGAGCTTTCTCTTCTTCAATCAAATTTTCAGGCTCTTCTTCTATAGAAACCAGTGGATTGTAAACCTTTCGAAAATAATCATAAGATATAATATCTCTGCTATTTGTTTCCAAATATTCCTTTAGCCTACATTCAAAGAACCTTTTTTCATTTTCCAAAACATCAAAAACTTCTTTCTCAACTTCTTCAGTATAACCAAAGAAATCAACAATTTTTATTTTATCTGCAATTAAAGTATTGAAGAGCGGTATTTGATTAGTTTCTATCCTCAACCCTCCATCCTTCAATATTTTAAAATTACTGGTTGTATTTTCTCCGATCTCGCATTTGATAAGAAACATCCCGTGATCCGGGATATAGTCAGGTTTAGAAACGGTATAGAAATTCAAAGGAATATCGGAAACAAATTCTTTAAAAAAAGTTCTTTCTATTTCCAGCAATTCTTTTTCTGAAATAAATTTATATAGAGTCATCAATGGTTTTTGTTTTTTTAAGCATTATAAAATTCCGGGGAAAAAGTGACGGTAAATCCTGTTGTTCTAGTGATCTCATCTGCATATTGATCAAAATAATAGATCTCTGATGATATTGAAAGCGTTACAAATGATTTTTCATACAGATAAACCCATAAACAAGCTTCTGCTGGTCCTCTTCCTTTCAACATATTTTGAATTTCTATTCCATTGATTTTATTCAAAGGAATTAATAAAGTTCTCTTTTGATCTGAGAAACCCAGCAGACTATTTTGATTATCTATCCAGAGTAAAGACTGATTCTTTAAAATATTCAATACTTGATCCGGCGTCTGAAATAAATAGTCCGGCGAAAAGTGAACCCGGCAGTTTCCTAATTCTACCACTTTATTGATTTCAATTCTTCCTTTATATTTCTTCAAAGGGGTATTCCGAAATACATCCTCAGGGTCGTATTTGGAAAACATATTGAGAAGGGCTTTTAGGAAAGATTTCATTCAATTACAGGGTATTTATTGTTTAACTTTTCACATAGTTTTTCAATATCATCTTTTCTCACCAGTTTATCAACCCATTCCTGAGGAATATTTTCAAATCCATAATAGATTCCTGCCAATCCTCCTGTAATGGCTCCGGTTGTGTCTGTATCTTCACCCAGATTTACAGCTTTCAAAACTGCTTCCGAATAACTTTCCGAATTCAAAAAACACCATAAGGAAGCTTCCAGACTATGCAGTACATAGCCACTTCCTCTTATTTCTTCTTCGGAATACCCTGAAATATCATTTTTTAAAACCTTATGAAAAAGCTCAACCTCACTTAAGCTAAACCATTGTTTTTCTGCATATTTCAGGACCCCATTTTGTACATGTGTATATGCTTCCGTTTTATTTTTTCCTTTTATTAATTGAATCGCAAAAATCACATAAATAAAACAAGCAAAAACAGATCGGAAATGGCCATGAGTGATGGTGGAGACTTCCTTTACCGTTTGGTAAATCTTTTCAATATTTTCTTCGTCTTTTAAATAAAAAGCAAGAGGAAGAATCCTCATCAAAGATCCGTTTCCGTTATCTTCTTCAAAAATATTTCCTGAAAATCTGGCGCTTTCTCCTTTAATTAGTCTTGCAATGGCTTCCCTTGTAGTTCCTCCAATATCGAAAAGTCTTCCGTGGGCAGTCCAGTGACCATCTTTTACCCATTTTACAAAGCTTTCTCCAATTTTTTCGAGATCATAATCTTTTGTAAGGACCTCAGCAAGGCAGAGTGTCAGAGAGCTATCATCACTCCATGTTCCTTTAGGTTGATTATGCGAACCAAATTCCTGCATTTCTGTAACAGGAAACCTTTTCAGATATTCTCTATCTTTAAACTCCACCGGAACACCAAGCGCATCGCCGATGCATACTCCCATAATTCCAGCCTTTACTTTATTTTCCATCAGGCAAGGTTTACCAGTTTATCAAATAACAATTTCATTCCCTGAGTGGCCGTTTCTTTCATCACCACTGCTCTTTGTCCGTAGCCAAAGCCTGTTTCATTAGGGTTAATAACAATTAAAAGACAATCATCTTTGATATCGTGAATCAAACCTGCTGCAGGATATACCTGCAAAGAAGTTCCGATCACCACTAAAATATCTGAGTCTTTTACCATTTCTCTGGCATCCTGATACAAAGGTACATCTTCCCCGAACCAAACGATAAAAGGCCTTAATTGAGCACCATCTTCTGCTTTATCTCCTATCTTAATATCATCTTTCTGCTCATAGATTAGTCTTTTATTATTGCATGAGCATGATTTGAATAATTCTCCGTGGATGTGAAGGATTTTAGTAGAACCGGCTCTTTCATGCAGATCATCAATATTTTGGGTAATAATCTGAACATCAAAGTGTTTTTCCAGCTCTGCCACCAGTTTGTGAGCTTCATTAGGGTGTACTTCATGAAGCTGGCGTCTCCTCTGGTTGTAAAATTCCAATACCAAAGCTCTGTCTTTTCTCCATCCTTCCGGACTCGCCACATCGGTTACATTATGATTTTCCCAAAGCCCGTCTCCGTCTCTGAAGGTTTGTATTCCGCTTTCTGCACTGATTCCGGCGCCGCTTAATATGGTTAGTTTTTTCATTGGTTTTTAATTTTGTTTTGTGCACTGTATTTTTAGCCACTAATGCACGAATATAATTGGTTCTAAAGGGGAAAATTTAAAAGCTTTTTATAAATTTCTTCATTCTCTTCGTCAAAACAGACAAAAATAACTTTCTCTATACTATCTGAATAAAATTTTCTTACTTCATTCAGTGCAATTTCTCCCGCCAGCTCTTTAGGAAACTTATAAATTCCTGTGCTGATATTAGGAAAAGCTTATGGTTTTCACTCCAAGACTTTCCGCCAACTTTAAAGAGTTGTTATAACACTCTGACAAAAGTTGAAGACATTTTTCTTCATCTTCATTCCAGACTGGTCCTACAGTGTGAATGACATATTTTGCAGGAAGATTTCCTGCTGTTGTCACTACCGCTTCTCCTGTACTGCATTTTCCCTGTCTGTTTCTGATCGTCCTGCATTCTTCCAGAATTTGAGGACCTCCGGCACGATGAATGGCTCCATCCACACCGCCGCCTCCTAATAAAGAAGTGTTAGCAGCATTGACAATAGCGTCTGCATGGATCTTTGTGATGTCTCCTTTTATGATTTCAATTTTCATTGTATTTCCTCAAACAGCTTCAGCATTTCTTCTTTCTTGGTAAGCACTGCAAAAACCACTCTTTTAAATTTGTTCTTATATTTTCCGTGAAGATATTTTTTGAACAGGCCGGCGATTTCCTTCGGATCATTTTTGAATACTCCGCAGCCCCAGGCACCTAAAATAAGGGTTTCATTTCCCTGATGTAAGGCCAGTGCAAGCATTTTATCTGTCCGGATATCCATTGCTCCCAATATCTCGTTTTCTCTTTGAGGTTCCTGTCGCTTTACCACACCAGCATTCACCGCTGGAGAAGTAATGAAATTACATAGTACCGGTTTCGATAGTAATTCTCCTTTATCCTTTCTGAAAACAGGAACTTTTGGACTGTAGATCATTGTATCGGTATAAAAACAGGATTCCATTGCTCTGTGGACCTTATAATAATCCCAAGCCTGAAGCAGGCTTTCATGCAGACCTGAAGTTCTTGCCAGGCTTTCTTCCTGTGCTTCGGCTCCATTGATAAATCCACCCCCAGGATTTTTTGCTGAAGCAAAGTTCAGACACATGATCTTCTCCTGATCTTCTTCTTTAGTTAATTCTAAAATAGCTTTTAGCGAGCTTCAACGCCAGGTTTCAAATTGAGTTTCAAAATGAGTTTCCGGCATTGGAGCCGCTGTGAGCTCAGCAAGTTGTTCCGGGGTGAATAGAACCGTTTCTGTTTTACTGATTTCCAGCTCTTTTGCTATATCTATTCTTTGGTTTTCTGTATTTATATAATATTTTCTGGCCAGGATATCCAATGTATCTTTCGCCATTCCTTTATTTGTCATGATTCTTTTTTTGAGCCACGAATACACAAATGTTTTACCATCTTATGGATTCGTGGTGGTTGTTTTTAAAGCCTTTACCAGATTTTCAATGTCATTATTTGCTGATCCCTTAAAATCATTTCCTACAAATACTTTGATGACTTCTATATTTCCAACAATGGCCTGATTGAATGTGTCCAGCTCTTCTGACGGAACCCACAACTCATTATGATTTCTGGCTCCTACATTCTGTGCAGGATATTGGTTGGCTGCTTCTTCCAGCACTTCAAAAAGGGTAACAAAACCAAGATAATTTCCAAACTCATCTCTGGTATTCCATTTTTCAGCAATTTCTGAAGCGTAGTCTTCATCCAAAACCGGGTAAAAGATGGGCTGCCATTCCAGTCTTGGAGGAAATTTTTTATATCCGTTCTCTATAATAAGAACCATTTCCTTTTCTCCTACCGGTCTGTACAATCTTGTTGTTTTCATTTTGCTAATCTTAATTTTATGATCCTATCCTTTGAGCCATTTCTCTGGATACGGATCTATTTTTCAATCTTCTATTTTTATGATCCTGCCTTCATTAAATTTTTCTATCAAGCAGCAATTCCAATTTGGAGGATGATGCTTTAATTTTAAGTTCTTTCATCTTACCTAATCAAAATCATATATGTATACTTCAACATTTTTGCTGAGCAATGTTCTTTCGATGATAGGTTCTACTTCTTCCCATTTCCCGCCAGCCAGCCCACAACCAATTCTCGGCATATGGATACTTGCATTTAATTCTAAAGCATTATTGGCTAATGTTCCCAGACATTTTTCAATAGCTTCATATCGAACGGGAACGCCGTTGCTTCCGGTTTTCATTCCTTTTTGGCCGATCATATTGGCAACATACATGTATTTTTCAACCTGTACGATCTGAATTTCTCCCAGCCCAAAATTATTTTCACTTCTGAAACGGTGCCAGTTCCTATATTCTTTCTCCGGTGCTTCCCATCTTTTGGAAACGGCCAGTACAAAGCCTTTTCCCCAACCTCCCAGATCATTACAGATATGAGCGATGATTTTTACCCCTTTTGCCTGTGGAACGGTAGCATCTCCTTTTAAATAGTGTATCGTTTTCATTTTTTCTTTTTCAAAATGCATTATTTACCTCATCATTCTATTCCTACGATAAATATAGGATTAAAACCTATGTATTCAGTATTAAATCAGTCTTTTAAAATCTTTTGAATAAGGAGAATAGGATCCGAAAACGGTATCAAATTTCATTTCCAATTGATCAAATTTAAAATCTTCATCGATCTGATCCATGCAGGTTATCACTAAAGTCTTTTTTGTTGAACTTATATAGGCTCCGTCCAATTTTAAAGCATAATCCAACAATTTATAATCTAAACTTCCGAATCTCAGTTCTTTCTGAAATTCATTAAAGGTACAGGTTTCCTCTTCATTGTTTTTTAAAATGACCTCTTTTTCATTACTCATCCAGCCATTTCCATGGCGGGTTGCATAGCTTCTGGTCACATAAAACATCTCAATATCTTCAATATGAAGTTTTTTACAGATCTCATAAGCATTTTTGGAAGTGGTATGAGCATAGGTCACATTCGGAAAAATACCGTGATCCATATCTAATAAAATACCTTGACTTCCCTCAAAAATGAGATTTTCAAATGAATTCAGATAGTCATAATCATTAATCTTCCAATCTACCTGATCAATTGCTTCTAAAAAAGGTTTTATCTGTTCGTCAATTTGCTCCTCTTCCATAAAACCGTAGTAATAGGCAATTCCTTTCAGCTTTTCTACCAACATTTCCCTTGGAGCAATAAGATCAATTGCAAACAGTTTATAAGGACTTTCATTTCTTTTCATAGTGGCTCCTACTCCTTTTCCGCAGGTTCCGTGTTCCAGATTTTTGCAGTTGGTTCTGTTTTGCCAGACATCAAAAGGCGTAGTTATCTTGGCTAAAGGATGAATATGAAGTTCTGTGCTTCCTTTTTTTGCTTTTAATTCTTCCCTTTCATTCAATAGAAATTGTGGATGAATGGTGCAGTGTTCGGTAAAATAAGATGGCAATCCACGAAGTGCCCCACTGGCAAAACTGGAATGAACATGTTTTCTGTTGTCTATCATTACGGTATGAGCAGCCTGCTGTCCTCCTGAAAATCTGATGATCACAGACTCAGGATTTTGCTGAGCCAGGAAATCTGTTGTAATTCCTTTTCCTTCATCTCCGAAACCTAATCCTATAACTATTTGCGCCTTTTTCATGTCTGGTATTTTAAAATTATTGCCCTTTCTGCAATTGATGATCTAAAGCATCTGTATGTTGTCTAACCCTTTCAGGTTTGGAGCAGCAAAAGTGGTATCTTTATATTTCTCACAGATAATTCTTTTGATCACTTCAGGAATATCTCTATGATCTTCTATTGATATACAATTCTGTCCCAATAGTTCTTTCCAGCCTCTATCTGCTCTTACAGCCTGATCAGAATGCAGGACACTGATGTGGTATACTTCATATCTCTTTTTAGCTTCTTCCAATAGTTCATAATGGGTATATGTTTGCTGTCCCGAGCCCATAATTTCCCTGATGGCTGATGCCGGAAGTACTTTCAAACAAGGTTCGTCCCCTACAGTAAATAACAACCCTTTTTGATTTCTTTTTTCAAAGGCATCTGTTCTGGTATGAAAAGCAGCAAAATACCATGCTAATAGATAGCTCTCGCCCCCATTTCCACCTCCTCCTGATTCAATATAAGTTCGCGTAAGCCACATATCCAGTTCTTCGTCTCCTGACTCAAACTGCCCTATCTGCAATGGGTAGCTGTCACATTCATGATCTCCTATTCCCAGGAAAAGCAATGCCGGATCCGGAACTCCACCCTGGATAATACCACCCATCAGTTTTGGTAGTCCTTCCTTGATAAGTTGATGGGGAATATGCCCCATGCTTCCAGTGACATCCAATCCCAGAATAATAGGAATTGAATGAGGATGCACTTCTGAATCTCTGGATTCTCTGAAAGAAATTCCGTGGGGAATCATTGATGGATGTGCCTGTCTCTTGGCATTCTGTGTGAAAATTTCACCTGCGGATTTTGTTCCGTAACCTGCTTTGCTTGCTCTGTCATAACGAGCGTCTATATCATATCTTGTACTTCCCATGACTAAAATGTTTTTCCGAATAAATATTCAAATCTCTTTTGAGAAACTTCCAGCTGAATATTTAGATTTCTGATTGTTAATGATAATTCCATGTCTTTCTGAACGAATGCTTCGGGATTAAAATCCACAAAAGTCAAACTGTTTCTATCCAAAGGACTGATATCAATAAGCCCTTCCTGCTCACGCTCGAGTCTTTTTATTTTCAACTCAATGTCTTCTACCCTGCGCCTGTAGATCAATTCTGAATCTTCTCCGATCGTTCGCGCACGGTCTTCTCTGATCTGATCATTATTTCTTTGTAATGACTCGATAAATCTTGGTTTTAATTCATCTTCCATATCCGATCATTTTTTGTGTTATTATTACGCTAATTAAATAAAGCATAGTTATGTATTATTCCTGCATTCATTTTAACAGGAAAACATTACATCAGTTCTTAAAACATATTTTAATCCGCTTATCAGAATTTTTCCTTCATGCCGTAAAGGATGATAAAAAACTAAGGCTGTCCCTTTCTTTGGAGCGACTGTGAACAGGTTTTCAAATTCTGTTTCTCCACCTTCAAAATCATCATTCAGATAGATTAAAAATGTATAGAAACTTTTTTTCTTTTCATTTCTGATATAGCTTCCGTCACGGTGCATTTTAAATTGCTGCCCAGGAGAATATTTATAAACCCTGAACATCTCATTAAAGTTCAAAACTTTATAGTTTTCATGCTCCTTTGGAAGATAGTCAACCGCTTTTTTAAAGAGATCTTCTGCCAAATTATTATCAAAAATCATCAGCCTGTCATTGTTTCTGATCCCTTTGCTCATCATCTGGCGCCCACCTATATTAATTTTTGCTTCTTCAAAAGTTTCCCTTTGTGCCAAAGCAATGTATTGGTCACATTCTGCTTCCGAAATAAAGTCTTCAATTAGGAATATCTGCGGATGTAGGTCTGTTTTTTCCATGATTAATATTCTGTGACTGGTTATTGTGTTTTTACCCTCTTAATTCATCTCTTACTTCCATCAAAGCAAATCCTAAAAGGTTCTTTCCGTTCCATAATAAAGGATTTTCTGCTCTTGAATCTGTTTCCAGCATCCCGATTCCCCAAATGGTATCATAAGGACTGGCTTCTACCAGTATTTTATCTCCTGTTGACAAAAGAAAGTCTTTATACTTTTTGTTTTGTGAGAATTTTAAAAGGTTTCCCTGCTTTACAATCTCATATTTATGTTCATCCCAAAGTTTCGGATCAAAATTTTTGACTTTTCTTCCCAAAGATTTCACCTGGTTAGGGCTGGGTGCTTTCAATATTTTTTCTAAAATTTCAGCATCATTAAATAATCTTGCTTTACCAGCCATCATATAATGTTCTGCTGTTTTGTAAACAATCCCATTTTCTTCAAAAGGTCCTGTAAACCATTGGCTAAAGCATGACTTGGTGATTTCATCCTTAACCGTGTGTCCCCAGAAAAATAAAAACTTTATCCTTTCTTTTTTCTGAAATCTGTCTTTGATATTTTGTATGGTGTATTTCATATTGTGTTATTTCTACGCAAATGTAATGCAATATCATTTTATCCGCCAAATTTATTTGCGTCTATTTTACACTAATAAATATAACAGACTGATTATCAAAGAGTAAAATTTATCTACATTTCAAGATTTGACAAAATATAAATACTTTTTGCTCAACAAATTACAATTGTCATAATTCATAAAGTGCCCAAAAACTATGTTTCAATGTGGTTTAAAAGATATAACCACATTGAAAAGACTCGTGTATTAGTAGCGTTTCTTATTTAGGGTCCTTATGAACAAGCAAAATGATCAGCTCAAATTGAGCTGATCATATGATTTTAAGTATAATTTGTAGTTTTAAAACTATTTGATTTCGAAATAAAATCCCTGTTCTTCCAGTTCTTTATATTTTTCCTGATTAAAGGTGAAAAGTTTTCCGGGTCTTCCGCTGCCTTCTTTTTTAACGTTATTGGTTTCATTAA
The DNA here is from genome assembly GCF_021278965.1 of Chryseobacterium capnotolerans. Classification (NCBI taxonomy): domain Bacteria; kingdom Pseudomonadati; phylum Bacteroidota; class Flavobacteriia; order Flavobacteriales; family Weeksellaceae; genus Chryseobacterium; species Chryseobacterium capnotolerans. Next base: position 4,962,236 of record NZ_CP065589.1, on the reverse strand, counting down.
GCAATCCATAGCTCATGATTTTTTTACGGAAATTTCTGCGGTCTATCTCCTGCCCTACAATGGTTTTGTAAAGGTTTTCAAGGTCTGAAAAAGGAAATTCTTCATTGAGAAGATTGAAACCGATCGGTTGATATTGAATTTTGGTACGAAGTCTTTTTAAGGCAATATCAATAATATTTTTGTGGTCGAAAGCCACAGTTGGAAGAGCATTTACACTAAACCATTGTGCATCATCTGCATCAGAATCTGCAAAAAGTTCGTGATAAGATGGGTTGACAAGGCCCAGATAAGCCACAGAAACCACTCTATTTCTAGGATCGCGGCCTACGTTACCAAATGTATAAAGTTGTTCTAAAAAATCGGGTTTTATGCCTGCCTCTTCATGAAGTTCTCTTTTTACGGCATCATCCAGATTTTCATCATCCAGAACGAGGCCCCCGGAAGAGCCCAACCACCTTTAAAAGGTTCGATGTTTCTTTTGATTAAAAGGATTTGAAGGTCTTTTTATCGAAATATCCAAAGATAACGGCATCTACCGCTACTTTGATATCCTGTATTTTTTTTGGAGACTCCATAAATTAGTTTGCGTTACGAATACGCAAAGCTAAGAATAAATATTTAGTATTTTTACTAAATGATAAAAAAGCTGCTTTACTTTAGTCTTATCCTTGGATTATTCTCTTGTAAAAAAGAATCCTCATTTGCAGACCCCATCATTTTACACCATGAAAAAAATGAGAAGCTAACCTTCCAAAAGTTTAACGAAGGGATAGGGGAAGGAGAAACTGGATTAATATACTTAGGCAAAGATACTTCCAATGTTGAAGTAAAATATTACAACTCAATGATACCTGCTCCGCCACCTCCACCAGATACAGAAGTTGAGAGCAACCCTGCTCGTAATGCCGCATATTTTCATGGATATTTTGAAAGAATGAAGTTTTCTAAAACACCAGTTAGTTTTGATTCTTTATCTGAAAATAATGTCAAAATTGTCATCAAGCCCAATGACACGATTCCTAAATATGCATACAATTTAGAAACAGGAACCCTTAAAAAATATAAAGCTTTTCCTGTATTTATCAAGAATATTTCAAATCGGAAATTAATACTTTCTGGTCTGAAAAATCTACCACTTGCTATACTCAACGATAAGCAAAAATGGCAAATGATATGGAACGACGATGCCATTATTTGTGGAACCGGTTGGGGTATGCATTATTGGGAATTTGAACCTAATGAAATCATGATATTTTCAGTTAACTATCTCACAGGAAAAGACCGAGGAAAATTTAAAGTCACGCTGTTCCATAGTTCTTCTGAATCATTTATGATGAATTATGACAAAAATATACTCAAAGTGCAGAGAAGGTATGACGAAGTAAAATAAAAACGATCCCTTTAAAGGAAGTATTTTTAGTTTGTTTTAGTTTTGATTTTCATTAAGGAAAAATAAAAATATTTTACTAGTAATAAAACTTCATACCTTTAAGTTATTATTATAACCAACTTAAAATTAAATATTTATGAAAAATTTATTAGCAATCATTTCTCTCGCTTTCTTATGTACAGCATGTGAGAAAGGGAAAACAAGCGCTTTAGATAGTTCTGATAAAAAAGATTCTGCAGCCACCACATCTGAATGGAAACCAGTAGATTCTGCAGCCGCAACAAAAGCATGGATGGAATTTGCAACTCCAGGTGACATGCATAAAATGCTGGCGAAATTTGATGGAAACTGGACGGGTGCAACCAGTATGTGGATGGATGACAGTGGAAAAGCAGTGACTTCTACTTCTGAATGCACTAATAAAATGATTTTCGAAGGCCGTTATCAGGTAAGTAATTACAAAGGTAATTTTATGGGAATGCCCTTTGAAGGTATGAGTATTATGGGCTATGATAATGCCAAGAAAAAGTTTGTAAGCACATGGATTGATAATATGGGAACAGGATTAATGCATGCAGAAGGAGACTGGAATCCAGCTAAGAAATCAATTGATTTTAAAGGTAAAATGACCGATCCAAGCCGGCCGGGCAAAGAATGTGAGGTAAGAGAAGTTTATACCTTTACTGATGATAACAACCATACTTTGGAAATGTATGGACCCAATCCAAAAACAGGAAAGGAAATGAAAACAATGGAAATAAAATTCACCCGTAAAAAATAAAATAAAAACCCCGTTTCAAGCTGAAATGGGGTTTGTTTTTATAATGATATTGAATTAGTCATTAAGCTTTAATACAGCCATGAACGCAGACTGTGGTACTTCTACCCTTCCAATCTGTTTCATCTTCTTCTTACCTTCTTTCTGCTTTTCCAATAGTTTACGCTTTCTGGAAATATCTCCACCGTAACATTTTGCAGTAACGTCTTTTCTTAAGGCTTTGATGGTTTCTCTGGCAATAACCTTCGTTCCTAAAGCTGCCTGAACAGCGATATCAAACTGTTGTCTTGGGATCAGCTCACGAAGCTTTTCACACATTCTCTTACCGATATAGTAAGCATTACTGTCGTGAATCAAAGATGAAAGGGCATCTACCATGTCACCATTGATCAGGATATCCATTTTTACAAGCTTGGAAGCTCTGAATCCGATTGGGTGGTAATCGAATGATGCATATCCTTTAGAGATTGATTTTAACCTGTCATAGAAGTCGAAAACTACTTCTGCCAATGGCATATTGAAAATTAATTCAACTCGTTCTGATGTTAAATAACTCTGGTTAACGATTTCTCCTCTTTTCTCGATACATAAAGTCATTACTGCTCCAACAAAGTCAGATTTTGTAATGATAGATGCTTTAATGAAAGGCTCTTCTACTCTATCCATTGTAGAAGGATCCATCATTTCAGATGGGTTATTGATCAAAATCGGAACTTCAGGTTCTTTTTTAGTATACCCGAAGTAAGATACGTTAGGAACCGTTGTAATCACGTTCATATTGAACTCTCTGTCCAAACGTTCCTGAACGATTTCCATGTGAAGCATTCCTAAGAATCCGCAACGGAATCCGAATCCAAGAGCGGCAGAACTTTCCGGTTCGAAAACCAAAGAAGCATCGTTTAATCTTAATTTCTCCAAAGAGAATCTCAACTCTTCAAAATCCTCAGAATCAATTGGGTAAATACCTGCAAATACCATCGGTTTTACTTCTTCAAATCCATCAATAGGTCCATCTGCTGGTTTCTCAAAAGAAGTAATGGTATCTCCTACTTTTACTTCACGGGCATCTTTAATCCCTGAAACCAAATATCCTACATCTCCACATTGAATGGTTTTCTTTGGAACCTGCTTCAGTTTTAGGGTACCTACTTCATCAGCTCCATATTCTTTTCCAGTTGCAAAGAATTTGATCTTTTCATTTTTGGTAATACTTCCATTCACTACTTTGAAGTAAGCTTCAATCCCTCTGAATGGGTTGTAAACAGAGTCAAAGATCAGAGCCTGAAGAGGGCCGTCAGGATTTCCTACCGGTGCAGGAATTCTTTCAACAATCTGTTCCAGTAAGTGATGAACACCTTCTCCCGTTTTTCCAGAAACTCTCAATACATCTTCATATTCACATCCGATAAGATTCATGATCTCATCAGTTACTTCTTCGGGGTTAGCAGACGGAAGGTCAATTTTATTTAAGATTGGAATGATTGTTAAATCATTTTCCAATGCTAAATACAAGTTACTAATAGTTTGTGCCTGAATACTCTGAGCGGCATCTACAATAAGAAGAGCTCCTTCACAGGCAGCAATAGAACGGGAAACTTCATAAGAGAAGTCTACGTGTCCCGGTGTATCAATCAGGTTTAGAATATATTTTTCTCCTTTATATTCATAATCCATCTGGATCGCGTGAGACTTAATCGTAATCCCACGTTCCTTTTCCAAATCCATATCATCAAGCGTCTGAGACTGTAATTCTCTTTGAGTAACGGTATTCGTGTACTCCAAAAGACGGTCTGCCAAGGTACTTTTACCGTGGTCGATATGAGCGATTATGCAAAAATTTCGTATGTTTTTCATTTAAGAATCTTGTAATTTGCAAAGATAAAAAAAAGCGAGAGATTATTGTCTTTCATCATCTTATTGTATCAATTTATTTAAAATATCTGGGAAAATCTAAAGAAGCAATCCAGTATTCTATCTTTAAAACTATTCAAAAACGGAGTTTTCCTTTTCTCTATGAGTTCGGTCACCAATGAAAGTTATTGATTTTGTAGAAAATTAAACGGCTCTCACAAAAAAGATCTGTAAGAGCCGTCCAACATTAAAAAAATAAACTATTATGGGTTTTGTTTAGGTCCCGAACTATTATTATGTACATGAGGTTTTCTTTCATTCATTTTATCTCTCATCATGCCCTCAGACTGAAACAGCTTCAGAACTTTCTGGCAGGGAATTACCTCCTGCATTTTCTCTGCGTATTTTTTTCTGTTATCCAGAAGCTTTTGTCCAATTTCAAAGCTTTGCTGTAATTTAGCTTTTGCTTCATCATCCGTTAAGGTTTCAGGGTTAAAGCCTGGATCAAATTGACTTTTTATCTGTTTCTGACTGTCAAGATACTCATTATAAAGCTGTGTAAATTCTGCTTTATCTCCCGGATCTACATTCAGATTATCCATGATCATATTATTCCGGAATTTCTTAAGGAGCTCTTTTCTTTCTTCAGGAGAAAGATTATTGATGACCTCCTTCCTTTGTTTAGGATCCATCTTTTTCCAGTCATAATCCGTTCTTTGAGCATTTAAGCCAAAGCTAAAACCATAAATAATAAAAAACGTCAATAGTATCTTTTTCATCTTTCTTTATTAATTATATAAATCCAAATAAACATCCTGAGTTGAATTATTTGCCAGTTCTGCAATTTCAGAATTGGAGAATGAATCCAAATATTCATTCATCCGTGTTTCTTCTTTTTTAGTTACAGGTTTCACTATTTTTTGTGAAACAGTTTGTTGTTCGTTTCCTCCTTCACTTTTTGAAGCTAAAGAAGTATTATTTTTCTGATTTACAACTGTTTGATTATTATTTTCAACAGAAGTTAAATCATTTTCCAATGTTTCATAAGCCAATTCGGCTTCCGTTTTAGGTCCCCCTTTATGAGCAGCATAGGCTTCTTTTGAATTCAATTCTTTATCTGCAGAATCGTTATTGGAATTATAAATAAAAGTGACTCCAAAGATCAAAGCCAAAGATGCCGCTGCGGCATACATCCAATTTAACTTAAAGACCGGTGCTGGTGCTTTTTGCTCCGGCTTTATATCATTCATAACCCTCTCCTGAATATTTTCAAACAAATTTTCAGGGACTGTGTAAATGTTTTTACGTTCTAGTTTTTCTAAGTCGAACTCTTTCATCTTTGTTTTGTCAAAAATTATCTTTCGTAATTTTCTTTAATATACTCTTCTATTTTCTGTTTGGCATAATGATAATTTGTTTTCAGCGTGCCTACTGACATATCTACAATTTTAGATATTTCTTCATAAGGCAAATCATCATAATACCGCATCATAAATACCAGTTTCTGCTTTTCCGGCAGGCTTTGTATGGCGTTCTGCAGTAAAATCTGTATTTCTTCAGCATCTCCTTCTACATTATCGGCAACGAGGTTTTGCATGTGATACTCCGGATCTTCATCTGTTTTCTGCATTTTCTTCAGTTTGTTTACCTGTTGCAGTGCCTCATTGGTTGCTATTCTATACAGCCATGTGTACAACTGGCTATCATTTTTAAACTGATGAAAATTCTGATAAGCTTTAATAAAAGTTTCCTGCAAAGTATCCTGAGCAAGATCTCCGTCCACAATAATTCTTCGTATGTGCCAGTACAATCTGCTTTGATAGGCATCCATCAAGGCACGAACACCTTTATCCTGTGTCCGTGGATTCTGCATCAACGAAATAATTTCCGCGTCCTTAATCTTCATAAGATGCCTTTCATTGTTTTGGATTACAAAAATAACTGAAAGTTAAATTAAAAATTCAATTTTCAGTTTAAATATTAAAAATAATATGAGACACTTACGCAATAAACGTGCCTATATTTAAGTTTGAAGTTTCTATCCTCTTCTTCCTTTCCCGGCTCAGCTTAAAATCCTATATTTGTTAGATGCAAATTGTAATAATCGGTTCTGGAAATGTGGCTTATCATATGGCCAAAGCGTTCACTTTGAAAGGCATTTCCATTGCTCAGATTTTTGGGCGGAACGAAAAAGAATTGAGTAAAATTTCTGAAGAACTTACTATTCCATATTCCACGGAACAGCTGGATGATGCAGATCTGTATATCATCTGTGTGAGTGATAATTCTGTAGAAGAGGTTTCTAAGATAATTTCCAAAAAAAACTGCCTGGTTGCCCATACTTCAGGCTCACTTCCAAAAGAAACTTTGAGCGGTGAATATAGAAAGGCCAGCTTTTATCCATTACAGACCTTTTCGAAATCGAAGGAGCTGGAATATGAAAAAATTCCGTTTTTCATTGAAACTGAGAATGAAGAGGATACAAAAACCCTCTTTGAGCTTGCTTCCAAAGTTTCGAAAAATGTGATGGAAAGCAATCATGAAAAAAGAAAGTACATTCATTTGACCGCCGTTTTCGCCTGCAATTTTGTGAATCATCTTTTTTCAAGAGCTAAGGAAATTTCAGATTCTCAGGAAATTCCATTCGATTATTTTTTACCGTTGATTGATGAAACGGTTCAGAAAATCCATGAGATAGAACCTAAAATGGCCCAAACAGGACCAGCGGTAAGAAATGACTTAAGGGTTTTAGAATTACATGAGCAATTAGTACAAGACGAAGAAAGTCTTGCTATTTATAAGACAATGAATCATTCTATTCAAAAAATGTATGAGTTATAAAGAGAAATTAAAGGATATTAAGGCCTTTGTATTTGATGTAGACGGTGTTTTCACAGATGGAAGCGTTTATCTGATGCCGGGTGGAAATATGTGCAGGGTAATGAATGTACTGGATGGTTATGCAGTAGTAAAAGCCTTAAAAAACAATTATTTGATTGGAGTTATTACAGGAGGAAATGATGAAATGGTAAAACACAGGATCAATTACCTCGGTATTCAGGACTATTATCCGAAATCCCATAATAAAATGGAGGATTTTGAAGATTTTAAGAGGAAATATAACCTTAAGAATGAGGAGATTCTCACTATGGGTGATGATCTTCCGGATATTCATATCATGGAAAGTTCAGCGATTGCAGCATGTCCTGAAAATGCAGTTCCTGAAGTAAAAGGGGTAGCAGATTATATTTCTCCAATAAAAGGAGGAAGTGGTGCTGTACGCGACGTCATCGAGCAGGTAATGAAAGTTCAGGGGAACTGGCATGATGATAATACTCAATCTGTATAATTCTACCCTATGAAATTACTTTTAGCATCGCAATCGCCAAGAAGAAAAGAACTTCTTTCAAGCCTTGGTTTTGAATTTGAGGTTGTAAAAATTGATTGTGAAGAAATTATTCCTGCTCATATTGCCATAGAAAATGCAGCGGGCTATTTATCTGAATTAAAAGCGGATGCTTTCAGAAGCCTGGAACCGGATGAAGTTTTACTGACAGCAGATACTGTAGTTGCCGTTGATCAAGAGATCCTGGGTAAGCCTAAGGATGAAGCAGATGCCCAAAGCATGCTGAGAAATCTTTCAGGAAGAACACATCAGGTTTATACAGGAATCACTATAAAAACTGCGGATAAGGTTTTTACAGAAACGGACGTTGCGGATGTAACCTTTGATGAGATCACTGATGATGAAATACAGTATTATATTCAAAATTACAAACCTTTTGACAAGGCTGGAAGCTATGGGATTCAGGAATGGCTGGGGATGGCAAAAATCAAAAGCCTGACAGGTAGTTTTTATACCATTATGGGCCTTCCTACCCACCTTGTTTACAAGATTTTGAATGAAATTTCCAAAATTTAAAAATCATATGATTTTTTACTTCAACAAAGATGAAATAAAATATTTCGGAGAGAAATATAAATATTATTCATTATAAAATTTTATTATTTTTACAAAATCATCAAACTGCTGATAATAAAAAGCAGATTAGCAAGTTATATTGAATAATGAAAAAGAATATATTGTTCCTTTTAGTGATCTGCCTTGTTGCTTCCTGTGGTACCAAAGTAAAAAAGCCGGAGCAGCGATCCAAACTATTGAAGGGATTTTCTACATACTACAACACACTATTTAATGCTAAGGACGCATTAAACAGTGAATTTACAACCAGGGATAAAGCGCATAAAGATAATTTTTATGCTCCTTATATCCCTATTCTTACTTTTGAAGATCAGCCTTTGGGAAGTGACCTGGGGCAATCAGCTGCTTTTGCAGAAAATTCCATGAAAATGGGAGAAGTTGCCAACAGGCCATCCGGAAGAAACTCCGGAATTCCTAACATGCCAAATGGTCCGGGAAGTGACCCTACCAATATGGATGGAGCAGCTCCTGCCAAAGGAGCAACTACTCTGGAAATTGCTGAAGCTAAGGCCTTAAAAGCCATCAATAAATATTCTGTTACCAGAAACGGTGAAGAGAAAAACAAACAGATTTTTGATGCCTATATGATCCTGGCCCAATCCAGAATCTATCGGAATAAACCTTTGGAAGCCATGGATGCTCTTAATTATGTCTTCGCTCATATGAAGGATGATAAAAGGATTCCGCTGGCAAGAATTTATCAGGGAGTAGCTTATGATAAAATAAAAGATTACCACAGAGCTCATGAGACTTTTGCTAAACTAAAAGGAGAAAAGATCAATAAAACTTACGCCAAATTATTGAGCATTTACTATGCTGAGTCCCTTTTGGATGCCGGAAAAAAAGAAGATGCTGCCAAAGAGCTTGATTTGGCTTTTGAGCTGAATTCTAACAGGAAGCTGAAGAGCAGAATTGCATATTTAAGAGGACAGGTCCTTGAAAATCTGGGGCAGAATGATAAGGCAAGAGAAAGCTATACTGCAGCCTATAAATATTCCAGTGATTTTGAATTTGAAGTGAAATCCCAAATTGCCATTGCCAAAACATTTAATGGTAAAGGGGATTATAATGGTGCTAAAAGCTATCTGGAGGGAATTAGTAAAAAAGGGACTTACGGTTCCAGAAAAAACGAATTTTTATATGCTTTAGGACTGATGGCCAATAAGGCCGGAAAAAAGGATGAAGCACAGCAGTTTTTCAGAAAGTCTTTGTTTGAAAAGGTTTCTGACCCTCAGATCCGTGGATTGGCATATTATGAGATAGGAAAAGGTTATCTTGAAAAGAATGATTATATCGGTGCGGGAACTTATTATGATTCTGCACTTGCTGTAATGACCTACGAGCCTTCAAAGATCTTGTTAAAAGATCAGTCTGCATACATTAAAAAAATCTCTAAGAACTATTATCTTATCAAAAAGAATGACAGTATTCTTTCTTTAGCTAAGATGGATAATGCTCAAAGAACAGACTTTTTCACAAAATATATTGCTAAACTAAAGATCAAAGAAGAGAAAGAGGAACAGGAAAGAAGACGTGCAGAACGAAACAAAGGATTTGATACCGGAGATTATAATGCCAATTCTATTTTTGCCAATAACAACTCTAATTCTTTCGAGGATTTTGGGGTTACCACAAAAGGTTTTTATTTCAACAATACCGGAACGGTAAGCAAGGGAACTTCTTCATTTAAGCAGGTTTGGGGTGAAAGAGCACTTTCTGACAACTGGCGTTTTTCTAAAAAAATGGCTTCTATTGAAGATATGAAAAGTGAAGCGCTTGGGGTAACTGCCGCTCCTAATCCGAGACGTTTTGAACCGGCTTATTATATTGAGCAAATTCCAACCAATCAGGAAAAACTGGGACAGCTTAAAAAGGACAGAGATACTGCATCTTTGGGATTGGGTATTATGTATCAGAACTATTTTACCAATACTCCCCTTGCCACCAAAACTCTGTATGATCTTGTAGATGTAAAACCGGAAGAAAAGGTAATGCTTCAGGCCTTGTATGAGATTTTTGCTATGAATTATGAAAAAACTCCTCAGTCTGCTGAAAGAGCCAAACAAATTCTATTAACTGATTATCCTTATACTTCCTACGCTGAATTTGCAAGAAACCCTAAAAACAATTCATTCGTAAAATCTACTGAGGATGTTGAAAATGAATACAAAAAAGCCTATGCTTTATACGAGTCTGAAAAGTTTGCGGAAAGTAAGGAAGTCATTGATCAAACTATTCAGAAGTATCCGAAAGATGCACTGGTACCTAAATTATACCTCCTGAATGCTTTCAATACAGGAAAATCCAGTGGAAAAGAAGTAATGATTTTACAGCTTGAACAAATTGCTTTAAATTACGCTAAAACTCCGGAAGGGATAAAGGCTAAAGAAATGCTGAATTATCTGAAAAGTGATCTCAGCTTCCAGGCTACTGACAATAAAGGAAACTCAATCTCTCAACAGCCTGGCACTCCTACCCAACCTACCGTTAAAAGTAAGAATATTCCGCAAAATGCGCCTGGGCAGCTCAATAGCCAAGGAAACTTAAATGTTACCCAGCAGGAAATAAAACAGGATTCTTTCCCTGCAGGAAATAATAATATGAATAATCCTCCTCAACAACAAAAAACAGACAAACCTAAGGCAAGAAACAGAAATGTTCCTGATGGGCCACAAAAACAATAAACAAAAAAGCGAAGAATACATCTTCGCTTTTTTATGTAATTATCTTTTTCAAAAAGATAGAATCTATGATCCTTTTTTCTTTACTCCATGGAAGTCTTTAAGATAAAAGGGCTCAAAATAAGCCATATCTTCAAATTCTTTGTTTTCTATTTTCTCCAATGTTTTTTTAATCAGGTATTGAGCAGACGGATAAATATCTTCTCTAAAATCGGCATCAGGCAGATTTAAAATATCTTTAGCTTTCTTCGCCCCATCTCCTACAAAGACCACTCTTCTACCTTTAAATTCTTCAAAAGAATTTTCATCCAGAATCTTTGCTTCCGTTGCAGAAATTTCTTTTCCCGTAGAACCGTCATAAACGGCCGTATATACCTCCATTCTCCTTGCATCGATTAATGGCACTATGAATTCATAGTTTTGGCCTAAAAAAGACTCTAACATGCTTTCAAGAGAATTAACGGCAATAAACGGAATCTTCAGTCCATAACAGAACCCTTTTGCAGAGGCAGCTCCAATTCTTAATCCGGTATAAGAACCCGGTCCTTTACCCAGAGAAACCGCTTCAATGTCCTGCAGTGATATCCCTGCCCCTTCTAAAGCCCATTCTACATAAGTATGAAGACTTTCAGACTGCTTATAGTTTTCAGAAACTTCCTCGCACAGACACAGCAGCTTTTCGTTATCTGATATGGCCACTGAACAGTTTTTAGACGATGTTTCGAGATATAGAATTTTCATTTTCTTATTTTAAGCTAAAATATAACCTTGCGGAAAAGCAAAATCCATTTTAAAATTTTCCACAAATTTAGTCCTTTATTTTGAGACTATTTTTTATAGATTGTTCTTGGTTCGGCCTGAGCGCATGGATAGATACACATATCGGCAATGGTAACATGTTTCGGAGCATTTACACAGTACGCAATTGCATCTGCAATATCTTCAGCTTTTAATGCCTCATATCCTGCATAAACCGTTGCAGCCTTTTCACTGTCTCCTTTGAATCTTACCAATGAAAAATCTGTTTCTACAGCTCCCGGCTGGATGTTGGTTACCTTAATTCCGAATTCAGTAAGCTCTAATCTCATTCCTTCAGAAATAACATCTACTGCTTTTTTGGTAGCACAGTACACTACTCCATTCGCATAGGTTTGTCTTGCTGCCACAGAGCTGATGTTTACGATATGACCTAAATTTTTAGTTTTCATTCCAGGGATAATCATTTTGGAAACATAAAGAAGTCCTTTTACATTTCCATCAATCATCGAATCCCAGTCATCAGTCTTACCGGATGAAAGCGGATCAAGCCCGTGTGCATTACCTGCATTATTAATCAGAACATCAATATCTTTCCATTCTTCGGGCAGCGAGTTAATCGCAGTTTCCACCTCTTGAAGATTCCTTACGTCAAATATTAAACTAAATATTTCGGTATATTGAGATAATTCGTCATTTAAAGATTTAAGTACGTCCTCTCTCCTTCCACAAATGATAATTCTGTTTCCTTGTTTTGCAAGAAGCTCTGCAGTAGATTTACCGATACCGGAAGTAGCTCCGGTGATGAATATTGTTTTCATACAACTGATTATTATTTTAAAGCAACAATACATTAGTCTAATATTATACCAATGTCTCATCTTTATTGTTACATTGATATGTTGCTAAACTGATACATTATTTATCGTTATTTTTATATTTGATTAATTGGCATCCAAAGCATGGAAAGCATCGCTTATATGATCAATAATTAAGTTCTTCTTTTCGTCAGGCAAGACGGAAATAATATCAAATCTCACCTCATTCTGTTTATTGAATTCTTCCAAATAATGGTTTGCAGCCAAGACAATAGACTTGATTTTTGCTTTGGTTACTGCTTCCTGAGGCAGGATGAAAAAATCGGTAGATCTTGCCTTAACTTCAACGATAATAATCAGTTCATCTTTTTCAGCAATAATATCAATCTCTGCTTTCTGAAATCTGAAGTTTCTGGCCAGGATTTTATATCCGTTTTTCTGAAGGTAACCGGCAGCCATATCTTCAGCTATCTTTCCAAAGTCATTATGATCTGCCATAATTCTATTTTTAATAAGTGAATAGGAGAGTGATACTCCTTAAAATTCGATCTTAACCTTAGTACCGGCTTTTACTTTAACCGTTCCCCCAATTAAAAGAGGTCGGTTGTCTTTAATGTGTCCGTTTGGAAAACCAAATACTGTAGTGAATTTGTATTTTGAAATCCTATCTGAGATCAATTTATAGGCAAATTCATCAAAGCTGGCTTCATACTCCTTATTGTCTTTTTCATCACCCATATTGGTCATTCCACCAACGATAAGTCCTTTGATCTTGTTGAAAACTCCTGCCAGTTCCAGGCTCATTATCATACGATCCAGTGCGTAGAAGTTTTCCCCAATATCTTCAATGAACAAAATTTTATCCTTAAAATCAAAAGAATATTTGGTCCCCAGAAGAGCATAGATAAGGGCTAAATTCCCACCAATCAATTCTCCTTCAATATTCCCTGTTTTATTTAATCGGTGAGATTTTAAGCTATATTTAGGTGCTTTTCCTTTTAAAATATCAAAGACCAGATCGTAGCTTTCATCAGTAACTCCAAAACTGGATGTTTTGATGGTCTGCCCATGAATGGAAGCAAAGCCTTTTTTCAATAGATAGCTTTGTATAACGGTATTATCAGAATATCCAATATACCATTTCGGATTTTCTGTGAAGTTTTTCAGATTTAAATGCTGAATCAGATGCTGGCATCCGTAGCCACCTCTAGAGGCCCAGATTGCTCCAATTTCTCTATCATTTAAAGCCCAGTTGATATCTTTTATTCTTTCCTTTTCTGTTCCGGCGTAATTATATCCGTTAGAATATTTAGTATAGAGATGTTCCCCTAAAACAGGTTCGAATCCTTTACTTTTAATTAATTTTATTCCCTTTTCAAGTTGTGCAGCATCTACAGCTCCAGCAGGGGAAATAACAGCTATTTTGGCTCCTTTTTTAAGAGCTTTTGGAAAGATAATTTTTTTCATTTTGTTTGTTGATATTTTACTTCTTTTTTCTCAGCCTCTTCCAGTTGTCTGTCAAACTGATTGAACTTCTTAAAGCTCTGCAGGAAGATAAAGAAACTGAAAACAATAAGAATCACACCTACAACTCTTCTGATCCTATTGGCAAGCTTTTGGGTAAGTTTATCGTGAAACTGTTTAGCCAAAAATATTTTGGCAAGATCAATACCCAGATAAGTTCCTATTACAATGCTTATATATAAAATAAAACTGCTGGTGTCCGGATATTGATTCCTTACAGAAATTACCGTTACCAGCCAGAAAAGGATAACTCCTACATTTAAAAGATTAAAGAAAAAACCATTGAAAAAAGTCTTAATATAATTTTGACTAATAATTTTCTCTTCACCAGGCATATGCATTTTGGTTTTCGTTACCAGCATTACAATTCCGTAAATAAAAATCAGGATGGAAGTGATCCTGTAAAAGCCCGGATGCTTATCTATTAGGGTGACAATATCTGCACTGGCATAATAAGCTGCTACAATACACAATAAATCTGCAGTAATGACTCCAAGATCTAATGATAAGGCATGTTTGGGACCTCTGGAGAAACTGGTTTCAATTAAAAGGAAGAAAATAGGTCCTATAAAAACCAGACTCAACATGAATCCTAAAACAATAGCAGATAGTACAAGTTCAAGCATTAAGTGGTGTTTTAAAATGAATAAGATTTCATTTCGTTTTATACAAAGTTATACTTTATGATTTAATTATTCAATAAAGATGTGATATATCAACTTTTATTTTGGCTGCTATTTGAGGTATAGATTTTAGAAAGGAAGCGGGAAGCGGGGAGAAGGGGAGTTATGGTAGTATGAAAAATGAATTGTGGTTTAAAGCATTATTTTTCTAAATTTTCTATTAAAATAAATAGGTTATTCCTGCATTGGAATAACCTATTTATTTTTATTCTGTTTCCAGAGCTTACTGAGAAAGTCAGATTTCAGTTTTCTTTATCTGAACAGTTCTCGTTGTATATAAATTCAAAATCTTTTCGAATTTTGAATCCAAAAATACCTTTTTCGAAGGTATATATAATCTGATTTTTAAATAACATTCTTTTATAATCAATCAAAAAGCTTCTGGTCATATAGGAATATTCATATGCATTTCCGCTTAGATAGATGTAAGTAGTTTTACCTTTCTGATGGCTATATTTTCCACCAACTTCAGCAATCATATTTTTATAACAATATGTCTCTTTCACAGGATTCATTCCTGTAAGATAGTTAATCAAAAAGAATACATTAATGACAAGTGGAAATGTAACTCCGAAAAAATATTTTTTCCCTTGTTTTTTAACATCAATAATATTTCTGTTGATTAAAATATTACTTAGTACTATGAGAATAATAATAGCAGCAACAAACAGATAAAAATTGATAACAGTATTAAAAATTACTGTTACCAACAATATTGTATTCAGAATACTAAAAACAATATACTTATCTATTACGGTCATTATTCAACAATCTTAAAGTCCAATTGTTTCTGGATTAGATTCGCTTTTACTACTTTGATCTGAACCTGATCTCCCAACTGGTATTTGTTTCCGTGTCTCACTCCGTATACAGCATGTGTTTTGGCATCATACATATAAGAATCATCTACTAAATCTCTTAATTTGATAAGGCCTTCAGCACCGTTTTCAGGAATTTCTACCCAGAATCCAAATTCTGCCACTCCGGAAATGACTCCAGTGAAAGTTTCACCAAGATGTTTTTCCATAAATTTCACCTGCATATACTTGATAGAATCCCTTTCTGCATCAGCTGCTAATCTTTCCATAGAACTGCAGTGTTTTGCTTTTTCTTCCAGTTCAGGTCTGCTTGGAGATTTTCCTCCATCAAGATAATGTTGAAGAAGACGGTGGGCAAGCAAATCCGGATAACGACGGATAGGAGAGGTGAAGTGGCTATAGTATGCAAACCCTAATCCATAGTGTCCTATAGGTTCCGTAGAATATACCGCCTTACTCATACTTCTCATCGCAAGGGTTTCGATCATATTTTCTTCTCCTTTTCCTTTGACGTCATGAAGAAGTTTATTCAAAGATTCTGCAACCTTTTTGGTATTCGCTAAGTTCATCTTATATCCGAAAGTAGAAACAAAATCTCTTAACGATTCTAACTTAGCAGGATCCGGATCATCGTGAACCCTGTAGATGAAAGTATTATTAGTAATTTCTCCCTTTCTGGTTAAGGAAATAAATTCAGATACTTTTTTATTGGCTAAAAGCATGAATTCCTCGATCAGGTGATTGGAATCTTTACTGATTTTAAAGTATACTCCAACTGGCTCATTATTTTCATCCAGGTTGAATCTTACTTCACTTCTGTCAAAAGTAATGGCTCCGTTTTTAATACGATCATTACGCATAATCTTCGCTAATCTGTCAAGAGTATTGATCTCTTCAGCCAAATCTCCCTGACCTGTTTCAATACGTTCCTGAGCTTCTTCATAGGTAAATCTTCTGTCTGAATGAATTACTGTTCTTCCAAACCATTGTTTCTGGATTTCTGCCTGATCATTCAGTTCAAAAACTGCTGAGAAGGTATATTTATCCTCATTCGGGCGAAGAGAACATACATCATTACTTAATACTTCCGGAAGCATTGGTACGACTCTGTCTACTAAATACACTGAAGTAGCTCTCTGGTAAGCTTCATCATCAAGGATCGTTCCCGGAACTACATAATGCGATACATCAGCAATGTGAACCCCGATTTCCCAGTTTCCGTTTTCCAGCTTTCTTATGGATAGAGCATCATCAAAATCTTTCGCATCTTTAGGGTCAATGGTAAACGTACAAATATTACGCATATCCCAACGTTTTGCTACTTCTTCATCCGTAATACTTCTGTCTATTTTATCAGCATCTGCTTCTACTTCCTGTGGAAACTCATAAGGTAGACCATATTCAGCAAGAATAGCATGAATTTCTGTTTCATGTTCTCCCGGAGCACCTAATACCTGTATGATTTCTCCTTCAGGATTTTTATCTCCAGGTTTCCATTCTGTCATCTTTACAATAACCTTATCCCCATCTTCTGCATTATTGAATTTTGTCTTCGGAATAAAGATATCTGTATTGATTGATTTTTTATCACAAACCACAAATCCAAAATCCTTATGAGCCACCTTCTGAAAAGTCCCCACAAACTCTGTTCTGTTTCGCTCCAAAACCTCCAAAACGGACCCTTCAAGTTTCTTTCCTTTATAATGATAAGTTATAATAAGAACCTTATCTCCCTGTAGCGCATCCTTTACATTTTTAGAATGAACGAAGACATCGTCTTCTAATCCTTCCACATTTACATAGGCATTTCCGCTCTGGTTAAAATCAATAATTCCAGTAAGTGTTCCCGCAATTTTCAGGTTTACGATATACTTTCCTCTTTCTACTTCTTTGATCTTTTCAGATCCCTGAAGTTTATGCAGTGCCTGAATGACAAGTTCTCTTTGTCTTGGATTTTTATAATCTATTCCATCAGCAATCTGCTTATAATTATAAATTTTTGATGCATTCGCATTCATGAAACGAAGAATCAATCTTCCGATTTCCATCAGTTTCAAATCATTTTTATGACTTATATATTTTCTTTTTTTTGGCATTTTAATTTTTTTTAATTGTTGTATTCCGAACCCGAAATCTCTTCAATTTTTGAATTCTTACATCTAAAATAAAAATCCTTTTCATTGAGAGAAATGGCTACTTTATTATCTTCAACGAATAAAAATAAAGTTATTCCATCACTGTCCGAAATTATTTTCTCATTAGAATCTGATATTTCTGCAAATCTTCCTTTTGCATTATAAACCGTTCCATATTTTGTTACTAATTTAGGTACCCCTTTAAGGTTTCCTATACTCTTGCTACTCTCGTAATCATAAATACGAGGTCTTCCTATTGGAAGAATTGTTTTATTAGGAAAAAGATTAGCAAACTTTTTAAAGTTTCTCTCATCCCAGAATGATTGGAATATCAATCGCTGTACCAAGTTCACATCAGAATAATCAGTCCTGTCCAGCCCGCATCCCGCTTGATATATTCTATAAATAGAAAGATAAAGCACTTTCTTATTGAGATTCTTTGTATCTATTTTTTTGAAAATGTAATCTGCTAATGCATGATAATTAATATTTTTATTATTAGCTAAAAAATCATTTTCTATTTTTTGCAGCTCTTCTGCTGTATAACTTTTTGAGCTGGGAATTGCTTTACAACCTTTATTTTCCCTATCTCCGGGTATTGTAGGACACGCATCATCCTTGTCCAGAATTCCATCACCATCTGTATCTGGCCATGGGCAGCCATTATTTTCCGCGGGTCCTTCTACAGTAGGGCATGCATCATATTTATCAATCACTCCATCATTATCTGTATCTGCCCAAGGACATCCA
Source organism: Chryseobacterium capnotolerans (assembly GCF_021278965.1). Taxonomy (NCBI): domain Bacteria; kingdom Pseudomonadati; phylum Bacteroidota; class Flavobacteriia; order Flavobacteriales; family Weeksellaceae; genus Chryseobacterium; species Chryseobacterium capnotolerans. The sequence goes on along the minus strand of NZ_CP065589.1, from coordinate 4,944,070 downwards.
TTATTATCTTCTGATCCTTTTACCTCAGGGCACTGATCCATATAGAATGGAACTCCATCTTTATCCTTATCGGAAAGGCAAATCTTTTTACTGAATTCTTTTTGCATTTTTTTAATTCACTATGATCCATAATCTCTTGGGCATGGAAACAACTGATCATAAAAAATAATACTACAGATCCTTTTATTTTCATCAAACCTTAATGTTTAATTTAATCTTGTTTTATCTAAATCTACTTTATAACGGAGTCTTTAGTTTTGTATAAATTTACTACAAATCTGGAGAAGAAAAGAGAAAAACCTTCTATAAAATATCTTTTAAATATTACAAAGGTTCAGGAGAAGTATAGAATGTTATTTCTATTGAACACTGCAAATGTACAAATAAAAAATAAATAAGGCCTGCAATCAAATTACAGGCCTCAGTATATTTAGCAAACAGCAATCTTATCAACTCTGTTTTGGTGTCTTCCACCTTCAAATTCTGTAGAAAGAAATTTATCTACAATTTCAATTGCCAGTTCTTTTGATATAAACCTTGCCGGCATGGAAATCATGTTCGCATCATTATGCAGTCTTGCCAGTGTTGCAATCTCCGGCATCCAGCAAAGTGCGCATCTGATCTTCTGGTGTTTGTTCGCAGTGATCTGAACCCCGTTTCCGCTTCCACAGATCAAAATTCCCAGCTCATTTTCTCCGTTTTCCACAGAGGTTGCAGCAGGGTGGACAAAGTCTGGATAATCCACACTGTTTGTGGAAAACGTTCCAAAATCCTGAACCTCAAACTTTTCTGAAAGATAGTTCTTAACAATCTCCTTATATTCATAGCCTGCATGGTCCGCTGCGATAGCAATTTTTCTTTTCATAATACTCTTATTAAGCTTTTTTAGATTTTATTTCCTTACAAAGGTAAGAATAATAACAATTCGTGTTAGTAAACCGTGAGTTAATTGTGAAAAGGTATGTTAATAAGTGTGGAAAACTTTTTTCAACTTTCTATTTTCAAACCTGAATTTATTTCGTAATAGAAAATCTATTCTAAACTTTTCCCCACAACTTTCCAGATCTTTTCTTCAGCTATCCCCAAGCTTTTCCATAATAAAATAACTAATAATGCCTTGTTGGCAAAGTTATCAACAATTGTGAATAAGTGTGTGAATATGCATGTTTACAGAGATTTACATTGTGAGTTATTTATGAATTGTATACCAGTTGAGTATTATCAACTTTATGCCTAAAACTTATCCCCGTTACTAACAATACATAACAACAACAGCTTTATTTTTTTTTATAAAGAGAAAAGATTTGTTGATTAATGGGTGATTGGGTTCGGGGAAAGTTTTTGAAAACTTTTATTTCGATCAATCTGTTGAAAAAGTTTAAAACCTTACATTTGTGAAACGAAAAATCAAAGAAGTTTATAGAATTGCCCTTGCCGAAATTTGCTAGAATGTAACCTGGGCTGAAGAGGGCGATTGCCTGAAATTTGAGAAAAAATAAATCTAAAGATAAAAATGAAAACAATTAACGACTTCAATTTTAAAGATAAGAAAGCTCTTGTAAGAGTTGACTTCAATGTTCCACAAGATGATCAGTTGAATGTGACCGACAATACCAGAATTGTAGCAGTGAAACCAACTGTTGAAAAAATCCTTCAGGATGGAGGTTCTGTTATTTTAGTGACACACCTTGGGAGACCGAAAGGAGAAGTGAAGGATGAGTTTTCTCTAAAACATATTCTTGGTGAAGTTTCCAATGTTCTTGGGCGTGAAGTGAAATTTGTGGATGAGTGTATCGGAGAGAAAGCTGAACAGGCTGCTGCAGATTTGAAGCCGGGGGAAATTTTATTACTGGAGAATGTTCGTTTTCACAATGAAGAAGAAAAAGGAGACGAAGGTTTCGCTGAGAAGCTTTCAAAACTAGGAGATGCTTATGTAAATGATGCTTTTGGAACCGCACACAGAGCTCATGCTTCTACAGCTGTAATTGCTCAATTCTTTCCATCAACTAAATTTTTCGGTTTACTTATGGCTAAAGAACTTAAAGCAATTGATAAAGTTTTGAAAAGTGGTGAGAAACCAGTGACTGCAATCTTGGGGGGATCTAAGGTTTCTACTAAAATTACTATTATAGAAAATATTCTTCCGGCAGTAGACAATTTAATTATTGGTGGTGGAATGGCTTTCACTTTTATTAAAGCATTAGGAGGAAAAATCGGAACTTCATTAGTAGAAGATGATAAGCTTCCTTTAGCTTTAGAAATTTTAGCGAAAGCAAAAGAACATAAAGTAAAAGTATATCTTCCATCTGATGCAATCATCGCTGAGAGTTTCAGCAATGATGTTGAAAGAAAAGAAGTAGATATCTACGCAATTCCAGAAGGATGGATGGGATTAGACGCAGGTAATAAATCAAGAGATCAGTTCAACGATGTATTATTAAATTCAAGAACCATTCTTTGGAATGGACCGATTGGTGTTTTTGAAATGTCGCATTTTGCTGGCGGAACAATTGCTCTTGGAGACAGTATTGCTGAAGCAACAAGATTGGGAGCTTTCTCTCTAGTAGGAGGTGGTGACAGTGTTGCATTCGTTAAGCAATTTGGATATGCTGATAAAGTAAGTTATGTTTCTACAGGTGGAGGAGCAATGCTTGAAAGTCTTGAAGGACTTGAGCTTCCTGGTGTAGCTGCTATTAACAATTAAAAGAGATAAAAATTAAATATTTTGAAGCCTGCTAATAAAATTAGCAGGCTTTTTTTATGCTTGATTTCTCATTGAAGAATCCTGAATTTGGATGGAACTTTATTTCTTTTTGTTATAACCTTATGTTATATTGAAGACATGTCTTTTGATTTAGTGGAAGTTACGTTTTGACCTCGATTAACAAAGGATAAATTGAGGATTAAACCTTAGTAGAATAATGGAATTATTAGTATTTAATCATAGAAGTATTGCTAATAAAATGTATTCTTTTTAGTTTGAATTTTATAATTTTTTAGAACACTGAAAAATTAAATTTCAGTGATGAAAAATAATTTTTTACGACAAGTTTTGACGCTGACAGGGAATACATTTGCAATACTAAATTACAATATTATGATGTATACAAATGAATTTTTCGCCGTTGGAAATACTGCTCCCAATGATGATCTTGTACAGCTTATTGATAGCTTTACTAATGAAGTTGTTGTTTTTAAAAAAATAGCAACTTGGGTTGATGGTGATTCTTTAACAGCTAATGATCCTAGAGTTTTACAAGATCAGATTATTTATCGCTCCAGAGGAAATGATTATTATGTAAATACAATAATTTTTTCTAGTAAAAGGGTCTACGTAACGACTTTTGGTGTAAAGTCTTCCTATACTGTGGATCAAAGACCTGCCATTCAGAAGGCTATTGATATTTCTTCTCAACTAGGGTTGAAACTTGTTTTTCCTAGTGGCCATTATCTTATTAATTCTTATAGTGACAATGCAGAATTAGTTACTGCTCATGGAAATGTTCTGGAATTGAGATCTTATTTAGATATTGAATTTGAAGAATATAGTGTAATCAAGGTAGGGGAATTCTTCGATAATAAACCATTTGTTTTATTTTCTGGATTTAATCATACTGATTCTTCAAAATTTTTACCATTGTTTAATATTACATTGAAGGGGAGAGGAGTTATTGATTTTAATGGACAAGTTTCACAAATGAGAACTTCATATGTGAGAAGAATTGGCTTTGAAGGAGGAAATTGTACCAATATTGAAATTGATGGATTGTATTGGACGAATGGTGATTTAACTAATTGTATTGGAGCTGGTTGGAAAGGTAATGGTAATAAGGTAACCATTCAAAACTGTATTTTTGAAGATCTTGCTAAAAGCGTTGAAACAATTAATTACGATCATTCCACTATTTATGGAAATGCTAATTTTTTATCAGTTCACAATAATACTTTTATCGGAAATGAGCAAATGAGATTAATTGGATGTGCATGTGAGATCCATGCTAGTAATAGTTCTTTTTCAAATAATAAGGTTTATAATTATACGAGAATGAATTTTGTTGCTGGAGTTGGATCTGAGAAAGGAAATATTACTAATATTTCAATTTCAGATAATATTGCGGAAATTGTTAATTCCGGAGTATATATCTGGCCGGATAAAAACTGTACTATATCAAACGTATTAATTACTTCTAACAATATTAAACATGTTCATGTACAGGGAAAAAATAATATGTTGTATAATGGAGGTCAGGCTTTATTTATTGTCCAAGGGAAAGGTGGAAATTGTAAAAGAATTATAGTGAAAGGCAATACATCGCATATTCTTTATACTGAAGGTGATTATTCCAGAGTTGCAGCAGCTATTTTAGCTGATACAGAGTCTCTTGAAATTACTGATAACAATTTTATTGGTCATTATTCGGGAATTTTATTTGATTGGGACCAAGATGAGGAAATTAAAAAGCATAATAATTATTCTTTTGTAAAAATTTCAGGGAACAATATTACAGCAGCTTCTCAATTAGTAAAGATGGTTGCTGAAAAAGTTAATTATTGCCTAATTACCAATAATTCAACGGTTCTTGAGCATAATGGAATGGCAGATCTAATTAAAATTGAAAGCCCCATTATTCAATCAACAACTGTAAGAGATAATATTTACATTTCTAATCAACCAAAAGTTGAGTTTACACCTTCTTCTGTATTTTTAGCGGATCCATCCAATAAGGCAAAATACGCTGTATCTCTTGTAAGTACTCCTGTACCTAGTATTAATGCTGGAGCGTCAGTTTTGGTCAGTCCGGTGCTTTCTGGCAGCCATAAGAGGGTAGGAGGGATGTATACTATTCAGCCAACATATCCTTTCCCTGAACTCTTCTTCAATGCACACACTTTTGGAGCTGGAGGAACCGGAGATATTAAGTTTAAAGTTGATAATATGACTTCTACTGCTTTTTCAGGAAATCCAAATTTAGTTAGTAACTTGATTATTAATTTATAATGATGAAGACCGGTGCTTATCCGGTCTTTTTTATTGTGTTATATTTTCTTTTTTAATCATGTATTATTTTTTATATTTTATATTATTGTATATCAGTGTTTAAACTTATTTTTATTATTCGTTTTCTATCTGTTTTATCCTGTATTTTATCAATATTTTCTTGTTATATTATTTTTTAAGTTCTTATATTTTATTTTTCATTTTAATTATCTGTAAAACAGCGTTTTAACTTTTTAATTGTGATTTTGTAATTAAATTTTCGATTGATTTAATAGTTATATATTAGGTTTGAATATGTAATTCTGTTTTTTTATGTCTGAATTAAAAGTTCACGTGAAAATTATAATGCTCTTATATTTTATTGAAAATTTTTAGTTTTTCCTTCTGTGAAAAGTTTCGCGATGTATTGTTCCTATATTTATTTTTTAAGTGAATTTTATTTGAGATACTTTCCTAATTCTTAAAATATCAAAAACCCTATTGTATTTTTTTAAAATTCAAATAGTGAATTCATTCTAATTTTCTAATCGAACATAGATAATTTTTTTAGTCTTCTAAAATTTGAAATTAATTGAAACTTCTCTGAAGAGTAAATACAGAGTTGTAAATTTTTATTCAAAAAAATGACATTGAGAAATGAGTTAAAAATCGAATAACTAAAATTCTTTAAGGATTTATACGTAAAATGGAAATAATGGTTTAAATAATGTGTTTTTGCAAGAATTTGCTTTTGTATTTATGATTTCAAGCTTTTTCTATGGCTTACTTGCTAAATTTTTTTTGAGTTATAAAGATGTTATGACTTAGTTTATCTAACTAAAAAAATTATAGAATTATAAAAATGGAGTAGGGGGTGGAAAAAATCCAATTAACTATTTTTCGTTTAACTAAGAACTGACATAAATCTGTTTATTTAGATTTAAGTAAATAAAAAAACTCAGAGAAGATTTCCCTGAGTTTTTAAGTTTTTTAGTTCAAAATACTGAAAATTGACTTTCAGAAACGGTGCAAAAATCGATTATCTATCTTTTTTCGATAATATATATCAAACTTGAAAATTCGTTCGAAAATGAGGCTTTTATGTTCGAAATTGTTCCGTAGATGCTTGCTTTTAGCCAGAATAGAGGTGATTTTTTATATTTTTCGCTTAACATAGAGATGTAGTAAGAGTCAAGGATCAAAGGTTTGATCTTTCTCATTTTCCAATCTGGTTTTTTAGCAATCAGATTTTCCATTCCGTTTTTAGAAAAATGATAGATGTGTCTAGGTACATCATAGGCGGCCCAATATTCTTTATAATGTTTAGCATCATAAGAAGTAGGATTGGGTACAGCAATAATAAGAAGTCCTTTGTCTTTTAATTTTGAGTGAAAAATATTGAGCATTTCATCCTGGTTCTCTATATGTTCAAATACGTGCCATAATGTAATTGCATCTAAACTTTTGTCTTCGATTTTTTGAATATCATTCAGGATCTTTGCTTTGGTAATTTTCCCCTGGGCTGCTTTTCTTGCATCAGCATCCGGTTCAAATCCTAGGGTTTCAAAATCATTTTCTATATACTTTACAAATTCTCCTGCACCACATCCATAGTCTAATACTTTTGATCCTTGTGGTATTCTTTCAACAAGAATATTTTTTTTGTACCGAAGATTAAAAGACTGAAGAAATTTGTATAATTTTTCTTTCAGGCTTCCGGAATCCTGGTGATGAGAAATGTAATCTTCACTTTCATAATATCTGGAAATATTGGATGGAATAGGGGAGGTCTTATAGACTCCTTTGGTTTCTGTTTCTTTAATTTCAAATATTTCCTGTGAAAGAAAATGATCTTTTATTTTCATTGAATTTGCTATCTGTTATATTTAAATAAAATAGTAAGTATATACAAATTTAGTTCTTTATAGCATCCTTTTTGTTTGAAGATTGTGTAGAATTGTAGTGATAAATCTATACTATAATTTAATATTCTTCATCAGAATGATAATTATGTTTTAAAGTGTATATAACTTAAAAAATTAAGATATTCATCAACTTTTAAAAGTTAAATAAATACCTTAATTTTTGTTTTTATTACAAGAAATGTTTCACGTGAAACATTTTTATTTTAACGTCCTAAATAGACTAGTAAAACGTTAATATCAGCTGGAGAAACACCGCTTATCCTTCCTGCTTGTGCAATAGTTTTAGGACGTACATTAGACATCTTCTGTTTTGCCTCTGCAGAAAGACTTGAAAGCTTCGTATAATCAAAATCTTCTGGAATTTTAATGTTTTCCAGACGGTTTAATTTAGCTACATTCTCTTTTTCTTTTTCAATATAGCCTTTGTACTTGATGTTAATCTCAGCCTGTTCTCTTACTTCTTCGTTGTACTGAGATGAAGTTTCCTTAATAAAATCAATACCATCAAGTTTATCTAAAGTCATATTAGGTCTTGTAAGTATTTGAGCGGCTCTGTAAGCCTGATCTACAGGGCTGCTTTCTATTGATTCTAAAATAGGGTTGATAACGCCTGGTTTTAAAGAAGTTTCGCGTAAAAATTCTTCAAGTTGCTGACTTTCAGTTATTTTAGCCTCTACTTTTCTTAATCTATCTTCTTTTGCTAATCCAAGGTGGTATGCTTTTTCAGTTAATCTGATATCTGCGTTATCTTGTCTCAATAGAAGTCTGTACTCGGCACGTGAAGTAAACATTCTGTAGGGTTCTTCAGTTCCTTTTGTAATCAGGTCATCAATCAATACGCCGATGTAAGCTTCATCTCTGTTCAGGATAAATTCATCTTTTTCATGAACTTTATTGTGGGCATTAATCCCTGCAATCAGACCTTGGCCTGCTGCTTCTTCATATCCTGTAGTTCCATTGATCTGTCCTGCGAAATATAAATTGTCTATCAATTTTGTTTCTAAGGTATGCTTCAATTGGGTAGGAGGGAAGTAGTCATATTCAATAGCGTATCCCGGACGGAAAACTTTTACATTCTCAAATCCTGGAATATGTTTCATTGCTTTGATCTGTACATCCTCAGGAAGTGAAGAACTGAATCCGTTCACGTAGATCTCAACAGTTTTCCATCCTTCCGGTTCTACGAAAAGCTGGTGTCTGTTTCTTTCTGCAAAACGATTGATTTTATCTTCAATACTTGGGCAGTATCTTGGACCTAAACTTTGAATGGTTCCATTAAACATTGGACTTCTATCAAAACCTTCACGAAGAATATCATGAACAGTTTCGTTAGTATATACAATATGGCAACTTAATTGTTTCGTTAATTTCGGAGTGTCAAGATAGCTGAACTTTTGAGGTTTTTCATCTCCTCTCTGTTCTTCCATTTTTGAATAATCCAAACTTCTTCCATCAACTCTTGGTGGGGTACCGGTTTTCATTCTTCCAGCTTCGAAACCTAAACTTACCAATTGTTCGGTGATCCCAAATGCTCTTGGTTCACCCATTCTTCCACCACCTAGTTGTTTGTCTCCAACGTGAATTAATCCGTTCAAAAAAGTTCCGTTGGTAAGAACTACAGATTTTGCTTTAATCTCAATTCCTAAAGAAGTAATTACTCCGGTTACTTTATTATTTTCAACAACCAGTTGTTTCACCATATCCTGAAAGAAATCAAGATTGGGAGTATTCTCTAAAGCCAGTCGCCATTCTTCGGCAAAAAGCATTCTGTCATTCTGGGTTCTCGGGGACCACATGGCAGGACCTTTTGAAAGATTCAGCATTTTGAATTGGATGGCAGATTTGTCTGCTACGATTCCGGAGTATCCACCCATCGCGTCAATCTCTCTTACGATTTGTCCTTTTGCGATTCCACCCATTGCGGGGTTGCAACTCATCTGTCCGATGGTCTGCATATTCATTGTAACCAATAGTGTTTTTGAACCCAAGTTGGCTGCCGCTGCTGCTGCTTCACATCCTGCGTGTCCTGCACCTACTACGATTACGTCATATATTTCTGAAATCATTTTTATCTCGCTTGTTTAAGCTTTAAACCTTAACTTTAACTACAATGTTTCACGTGAAACATTTTTGAAGAATGCACTCTAGGTAAACGTATATTACTGCTAGAATTGAGTACTTTAGATATGGGACTTAAAGTGATATTTAATTTAATTCTTTGAATCCCTATACTTGCTTAAGTACAAATCTTCCATTCTTCGCATCTCTTTTTCTTCTTCCTCTGTCTTGTCTTTATAGCCTATTAGGTGTAAAATTCCGTGGGCTAAAACCCTTCTTAATTCATCTTCATAATCTCGGGAAAGGGTAGAGGCATTATCCGAAATGCGTTGCAAAGATACGAAAATCTCAGCGCTTATTGTCTTGCCTTTTACATAATCAAAAGTGATGATGTCCGTATAATAATCATGCTGTAAATAATCCTGATTAATCTTTAAAAGATATTCATCATCACAGAAAATGTAGTTGATTTCTCCTAGTTTTTTTCCTTCTGAAAGAATGAGATCTTCCAGCCATTGTTTGTAATCTGTATCTACCGACTCCGGTAAATTTTCGTAAAAGAATTGTATCATTGTATTAAAACCAGTGTCCTAAAATAACACTGAATATGCCTTTTTGATTGTTTTTAAGTGAGTGGCTGAAGTTCACTTTAATCTGCCCGAAAGGAGATTTATATCCAGCCGTAATGCCAAGCGAGCTATAATTTACTTTAACTGCATCTTCAAATTTAATATCGTTGGAAAGGTTGGCAAAGCTAAAATTTCCGCTGATAAAATAGTTTTTATTAAACTTAAACTGAAGATCATTAGATGCCAAAATTACGTTATTCGTTTGTAATTGGGCAAAGTAAAACCCTCCAAAACGTTTGAAGTTGATAATATTTTGTTCGAAAATTCCCCCCAATCTGTATTGATAATAGAGTGGAAGATGTTCTCCAAGAGTAATTCCACCAAATAAATTAAGACGGTAAGTAAACTGTTTTCCTAAAGGAATATTGATCTTTAAATCTGCCTTTATCTGAACGATTCTTTTTTCAACCTCAGATTTTAAAAGGTCAACTACCTTTCCTTCAGCCATAAAATAGACTCCTTTGGTTGGAAATTCCTTGTCATCCTGAGTATCAGTCTTAAGAAATACATAAGGATTTAAAAAGCGGCTATAACGTCTGTTATCGCCATTAATTTCAGCTTTGAAATAGTCATGGCTTATACCACCACCAATAGCGTATTTATCCTTCCATACAGACTGTATATAAGCCTCGTTTCTCATCCATTCCCATTTGTCGATAATATTATTATCTGCATTTTTCAGATCAAAACTCATTCCGGAAGAATAAATACCAAATCCTGGAATATATCCGTTATCAATAAAATAATTCAGGTAATATCTTAATTTATCACCTACTACTACATCTACTGAAAGGTTAGAATTTTTAAATAAAAGTCTTTTTGCGGAATAATTCAAGAGTAATCCGGTTTTGAAAATTTCATCATAATGCAATCCGAATTTTAAGAAATGTCGCGCATCATCTTCGGTAACATAAAGCTTTAAATAATTGGCATCATTTTCCTGAACAATATCATAGTTAATGAATTTGTAGTTGTTGGTAGCAACAAGTTTATCCACCATTTTATTGATATTACCATAGGTCTGCAAAGAGGGTAGACGTAGTCCCATTTTCCCGAGAGTATAGTTTTTACCATATATTTTGCTTCCTTCTATAGAAATACTGTCTATCTTATATACATTGGAATAAATTGGATTTACGCGCTGTCTGAGGCGGTCAAACGTGCGCTTGGGAAGCTGATCCAGAATCTGGGAATATTTTAAACCTTCTACGTAGCCGCTGTCAAGAATTTTTTTCTTCTCGTCATAGCTTGTAGCAGACATTCCCTTAAGGTTAGGTTTAATATTAATGTCTGTGTATTTATATTGTTTTCTGGTATCTCTTTTGATTCCGAAATCAATGACCTGATTCAGAATGGATATAATATTGTTTAAATCTTCTCTTTTGGATAGATCCTGGTTCAGATCCACACCGATAACGATGTCAATTCCACGATCCTTTAATGGCTTTGATGGATAGTTTACCGTCATCGCTCCATCAATATAAATACTGTCACCAATTTTAACCGGATCCATTAAAGAAGGAAAGGCAGAACTGGCCATAATAGACTGTACGAGATCTCCTTTTTCAAAAATTTGCATATTGCCGCTTTCAAGATTGGTAGCAACGCATAAAAAAGGAATAGGCATCTTAGAAAAGTCTTCAATATTGGAAACATTTTTAAAAAGTTCCTTTAAAAGATAAACATTTCTTTGCCCGGTACTGATAGAAGAAGGAAGTGTTATTTTCCCATTTTTTAAGGGAATAGATAAAAGATATTTATCTACAGACTTATTGAAAAAGGTGGTTTCCTTTCTGGATTTCGGGTCCATAATTAAAGAATAGAAATCCGTATCCATCACGATTTTTTCTATTTCTTTACCGGAATATCCGGAAGCATACAAGCCGCCAACAATGGCTCCCATGCTGGTTCCGGCTATATAATCCACTTTTACTCCTAATGAATCTAATACTTTAAGCACTCCTACATGTGAAAAACCTTTGGCACCACCACCGGCAAGCGATAGTCCTATTTTAGGGTTTTTCGGAATCACCAGGTCTTTCTTTACCTGTGACTGGATCCATAGTAATGGGAATATGAAAAGAAGAATCAGGAGCTTTCTCATAGTTAATCTTTTATATAAATCCGTTTCACCCGAGGTGAAATGGACGTTAATACTTCATAGGTTATCGTTTTGCAGTAGCCTGCGAATTCTTTTAAACTTGGTTTTGCATTAAAGACGGTTACCATATCGCCTTCCTTTACATTGGGAACATTTTCTACATTAATCATCATCATATCCATGCAGATATTTCCAACAATTGGAGCTAGCGTTTTATTTACCCCGAGGCTTCCAACCTGATTTCCGATCAGTCTTGGAATACCATCAGCATATCCAACAGGGATGGTCGCGATCTTTGTAAGGTGATCAGCTTTAAATCTTCTGCTATACCCAACGGATTCACCATCTTCAACCATTGATATCTGTGAAATTACGGTTTTAAAACTTACCACAGACTGTAATTGTTTCTGAATTTCAGAATCAGGAGATTCTCCAAGCATTCCGATACCGATTCTTACCATATCATACTGATGATCTGTATAGCTTGTAATTCCTGAAGAATTTAAAATATGACGAAGAGGAGTATAGCCTAGTTTTTCGATCAGATAGCTGGAGTTTTTATCAAATACCTTGAATTGATTCATTGTAAATTCTCTTTCTTCAGGCATATCTGAAGAAGATAAATGACTGAACATACTCTGAACTTTAAGATTCTTTTCACTTAAAGTTTCACTCAGCTGATCCAGTTCAAAATCTTTAAATCCAAGACGATGCATTCCTGTTTCAAGCTTAATATGAATAGGATATTTTTTATCATATCCGGATTTTTGAACAGCTTCATAGAAAAGTTCCAAAACCCTGAAACTATAAATCTCAGGTTCCAGGTTGTATTCTATGATGGTTTGGTAACTGTGCTGCTCAGGGTTCATCACTATAATAGGAGTGGTGATCCCTTTTTTACGAAGTTCCACACCTTCATCTGCAAAAGCTACTCCTAAATAATCAATGTGGTGATGTTGCAGAAATTCTGAAATTTCATAACTCCCCAAGCCATAAGCATTGGCTTTTACCATAGCCATCATTTTTGTATTTGGCTTTAGCAGTGATTTATGGTAATTGATATTATGAAGAATAGCATTCAGATTAATTTCTAAAACCGTATCATGTTTTCTGAGCTCCAGAATATCTTTCAGTTTTTCTATTTCAAATTTTCTGGCTCCTTTCAGAAGGATAATCTGATTTTCTATTTCAGAAAGATGTTTGCTTTCGATCAGTTCTTTCGTATCAATGAAAGTATAGGTTTTAGATTTAAATAATTCACTGAACTTTGAAATTTCATCACCAATCAGGAATACGGAATCAAAATTCTGTTCATTCACCAATTCGGAAACTTCTTCATACAATTCCTTAGAATTGGTATTCACCCCTACGATGTCTGTTAAGACCAAAGATTTTTTCGGTTTATTATATTCCTTTAAAAATTGAAGGGCAGTTTTCAGAGAATCGAGGTCAAGGTTGAAAGAATCATTGATGACAATATTGCCCTTAATTCCTTCAATCGCTTCAAGCCTCATTTCGACGGCCTTTAAAAGGTTGATTTTTTCAACGATCTTTTTATTTTCGACCTGTAACACCTTAAGCACTGCGATAAGCGCCGTAGCATTGGTTAACGTCGATTCGTCTCTTTGGTGAGCCGGAAAACTGATTTCTTCGCCAAAATACTCAACAATGACGTTTTCATCCTTCGTATTTTTTTGATGAAGACCTGATTTTCTTTTTTAAACCCGTAAGAGATTAATTTTTTATCAGCGTATAATTTTTTAATTTTTTGATCTACCAGAGAATGGTCTCCATTATAAATGATGATCTCAGAATCTTTAAAAAGTTTAATCTTTTCATCAATCAGCTCTTCTTCGGAAGAAAAGTTGGCAGCATGAGCATTTCCGATATGTGTTAGTAATCCGATTTGAGGATGGAAAATATTTTCCAGTTTTTCCATTTCATTCGGATGAGAAATTCCAACTTCAAAAATTCCCAGTTCGTGAGAATCGTTAATTTGAAGAAGAGAAAGAGGTAGTCCAATCTGAGAATTAAAACTCTTCGGACTTTTTACAGTCGGGAATTCATTCCACAGACATTGATATAACCATTCCTTTAAAATGGTTTTACCATTACTTCCTGTGATTCCAATAGATCGTAAATGAGAATTTTCAAAATGATATTTGGCTAATTGCTGCAGAAAATCCACAGAATTGTTAACAATAATCCAGGTTATATCTTCAAACTGTGGATATTGATGTTCAGAAATAATGACATTGATACCTCTGTCTATGGCAGCCTCAATGAATTTTTCACCAGAATTTTTATGGGGGTATTGATCGCAATAAACGCAGTATTCTTAATTGAATAAATAATCCTGCTGTCATAGGCTATATTTTTAACCGCTAAATTCTTGTCTCCAATAACCTCTGCATTGGTGATCTCTGCAATTTGTTGTACTGTATAGTTCATTGATACCCTTTCTGCTTTATTTTAAAGTGAAATTGCAAAAAGGTAAAATTGCAAAGAGGCTGGAAGAGCTCATGTAAGCAGATCTCCTTTTGGAATTTTACAAAATTGCTTTTTCGTTTTTCATTTATATTATATGAAGTGAATATATTTTATGGTTTGTCTTTTATTGATATCCGTTACTTCCTTTTTGAAAGCACTTCATCAATAAAAACACGGCGGCTTACGGCTTCATAGCTTTCTGTCTCACCCAGCTCTACCAGATTGTCTCCTTGAGAAGTTCTCATAGAGTAATTGGCAAGATTTCCTGTTCTCTTGCAAATAGCATGCACTTTTGTGACATATTCTGCGGTAGCCATCAAATTGGGCATAGGTCCGAAAGGACGTCCCAGAAAATCCATATCTAATCCTGCAATAACAACTCTTATACCGCTGTTAGCAAGCTGATTGGCAACATCCACAATGCTTTCATCAAAAAACTGAGCTTCGTCAATGGCTACTACATCACAATTGGAAGCCAACAGAAGAATCTCATTAGGATTTTCTACTGCGGTACTGCGGATTTTATTCTGATTATGAGAAACAACGTCCTCTTCAGAATACCGGATATCCAGTTTCGGTTTAAAAATTTCCACATTCTGTCCTGCCATTTCTGCTCTACGTAATCTTCGGATCAACTCCTCGGTTTTACCCGAAAACATAGAGCCACAAATCACTTCCATCCAACCACTTTGTTTGGAATGATTAATTGTATTTTCTAAAAACATTTGTTAAATTAGCCGTATATTTTCAACATCAAAAGTAAGCAATTTTAATAAGAATCTTATCATGCAAAATATCCAAGATTTAAAGGAAAAGATTTTATTTGAGGCCAAGAATATCATTGATAATCTGGATAAAATAAATAATGTAGACGAATTACTTTCCAAGCAAGATCTTGTAGATGAGCTTGCTAACAGGATTTCTTTTTTGAAATTACTGGAAAAAAACATCGAATATTTCATAGCAGATGATTCTGTTCTGCACTCGGAAGGACTCCCTGTTTCTTTTATCTCCGGTGAAACAGACCACCATCATCATGATTCAGGAAATGAAGTGACGGAAGAAGAAGCTATTTTTAATAATGAGCTGAACGAGATTGATGAGCATGAAAATGACAGTTTTATCAGTGGATCAGCAGATGAAGAAGAAATATTTAATAACCAGCTTAATGAAATTGTTGAAAATGAATTTCATGAAAATATCATCAGCTTTGTAGCAGAAAATAACGAAGAAAGAGTGGTTAAAAATATTCAGATTCCTGTTGTATCTGAGGATGTAACGGAAGAAGAAGCTATTTTCAATAATCAGTTGAATGAAATTGAGGAAAATGAACATTCAATTGCCCATGAAAATGTGTTAAACTTTGTAGATGAAGAGAAAATTCTTGCAGATGCAAAACCAGATTCAGATGAAGATATCAATGAAGATATGTTTGATGATGAAGTGACAGAGGAAGAAGCTATCTTTAATAATCAGCTGAATGAAATGGATGCTGACGATGATGAAATTGAAGGTAAAAAAGAGGTAGATTTTGCAAAAGTAAGTGATACCAATGAAAATAAGGTCAGAGAAACCATACCAAGTATTTTCGATACAGAAATGCTGGATGACGAAATACTGATTGAAGAGAATGAAGAGCAGTTTGTAGCTTCCAATATTTCTTTAGAACAAGGAGAGCTGGCCAACGAAACTTCCAATGTTGAAAACATTGTGAATGAGATTAAAAATGAGCATTCTGTGGAAGAAAGACAGCAAGAAAATGTTCTCGCTGAAGTATATGACAGAAGAAAAATTGTTGAAATAGATAAACCTGTTCCTGAAGAAACAGAGAGACATCCTTCTGATGAGAGTTTTGAAAACCTAGACGAATATCATCAGGAGAAAAAAATAAAATTAGCCAATATCAAAGGATTGAAAGCTGTTCAATCCCTATTTGATGATGATCCGCTGGAAAGAGAGCTTCCAAAAGAAACTCAGCCTGAACCCATAAAAGAAGATACGGGAAGTATTCTGAAATCTAATATTCCTACTAATTTTATGGAGGCTGATAAGCCCAAAACAGAGTTTAAACTGGATTTGAATGACAGAATTGCTTTTTCAAAAATGTTATTTGAAGGAAGCCAGACCGATCTGAATGATACGGTAGCACAGTTGAATCATTTCAAAACACTGGAGGAAGCAAAAGAATACCTGAGCGATCTGTACTACGAAAGGAAATGGAGTAAAGTGGATGAATATGCACAGAGACTTTGGATATTGGTGGAAAATAAATTCTTATAATTTTGAGCGGAATCCTATATTTTGTTCCCACACCCGTTGGGAACCTGGAAGATATGACCTTCAGAGCAGTGAATGTTCTGAAAGAAGTAGATTATATTTTATGTGAAGATACCAGAACTTCCGGAATACTTTTAAAACACTTTGAAATATCCAAGCCTTTAAAATCGTATCATTTACATAATGAACATCAGGCAACGGAGAAAGTAATAACAGACCTTAAAAACGGTCAGAATATCGCAATTATTACTGATGCAGGAACTCCAGGAATTTCAGACCCTGGATATTTATTGGCAAAGGCAGGAGCAGATAACAATATTGAAATGATCTGTCTTCCTGGTGCAACAGCTTTAATTCCCGCTTTGGTAGTTTCAGGACTTCCGAATAACGAATTTTTATTTGCAGGATTTTTACCACAAAAGAAAGGAAGGCAAACCAAGCTGAAACAGCTTGCTGAGGAAAAGAAAACCATTGTATTGTACGAAAGTCCACATAAGATCAATACGACACTGGAACAGATTAAAGAGTTCTTTGGTGAAAACACCAAGGCCAGTTTAAGCCGTGAAATCTCTAAGAAATTTGAAGAAACTAAACGCGGAACAATCAATGAATTAATTGAATTTTCCAAGAGTAAGACTCTAAAAGGAGAGATTGTTCTTATTGTCAATAATTCTATTTGATTCTTCATTGAAAAAACTAATTTTTGTATTGTGTTCTACAGTTTGTATGGGACAAACGAACCAATACACTAAAGTTCTTCTTTCCAAAAAGACAGGGAAGGAGGTAAGTGCATATTCTGAAGGTTTCGGAATTGTCTATGATCCTGTTTCCAAAAAACAAGGTATTGTAGATTCCAAAGGAAATATAACCTTTGAATCATCTTACAGAGGTGGTATTTCCCACATTTTTAAAAACAGGTTTATTCTTTATTCTGAAGAAGGAAACAGAAGAAAATCGGCAATTATTGATGAAAAAGGGAATGAACTGGTTCCGCTTGAAGATCAGGATTTCAATACACCCTGGTGGAGTAAGGAAAGAATTATTGCTACCAAACAAGGAAAAGAAGCTGTCTACGATTATAATGGAAAGCTTATTATTCCAGACTCAGACAAAATCCGGTTTGCCGGAAAAGATGCTTTTTTTGTTTCAAAAGATAAAAGATGGTTCCTCTATGACTTTAATGGAAAGCAGCTTAGTGACAGGGAATTTAAGGATGATTATAGCTTTGAAAATGGAAAAGCGCTGATCATTAACGAAGAAAATCAAAGCGAAATTATTGGTAAAAACGGTCAAACTTTGCACAAGTTTTCAAAGAATGTGGTAGATATGAATGCTTATCCTTACCTGATTACTCAAAACAAAGCTACCGGAAAATATGGACTGATTGATGCTGAAGATAACCTCATAGCGGATGAAATTTACAGTGATATCACTCCGGAATATTTTGGTAAGAGAGAATATATTTATCTTAGAAAAAGCAACAAAACGAGTGTTTTTTATAAGAAGGATCAGAAGCTTTATCCCAGTAGTTTTAAGTATTTGTACCCGCTGTGTAACAACCTTTTTAGGGGTTCAAGCGACAAGTCGGATCAATCAGGTATTGTAGACTTGCAGGGCAATACTATTGTTCCTCAGGAATATGACTTTATTAAAAGTTTTACAATCTCAGGAAAAGATCTTATTTATCTAAAAAAAGAAAATGAAGAAAAACTCTTAGATAAAGATTTGCAAAATATTTTAAATGCAGGAGATCAGATTGTTGGCTTCTATCCTGACAATATAATCATCAGAAGAAGTGATCTGTATTACCGATTTTCGGTGACCAATAAGTCAGCAGCTGAACTTAAGGGAGTGAAACAGATAAAGAACCAGGATGTTGGATACTTTACTATTCTGAATGAGTATTCAAAGCCGCTTGTTTGTATGAACAATAGTAATCTTTATGGTATTCTGGACGCTAAGGGTACGGAAATTGTTCCATTTGCCTATGAAGATATTATCGCTTTTGAAAACTTTGAAAATGAAATCGTTGTAAAGAAAGAAGGTAAATACGGAGTTCTGAACTTTCAGAATGAACCTTTAACGGAGATCATTTATGATAAATATATCTGGATGAAAGAAGTCCTAAAATTAAGCAAAGATA
Source organism: Chryseobacterium capnotolerans (assembly GCF_021278965.1). NCBI lineage: Bacteria > Pseudomonadati > Bacteroidota > Flavobacteriia > Flavobacteriales > Weeksellaceae > Chryseobacterium > Chryseobacterium capnotolerans. The sequence continues at coordinate 4,925,469 of NZ_CP065589.1, read as the reverse complement.
AAAGAACAGACTTAATTTATTTCACCAGATTTAGAAATGTAGGTGCAGAATTATAGCAGTAATCATAGAAATTTAGCAAAAAAGTTCAGTATTTTAATGTTTTCAATGTCTTGAATAACAATTTATAATATCTTTGCAAACCGATTAATTCTGAAAAAGAATTATGATACTAAGTAAGTCAGCTTTCAGTAGCTGAATGAGTTATAAAAAAATAATCGTCAATAGATATGAAATTATTAGAAGGAAAGGTAGCACTAATTACCGGAGCTACAAGAGGAATCGGGAAGGGTATTGCTGAAATGTATGCTCAACAGGGAGCAAAAGTAGCATTTACTTATGCCGGTTCTGTAGACAAAGCTAAAGAATTAGAAGCAGCTTTAAGTTCTGTAACCCAGATTAAAGGGTATCAGTCTGACGCATCAGATTATGATGCCGCTCAAAAATTGGTAGAGGAAGTAATGGCGGAGTTTGGACAGATTGATATTTTGGTAAACAATGCAGGGATTACAAAAGATAACTTGCTATTGAGAATGTCAAAAGAAGATTGGGATAAAGTAATCAAAGTAAACCTGGACTCTGTATTTAACCTTACAAAAGCGGTAATTAAGCCGATGATGAAGGCAAAATCCGGATCTATTATCAATATGACTTCTGTAGTTGGAGTAAAAGGGAATGCAGGACAAGCGAATTATGCAGCTTCGAAGGCAGGTGTAATCGGGTTTACAAAATCAGTGGCACTAGAATTAGGTTCTAGAAATATCAGATGTAATGCCATTGCACCAGGATTTATTGAAACAGAAATGACAGCAGTGCTGGATGAGAAAACAGTTCAGGGATGGAGAGACGGAGTTCCTTTGAAAAGAGGAGGACAGCCGGAAGATATCGCTAATGCTTGTGTATTCTTCGGAAGTGATATGTCATCATACGTTACAGGTCAGACGTTAAACGTAGACGGTGGAATGTTGATGTAAAAAATACAAAGAGGCTATACAAAATGTGTAGCCTCTTTTTTATTACTGAAAGGTCTAATAAATCTACTGAAGAAAAAATTATCCGTTAAAGACCTGATTTTCCTGTTCCTGAACCCTGATAAAAGTTGTTCTTTTGGAAAGTTCTTTAAGTTTGGATGCTCCTACATAAGTACATGTGGAACGTACTCCTCCTAAAATATCCTTCACGGTTTCAGCAACGGGTCCTTTATAAGCTACTTTTACCGTTTTTCCTTCTGAAGCACGGTATTCAGCAACACCTCCGGAATGCTTATCCATTGCCGTTTTTGAACTCATACCATAGAATAAACGATATTTTTTCCCATTTTCTTCAATCATTTCACCACCACTTTCATCGTGGCCGGCAAACATTCCGCCAAGCATTACAAAGTCTGCTCCGCCGCCAAAAGCTTTGGCAACATCTCCGGGAACTTTACAGCCTCCGTCTGCAATGATATGGCCTCCTAAACCATGGGCAGCATCAGCACATTCGATGATAGCAGATAATTGAGGATAGCCAACTCCGGTTTTTACACGGGTTGTACATACTGAACCGGGCCCGATACCCACTTTGATGATATCTGCACCTACTAAAAGAAGTTCTTCCACCATTTCACCGGTTACTACATTTCCAGCAATAATAATTTTATCAGGGAAATTAGCCCTTGCGGTCTTTACAAACTGAACGAAATGCTCAGAATAACCATTGGCAACATCTATACAGAGAAACTCGATTTTTGGATGCTTTTCCAGAATCAGTCTGATTTTTTCTTCATCCGCTTTTCCTGTACCCGTACTTAAAGCAATATACTGATGAATACTTTCAGGCTGGCTTTGCAGAAACTGATCCCATTCTTCAGGAGTATAATGTTTATGTATTGCTGTGATGATCTTATCTTTAGCCAGTTCTACAGCCATTTCAAAAGTTCCTACGGTATCCATATTAGCACCAATAACAGGAACTCCACTCCATTTTTTTTGAGTATGTTTAAAAATAAATTCTCTTTCAAGATTTACTTCTGAACGGGATTTCAAGGTTGAACGCTTAGGGCGGAACATTACATCCTTAAACCCTAATTTTATGTCATATTCTATACGCATTTTGTAATTATTTGTCAGAATAAAGGTAGTAAATAATCTTAAATGGACTATTTTTGAAACTATGGATTTTCCTGTAACTTTTTATATTTTCGGTACAACAATTCTTGCCCATCCTCTCTTTGAGGCAGTTGGAATGTTTCTGGGTATGCGGTATTATTTTTACCTTAAAAGAAAATCTAAAGAGAAGCTGCCTTTTAATACTTCTGCTGCTGTTTTGATTGGGGCAACTGCCGGAGCATTGCTAGGTTCCAAACTCATTGGAAATCTGGAAAATCCTTATACCTTATTTGAAAATTTCAATTTTCATAAATTTTGGTCCAGCAATACCATCGTTGGAGGACTGGCTTTTGGATTATTAGGAGTGGAATTGGCTAAAAAAGTGGTGAGTCACAAAGAAAGTACAAGTGATTTAATTGTTTTTCCCTTAATGCTGGCTATAATTATTGGAAGAATTGGCTGTTTTCTTACAGGAATTCATGAAGAAACTTATGGTATTCCCACAGATTCAGTCTTTGGAATGCATTTGGGAGATCAATATCTCAGACATCCGGTTGCCTTATATGAAATTGGTTTTTTAGTCATTCTCTGGGTAGTTCTTAAATATATTCAGAAGCATGTAAAATATCCTTCCGGGTTTCTTTTTCAGATCTTTATGCTAAGCTATTTTACCTTTAGATTCTTATTAGACTTTATTAAACCAAGAATTGAAATTATAGGAAACCTTGGGACAATTCAATTTGTATGTATTTGTGTAATTATTTACTACATTTATACTATTAAAATATCCAAACCACTTTAAAATATTCAAAATGAAATCATTAACACTTTTGGAAGTTGGCGATCTTACGGGATTGGTAGTCATGATCGTTGGTATGATAATTATAGGTGCTTTGTTCTTTTCTATTATTGTTACGTTTATTGTGAAGTTGGTTTATGAAAGTAAAGATAACAGGAAATTCAGCCGAAAACAGTTTATACAGACCTTTGTGATTTGTTTATTAGTCTGTGGTCTGATCAGTGGATATATCTGTGGATAAGCATTAACAAATCAACTATGCCAGTAAGAAACTATACGTATTACGATTATACAATCAGTCTTTGTCCCGAATGCCTGAAAAGAGTAGGCGCAAAGATTATTATTGAGGATGAAGCTGTTTTCATGACCAAAAGATGTCCTGACCATGGTTTTTTCAAAACAAAGATTGCTTCGGATGTCCAATATTATAAAAATATAAGAAACTATAATAAAGCTTCGGAAATGCCGCTTCATTTCGGGACAGATGTAGAATATGGATGTCCGTATGATTGTGGGCTTTGTGTAGATCATGAGCAGCACAGCTGTCTTTCCATTGTGGAAGTAACGGATCGTTGTAATCTGACCTGTCCCACCTGCTATGCCATGTCTTCCCCACATTATGGAAGCCACAGAAGTCTGGAGGAAATCGAAGCGATGTTTGATGTGATTGTTAAAAACGAAGGGGAGCCGGATGTTGTTCAGATCAGTGGTGGGGAACCTACCATTCATCCGGAGTTCTTTAAAATTATGGAGATTGCCAAGTCAAAACCTATTAAACATTTAATGTTGAATACCAATGGGATAAGAATTGCCAATGATCCGGGTTTTGCTGAAAAACTGGCCACTTACGCCCCTGAATTTGAAGTTTATCTTCAGTTTGACTCCTTTAAACCTGATGTTTTGGAAGATTTCAGAGGCAAAGATCTTACTTCTGTAAGAATGAAAGCCTTGGAGAAACTCAATGAGCTCAATCTCTCAACCACTTTGGTTATTGTTCTTCAAAAAGATAAAAATATCGATGAGATCGGAAAGATCATAGAATTTGCTTTAAAACAGAAATGTGTTCGGGGAATTACCTTCCAGCCTGTAGAAATTGCAGGAAGGAACAGAGAAGATTCTGTTCATGAAAAAATTACATTAACGGAAGTAAGACAGGAAATTTTGAATCAATTTCCACTCTTGAACGCTGATGATATTATTCCTGTTCCATGTAATCCGGATGCTTTGGCAATGGGATATATTTTAAAAATTCAGGACGAAATCATCCCTTTAACCCGGTATATCAACCCAGCCGATCTTTTGAATAATGAATCAAGAAATACCATTGTTTATGAACAGGATACGGGGCTGCAGATGCAGTTGCTGGATATTTTCAGTACTGGTATTTCTGTAGACAAAGTAAAACCTAAAGTTAATCAGTTACTTTGCTGTCTTCCGGAAGTATGTGCTCCCGATCTGGATTATGATAACCTTTTTAGAATTATTATTATGAACTTCATGGACGCTCATGATTTTGATGTAAGAGCAGTGAAAAAATCCTGTGTTCATATCGTTAATAAAGACCTGAAATTAATTCCGTTTGAAACCATGAATCTTTTCTACCGCGATGATAAGAAAAGCTATCTGGAAGAACTTAGAAAAGAAGATAAAGTATTATTTTAAAACAAAAATAAATATTATTAATTAATCTCCACATTTTTAAAGCACAAACAGCTGTGCTCATCTGCGAAAATCTGTGGTTAATCAAATAATTTAATTTTCCCACAGATGGCACTGATTTTCACAGATGATTATGTATAAGTTATTCTGAATAACCAAAAATCTGCGTTATCTGTTCAATCTGCGAGATAAAAAAAACAAAAAGCGTGAAATCAAATTTCACGCTTTTTCTATCTTTAAATAATCGTATTATTTAGACTCTTTTACCGTGTCAAAAGCCATTACTTCCTCCAATGTCTTCATGTATTCATATGCTGTAAGGTCAAATTTTACAGGGACGATGGATATATACCCGTTAGCCAAAGCTGTTTCATCAGCATCTTCAGAATCATCCATATTGTTGAAGTAACCCGTCAGCCAATAGTATTTTTTTCCATGTGGGTTGATTCTCTCATCAAAACTTTCCTCCCATTTAGCATGAGCTTGCTTACAAACCTTTACTCCTTTTATCTCCGATGCAGGAAGCTTCGGGATGTTCACATTCAAAACAATACCTTTAGGCATTGGGTTTTCAAGAGTTCTTCGTACAATGTTTTGAATAAACTCTTTAGCCTGAGTAAAATCTGCCTCCCAGCTGAAATCCAGTAATGAGAATCCAATGGCAGGAATTCCTTCTACACCTGCTTCTACAGCAGCAGACATTGTTCCTGAATAAATTACATTAATGGATGAATTGGCACCATGATTAATTCCTGAAACTACAATATCAGGTCTTCTTGTTAGGATTTTATCCAACGCCATTTTTACACAATCTACAGGTGTTCCACTACAGGAATAATCTGTTTGGGGTCCATCAAGAGTAACCTCTTCATAGCTAAGCGTAGAATTAATGGTAATGGCGTGGCCTTTACCACTTTGGGGAGAATTAGGGGCTACTACCACTACTTCTCCGATTTCATTCATAAAACTGATCAAATTTCTGATACCCGGAGCTGTAATTCCATCATCATTAGTCACCAGAATAAGCGGTCTTTCCATATATTATCTTAATTTTTTATACAAATGCAGTACAGTTTGTTCATTTTAGAATTGAACAAAAAGAATTTTCAACACATCAAATGTAGTTAAAAATAAGACGCCATAAAATAAGAGGGCTATCATTCACTCATTTAGTGTAAGCAATAAACATCCTGTATTTTAGGAAGGAAAGAAAGCTGGATACCAGAAAAGAGAGCGTATTGAGAAATTAAATGACTATTAAATTTTAGTATAAAATTATCATCTTCTCAAGAATATTTAACATTTAAATTAGTCCAGCGGTTTTCTTCCAGTAATGATGTTATAAAGAATAACAATAATAGCAATAACAAGCAAAACATGTATTAAGTAACCAGTGCTGATTCCAGGTACGATCCCCAAAATTCCCAGCAGCCATACAACGATACAGATGACTGCAACTAACCATAATAGACTTCTCATGACATTATATTTTAAAGTTATTTAATCAATTATCAGCATATTTTATGCCTTTATAGAGTGAAACTAACTTTTGTGGTATATGTTTATGAATTTTTGTGATAGTTTTTTTAATCCTTATTTTTTTTAGAAATGAAAGAAATAATGCTTATATGCTTTGTATTTTATAATAGAGAGGTCTTTAGAAAATAAAACATATAGATTTCATTGAATAAAAAATCTTAAAACTGTGCGATATTTATAAATAAGGTATTAAATTTGATCGTTTGTAACAGTCTGCAAATTATTGCTACTTATTACAATACTTATTTTTCAAAAAATTAATAAATAAAGACAGTTTATGTGGAAAAATTTCAAACTGAATAAATTTTTACTACTGATTCCATTAACCAGTCTAATGTTTTGCTTCAACTCGCCCAAGAACGATGATGAAAAGATGCAGACAATAATGGTGAGCGTAAAAAACACTCTTTCTTACCTGCATTATAGTCCGAAGCCTATCAATGATGCCTACTCAAAAGATGTCTATAAGCACTATTTCGAATTGGTAGATCCTGCCAAAAGATATTTCTTACAGTCTGATATGGATGAATTCAGCAAGCATGAAACAAAGCTTGATGATTATATCAACCAAGGAGATCTAAGTTTTTATAAGCTTACGATCGACAGACTTTATCAAAGGGTAGATGAAATCGATAAAATTACTCAGGATATTTTCAGCAAGCCTATTAACCTTCAGGAAGATGAAACGCTTACTCTGGAACCGAAACTTAAAAAAGTACCTGCTAATAAACAGGAACAATATAATGAGTGGAAAAAATTCATCAAATACAACATTCTTCAGGAAGTTGAATCGATGAACAGTAAAGAAGAAGCCCAGAAAGAGAAAAAAGATTCTGTTCAGAAGTATAAATTAAATGATACGATCAAGCTTAAAGTTCTTACTCAGGATGAGAAGATCAAAAAAGCTACAGATGAGGTGAAAGATCTTGTAAAAGAAACCTTTACCCGATTCAAAAAGAGAAAGAAAATGGATTGGTTTACGGTGTATATGAATGCTTATACTGAGGTATTCGATCCCCATACCAACTATTATTCTCCAAAAGATAAAGAAGATTTTGATACTCAGTTTACCGGAAAAGTAATTGGTATTGGAGCATTGATCCAGGAGAAAAAAGGAAACCTTTACCTTGGAGCACTTACCATTGGTGCTCCTGCGTGGAAGTCTAAACAGCTTTCAGAAGGAGATAAGATCCTGAAGGTAAAATCAAAACCAAAAGATGATGCAGTCAATGTAGTAGGAATGCTTTCTGATGAAGCTGTAAGATTAATCAGAGGTGAAAAAGGAACTCCTGTTACCTTAACTGTTCAGAAAAAGACGGAACCATCAAGGATGTGACGATGATTCGTGAAGAAGTTGCTATTGAAGATACTTTTGCAAGAAGTATTGTCGTAAATGCTCCGAATGGTAAGAAATATGGGTTTATCAACCTTCCAAGTTTTAACGCTGATTTTGAAAATTCAAAAGGAAGAAATGCTTCTGATGATATCAAAAATGAGATTGTTAAACTCAAGTCTCAGAATATTGAAGGAATCATTCTTGACCTTAGAAATAATGGTGGTGGATCATTAACAGAAGTAGGGGATATTATGGGGCTTTTCATGGATGCCGGACCTTATGTACAGGTGAAGGATGGAAATGGAAAAATACAGACGCTGAAGAACAAATATGAGACACCAATCTGGACAGGCCCGCTTGTGATTATGCAAAACGAGCTTTCTGCATCGGCTTCTGAGATCTTAGCAGGAGTAATGCAGGATTATGGAAGAGCTATGGTAATCGGATCTCCACAGTCTTTCGGAAAAGGAACCGTTCAGACTTTTGTTGATCTGAACAGATTCCTGAATACGGAAGATGATTTTGGTTCTTTAAAGCTGACGATTCAGAAATTCTATAGAATTACAGGAGAATCTACGCAGAGAAAAGGGATTGTTTCTGATATTCAAATGAAAGATTTCTTTACCTATGCAGAAGTAGGAGAGCGTTATGATGACTTTGCCCTGGCTTGGGATAAAATTCCAGCGACTAAATTCGAAAAACTGAACTCCTTTAATATCCAGGCTCTTGAAAAAGCAAGTGCAGACAGAATGGCTAAGAATAAGAATTACCAGCTTCTGTTAGAATCAGCTCAATGGAGAGAAAAATTGGATAAGGAGGAAAACATTACTTTGAATATCAATAAATTCAATGAAGTAATGAAGCACAGAAAATCTCAGATTGAAAAATTCAAAGTTCTGACTAAATTCGAGAATGGATTACAGTTTATCATGTATCCAAGCGAGATTGAAAGAGAGAAAAAGATGAAGCTTTCAAAAAGAAATCTGAAATGTGGATCAAGAATCTGAAAAAAGATCTTTACCTGCAGGAAGCAATGAATATTGTATCAGATATGGGAGTAAAATCATAAACATAAAAAAACCGATAATGAAAATTATCGGTTTTTTTATTGTGTAAATGGGGGATTACTTAATTTCTACACATCCCACTCTACCTCCGGCATTCCCGGTTGGCTGAGTATGGAAATCATCAGCGGCTGCATGTACAATCAGCCCTTTTCCGATGATATTTTTGGATTCATCTGTACAGCCAAGACACCATTTATCTGTCTTGAAGGTTAAAACGGCAGTTCCGTTCTGATCAGCTACCAAATTTCCTATATCTCCCATGTGGAAATGTTCAGCTCCCCATTTTCCGTGATCGTTCTTAGATGGGTTCCAGTGTCCGCCCGTAGAAGTTCCGTCTGCTGCAGAGCAATCTCCTTTTTCATGAATGTGTACTGCATGGATTCCAGGAGTAAGATTCGTTACATTCAGTTTCATGATTACCTCATTTCCCTGTTGGGTAAACTTAGCTGTTCCTCCTGTTTGTGTTGCGCTTTTGGCATTTACGGCGTATGTTTTTGTAGTTCCGCATGAAACAGCCAAAAATGCAAATCCTGCCAATAATGCTAGTGTTTGTACTTTCATTTTTAAATGATTTATAGTGATAATTATGTTAAAATTAAAAAAGATTTTCCAAAACGCTTTATGATTTCAGTCTTTTTTATGAAAGTATATTTTATAGAAGGCTTTAATATGTCTGTGTTTACCCTCAAAATACAGGTTTATGATTTATATAGATTGGCCTGAAAACAAGTTTAAAAATGCTTATTTTTATCTTTCTGATATGAAACCTATATTCATATTTTAAAATCATTACAATACATTTGAAGCACATTAAGAATGATTATCCTACATACATTTATCAGTGAATCAAGACATGAATATTTTTTAGAAAAGTATTTAAAGACTTTTCCCGAAGATTTCAGAAAGGATATTCTGAAATACAGAAGATGGGAAGATGCACAGCTTTCGCTTTTAGGCAGAGTACTTTTGCAGTTGGGACTAAAATTTCATTATCTGATTAATGATGCAGAGATACTGAGATCAGCAGACAATAAACCTTATTTAAAAGACAGTCATCTTCACTTTAATATCTCTCATTCTAAAGAACTTGTGGTTTGTGCTATTGCAGAATTTCCCATAGGAATTGATATTGAATTTATAGATCCAAAAATTAATTATCTGGACTTTCAATATCAAATGACAGAGCAGGAATTTCTTAAAATTGACTGTTCTGAGGATCGAATTAATGCTTTTTTTTCCTATTGGACCCAAAAAGAAGCGGTGATGAAAGCTCATGGAGGAGGAATGATGATTCCTCTGGATTCTTTTGAAATTATAAATGGTGAGTGTGAAATCGATAGTATAAAATTCTTTACCAAAGATATTTTTATTGACAAAAATTATCAGAGCAGCATAGCTTCATATGATAAAACACTTAAAAATGTGGTACCACATTTTTTGATTCCTAAAGTTTGAGTTAATTGATTTAGGTACCCTTTAATTCCTTTTATTTAAATGAATTTCAATTATTTATATTGAAATGTAAAATCATCATTTAGTGATTAAGTTTGCAATTTTCATTGTTTTTTTTTGGGAAATTCATTTTTAACATATATCTTTACTGAGAGAAAAAATTATTTAAACACTAAGACTTATACAAATGAAGAAAAAAGTATTATTGCTGATTACCGCCAGTTCTTTCAGTGTGCTTTCCTTTGCACAGGTAGGAATCAAAAAAGACAATCCCAATCTCAGTGCAGATCTTGAACTGGGTTCCAACAACAAAACTTTACTGTTAAACAGAGTTGCTAACACGACAGCTGTAGCCAACCCAACCAACGGTATGATGATTTATGATCAATCTGAAGAATGTGTCAAAGCATTTCAAGGTGGTAAATGGTCTAAATGCCTTGGAAAAGGACTAAGTGGAAAAAAGGGAGTAGCTAGCCCGGTTTCTTTAACATGTACTTCAGCATCTTTGTCCTCAAATCCCATTGCAGGGCAGGCTTTTAATGGTGTTCTGACCATTCCTTATACAGGAGGAAATGGTAGTAGCTATGAAGCACAAGCTTTTCAAGCCAATGGATTAACTGCTGCTTTACCTACAGGAAACTTTGCAGTAGGAAACGGAAGCTTACAGTATTCTGTTACTGGAGTTCCCGACAAGACCGGAAATATCACTTTCAATGTAAATATTGCAGGAAATACCTGTTCAGTTGTTTCTAAGTAAGGGAATAGGTTTTTCCGGTGTCCGTTTCAAAATCATCATCATATTATGATGTAATTTTATTGTATATCCATCATTACCTTTTCATATAGGTATATGTATTACGTCTATAAAGTTATTTCTGAATCCGCTTACTGGAACTTGTTATACTTTACTTTCATTACAACTGCAATGAAAAGGATTTATATAGACAAATTTTAATAAACCGCAACAAAAATTCAAACATGAAAAAAAAGTTATTATTACCTATTTACATTAGTATTAGCTCATTTTCCTTTGCTCAGGTAGGGATCAATCAGCCTAATCCTAATTTAAGTGCAGATCTTGAACTTGGGTCTACCAACAAGAGTTTACTACTAAATAGAGTTCCTAATACAGGAGCAATTAATAATCCGGTCAACGGGATGCTTATCTATGATGTTGCTGAACAGTGTGTAAAGGCATTCCAAGGTGGTGCCTGGTCACAATGTTTTTGGAAAGATAATCCTGCCTTTACTTTAAATTGTGGGGCCGCTACATTTGCTCCAAATCCAGCAACGCAGGGACAATCTTATACGGGAACTTTAACAATTCCTTATACAGGTGGTGACGGAAGTGCATATGCTGCACAAACCTTCCAGTCCAATGGCTTAACAGCTACATTAGCAGCAGGTACATTAGCTGTAGGAAATGGGACATTACAGCTATCTGTCACTGGTTTTCCCATTGCCTCAGGAAGTGCAACATTCAATGTTACAGTGAATGGAAGTTCGTGTCCGGCTCTTACCCTTACGGTAAACCCAGGAACTCCTATAATCCCACCCAATATTACAATAGAAGGAAGATACTTTATCGCCTCTATTTTTGATCAGGATTATTCACCATTTACAACGCCTACAGGGCCTGCTACTACTGCAAGACCTGTTGCTGCTGATGGAAGTCCTGATACATTGGTTGATTTGCAAGGGATAATTCCTACTTCAGGTCTTACTGTAAATATTCCTGCAACAGCAACGGGAAGCGGAACTGTTGGTGCATGGAGCCAAACAATTAATATTCCTGCAAATCTTACAGAAGACGGAATTTCAAGAAATATTACCCTTTCATGGAACTCGCAGTCATACAATACGGCCACGAAATCAATTACTGCAACTCTGAAATCTGAAGTTGGAACATTAAATGCCCGTAAGCTAGATATAAATGCTGGTATTGGAAATGATTTTCTTGGAGTATTATTGGGGAAATTCTTACTTCCTAACTCGGGAGCTCAAAAAGGCTATGAAGTTCGTATCATAGCAGCTATTCCGGATAGAATGTTTAATGATCCAGATGCTCAAGGAAACTTTACGCATAACTTCCTTTACCTTCCAGTTCAAGCTGAGGATAATAATGTATGGTTGAACCACAATTTAGGAGCAGATTATACTAATGTGAATGATCCTAATTTTAATTTAGGTAAAAGACCAACTTCAGCAAGTGATTTCCGCGCTTATGGTTCATTATTCCAATGGGGAAGAAGACCAGATGGACATGATTTAATCAAATGGACATCTTCTAGCTCAGGATCAGGTGTGTACGGGACAACGAGTACTAGAACAGATATTCCTGCTAACCCATTATTTATAACAGCAGGTGGAGACTGGAGAACAGATGCGGGTACAAGTACAACGTTATGGCAAAATAGTACATCAACGAATAACCCTTGCCCTATTGGATTTAAAGTTCCATCGCAGTCACAAATGCAAAGCTATTTAAGTTCAGCTAATATGAACAATGGAATTACTAGTGCTGCAGCAAGTAAATTAGGACTTACAGCAGCGGGAACCCGAGTTTCTTCATCAGGAGATATATCACCTGTTACCACAGGAACATCAGGACTTTATTGGACCAGCACTGCCGGATCAATATCCAGTCCATCAGCATTTGCATTACAAATAGCTCAATTTGGTGCTCCTTCGGCAACATTTGGAGCGAGTAAAGCACAAGGTGTATCTGTTCGTTGTATTAAAGAGTAAAAGGATCATTGAAATACCATTATTTGATAGTGACCAGCATTATGCTGGTTGCTATTAAATAATTATTAAATAACCAATAAAAAGTAAAAAAAATCTTTAAATATTATTTTTTGAATAAGAAAAATACGCCTAATAGATAAAAAATCTCATTTTTAGTGAGTCTGGATTCTTCAGGAAATCATATGAATATTTGATTTAAATGCACCTGAAAATACAATCTATACTCACTTTCATTTAAACATTCACCCTTACATGTAAAGCTTGTTATAAAACAGGCTCTGGTTATTCTCTTTTGTAAAATCAAAGGAGTGGTTGCTGCTTTACAGATCTTCTGAAATATCCGTTCAGAAATGGTTTAAAGCAAAGGAGTGAATAAAAACCGTACCTAAACCTAACCTAACCTACTGTCCTTCGGGATATATTGCTATGAAGCTAACACCTTATCAATCTACCTTTTATAATGAATGGATACTGAATCCATCAAGAAGCGACTATAATATTATCTTTGATCAGTCTATGTCCGGATATATAGATATCCAGAGACTGAATTCAAGTTTAGTCCGATTTGTTAACAATAATTTACTATTGAACAGTAATGTTGTAAGTGAGTCAGAAAATCTGGTTTGGAAGCACAGACCTTTGCTTTCTGAAGAGGCCCAAATACTAACATTTGTTGCTGAGGAACCAAGCCCTGAAGAAGTTTTACAGCTTGCTTTGCAGCCTTTTGATTTGGAGAAAGAACAATTGGCAAGATTTTATGCCATCAAGCTGAATAATGGCGGTTATAGAATCATTCATATATTCTCCCATATCCTTGTTGATGGCTTGAGTGCAAACAGTATCTATGCTGAACTCAGCACTTTTTACAATGACCTTAGTTATGTAAATCCTATCAATCTTACAGAGCAGGAAATACGGTACGAAAAATTGAGAAATCAGCTTGAAGAGATATTGGGAAAAGGAAAAACAAAAATGTCAGATTTCTGGAAGTCCGAATTGGAAGAAGTTGAAAATATCGGATTTAAATTTTTACAAACATCTGATTCACTTCTCTTTGGATCTCAGGGAAAAGATAGTATTCAGACTAATCCAGTGAGTGAGCTTCGTTTTCATTTTCCTGAATCAGTATCCCTGAAAGTAAGACAATTGATATCAAAATATAAACTGACACCCTATACTTATGGTCAGTTGGTTTTTGCCGTTTTACTTCATAGAATTTCAGGAGTTAATAACCTGGTCATCAATTATCCTGTTGGGATTACAGAAGGACAGGATTTTATCTTTGGAGCCCATATTAATACAATTTTAAAAGGATACAGATTCGAGACGAAATCGTCTTTGCAGGATCTTATCCATCAAAATATAGAATACACCAATCAATTAAAAACAAGTAAGGCTAGATATTTGCCTATTGAAGAGCTTATCAGCTATGCTCCAACTTCCAATATATTAGAATTCGGATTTGTTCAAACCAGTCTTAAAGATGTGGTTATTCACTACGAAGGCGCTAGTAATGTGCTTATTAACAATGATCTGAACGTTGACTTGGTTGGGAAATTGTCATTTGAGCAGGAAGTAAGAGATGGTCAGATTAATTATAAGGTTCGTTATGCGAATCAAAAGCTTGATGCTGAATTAATATCCAATTTTGTAGAGACTTATCAGAGGTTGTTTATTGAAATATTGGAGGATTTACTGGAAGGAAATGCTGATAAACTGATTTCTCAATACAATCTCTTAAATGAAAATTCCTATCAGAAAACAACAGAAAGCTGGAATACGATTGATTGGGACTATCAGAATAGTAAACCCATTCATAAAGCCTTTGAAGATCAGGTTATAAAAACTCCAGAAAATACTGCATTAGTTTATCAGGATGTTAAACTCACCTATCAGGAGCTTAATGAGCGTTCAAACCGTTTAGCTAATTATTTAATCAACACTTTTGATCTTAAACCTGATGAATTGGTTCCATTATGTCTGGAAAGATCAGAAAATATGTTAATTGCGATTTTAGCAGTATTGAAAGCCGGTGCAGCTTATGTTCCTATGGATCCTTCATATCCTGTAGACAGAATTGAGCATATCCTCAAAGATACGGGAGCCAGAATTATTCTGGCAGAAGATAGCACTATAGAGAAGATTAATCATCTTTCCGTACAATATTTATCTTTAAATGATTCCAACTTCAGAATTCTGATGGATTCACAAGAGTCATCAAACCCTGTAACGGATGTTTCTGCTGATCGTTTAGCTTATGTGATTTACACCAGTGGGACTACAGGACTTCCAAAAGGGGTAATGGTAGAGCACCAGAACGTCATGAATGTTGTGGATAAGGTAAGGGAAGCCTATGGCTTTTCTGCAGGAGAAAAAATAACAGCCTATACCTCTTATGTTTTCGACGTTTCCGTATCTGAATTTTTTAATGCCTTGCTATACGGAAACGAACTTCATGTATTGGATGAAGCGACTAAGAAAGATGCCGATCTGATAAGCAGATATTTGTTAGATAATGAGATTGCTTATACTTATTTACCTCCGGTAATGTTATCTGTTTTACCACGAGTAGATTATCCTTCAGTGAAAGGGTTCCTGTACGCGGGAGAACCCTGTGATTATGAAACAGGAAAATATTGGTCGGAAAAAAAGGAGCTTTATAATCTGTATGGTCCTACGGAAGCAACTATTTATGCGATTTACAAAAAGATAAAACATGGAGATGTTCATGTTATCGGTAAACCTGTAGGAAACAGTTCTGCATATATTCTGGATGGATGCCAACAGTTATCACCCGTAGGAGCTGTTGGTGAGTTATATCTGGGAGGTATAGGCATTGCAAGAGGTTATCTGAACCGCCCTGATCTTACTGAAGAACGCTTTATAAAAAACCCTTTCCAAACGGAAATCCAAAAGCAAAAAGGAGTAAACGGGAAATTATATAAAACCGGGGACCTGGTACGATGGCTTCCTGATGGAAATATAGAATACATCGGCAGAAACGATTTTCAGGTAAAAATCAGAGGGTACAGGATCGAATTGGGGGAGATTGAAGAAAGATTAGCTCAGCACCCTGAAATCAAGCAATCTGTAGTTCTTGCAAAAGAAAATAATACAGGGATGAAGTACCTGGCCGGCTATTATGTAGCTGAAGAAGAACTGAATGCAGAAACGTTGACAGAATATTTATCAGAAACATTGCCTGAATATATGGTACCAAGTGTTTTTGTTCAATTAACAGCTTTGCCATTAACCATTAATGGAAAACTGGACAGAAAGCAGCTGCCTGAACCTGAATTCAGTGGAGAAAGAGAATATACTGGCCCTGAAAATGAATTACAGGAGAAATTATGTCAGATTTATAGTCAGATTTTAGGAATTGAATCTGGAAGTATTGGGATTCATGATGATTTCTTCCGCCTTGGAGGAAATAGTATTATGGCTATTAAACTGATCAGTAAAATTAAACAGGAGCTGGAAATTCCAGTGAATGTATCCATGGTATTTGGGCATAAAACAGTGGCGTCATTATCTCATGTACTTGATAAAAACAATGATGTTTCTGAGCCAATAATCATCAATGCAATACCTGTTTCTCAACCTGAAGAACAGCGTTTGTCTTTTGCTCAGGAAAGACTTTGGTTCATAGAGTCCTATGAAGGAAGCAGCAGTGTTTATAATGTTCCAATGGTGTTTACATTGAGAAAAAATGTTTCCCAGGAAGTTCTTCAGCAGGCTTTCGATCTGTTGATGCAGCGTCATGAAGTATTGCGAAGTATTATTCTTACTACAGAAGATGGGGTAGGATATCAGGAGGTAACCGATCAAAAGCTTAAGATTCACTTCGGAAAGGTTGAAACCAGAACAGAACTTGATCAGGCGATAGACTATGTAGCCAATAAAGTTTTCCGACTGGATCAGGAACTTCCAATAAGTGCCTCTGTTTTCAGAATGGAAGATAATCATTATTTATCTGTTGTTATTCATCATATTGCTTTTGATGGATGGTCAACAGAGGTCTTTATCAATGAATTCAATACCATTTACCAGGCTCTTATTGAAGGTGAAAATCCTGAACTTCCAGTATTACCTATTCAATACAAAGACTTTGCCCTATGGCAGAGAAATTATCTTTCCGGGGAAATACTTAAGGAGCAGGTATCGTATTGGAAAAACAAATTGGAAGGATTCCAAACCCTGGATCTTCCTTTGGACTTTAAGAGGCCAGCCCACGTTTCATATACTGGGGCCACAACTTATTTTGATCTTTCGGAGCAGCTTGCTTCAGAATTACAAAAACTTTCAAAAGATCTTGGAGTAAGTTTATACAGCGTGATGCTGAGTGGATATTATCTGATGCTGTCTGCTTATTCAGGGCAGGATGATATTATTGTGGGAAGCCCCGTTGCCAACCGTCACCATGCAGGTCTTGAAAATATTATCGGATTCTTTGTTAATACTTTTGCTTTAAGAGAAACAATAGATCCTGAGCAGCAGATAAAAGATTTCATTGTGCAGGTTTCAGAGTCTATCACCAATGCTCAGTCTCATCAGGATCTTCCTTTCGAAAAGCTGGTAGAAGAAATGGGAGTAGAGCAGGATAATTCAAGAAACCCTATTTTCCAGGTGATGTTTGGTATTCAGAGTTTTGAAGAAAAAGTTTCTCATATAAATAATAATACTGTACTCCTTCCTTTTGATGGAGATATAGATTATAAATCTGCCAAATTTGATGTAACGATGATGATTGATGTTCACGGAGACAATATCCGGGGAATCTTCAATTATGCAGTAGCTCTTTTCAAAAACGAGACCATTATCCGTATGAAAGAGACCTATATGCTAATCCTGAAACAATTGGCTGAAATAGGAAGTGTAATCTCAAAAAACAATACAATTAAAAGCCTTCAGCTTCTAAATGATGAACATTATCAGAAGATTACGAAGGACGGGAATGCCAAAGAACACGATTATCCGGAAGGATATACGATTCACAGATTATTCGAAGAACAGGCAGCAAAGACACCCGATGCCACGGCATTGGTCTATCAGAATATCAGATTGTCTTATCAGGAGCTGAATGAGCGCGCCAATCGTCTGGCTAACCATCTTATTGCTGCATATGACGTGAAGCCTGATGATTTGATTCCTATGTGTTTAGATCGTTCTGAAAATATGCTTGTTGCCATTTTGGGCGTTTTAAAAGCCGGTGCTGCTTATGTTCCTATGGATCCTCAATATCCGTCAGATAGAATCCAGCATATTCTTCAAGATACTCAAGCAAAAGTAGTTCTTACAGAAGAAAAATTGAAAGATAAAATAGACTCAGAGAATGCCCATATTCTATCCTTAAATAATCCTGTATTTCAGACAATTATTGAGGAAGTCTCTTCTCAAAATCCTGTTACAAAAGTTACCCCTGAGAATCTTTCGTATATAATTTATACCAGTGGAACTACAGGGATGCCTAAAGGCGTAATGATTGAGCACCAGAATGTTGTGAACGTAGTTTCACAGATCAGAGATGCCTATGGTTTCAGTGAAGGAGAAAAAATAACAGCCTATACCTCTTACGTTTTTGATGTATCAGTATCAGAATTTTTTAATGCCCTGTTATATGGAAACGAGCTGCATATCCTTGATGAAGCCATTAAAAAAGATGCCGATTCCATAAGCCAATACCTTTTAGAAAACGATATTGCATATGCTTATCTGCCGCCGGTGATGCTTTCAGTATTACCAAAAATAAAATATCCTTCTCTGAAAGGAATGTTGTATGCCGGAGAACCTTGTGATTATGAAACCGGGAAATACTGGTCAGAATATACCCGTTTATACAACCTTTACGGACCAACAGAAGCAACTATTTATGCCACCTACAAACAGGTTGAACATGGCGATGTATATCTTATTGGCCGTCCTGTTAATAATACTTCAGCCTATGTATTGGATACCTATTACCGTCCCGTTCCAATAGGGGCTATAGGTGAACTTTATCTTGGCGGAAACGGAATTGCAAGAGGATATCTGAACAGACCTGATCTTACTTCCGATCGTTTTATTGTCAATCCTTTCCAGACTCCGATACAGAAAATCAGAAGAAAAAACGGAAAAATTTATAAAACAGGAGATTTGGTACGCCTTCATCCGGATGGAAATATTGAGTATATCGGCAGAAATGACTTCCAGGTAAAAATCCGTGGTTATAGAATTGAATTAGGTGAAATTGAAAACAAGCTGCAGGAATATAAAGAGATAAAACAGGCAGTGATTCTTGCCAAAGAAAATAAGGCAGGAATGAAGTTTCTTGTCGGATATTATGTATCTGACGAAGGGCTAGATGAAACTCATCTTTCAGCATTTTTATCAGAAACATTGCCGGAATATATGATTCCTGCTGCTTATGTACAGCTTGATGCCCTTCCGTTAACCATTAACGGGAAATTAGACAGAGGAGCCCTTCCGGAACCAGAATTTACCGGAACCAAAAAATATACAGCTCCACAAACAGAACTTCAGGAAAAACTTTGCCGCATTTATGGGGAAATATTAGGGCTTGATGCTGATGAAATCAGTATTCATGATGATTTCTTCCGCCTGGGAGGAAACAGTATCATGGCGATAAAGCTGATCAGTAAGATAAAAAACTATCTGAATCTCCGTATTCAGGTAACGTCTGTATTTAATCATAAAACAATTGCCTCTCTTGCCTATTTTCTGGAAACAGAATTCAAGGAAGAAAACATACATATAGAGCCTGTAATGGTTTCCTCTCCTGAGGATCAGCGCTTATCTTTTGCCCAGGAAAGGCTTTGGTTTATTGAAGCCTATGAGGGCGGAAGCAGTGCTTATAATATTCCGATGGTACTCACTTTGAGCCCGGATGTACAGTTGGAAGAACTTCAAAAGTCTCTGGAAACAGTCATTTTGCGGCATGAAGTCCTTCGTTCTGTGATTAAAACAACGGCAGAAGGAATAGGATATCAGATGGTTATAGATTCTATGCCGGAATTCAGAATAGTAGAAGTAAATACCAGAGAAGAGCTGGAAACAACCATCAATTCTATAGCTAATAAGGTATTCCGTCTGGAAGAAGAGCTTCCTTTGGATATCACTCTGCTTAGATTGAAAGATCAGTATTATTTATCTGTGGTAGTCCACCATATTGCATTTGATGGATGGTCTGTAGATATTGTGTTGAAGGAAATTCAGGCCGTGTATGAAGCCCTGATTAACAAAATCCCTCATCAACTTCCTGATCTTGCTGTTCAGTATAAAGATTTTGCCCTTTGGCAAAGAAATTACCTGAAAGGAGAAATTCTGGATAAGCAGATTAATTATTGGAAAGGGATATTAGAAGACTTTGAATCTCTTAATTTACCTTTAGATTTCAAACGTCCGGCTCAGATTTCTTATGAAGGGGCTGCCATTTACTTTGATTTGTCTTTAGAAGTAGCTTCAGGATTAAGGGCGATTTCCAGAGACCTTGGCGTAAGTTTGTATAGTGTGATGCTGGGCGGATACTATTTAATGCTTTCTGCTTATTCAGGTCAGGATGATATTATTGTGGGAAGCCCAATCTCCAATCGCCATCATGCAGGTCTTGAGGATATTGTTGGTTTCTTTGTGAATACACTGGCACTGAGAGGAAATGTGAATTCCGAACAGAATTTTAAAAACTTTATTCTTCAGGTATCCCAATCTGTAGCAGAAGCGCAGTCGCATCAGGATCTTCCATTTGAAAAATTGGTGGAAGAATTGGGCGTAGAACAGGATATGTCCCGTCATCCGGTATTTCAGGTGATGTTTGGTGTTCAAAGCTTTGGTAGGGAAACCGGAAAAGATAATGTATTCTCTCTTTTTGAAGGCGAAATAGATTATCAGGCGGCAAAATTTGACCTTACCACAATGATTGATGATGGAGAGGAAAAGATAAGAGGAATGTTTAATTATGCCGTTTCTCTTTTCAGTAAGGAGACCATTTTGAGGATGAAAGATACCTATGTTCTGTTGTTGGAACAAATTGCAGCAATAGGGTCTGAAAATGCAGAGAATATTAAGATCAATGATTTCCAACTCCTTAAAAATACAGATTATAAAACAGTTATTGAAAACTGGAACAATACGGTTTCTGAATATCCATTTGATAAAACCATCCATCAGCTTTTTGAAGATCAGGTGGTAAAAACTCCGGATCATACTGCTTTAGTATATCAGGATATTCAATTTTCCTATCAGGAATTAAACGAAAAAGCAAATCAATTGGCCAATGATCTGATCGGAAAATATACTATTCAACCAGACGAAATTATTCCCCTATGTTTGGACCGTTCCGAAAATATGTTGATTGCGATGCTGGGAGTTCTGAAATCCGGAGGAGCCTATGTGCCGATTGATCCTTCATATCCTTCAGACAGAATCAGGCATATTATAAAAGACACCAAGGCCAGATTGGTGATAGGTCAGGAGAGTACAATTGAAAAATTAAAAGATCAAAATGCTGAATATATTTCTTTGGATGAGGTTCAATATAAGGCACAATTAGAGATTGCAGATTCAAATAACCCTGTTACGGAAACAAAGTCTGGAAATTTAGCGTATGTGATCTATACCAGCGGAACAACAGGACTTCCGAAAGGAGTAATGGTAGAACATAGAGGAGTTTCAAACCTTGTGACCCAATTTGCAGAAAAGCTGGAGTTAAATACCAGAGAAAGTGCCACGAAAAATTGTCTTTGGTATGCCAATTATGTTTTTGATGCACATGTTGCAGAACTTTTCCCTGTTATTACCCATGGTCATAGCATTTATCTGCTGGATAAAGAAAGACAAACCGATATTGCAGCATTACAGCACTATATCCGTGAAAATGATATCAGGATTGCAACAATCCCTCCGGTACTTCTTACCAAAGATTATATTTTACCACTGGAGAAACTTATGGTTGCCGGAGATGTTACCAATCCTCAATTGATGGCCCTTTATCAGGCTCAGGGAATAGATATTATTAATGCTTATGGTCCTACAGAAGGAACCGTTTGTGCCACCCTTCATTACTATAAAGAAGACAACAATCCACTGAATATAGGAAAGGCTATCGGAAATATGACTTCTTATGTTTTGGATGATAAGCTACGTCCGGTTCCTGTTGGAGCAATAGGTGAGCTTTATATTGGCGGAGCAGGCATTACCAGAGGATATCTGAACCGTCCGGAGCTTACAGAAGAACGTTTTATGATCAATCCTTTCCAAAGTAGAGCTGAAAAAGCAGTAGATAAAAATGGACGATTATATAAAACAGGGGATTTGGTACGCTGGCTTTCTAATGGAGAGCTGGAATACCTGGGAAGAAATGATTTCCAGGTGAAAATCCGTGGTTATAGAATTGAATTAGGAGAAATTGAAAATACATTAGTTCGTTATCCGGACATCCGCCAGACAGCAGTGCTGGCTAAAGAAAATAATACCGGTTTGAAATATCTGGCCGGATATTATGTTGCTGATTCAGCAATAGATTCTCAGCTTCTTTCGGAATATGTATCAGAATCTTTACCAGAGTATATGGTTCCCGGAGCCTTTGTTCACTTAGAATCTTTACCGCTTACAATTAACGGAAAACTGGATAAAAAACAGCTGCCTGAACCTGAATTTACAGGAAGTAAAGACTATATTGCTCCAGAGACTGAACTTCAATCCAGATTATGCCAGATTTATAGCAGTGTATTGGGAATTGATGCTGGAACAATCAGTATTCACGATGATTTCTTCAGATTAGGAGGGGATAGTATTATCAGTATTCAGCTGGTAGGAAGAATCAGACAACAGCTTGATGTAAAAGTAAGTGTGAAAGAGATTTTTACATCCAGAACACCGGCTGCATTGTCCTTACTTATTGAAGAAAATAAAAAGAACGAACAAACACAAATTGTAACGGAACAAGGACTCCTTACAGGAGAAGTTTCCTTACTTCCTGTTCAGGAATGGTTCTTTAGCCAGAAAGAACAGGGATATCTTGCAGACTTCAACCATTGGAATCAGGCTTTCCTTGTGAATGTTCCTGAACTTGATAAAGAATTACTGGAAGAATCTATCAGACATTTGATAGAAAGACATGATGCATTCAGATTAAAATTTGAAAAAAGCAATATGGGGTATATTCAATCGTATGGAAATACTCAAATCTTCGCGTCTATCAAACAATTAGATGCTTCCGCTCTGAATAAAGAAGAACTATCAAAAATACTTACAGAATGGCAATCCGGGTTTGATATTGAGCAAGGCCCATTGTATCAGATAGGGTATATCTATGGATATAATGATGGAAGTGCCAGACTTTATTTTGCTTTTCATCATTTGATTATTGATGCAGTAAGCTGGAGGATTATTACAGAAGATATAAAGAATATTTATCAGGCCCTTGAAAAAGGAGATAGAGAAACAATTCTTTCCCACACAAAAGGAAGCAGCTACCGTCAATGGGTGAATGCTGTAAAAAATTATTGTTCTGAGTATGCAGAATCCAGAGCCCAGGAATTATTGTACTGGACTACATGTGCAGATACTACAGAAGTTCAGAATAAAGCTTTGGATCAGTTCATCATAAAAGATTCTTACCGCAGTAGTCTGATTTTAAATAAAGAAATAACTGAAGCTTTAATCCGAAATACTCATCATATTTACCAGACTCAGATTAATGATCTGCTATTGTCTGCTTTGTCAGTTTCTCTTTCAAAGTTAACAGGTGAAGATTCCCATGCTGTTCTTTTAGAAAGTCATGGCCGTGAAGAAGTATTCCAACAGCTTGATATCACGGAAACGATGGGATGGTTTACCACGATGTTCCCTTTACTTCTGAAAAACGGAAAAGGACTGGCAGATACCATCATTTTGACCAAAGAATCTTTAAGAAGAGTTCCTCATAACGGAATTGGTTATGGAAGTTTGGTAGGATATACAGAACGCGATCTTCCAAAAATAAGTTTCAACTATTTAGGACAACTAGATCAGGAAACAGAAGAGAAAAGCTGGTTTATTGCAGCAGAAGATGCCGGATCAGGAATAAGAAAAAACAACCGAAACAGCCAATATATCAGCATGAACGGAGCTGTTGTGGATGGACAATTACGTTTTGAAATTGAAGGATATCTACCCGATGAACAGATTAAACTATTTACAGAAGATTTTAAAACCAGTATTGAAACCATTGTAGAAACTCTTTCTCAGGAAACACAAAGTTATCTTACTCCATCCGATGTAGACTACGTGGTAGACTTTGAGCAGCTTACAGAGATCCAAAAGACAGCAGAAATAGAAGGTGTATACCTTGCGAACAGTTTGCAGGAAGGATTTGTGTACCATGCCTTGAATCAGGGAGAAAAAGACGATGCTTACAGAGTACAGCTATTATGGGATTATCATACAGCTCTTGATATTGAGAGCCTTAAGAAAGGCTGGAGTCTTACCCAAGCTGCTTATCCTTCATTGAGGATGAGGTTCGATTGGAATGGCGAGATTGTTCAGGTCATCAATAAAAATGGAAATGTAGACTGGCGTTATCAGGACATCAGTGAGATACCTGATTCTGCTCAGGAAACATTCATTAAAGAAATTACGACAAAAGACCGTTTTGAAGGATATGATCTTTCTAAAGGCGATCTTTTCAGAGTATACCTGTTTAAACGTTCAAAAGATCATTATACTTGCCTGTTCAGTAACCATCATGCTATTTTGGATGGATGGAGCATCCCAGTAGTTCTTAACAGTATTCATACCCACTATCTGAACCTTACTAAAGGGAAGGATATTACTGTTGTACAGGACCAAGCCTATACAGAAACTCAGAAATATCTTCGGGATCATAAAGAAACAGGCAGAAAGTTCTGGGATACTTATATGAAGTCTCTGGAAGATCAGGAAGATTTAAGTGGATTAATTAAAGAATCTCAGAGATCTATTGATTTGGCTACCTATCGCCATATCCAGGATCATCAACAGGTAAAAATGATGATAACAGGAGATCAATATGATCTGCTTAAAGCCTTTATAAAATCTCATGGATTAACCGTAAATGCCATATTACAATACTTGTGGCATCAACAGCTGAGGATTTATAGCGGGTTGAGTACAACAGTTGTAGGAACAACAGTATCAGGACGAAGCTTGCCGGTAGAGGGAATAGAATCATCAGCAGGACTCTACATCAACACACTACCATTGATTGTTACTCATGAAGAAGAAAGAGTGGTAGATCATATCAAAGAAATTCAGAACAGAATTAGTGATATTAATACGCATAGTGACATTAATCTGGCAGAACTTCACCATGATGGACGCAGGATTTTCAGCAGCTTATTTGTATTTGAAAATTACCCTGTAACGGAAGGACAAGATCAAAATGAACTTGGTTTTGTATTCAAGGATTCAGTGGAGAAACTGGATTATCCACTAGGTATTGTCGCTTTTGAAAGAGGAAACGAGGTCTCATTAACCCTAAACTACGAAGGCTATCTGTTTGATAATGAAATGATGGCTCAAGTGATTGAAGGAATGCAGGTTTCACTTAATCAGGTTCTTGAAAATGAAAACATTACATCATCCGGATTACAGCTACTTGCCCAAGAAAAGTATAAAAAGATAACAGAAGATTGGAATAATACCTGGTATGATTTCCCATCTGAGAAAACCATCCATGAACTTTTTGAAAAACAGGTTGCAAAAACTCCAGATCATATAGCCCTGATATTTCAGGATAGAAAACTCTTATATAGTGAGCTGAATGCGCGCTCAAACCGTCTGGCTCATTATCTTATCAGTACATATAATCTTCAGCCTGACGAATTAGTACCCTTATGTTTAGAACGTTCGGAGAATATGATCATTGCTATTTTGGCAGTATGGAAAGCAGGAGCAGCTTATGTTCCTATGGATCCTTCCTATCCTGCTGATAGAATAAAACATATTCTGACAGATACAGGTGCAAGGGTAGTCCTTGCCCAGGAAAGCACAGAGAATCAGGTGCAAGTGGTTGAAAATGTAAATATTGTATCTCTTGATAATATTCTATTTAAAGATGCTATTGAGGGAATGCCTGCGGTAAATCCTACTATCAATATAAACTCGGGCAATCTTGCCTATGCCATTTATACGAGTGGAACAACAGGGCTTCCAAAAGGGGTAATGGTAGAGCATAAAAATGTAGTGAACCTTGTCTCTGACCTGTATTCCCGTTATGGTCTGGATGATCAGGATGTTATTCTTCAATTTGCCAACTATGTATTTGACCCATCCGTAGAGCAGATGTTATTGGCTCTTCTGAATGGAAATAGTATGCTTCTTAGTGAAGAGAAAAGCTATTTAAATGAAGAAGCATTCATAAAAATGCTTAATGATCATAAAGTTTCCTATATCAATCTTACTCCTTCGGTGTTGCAGAATATTGATATCACACAAGTGAAAACAATGCGTAAACTGGCTTCAGGAGGAGAAGCTTTGACTGTAGATCTTTATAATAAATTAAAAGGGGAACATTTCAACTTTCTTAATTGTTATGGTCCCACTGAAGTTACCGTTACCTCAATTGTTAATAATAATAGAAGAGCAAACAGTATAGGACGCCCTATTGGTAATACAAGCGTTTATGTATTAGATGCTCAGTTCCGTCCTGTACCTGTTGGAGCCGCAGGAGAACTTTATATTGGAGGATCAGGGGTTTCCAGAGGGTATCTGAACAGACCTGATCTTACAGATGAGCGTTTTATTTTCAACCCTTTTCAAACTGCAGCGCAAAATAATAAAAACGGGAAATTATATAAAACCGGAGATCTTGTTCGTTGGCTTCCGGACGGAAATATAGAATATATCGGAAGAAACGATTTCCAGGTAAAAATCCGGGGTTATCGTATTGAACTGGAAGAAATAGAAAACAGGTTGCTTCAACATCCGGAAATCCGTCAGGTGGCCGTTTTAGCTAAAGAAAATAATGCAGGGATGAAATATCTTGCAGGATATTATGTGGCAGACTCAGCCATTGATTCACATCTGCTTTCAGAATTTTTATCAGAGACTTTACCTGAATACATGATTCCCGCAGCATTTGTACATCTTATTGAACTTCCGATTTCTATCAATGGTAAGCTCGATAGAAAGCAGCTGCCTGAACCTACATTTATAGGGATGGAGACCTATACTGCTCCAGTCAATGAACTCCAGCAGAAACTCGCTGAAGTCTATGCAGAAGTTTTAGGATTGGATAGCAGCCGAATCAGTATTCATGACGATTTCTTCAGATTAGGAGGAAATAGTATTATGGCCATCAAACTGATCAGTAAAATTAAGCAAGTATTGGAGGTAAGGGTAGAAGTGGCAACCATTTTCAGTCATAAAACAGTGGCTTCTTTGTCTGAAGTTGTAAGCAACGAAACACACACTGAAGAGCAGACTGTCATTACTCCTGCAAAAGTAAATTCTCCGGAAGAACAAAGATTATCATTTGCCCAGGAAAGACTTTGGTTTATTGAAACCTACGAAGGTGGAAGCAGTGCCTACAATATCCCAATGGCAGCAATTCTGGATGAAAAAACAGATATTTCAGTATTGCAGAAAGCATTTGAAAAAGTAATTAAACGTCATGAAATCCTTCGTTCCGTGATTAAAACAACAGAAGATGGAGTCGGTTATCAGCAGGTTACAGATCATCTGCCTGAATGGAATATGACGGAAGTAAGCACAAGAGAAGATTTAGATGAAGCGCTTAACAAATGTGCTAATAAAATCTTCCGACTTGAGGTAGAAATTCCTATTGCAACTAATATTTTCAAGTTTGAAAACAGACATTATCTGTCAGCAGTAATTCATCACATTGCTTTTGACGGGTGGTCTACCGATATATTCCTGAAAGAAATCCAGACGATCTATAAAGCACTTCTTAATAACGAAAAAGCGGAAGAACTTTCTGACGTACAGATTCAGTACAAAGACTATGCTTTATGGCAGCGTGAATATCTTTCAGGACAACGTCTTGAACAGCAGATCAATTATTGGAAAGATCAGCTTGAGGATTTCCAAAACCTGGATCTTCCGACCGATTTCAGAAGACCTTCTCAAATTTCTTACGAAGGAGAAAATCTATATTTCAGCTTGGATGAAGAACAAAGTGAAAAGCTGAGAGCTTTATCCAAAAATCTTGGAATAAGCCTGTATTCTGTAATGCTGGGCGGATATTATCTGATGCTTTCAGCATATTCAGGGCAGGATGATATTGTGGTAGGAAGCCCTATCGCCAACCGTCATCATGCAGGACTGGAAGATATTATCGGATTTTTTGTCAACACATTGGCATTGAGAGAGAAACTGGATGCTAAGCAAAATCTTAAAGACTTCCTTCTTCAGGTTTCAAAATCAGTGACCGATGCTCAATCTCATCAGGACCTGCCGTTTGAAAAATTAGTAGAAGAACTTGGAGTAGAACAGGATACCTCGAGACATCCGGTTTTCCAGGTGATGTTTGGGCTTCAGAACTTCGGTGGTGATGCTTTATCTCAAAATAACCAGGACAGACTGTTTTATCCTTTTGATGGAGAAATAGATTATCAAGTGGCTAAATTCGATCTGACGACAATGATTGATGATGGCGGAGATGAGATTAAAGGAATGTTCAACTATGCTAAAGCCATTTTCTCTAAAGAAACGGTGGGGAATATGATCCGTTCCTATGAATTTTTACTGGAGCAAATGACAAAAGATGAAGATCAAAGAGAAATTACTCTTTCTGATTTAAACCTTGTTACTCATGATCAGTATAAAAAATTAACAGAAGATTGGAATGCAACCTATACAACATATCCATCAGAAATAACAATACACCATCTTTTTGAAAATCAGGTGAAAAATACTCCTGATCAGACAGCATTGGTATATCAGAATATCATCTTGTCTTATCAGGAATTAAATCAAAAGGCCAATCAGCTGGCTCATTATCTGATCGAAAACTATGGACTTCAACCAGATGATTTGGTTCCGGTATGCCTTGAAAGGTCAGAAAATATATTGATCGCTATTCTTGCTATCTTAAAATCTGGAGCAGCCTATGTTCCGATGGATCCTTCCTATCCTTCAGACAGAATACAGCATATTTTGAATGATACTGAGGCAAAACTGGTGATCGGACAGGAAAGTACAGCAGAAAAACTGGAAAATGCATCTGTTGAGGTTCTTGCTTTAGATGATATCAGTCTTAAAGCAGAACTTGAAATAACATCAACTGAAAATCCTGTTGTACAGGTTAATGCAGATAATCTTGCTTATGTGATCTACACCAGTGGAACCACAGGATTGCCAAAAGGAGTAATGATTGAACATTCAGGAGTGATAAACCTCATTGAATCAATGATAAAAGCTCACCGACTTCAAGAATATCAGGAGGTCGGATGCTACTCAAACTATGTATTTGATGCCTTTGTGTATGAAGCATTTCCGGTACTCTGTAATGGAAATACGTTGTGGCTGTACAGCAATGATCTCAGAACATCCGTAGGAGAACTTAATGATTATATTAAAAATAATAATATTGAAGTTTCATTTATTCCACCTGTTCTGCTAAGAGAAGTTGTAGAACATGGAACGAGTCTGAAACTCATATTTGCCGGCGGAGAAAGCTTCCCTGCTTTAGATAAAAATATTGACGATATTATCTTTGTAAATGAATATGGTCCTACAGAAGGAACAGTCTGTGCAACACTGCATTATTATAAAGAAGATAGAAATCCATTGAACATCGAGTGGCCCGATTGAAAACACCTATGTATATGTTCTTGATGAGCAAAATCGCCTGGCTCCTGTAGGGGCTGTAGGGGAACTGTATATTGGAGGAGCTGGGATCGCAAGAGGATATCTGAACCGTCCTGAATTAACCGAAGAACGATTCGTCTCAAATCCTTTCCAAACAATTATTCAGAAAGAAAGAGGAGAAAACGGACGTTTATACAAAACCGGAGATTTGGTACGCTGGTTACCGAATGGAGAACTGGAATATGCAGGTAGAAATGACTTCCAGGTGAAAATCCGTGGCCATCGTATTGAATTAGGGGAAATTGAAAATACCTTATTAGAATATTCCGATATTCGTCAGGGGGTTGTATTGGCGAAAGAAAATAAATCCGGGCTGAAATACCTGGCCGCTTATTATGTTTCTGATTCAGTTATAGATTCAGAATTGCTTATAGAATATCTATCAGTGTCTCTTCCTGAATACATGGTTCCCGGTGCTTTTGTGCATTTAACAGCTTTACCGGTAACAATCAACGGAAAATTAGACCGAAAAGCTTTGCCCGAACCTGATTTTACAGGCAGCAAAGAATACACAGCTCCGGAAACAGGCCTTCAAAAGCAGCTTTGCCAGATTTATGGGGATGTTCTCGGAGTAGATGCAGACACGATCAGTATTCATGATGACTTCTTCAGGTTGGGCGGAAACAGTATTATGGCCATCAAGCTTATCAGTAAGATTAAACAGGTTTTACAGATACAGGTAGAAGTTTCCAAAATATTCAATTACAAGACCATTGCTTTATTATCAGTGGTGTTATCAGAAGATACCCATGGCAGTGAGCAGGTGATGATTACCCCTGTCAAAGTAAATTCTCCTAAAGAACAGAGTTTATCTTTTGCTCAGGAAAGACTTTGGTTTATTGAAAATTATGAAGGCGGAACCAGTGCTTATAATATTCCAATGGTCTTTCTTCTGGATGAAAAAACAGATATTACGGTCCTTTGTAAATCATTGGATGCCATTGTGATACGTCACGAAGTTCTTCGTTCAGTCATTCGTATTACGGAGGAAGGAAAAGGCTGGCAGTTGGTTATGGATGATATTCCTGCGATTCATCAATATGAGGTGAAAACGATGCAGGAACTGGAAGAAAAAGTAAGCCGTGCCGCCAATAAAATCTTCCGTTTGGAAGAAGAATTGCCAATTGATATCAGCATCTTTACGCTTGAAGAAAATCGTTATTTATCGGTAGTCATTCACCATATTGCATTTGACGGATGGTCCACAGATATCTTCTTAAAAGAATTAATCAGTATTTATGATGCCATTAAAGAGGAACAACCGCATGAGCTACCTGCCTTAAAAATTCAATATAAAGACTTTGCATTGTGGCAGCGTAATTATCTTACCGGAGAAAGACTTGACCAACAAATCGGTTACTGGAAAAATAAGCTTAGCGGATTCCAAAATCTTGACCTGGCAACAGATTTCAAGAGACCGGCTCAGATATCCTATGAAGGTGAAAATATCTATTTCGGCCTTGATGCAGACCAAACCCAAAAACTGAAAAACCTGTCAAAAGACCTTGGAGTAAGTTTGTACAGTATTTTGTTAGGAGGATATTACCTGACTCTTTCCGCCTATTCCGGACAGGACGACATTATTGTGGGAAGCCCGATTGCGAACCGTCATCATGCTGGTCTTGAAGACATGATCGGATTCTTTGTCAATACACTGGCACTCAGAGAAAATATTGATCCAAATCAGCAGATAAAAGACTTTATTTTACAGGTCGCTCAATCAGTAACAGAAGCCCAGTCCTATCAGGATCTTCCTTTTGAAAAATTAGTGGAAGAACTTGGAGTAGAGAAAGATACTTCCCGACATCCGGTATTCCAGGTAATGTTTGGTCTTCAGAGCTTTGGGGAAGAAGTTTCTCAACCGGAAAACAAAACAACATTATTGTATCCTTTCAATGGAAATGTCGATTACCAGGTCGCTAAGTTTGATCTGACGACGATGATTAACGATATTGGTCATAGTCTACAGGGAATGTTCAACTATGCGAAATCTGTTTTCTCAAAAGAAACAGTTCAGAATATGCTGAATACCTATCTTTTTCTGCTTGATCAGATCGCAGAAATTAATGATAAGAAAGGTTTTGCGATATCAGAACTGAATCTTATTCCTGATGAACAGCATGAAACGGTTTCCAAACTGTGGTCTTCGGGAATTCATTATCCAAGTGATACAACTATTCATAAGTTGTTTGAAAATCAGGTTGAAAGAACCCCTGATCATACGGCAATCGTCTATCAGGACGTTAGATTATCTTACCGTGAGCTTAATGAACGCTCCAATCGTTTGGCAAATTATCTTATTGAAACGTATGATATTCAGCCTGATGACCTCATTCCTTTGTGTTTGGAACGTTCCGAAGAAATGCTTGTGGCTATTTTAGCCGTGTTAAAATCCGGTGGAGCTTATGTTCCGATGGACCCATCATATCCTGCTGACAGAATCAAACACATTCTAACCGATACAGGGGCAAAAATTGTGATTACTCAAAAAGGGTCTGAGCTGAATGTCCTTGAAGCTTGCGGAGATACAACTTCGATGCTTCTTTTAAACGATTCAGAACTGGAAAAGGTTCTGGAAAACAGCAGTATTGAAAATCCAATTACTTCCGTTGCTTCTAATCATTTGGCGTATGTAATCTACACCAGTGGAACAACCGGAATGCCGAAAGGAGTACTACAGGAACATCGTAATGTGGCCCGTTTGTTCAGTGCCACCGATCATTGGTATCAGTTCAATGACAAAGATGTCTGGAGTTTATTCCACTCCTATGTATTTGACTTTAGTGTATGGGAAATCTGGGGGGCTTTATTCTATGGCGGAAAGCTCTTAGTTCCATCCTCTGAACAGACCAAAGACACGAATTTATTCTTCAGCCTATGTTTAGAAGAAGGATTAACGGTACTCAACCAAACCCCAACGGCATTCTATCAGTTTATTGATACGGCTCTTCAAAGAGAAGAGGATTTAACAGACCTTCGCTATGTGATCTTCGGAGGAGAAGCCTTAAACCTGGCCTCTTTAAAACCTTGGTATGATCGTTATTCTGAATCACCAACGCTGATTAACATGTATGGAATTACCGAAACAACCGTCCATGTAACCTACAAGAAACTGAGTGCAGAAGATTTGGATAAAGCTTCATTAATCGGGGAGAATATTCCGGATCAGGGTATGTATATATTAGATAAACATCTTCGGGCAGTTCCGGTAGGCGCTGTAGGAGAATTGTATGTAGGTGGAGCGGGAATTGCCAGAGGCTATCTGAATCGTGAAGAACTCACTGCAGAACGTTTTATCAGCAATCCTTTCCAGACCTTGGAAGAAAAGAAGCAAGGAACTAATGATATTTTGTACAAAACCGGAGACTTGGTACGTTACCTTGCTGACGGAGAATTAGAATACATTGGAAGAAATGACTTCCAGGTGAAGATCCGTGGTTACAGAATTGAGCTAGGAGAGATTGAAAACAGACTTCAGGAATATCCTGAAGTAAAACAAGCTGTTGTTTTGGCCAAAGAAAACAAAGCCGGGCTGAAATATCTGGTTGGCTATTATGTATCTGAAAAAGCACATGAAGTAAGTGCTCTTACGGTATTTTTATCAGAAGTATTACCAGAATATATGGTTCCGGCAGCTTTTGTTCATTTAACCTCATTGCCACTGACCATCAATGGTAAATTAGACAGAAGAGCCTTACCAGAACCTGAATTTACAGGAGGCAGAGAATACACCGCCCCGGAAACCGAATTACAGGAGAAATTATGCCAGATTTATGGCGAAGTGTTAGGTTTGGATGCTTCGGGCATCGGTATCCATGATGATTTCTTTAGACTAGGGGGAGACAGTATTATCAGTATTCAGCTTGTCAGCAGAATCAGACAAAGGCTTGACATAAGAGTAAGCGTTAAAGATATTTTTACTTCCAGATCAGTCCTGAAACTTTCTGAATTAATGGAAAGCAAGGCCAAAGAAGAGCAAACTCAGATTCTGACGGAACAAGGTCAGCTTACCGGAAGTTTATCATTCCTTCCTATCCAGGAATGGTTCTTTAATTTGGTGGAAGACGGATATGTAGGAGATCTTAATCATTGGAATCAATCCTTCCTGATTACAGTTCCTGAGCTTAATACAGAACTATTAAAGCAAAGTATAAAGCTGCTTATTCAAAAGCATGATGCTTTCAGAATGTTTTATCCAAAAGAAAATAATACCTATACTCAACAGTACGGAATAGAATATATTCCGGAAATTAAAGATCTTGATATTTCAGGAATGTCATCAGAAGAGCTTTCCCAAGTATTTACAGAATGGCAGTCTCATTTCGATATAGAAAAAGGACCTTTATTCCAGATAGGTTATGTTCATGGATATGAAGATGGTAGTGCCAGAATATTCTTTGCATTACACCACTTAATTATTGATGCTGTAAGCTGGAGAATCATTACAGAGGATCTGAAAAATATATATCAAACACTGGAAAAAGGAAAGCAGCCTGAAGCCTATATAAAAGGAAGCAGCTACCGTCAGTGGACTGAAGCTGTAAAAGGATATCTTCTTGATCAACCGGAAGAGAGAGCCACAGAATTGACATATTGGACTCATACAGCCGAAAACATTACGAAAAGCAATGATATTTTGAGGGAAATATCCTCTCAGGACTACCATTTTGCGAATCTTAGTCTGGAAGAAAGCTATACGGAAAAACTGATCAGAGAGATTCATCATGTATACCATACACAAATCAATGACATTCTGTTATCTGCACTTGCTTCTGCACTTTCGGACCTTACCGGGACATCAGGACATGCCGTTCTTCTGGAAGGTCACGGCCGTGAAGAAGTGTTCAATAATCTGGATATTACAGAAACAGTAGGGTGGTTTACCTCCATGTATCCATTACTGCTGCAAACCGGAAAAGACGTAAAAGACACTGTTGTTGTAACCAAAGAATCGCTGAGAAGCATTCCAAATAACGGAATTGGGTATGGCAGTCTTGTAGGATATACTGAACAGGCCCTTCCGAAAATCAGTTTCAACTATCTTGGGCAGCTTGACCAGGAAGAAAGTACCGGTGAAAAAATCTGGTATATCTCAGGTGAAAATAGTGGGAACTCCATGGGGGATAAAAACCGGGACAGTTATATCATTAGTGTCAACGGAGCCATTGCTGATGGGCAGCTTCGCTTTGGAATCTCAGGATACCTTTCACAGGATCAGGTGAACCTGCTTACTCAAAAATTTGAAGAGTATATAAAACAGACTGTTGATGAATTAACAGCAGAACAGAGAACCTGGTTAACACCTTCAGATACAGAGAATATCGTTGGTAAAGATCAGCTGATGTATATTCAGGAATCTGGAGCGGTAGAAGGTGTATACCTTGCCAACAGCTTACAGGAAGGATTTGTATATCATGCATTGAACCAGGGGGATACAGATGATGCTTATCGTGTACAATTGGTATGGGATTATCGCTCAGAAATGAATCTTGAGCAATTGAAAAAAGCATGGATATATACTCAAAATCAACTTCCTACGCTAAGATTAAGATTTGACTGGAGTGAAGAAATTGTTCAGATTATTGATCAAAAAGGAACCCTTGACTGGCGTTATCACGATTTGAGTGAAATGAACAAGGATCAACAGGAAGAACTGATTTCCGAAATGACTCATAAAGACCGTTTCGAAGTATATGATCTTGCTAAAGGAAGCCTTTTCAGAATATATCTGTTTAAACTTTCAGAGCAGCATTATACCTGTCTTTTCAGTAATCATCATGCCATTCTTGATGGATGGAGTATGCCGATATTCCTGACGCTTATTCATGAGGCTTATTTAAAATTAATTAAAAATCAGGAACTTTCTCCGGCACCGGATGCAGCCTACGCAGAAGCACAAAAGTATTTACAAAACCATAAAGATTCAAATGCCGGCTTCTGGAAAGACTACATGGGACTTCTTGAAGACCGTGAAGACATAAGTGGCTGGATCAAAGAATCTAAGAAAAATATTGACCTTTCCGAATACAAACAGATTGTAGATCACCGCTCGATAAAAATGTCGATCGTTGGAGAACAATACCAGCAGTTGAAGAAATTTACAGCCAAGAATGGATTTACCATTAATGCCGTCCTTCAATATCTGTGGCATAAACAATTGGCGGTTTATAGTGGAACGCAGTCTACGGTAGTGGGAACTACAGTTTCAGGAAGAAGTATTCCGGTAGATGGGATTGAGTCATCAGTTGGTTTGTATATCAATACTTTACCATTAATTGTTAGTCATACAGAGGGTAAAGTAGCAGATATGATCTCAGAAATTCAGAACAGAATCAGTGAGCTCAATACGCACAGTAGTGTAAATCTGGCGAGTCTTCAGCATGACGGACGCAGAATTTTCAGCAGCTTGTTTGTGTATGAAAACTATCCGGCTCCAAAAGGAGATGAAGATAATGAACTGTCATTTGTCTTCAAAGGTTCAGTAGAACGTCTGGATTATCCATTAGGAATTGTGGCGTATGAAGCGGGTGATGAAGTATGGTTAAATATCAGCTATGAAGGCTTTCTGTTTGAGAAAGCGATGATACAGCAGTTAATCAGTGGAATGAACACTGTTTTGAATCAGATTCTCGAAAACTCAGAGATCTCATCCGATCAACTTTCTTATCTGACTCAGCAAGAATATAAAACGGTTTCCAAACTGTGGTCTTCGGGAGTTCATTATCCAAGTGATACAACTATTCATAAGTTGTTTGAAAATCAGGTTGAAAGAACCCCTGATCATACGGCAATCGTCTATCAGGACGTTAGATTATCTTACCGTGAGCTTAATGAACGCTCCAATCGTTTGGCAAATTATCTTATTGAAACGTATGATATTCAGCCTGATGATCTCATTCCTTTGTGTTTGGAACGTTCCGAAGAAATGCTTGTAGCTATTTTAGCTGTGTTAAAATCCGGAGGGGCTTATGTTCCGATGGACCCATCATATCCTGCTGACAGAATCAAACACATTCTAACCGATACAGGGGCAAAAATTGTGATTACACAGAAAGGTTCTGAACAGAACGTTTTCGAAGCTTGCGAAGAGACAACTTCAATGCTTATGTTGAACAGTTCTGAGTTGGAAACAGTTCTGAAAAGCAGCAGTATTGAAAACCCTGTTACGTCTGTGACTTCTAATCATTTGGCGTATGTAATCTACACCAGTGGAACAACCGGAATGCCGAAAGGAGTACTACAGGAACATCGTAATGTCGCCCGTTTGTTCAGTGCCACCGATCATTGGTATCAGTTCAATGACAAAGATGTCTGGAGTTTATTCCATTCCTATGTATTTGACTTTAGTGTCTGGGAAATCTGGGGGGCTTTATTCTATGGTGGAAAGCTATTAGTTCCATCATCTGAACAAACCAAAGACACGAATTTATTCTTCAGCTTATGTTTAGAAGAAGGGTTAACGGTACTCAACCAAACCCCAACGGCGTTCTATCAGTTTATTGATACGGCACTTCAGAGAGAAGAACAGTTAACAGACCTTCGTTATGTGGTCTTCGGAGGAGAAGCCTTAAATCTGGCCTCTTTAAAACCTTGGTATGATCGTTATTCTGAATCACCAACGCTGATTAACATGTATGGAATTACCGAAACAACGGTCCATGTAACCTACAAGAAGTTGAGTGCAGCCGATTTGGATAAAGCTTCATTAATCGGGGAGAATATTCCGGATCAGGGGATGTATATCCTTGATAAACATCTTCGTGCTGTACCTGTAGGAGCTGTAGGAGAATTGTATGTAGGAGGAGCCGGGATTGCCAGAGGCTATCTGAATCGTGAAGAACTCACTGCAGAACGTTTTATCAGCAATCCTTTCCAGACCTTGGAAGAAAAGAACCAGGGAAGTAATGGAATCCTGTACAAAACCGGAGACCTGGTACGTTACCTTGCTGACGGAGAATTAGAATACATTGGAAGAAATGACTTCCAGGTGAAGATCCGTGGTTACAGAATTGAGCTAGGAGAGATTGAAAACAGACTTCAGGAATATCCTGAAGTAAAACAAGCTGTTGTTTTGGCCAAAGAAAACAAAGCTGGGCTGAAATATCTGGTTGGCTATTATGTCTCAGAAAAAGCAAATGAAGTAATTGACCTTACTGCATTCTTATCAGAGGTACTACCAGAATATATGGTTCCTGCAGCATTTGTCCACTTAACCTCATTACCGCTGACCATCAATGGTAAACTAGACAGAAGAGCCTTACCAGAACCTGAATTTACAGGAGGCAGAGAATACACCGCCCCGGAAACCGAATTACAGGAGAAATTATGCCAGATTTATGGTGAAGTGTTAGGATTGGATGCTTCGGGCATCGGTATCCATGATGATTTCTTTAGTCTTGGAGGAAACAGTATTATGGCCATCAAATTAATCAGCTCCATCAAACGAACTCTGGATATGCAGGTTGGGGTAGCTGTGATATTTGGGCATAAAACAGTAGGCTCACTTTCAGAAGCATTAAATGATCAAAATAATATTGATGAAGAGGTTACCATTATACCAATAAAAGTAAACACTCCTGAAGAGCAAAGATTATCCTTTGCTCAGGAAAGACTTTGGTTTATTGAAACCTATGAAGGAGGAAGCAGTGCCTATAACGTCCCTATGACGGTCCGTCTGAATGAAAAAACAGATATTTCAGTAATAGGGAAGGCACTCGAAAAAATCGTAATGCGACATGAAGTATTACGAACCATTATCCGTTCAACAGACGAAGGAAAAGGATATCAGTTGATTCTTGACCAGGTTCCGACAATCCATTTACACGAAGTAAATACAAAAGAGGAGCTGGATAAAGAAATCAATAAAGTATCCAATAAAATCTTCCGTCTGGATGAAGAACTTCCTATAGAAATTAGCATTTTTAGGTTAGGAGACCACCATCATTTGTCAGTTGTGATTCATCACATTGCATTTGATGGTTGGTCAACGGATATTTTCTTAAAAGAAATACAAACAATTTACAATGCCCTTATCAATGGGGAAGAACCTCAACTTCCTGAAGTTAAGGTACAATATAAAGACTTTGCATTGTGGCAGAGAAATTATCTTTCCGGAGAAAGACTTGATCGTCAGGTAGACTATTGGAAAACAAAACTGGATGATTTCCAGACCTTGAACTTACCTGCAGATTACAAGAGACCCAACCAGGTTTCTTATGAAGGGGAAACGATTCATTTTGTATTGTCTCCTAAAGTAGCTCAAGGATTGAGAAAAACATCTAAAGAACTGGGTGTAAGTGTATACAGTGTAATGCTGGGAGGGTATTATCTGATGTTATCAGCATATTCCGGTC
Organism: Chryseobacterium capnotolerans; assembly: GCF_021278965.1. NCBI lineage: Bacteria > Pseudomonadati > Bacteroidota > Flavobacteriia > Flavobacteriales > Weeksellaceae > Chryseobacterium > Chryseobacterium capnotolerans. The sequence continues at coordinate 4,886,584 of NZ_CP065589.1, read as the reverse complement.
AGGATGATATTGTAGTAGGAAGTCCTATTGCCAACAGACATCATGCAGGTCTTGAAGATATGATCGGTTTCTTTGTGAATACATTGGCTCTGAGAGAAACAATAGATGCAGAACAAAACCTTAAAGAATTTATTCTTCAGATATCCCAATCCGTAATGGAAGCACAGTCTCATCAGGATCTTCCGTTTGAAAAATTGGTGGAAGAGCTTGGAGTAGAGCAGGATATGTCCCGCCATCCGGTATTCCAGGTGATGTTTGGGCTTCAGAGTTTCGGAAGAAGCGATGATGATGCAGAAATGCTATTCCACCCTTATGAAGGAGATACAGATTATGATGTGGCTAAATTTGATCTGACCACTATGATCGATGATGGAGGAGAAACCATTCAGGGAATGTTCAATTATGCCAAGGCAATTTTTGCAAGAGAAACAGTGAGTAATATGATTTATTCTTATCTGTATATTCTTGAACAGGCCTTTGGTAAAGAGATCAACCTCGAAACAACCCAACTGAATCATCTTCGTTTGATATCTGAGGACACCGGTAAAAAAATAACAGAAGAATGGAATGCTACAGAAGTATTTTACCCATCTGATACAACCATTCATGGATTATTCGAAAAACAGGTAGCAAAAACACCGAATAATATCGCAGCAGTGTATCAGGACATAAGATTGTCCTACCGTGAGCTTAATGAACGTGCCAACCGTTTGGCAAATCATCTTATTGAAACTTACGGTCTTCAGCCTGATGATATTGTTCCGTTATGCCTGAACCGCTCTGAGCAAATGATTATAGCAATCCTTGCGGTATTAAAATCCGGTGCAGCCTATGTTCCGATGGATCCTTCCTATCCTTCCGACAGAATAGAGCATATTCTTAAGGATACTAAAGCAAAAATTATTCTGGCAGACGAAAATACCGCTGAAAAACTGAATAATGCATCCGCAAAGGTTCTTTCATTGGAAACAGTGATCTTCCAGGCCATTCTGGAAACGATGTCTTCAGCAAATCCTGTAACAGAAGTACAACCGGATAATCTGGCGTATGTCATTTATACCAGTGGTACTACAGGACTTCCAAAAGGAGTAATGATTGAACATAAAAGTGTCACCAACTTAATAGAGCAGGAAGCCAAAGAATTTGGGCTGAAATCAGAATCCGTTCATAAAAACTGCCTGTGGTACGCCAATTATGTATTCGATGCGCATGTTTGGGAATTGTATCCATCTATTACGCATGGCCACAGTATTTACATCCTGGAAAAAGACAAACAGACAGATCTTGCTGCTTTACAACAGTATATCCAGGAAAATAACATCAGTATTGCAACAATACCACCAGTACTTCTTACAAAAGATTATGTTCTTCCGTTAGAAAAAATGGTGGTGGCAGGAGATGTTACCAATCCTCAGGTGATGAAGCTGTATAAAGAACAGGGAGTAGATCTTATCAATGCTTACGGGCCTACAGAAAGTACAGTATGTGCCACTTTACACCATTACAATGAAGATGGTAACCCGGTGAATATCGGAGGTGCAATTGGTAATATGACGGTGTATGTTCTGGATAATCATCAACGTCCTGTTCCTGTAGGAGCTGCAGGTGAACTTTATATTGGGGGTGCTGGTATTGCCAGAGGCTATCTGAACCGTCCTGAGCTTACAGAAGAACGTTTTATATCCAATCCTTTCCAAACCCCTGAGCAAGAAGGAAAAGGAGAGAATGGGAGATTATATAGAACAGGAGATTTAGTGCGTTGGCTGCCTAACGGGCAACTGGAATATATCGGAAGAAACGACTTCCAGGTGAAAATCCGTGGCTATCGTATTGAATTAGGCGAGATTGAAAATGCCTTACTGAGCTATCCTGGCATTCGTCAGGTTGCTGTAGTAGCAAAAGAAAATAAATCAGGAATTAAGTACCTCGCAGGTTATTATGTTTCTGATACACTGGTCGACTCAGCATTGCTTTCAGAGCATTTGTCTGAGACGCTTCCAGAGTATATGGTTCCCGGAGCTTTTGTTCACTTAGAAGCTTTACCGTTAACTATTAATGGAAAATTAGATAAAAGAGGCTTACCGGAACCTGATTTTACAGGGAATAAAGAATATTTTGCACCTGAAACGGTACTTCAGAAAAGTCTCGTAGAAATTTATGGAGAAGTACTGGGGATCAACGCCGAAAATATCAGTATTCATGATGATTTCTTCAGACTAGGAGGGGATAGTATCATCAGTATTCAGCTGGTAGGAAAAATAAAACAACGCCTGGAAGTAAGATTGAGTGTAAAAGAAATATTCTCCTCAAGAACAGCAGCAGCAATTGCTATTCTGATGGAAAATAAAAAATCTGAAACACAAATTGAAATCCTAACAGAGCAAGGAATTCTTACCGGGGAAGTTGCACTTTTACCAGTTCAGGAATGGTTCTTTAGCGAGAAAGAGAAGGGATACCTAGCGGATTCGAACCATTGGAATCAGGCATTCTTGATTAATGTTCCTGAGCTTGATACCTATATTTTAGAAAAAAGTATTGAGCTTTTGATTGAAAAACATGATGTCTTCAGATTGTATTATCCTTTTGAAAACGGAAATTACAGTCAATATTATGGAGATCAGAATACAGGGGTAAAAATCAATTATCTTGATGTTTCCAAAATGAGTCAGAAAGAAATTCCTGAAATATTCACCACATGGCAGGAGCAGTTTGATATTGAAAAAGGACCACTATACAATATCGGTTACATCACAGGATACAAGGATAAAACGGCAAGGGTTTTCTTTGCTTTCCATCACCTTATTATTGATACGGTGAGCTGGAGAATTATTCTTGATGACCTCAGAAACATCTATCAGGCTCTTGAAAAAGGAGAAAATATAGCAACCCCTCAAAAAGGAAGCAGTTACCGTCAATGGGTCCAGGCAATTAAAAACTATAAGTCTGAAAATGCAGAATCCAGAGACAAAGAATTAGCTTACTGGAATGGAATAGCCTCTCAGGTGGATAGAAGCAATAAGGTTCTTGAGGAAATTTCAGGTGCGGAATACCATCATGATATCCTTCTTTTAGACCAAAACATTACAGAAAAACTGATCAGAGGAAGTCATCACGTATATCATACCGAAATCAATGACCTATTATTGGCTGCATTAGCATCTGCGCTTACAGATTTCACTGGCGAATCCAGACATGCAATTGTATTGGAAGGCCATGGCCGTGAAGATGTATTCAACAATCTTGATATTACAGAAACAGTAGGTTGGTTTACTTCCATGTATCCGTTATTGCTGGAAGCAGGAATTAGTGCGAGTGATACTGTAATATTGACTAAAGAAGCCCTAAGAGAAATTCCGGATCACGGTATTGGTTATGGAGGTCTTGTAGGATACACCAATTATGACCTTCCAAAGATTGGATTTAATTATCTTGGACAGCTAGATCAGGAAGACCATTCCGGCGAAAAAAACATGGTTTATAGCCGCCGAAGACACAGGTCTTTCAATAGGGAAAGGGAACAGAGACAGTCATATGATCAGTATTAATGGTGGTGTATTGAATGGGCAACTTCGTTTCAGTATTTCAGCCTATCTTACCCAACAAGAGGTAGAACAGCTTACTCAATTGTTTAAAGAACATATTATCCATTTGGTGGAAGAGCTTTCTCAAAGTAACCACAGCTTCTTGACCCGCTCTGATGTTGATTATATTATTGATGATAAACAACTCTCATCCGTTCAGGAATCCGGAGAAGTGGAAAAAATATATCTGGCAAACAGTCTTCAGGAAGGATTTGTATATCATGCATTGAACCAGGGAGATACAGATGATGCTTATCGAGTACAATTGGTATGGGATTATCTTTCTGACATGAATATTGAGACTCTTAAAGAGGCATGGTCTTATACCCAGCAACAGTTTCCGGCACTACGACTTAGATTTGACTGGAATGGAGAAATCATCCAGATTATTGATAAAAAAGGAAGTTTAGACTGGCGTTATCTGGATCTGAGTGCCATGAATGAGGAGATGCAGGAAGAATTGATCCGGGAAGCTACTCAAAAAGACAGATTTGAAGTATATGATTTATCAAAAGGGGGTTTATTCAGAGTATATCTGTTTAAACGTTCCGAAAAGCATTATACCTGTCTTTTCAGTAACCACCATGCGGTGCTGGATGGCTGGAGTATGCCTATCATATTAACGAGTATTCATGATATTTATCTGAAGCTTATCAAAAAACAGGATCTGAATATTACTACAGATCATGCCTATATCAAAACCCAGGAATACCTTCAGCAGCACAAAGAGGGCAGCCGAAGCTTCTGGAATGCTTATATGAACCTTCTCGAAGACCGTGAAGACCTTAGCAGCCTGATCAAAGAATCCCAAAAACATATCGATTTGGGAACCTATCGTCAGATTAAAGATCATCAGGCTGTAAAAATGACGATTATTGAGGAAGAGTATCAGCAACTGAAAAAATTTACTGCCAAAAACGGATTTACCATTAATGCAGTTCTTCAATATCTATGGCATAGCCAGCTGAGTGTATACGGAGGTGTTGAAACAACGGTGGTAGGAACTACTGTATCCGGACGAAGCCTTCCTGTGGATGATATTGAATCTTCAGCAGGTCTTTTCATCAATACACTTCCATTAATTGTACAGCATACTCAGGGTAAAGTGGTGGATATTATCTCCGATATTCAGCAGAGAATCAGTGAGCTTAATACCCATAGTGATGTAAACCTTGCAGAACTTCATCAGGATGCAAGACGTATTTTCAGCAGTTTATTTGTCTATGAAAACTATCCTGTACCACAAGGAGGAGATGATAACAATGAGCTAGGATTTGTCTTCCGGAATTCTGTTGAAAAACTGGATTATCCATTAGGAATTATGGCGTTTGAACAAGGGGAAAGTGTAACCTTGAAGATTAACTATGAAGGCGTTCTTTTTGAACAGCAGATGATGGAACAGTTGATTGATGGAATGAAAGCCGTTTTAGCTCAGATACTTGAAAATGATCAAATCACTTCCGATAAATTTTTACATGTTTCAGATAATCAATTGAAACAAATGCAGCTATGGAATGCCGTGGAATCTGATTATCCTTCTGATAAAACCATTCATCAGCTGTTTGAAGAACAGGTACAGAAAACTCCGGAAAACATAGCATTAGTCTATCAGGAAAGGGTATTGACATATAAAGAACTGAATGAAAAATCAAACCGTCTAGCCAATTATTTGATAGATACTCATGATCTTCAGCCGGATGAATTAGTTCCATTGTGTTTAGACCGTTCCGAAAATATGCTGATTGCAATGTTAGCTGTATTAAAATCCGGGGCAGCCTATGTGCCGATGGACCCTTCTTATCCTGTGGAAAGAATAGAGCACATCCTTCAGGATACCAGAGCAAGACTGGCTTTAGGTCAGGAAAGTACGGTAGAAAAGCTGGAAAATATAAGTGCAGAGGTGATCTCATTAGATGAGGTAACCTTTAAAGCAATACTTGAAACGTATGATGGTAACAATCCTGTTACTTATACAAAATCAAAGCATTTAGCTTACGTTATTTTCACCAGTGGAACCACCGGATTGCCTAAAGGAGTTATGGTTGAACACAGAAATGTGGCCAACCTAATTCATCAGGAAGCTAAAGAATTCGGACTGCTTGGAACTGATACTCAAAAGAACTGTTTATGGTATGCGAATTATGTATTTGATGCCCATGTTTGGGAATTATATCCATCCATCACTCATGGACATGCAATCTATATTTTAGAAAAAGACCTTCAAACCGATCTGTCTGCTTTAAGTGCTTATATCGAAAAGAATACCATCAGTATTGCAACTATTCCGCCTGTACTTTTAACAAGGGAATATATTTTACCATTGGAAATCCTTGTCGTAGCCGGAGACGTTACCAATCCACAGGTGATGGCCATGTATAAAGAGCATGGAGTAGACCTGATCAATGCTTACGGACCAACAGAAACCACAGTATGTGCTACTCTGCATCATTATAACGAAGATGAAAATCCAGTGAATATAGGAGGTCCAATCGGAAATATGACCGTTTATGTATTGGATAACAATCACCGTATTGTTCCGGCAGGAGCTGTAGGAGAACTATACATAGGCGGAGCAGGAATTGCAAGAGGCTATCTGAACAGAACAGATCTTACAGAAGAACGCTTTATTATTAATCCTTTCCAGACTGAAGATCAGAAAAAGAAAGGTGAAAACGGACGTTTATACAAAACCGGAGATTTGGTTCGCTGGTTATCCAATGGCGAGCTTGAATACATCGGAAGAAATGATTTCCAGGTGAAGATCCGTGGGTACAGAATCGAACTTGGTGAGATTGAAAATAGATTACTTGGATATCCCGGAATTAACCAGGTTGCTGTTTTAGCTAAAGAAAATAATACAGACTTAAAATATCTTGCCGGTTATTATGTTTCTGAAAATGAAATAGAATCATCCTTACTATCAGAATATCTGTCAGAATCACTACCGGAATATATGATTCCCGGAATCTACATTCATTTGACCTCTTTACCGTTGACAATCAATGGTAAGCTGGATAAAAAGCATTACCTGAACCTGAATTTACAGGAAGTAAAAATTATATAGCCCCCGAAAACGAATTACAGGAACAATTATGCAAGGTTTACGGGGAGGTCTTGGGAATCAATCCGGGAAGCATTAGTATTCATGATGATATCTTTAGATTGGGTGGAAACAGTATCATGGCTGTTAAATTAATCAGTAAAATCAGACAGGATCTGGATCTACAGGTTAATGTAGGAATGGTATTTAATCATAAAACCGTGGCCTCTCTTGCCAATGCTTTATCTCTTGCCAATCATGATGAGAAACAAATAGGTATTGCTCCGGTGGAGATCAATTCCCCTGAAGAACAAAGATTGTCTTTTGCTCAGGAAAGACTTTGGTTTATAGAATCTTATGAAGGCGGAAGCAGTGCCTATAACATTCCTGTCGTTACAAGGTTGGATGACAGCATTCAGCTCAGTCTTTTTGAGAAATCTTTGAGAACTGTGGTTATGCGACACGATATACTCCGTTCCATGATCCATACTACTGAAAACGGAATAGTCTATCAGATGGTTACGGATCTTATTCCTGAAATTAAAGTTTCAGAAGTGGGGAATGAAACAGAACTAGAAAATTCAATCAATAAATGTGTAAATAAAATCTTCAGACTGGATGAGGAACTTCCCGTAGAGATCAATATCTTTACACTGAAAGGGCAGGCTTATCTGTCGATTGTGATACATCACATTGCTTTTGACGGATGGTCTACCGATGTTTTCCTAAAAGAAGTAGCTTCTATTTATTATGCTCTTATTGAAGGAAAAGAAGCCGAATTGTCCCCTGTAAAAGTTCAGTACAAAGACTTTGCATTGTGGCAGCGTAATTATCTTTCAGGAGAACGCCTTGATCATCAGATTGGATATTGGAAAAATAAACTGGATGATTTCCAGAATCTTGAATTGCCTTCAGACTTCAAAAGACCGGCGCAAATATCTTATGAAGGAGAAAACCTGTATTTCCACCTGAATGCAGAACAAGGACAAAAGCTTAGAGCGCTTTCCCAAAAGTTAGGTGTAAGTCTTTACAGCCTTATGTTAGGAGGGTATTATCTGATGTTGTCTGCTTATTCAGGCCAGGATGATATTGTGGTGGGAAGCCCGATTGCTAACCGTCACCATGCAGGTCTTGAAGATATCATCGGTTTCTTTGTTAATACCTTGGCATTAAGAGAAAAAATAGATCCTGCACAGACTATCAGTGATTTTATTCTTCAGGTATCACAATCAGTCAATGAAGCCCAATCCCATCAGGATCTTCCGTTTGAAAAACTGGTAGATGAGCTTGGCGTAGAGCAGGATACCTCAAGACACCCTGTTTTCCAGATTATGTTCGGGCTTCAAAGCGTTGATGAAGAGGTGAAAGCAAGCGAAGAAAAGATACTATTCCATCCTTTTGCAGGTGAAGTAGATTATAAGGCGGCTAAATTCGATCTGACCACAATGATTGATGATGATGGAGAAAATATGCGCATCATGTTCAATTATGCGAAAGCTTTGTTTAAAGAAGAAACCATTACCCGAATGGCAGACTCTTATCAACTTCTTTTAGATCAGATGATGGAAGTCAATCCGGATCATACGCCAATCCGTAACCTTTCATTGATATCAGAGAAAGAAACACAGCAGATCATTGCAGATTGGAATAAGACCTATGAAGATTATCCATCAGAAATGACCATTCACAAGTTATTTGAAGATCAGGCTGAAAAAAATCCTGATACTATAGCTTTGGTGTATAATGATGTAAAACTTTCATATTGTGAACTCAATGAACAGTCAAACCGTTTAGCGAATCATCTGATTCATCAGTACCAATTGAAACCGGATGATCTGGTACCGCTATGTCTTGAAAGATCTGAAAACATGTTGATCGCCATCCTGGCCGTATTAAAGGCAGGAGCTGCTTATGTACCAATGGATCCTTCATATCCAGTGGACAGAATAGGACATATTTTAGAAGATACCCAAGCAAAACTGGTCATTGCACAGGAAAGTACAAGAGAGAAATTACAGCATATAGAAGTTATTTCATTGGATGATGTTACCCTTAAAGCAACACTTGAGACGGAAGTGATTAACAACCCTGTTACAGAAGTTCATTCACGAAACCTGGCTTATGTTATTTACACCAGTGGAACTACAGGACTTCCTAAAGGAGTAATGATTGAACATGCAGGAGTTATAAACCTCATCATATCAATGATTAAGGCACACCGACTTGAAGAATATCAGGAGGTAGGATGCTATTCCAATTATGTATTTGATGCCTTTGTGTACGAAGCATTCCCTGTATTGTGTAATGGAAATACTTTATGGCTATACACCAATGAGCTTAGAACTTCAGTGAATGAGCTTAATGATTATATTAAAACAAACGCGATAGAAGTTTCCTTTATTCCACCAGTCTTATTGAGAGAGATTGTGGAGAACGGAACAAGCTTAAAACTGATCTTCGCGGGAGGGGAAAGCTTCCCGGCTTTAGATAAAAATATTGAAAACATTACCCTTGTCAACGAATATGGGCCAACAGAAGGAACCGTCTGTGTTACCCTCCATGAGTACAAAGACGATAAAAACCCATTAAATATTGGGGGAGCCATTGCAAATACAGCCTTATATGTTCTGGATGCTCACTATCGTCCTGTTCCTGTAGGAGGCGTAGGAGAATTGTTCATTGGTGGAGCAGGTATTGCCAGAGGGTATCTGAACAGACCTGAGCTTACAGAAGAACGTTTCATGGTAAACCCGTTCCAGACGAAAGATCAGAAGGATAGAGGTGAAAACAGCCGTTTATACAGAACCGGTGATTTAGTTCGCTGGCTGCCAAACGGAGAGCTTGAATACAGAGGAAGAAATGACTTCCAGGTGAAGATCCGTGGTCATAGAATTGAATTGGGAGAGATTGAAAATACCCTTCTTCAGTTTGAAGGTATTCGTCAGACAGCAGTGTTAGCAAGAGAAAATAAAGCAGGGTTAAAATACCTGGCAGCTTATTATGTCTCTGAGTTGTCAATAGATACCCATCTTCTTTCTGAATTCGTATCAGAATTCCTTCCGGAGTACATGGTTCCCGGTGCTTTTGTTCACTTAACTGAACTTCCACTTACCATTAACGGAAAATTAGACAGAAGAGCATTACCTGAACCTGACTTCACAGCAGGTAAAGATTATGTAGCTGCCGAAACAGAACTTCAGTCTGCACTTTGCCAGATCTATGGCGATGTACTTGGTCTTGATCCGGAGACCATCAGTATTCATGATGATTTCTTCAGATTGGGTGGGGACAGTATTATCAGCATTCAGTTGGTAGGAAAGATCCGCCAACAGTTAGAAGTAAGATTAAGTGTAAAAGAAGTCTTTACAGCGCGAACTGTAGCTTCATTATCTCAGCTTATAGAAGATAAAAAACATGGCAGTGAAGCCACTATCCTTACCGAACAGGGTATTCTTACAGGAGAAGTGCCGCTTCTTCCAGTGCAGGAATGGTTCTTCGAACAAAAAGAATCAGGTTATCTTACAGAATTCAATCATTGGAACCAGGCTTTCTTAATCAATGTTCCTGAACTTGACAAAGTTCTTTTTGAACAAGCTGTAGAGCAATTGTTAACGAAGCATGACGCTTTCAGATTAGGATATACAGGCCATACACAAGAGTATAAAACAGGTCAAAAAACTCCTGAAATTAAATATCTTGATGCTTCTGGCTTGAATCCTGAAGAATTAGCTGATATATTCACAGATTGGCAGTCTAATTTCGATATTGAAAAAGGACCATTATATCAGATCGGATATATCAATGGCTATCAGGATGGAAGTGCAAGAGTATTCTTTGCGTTCCATCACATTATTATTGATGCGGTGAGCTGGAGAATCCTTACCGAAGACCTGAAAAACATCTATCAAACCCTTGAAAAAGGAGAAAACTATCAGATTCAGAAAGGAAGCAGCTACCGTCAATGGGTAGAAGCCATAAGAAATTATAAAAAAGAAGACCCGGAATCCAGAGATCAGGAAACCACCTATTGGAATCATATCGCTGATACAGTTGAGGAAAGCAATTCAACGCTATCTCAACTGATTACTGAAGGTTATCACCATGGTCATCTTCAGTTGGATAAAGAATCTACAGGAAACCTGATTCGTGGAGTACATCACGTATATCACACCCAGATCAATGATTTGTTATTGTCTGCTTTAGCTTCAGCTCTTACTAAAGTTACTGGAGATCAGCGTCATGCTATTTTATTGGAAGGACACGGACGTGAAGAAGTATTCAGCCAGTTAGATATTACCGAAACAATGGGTTGGTTCACCACCATGTATCCGGTACAGCTGGAAACAGGAAAATCAGTAAAAGAGACTATTGTTCTAACCAAAGAATCTTTAAGGAGTATTCCAAATAATGGAATTGGTTATGGTAGCCTGGTAGGATATATAAACCGTGAATTACCAAAAATCAGCTTTAACTATCTGGGACAGCTTGATCAGGATGATGCATCTGGAGATAAAGCATGGTTCATTGCTGCTGAAAACAGTGGTGCCGGAGTTGGAGCATCCAATCGTGACAGCCATTTTGTAAGCATTAATGGAGCAGTGGTTGACGGACAGCTTAGATTTGGAATCTCAGGATACCTTTCTGATGAAAGAATTACGCTTTTAGCCGAAAGCTTCAAACAGAACCTTGAAGCTGTCATTAAGACCCTTTCAGAAGAAACCAGAAGCTATCTTACTGTATCGGATGTAGATGATGTAGTAGAAAAAATTCAGCTTTCAGCCATTCAGGAGAAAGGAGAAATAGAAGGCGTATATCTTGCGAACAGCTTGCAGGAAGGATTCGTATACCATGCCCTGAATCAGGGAGAAACAGATGATGCCTACAGAGTACAGCTGATGTGGGAGTATAGGGCTAAAATAAATCCGGAAAAGCTTAAAAACTCCTGGAAGTTAACCCAAGCACAGTATCCTTCTTTAAGAGTCAGATTCGATTGGAATGGAGAAATTGTACAGGTCATCGATAAAGAAGGACAATTAGACTGGCGATATGAAGATATCAGTGCGATGTCTGAAGAAGCTCAGGAAGAGTGGATTAAAGAGATCACTCATAACGATCGTTTTGAAGCATATGATCTTTCTGCAGGAAATCTGTTCAGAGTCTATCTTTTCAAACGAAGTGAAGAATATTACAGCTGCCTGTTCAGTAATCACCATGCTATTCTCGATGGCTGGAGTATGCCTGTCATTATGAATAGTGTTCATGATGCTTATCTGCACCAGCTTCACGGTCAGGAACCCACCTTATTGGCAGATCACGCGTATGCAGCGAGTCAGAAATATTTACAGGCCAATAAACAAGCAGGACGTAGCTTCTGGAATCAGTATATGACCCTTCTTGAAGATCAGGAAGACCTGAAAAGCCTTGTAAAAGAAAACCAGAGACATATTGATTTAGGAACTTATCGCCACATTCAAGATCATCAGAAAGTAACAATGCTGGTGAGCGGAAATAGATATGACAGCCTGAAAGACTTTACGAAAGCTCACGGATTAACAGTAAATGCCGTAATGCAATACTTATGGCACAGCCAGTTAAAACTGTATAGCGGATTGCAGACAACTGTGGTAGGAACAACTGTTTCGGGAAGAAACTTACCTGTTGATGGGATAGAATCCTCAGCCGGTTTGTATATCAACACTTTGCCATTAATTGTGAGTCATGAAGAAGGACGTGTGATAGATCGCATTATGGAAATCCAGAACAGAATCAGTGAACTAAATTCTCATAGCGATATTAGCCTTGCAGAACTTCATCATGATGGGCGTCGTATTTTCAGCAGTTTATTTGTGTATGAAAACTATCCTGTACCCAAAGGTGGTGGAAATAATGAACTAGGTTTTGCCTTTAGGGATTCCGTTGAAAAACTGGATTATCCGCTCAGCATAATGGCTTCAGAGCAGGGAGATCGTGTGACTCTTAAAATCAACTACGAAGGCTTTATTTTTGAATCGGAAACGATGAAACAGCTGGTAAAAGGAATGGAATTGATGTTAGATCAGATCGTAAAAGATCCTGATATGAATTCAAATAATATTTCATATGTTGCTGATAACCATGTTGATTTGTTGAACTCCTGGAATAATACAGCAGATATAAATACTTCATATTATGCAACTCTTCATCAGCGTTTTGAAGAGCAGGCAGCCAAAACACCGGATCATATTGCATTGGTGTACAAAGATATCCGTCTATCTTATAAAGAACTGAATGAAAGATCCAATCGTTTAGCAAATTATCTAATTCAAACCTTTGATATTCAGCCGGATGATCTTATTCCTTTATGTCTGGAACGTTCAGAAAATATGCTGATTGCTATTTTGGCAGTATTAAAGTCCGGAGCAGCCTATGTTCCGATGGATCCTTCATATCCAATAGAAAGAATAGAACATATTCTTACAGATACAAATGCAAGAATCATGATAAGCCAGAATAGTACAAAAGATAGAGTACAGATACTGGATAAAGCTGAGGTTATTTCTCTGGATGATGTTGATTTACAATTAACTGTCAATGAAATGGTATCAAAAGCACCCGTTACATCAGTAACTCCAGAAAATCTGGCATATGTGATCTACACCAGTGGAACAACGGGACTTCCGAAAGGAGTAATGATTGAGCATAGAAATGCAGTCAATGTGGTTGATCAGGTAAGGGAAGCTTATGGCTTCAGTGAAGGAAGAAAGATAACCGCTTATACCTCATATGTTTTTGACGTTTCCGTATCGGAATTTTTCAACACCCTGTTATTCGGAAACGAACTTCATTTATTGGACGAAGAAACGAAGAAAGATGCAGATTCAATAAGCAGATACCTGTTAACTCATAAAATTGATTATACTTATTTACCGCCTGTAATGCTTTCCGTACTGCCGCGTATAGAATACCCGGACCTTAAAGGATTACTGTATGCAGGAGAACCGTGTGATTATGAAACAGGTAAATACTGGTCAGAATATACCCAGCTTTATAACCTGTATGGTCCAACTGAAGCAACCATTTATGCAACCTATAAAAAAGTAGAGCATGGTGATGTACAGCTTATCGGTCGTCCTGTAGGGAATTCCACAGCTTATATTTTGGATGATTACGCCCGCCTACTTCCTGTAGGGGCTATTGGAGAACTTTATCTAGGGGGTGCGGGTATTGCCAGAGGCTATCTGAACAGAGAAGATCTTACAGAAGAAAGATTTGTTGATAATCCTTATCAGACTGAAGAGCAAAAGAAAACCGGTGAAAACTCACGCTTATACAAAACCGGAGATTTAGTTCGATACTTAGCGGATGGAAATATAGAATACATTGGCCGTAACGACTTCCAGGTGAAAATTCGAGGATATAGAATTGAACTGGGAGAAATAGAAAACAGACTTTCAGAATATTCACAAGTAAGACAATCTGTAGTTTTGGCTAAGGATAATGCAAATGGAATGAAATACCTTGCCGGGTACTATGTTTCAGATACCGCATTAGAGCTGGAAAAGCTTACCGCATTTTTATCAGAAACATTACCGGAATATATGATTCCTTCTGTCTTTATTCATTTAAAATCATTGCCATTAACCATCAATGGTAAGCTTGATAGAAAACAGTTACCTGAACCTGAATTTATAGGAGGAAATGAATATACAGCTCCGATCAATGATCTTCAGCAAAAGCTTTGTACTATTTATGGACAAGTACTGGGAATAAATCCAGAATATATCAGTATTCATGATGACTTCTTCAGATTAGGCGGAAACAGTATCATGGCTATTAAGCTTATTGGTAAAATCAAACAGGAACTAGGGCTACAAGCCAGTGTATCAATGGTATTCAACCATAAGACAGTTGCTTTATTAGAAGGCGCATTAGCAACCGAAGAGACTACTGCTGAAAGCATTGAGATAATTCCTGTTGAGGTTAGCTCACCAGAAGAGCAGCGCTTGTCTTTTGCTCAGGAAAGACTTTGGTTTATAGAGTCATATGAAGGCGGAAGCAGTGCTTATAATATTCCAATGACCGTTACTTTGAGTGCGAAAACTGATATTCCTGCTTTATGTAAGGCTTTAGAAACAGTAATTCAACGTCATGAAGTTCTTCGTACACTCATTCTGACCACAGAAAATGGAGTAGGCTACCAGATAGTGACTGATCTCCTTCCGAAAATCAGAACGATAGAAGCAGGAAATAGAGAAGGGTTAGAAGAATTAGTAAACAAAGCTGCTCATAAAGTATTTCGTTTGGAAGAAGAAACCCCTGTTGAAATCAACATTTTTAGATTAGATAATACCCATTATCTTTCAGTGGTTATTCATCACATTGCTTTTGATGGCTGGTCTACCGATATATTCCTGAAAGAAATAGCTGCTGCTTATTATGCTATTGCAGGAGGACAACAGCCTGAACTTCTTGAATTAACAATCCAATACAAGGATTTTGCATTATGGCAGCGAAATTATCTTACAGGAGAACGTCTTGATCGCCAAATTGACTACTGGAAAACAAAACTGGATGACCACCAGAGCTTAGATCTTCCGGTAGACTTCCACAGGCCGGCGGAAATTTCTTACGAAGGAGATACCATAGGATTCAATATCCTGGAAGAAACAGCACTTGGCTTGAAAGAAGTATCTAAAAAACTTGGAGTAAGCTTGTACAATGTGATGTTGAGTGGTTACTATCTTACCCTTTCTGCCTATTCAGGTAAGGATGATATTATAGTGGGAAGCCCGATTGCCAACCGTCACTATGCAGGCCTTGAAGACCTTATTGGATTCTTTGTCAATACATTGGCATTAAGAGAAAAAATTGATCCTAAACAAGATATCAGAGATTTCATCCTGCAGGTGTCAAAATCCGTAACAGAAGCACAGTCTCATCAGGATCTTCCTTTTGAAAAACTGGTGGAAGAGCTGGGAATAGAACAGGATACTTCAAGGCATCCTGTGTTCCAGGTGATGTTTGGGCTTCAGACCAGCAATGGAGGTGAAGCAGTAGCTCAGGGAGAAGACATTATTTTCCAGCCTTTTGATGGTGAGGTAGACTATCAGGCAGCAAAGTTTGATCTTACAACGATGATTAATGAAAATCCTGACGGGATTCAGATGACCTTCAACTACGCGACATCTTTATTTAAAAAAGAAACGATAAACCGTATAGCTGATACTTATCAATATCTGTTGAGCCAGATTGTACAATCCGGAGTCTCTGATAGTAAGAATTTGAAAATAGGAGAGTTATCCCTTCTGTCAGAAACAGAAAATAGACAGATCATTGAAGTATTGAATGATAACAGAAAAGAATATCAGGATAAAAATACTATTCACCAGCAGTTTGAAGCCCAGGTTATTAAAACCCCTGATGCTCCAGCTTTGGTATATCAGAATGTTAGATTATCTTATAAAGAGCTGAATGACAGAGCTAATCAGTTGGCTAATTACCTTATCAAAGAATACCAGCTTCAGCCGGATGATTTGGTTCCGCTATGCCTTGAACGTTCTGAAGAGATGTTGATAGCCATTCTTGCTGTATTAAAAGCTGGAGCAGGCTACGTTCCGATGGATCCTTCATATCCTGCAGAAAGAATCTCCCATATTTTAAAAGATACAGCAGCTGAGGTTATTCTTATTCATGAAGAAGTAAAGCATAAATTAAGAGAGATTTCTTTGGATATAAATATGGTTTCATTGAACAGCAGAGAAGTAGCTGATCAACTGATGGCAGCAGAGGATCATAATCCTGCGACTCATGTATCTTCAGACCATTTAGCTTATGTGATTTACACCAGTGGAACCACAGGACTTCCAAAAAGGAGTAATGATTGAGCATAAAGGAGTGATCAATCTGATGGATGCCATGACGAAAGTTCATCAGCTTGAAAAATATCAGAATGTAGGCGTGTACTCCAACTATGTATTTGATGCCTTTGTATATGAGATATTCCCGTCTTTATGTAACGGAAATACCCTTTGGCTGTATAGTAATGATTTGAGAACTTCAGTAAATGATCTTAATGCTTATATTAAAGAAAATACTGTAGAAGTTTCCTTTATTCCGCCAGTTCTGCTGAAAGAAATTGTGGATAATGGAACAAGCTTACAACTGATCCATGCCGGCGGAGAAAGCTTCCCTGCTCTGGAGAAAAATATAGAGAACATTACCTTGATCAATGAATATGGTCCAACAGAAGGAACTGTATGTGCCACGCTTCATCATTACAAGGAAGATAAAAATCCGCTGAACATTGGGAAAGCCATTGCGAATACAAGTTTATATATTCTTGATAACCAATATCGCCCTGTTCCAACAGGTGCGGTAGGAGAGCTATATATTGGTGGGGCTGGTATCGCCAGAGGTTACCTGAACAGACCTGAACTTACTGAGGAACGTTTTATGGCAAACCCATTCCAGACAGGAGATCAGAAAGAAAGAGGAGAAAACAGCCGTTTATACAAAACAGGAGATTTAGTACGAAGATTAGCGAGTGGAGATCTTGAATATATGGGAAGAAATGACTTCCAGGTGAAGATCCGGGGCCACCGAATTGAGCTGGGAGAAATAGAAAATACTGTACTCAACTATGAAGGGGTTCGCCAGGCTGCCGTATTGGTAAAAGAAAATAAAGGCGGAATAAAATATCTGGTTGGATATTATGTATCCGATCCTGTAATTGATCCACAGCAGCTTTCAGAATTTCTGATGGAGTCTCTTCCGGATTATATGATCCCGAATATTTTTGTTCATCTTGATAGGCTTCCTTTAACGATCAACGGTAAATTGGATAGAAGACAGCTTCCTGAACCTGAGTTTACAGGCATTTCAGAATATGCAGCTCCTGTGAATGAGCTTCAGAGACAATTGGCAGAGATTTATGCTGAAGTTTTAGAAATTGATTCTGAAAGGATAAGCATTCATGATGATTTCTTCAGATTAGGAGGAAATAGTATTATGGTCATCAAACTGATAAGCAGAATAAGAGCTTTATTGGATGTACAGATCAAAATCATTGATATTTTCAAAGAAAGAACCATTCATAAATTGTCAGTGATTCTTGGCAGCTATGGCAAAGAATATAAAACGGTTTCAACGCTGGGCGGGATTAATAACAAGCCTAATATTTTCCTTATTCATCCAGGAAATGGAGGAAGTGAAGTATATCAGTCTCTGGCAGAACAGCTTAAGTCAGATTATGATTGCTATGGGGTAGATTCTTACAACCTATACCATGAAGAGAAAATTGATAATCTCAGCAGGCTGGCCAATTATTATCTGGAACACATGAATATCATACAGGAGCAAACCCAACAGGAAGAATACATTTTGCTGGGCTGGTCTTTGGGTGGAAATATTGCATTAGAAATCGCTTCTGAACTGGAGAAAAGAGGACATCAGAAAATTAAAGTTTATTTGCTGGATACCATTTTGTATGCATCAGATCAGACATTAATAGACTTTCTTTCATTCCCTACAGATGAAGAATTAAGTAACAGGCTGGAGGTCCCGATTGGTGATGGTCATTTTATAGCCACCAAAAATTTCATGTCAGCAGAATTTATGATTGCTAAAGAACCTATTTCCAATAATCTGAACTTTACCCAGGTGGTATTACTGAAAGCAATGCAGAGTGGGGAGACATTCAATGAATCATTTAATAATCATATTAAAAATTCAATGTACAATAATATAGACTCGATTGTAGACAACAGAGATTTACTTTCTGTGTATCCTATTGAAGCTTCGCATCAGATGATACTTGAGAAAGAAGAGCAGATCCTGGATATCATTAATCAAACAGTTGGAAAATAAAAAAGACATGGGAGATTGCTGTCTCCCATGTTTTCCTGTAAAAACGAAAAAAAACCTATGAACAGAACCACATCATCAAAACCACAGATATTTTTATTACACTATGCAGGCGGAGACGGAAATTCCTTTCGCCCTTTAATAGAAGAATTACGATCGCAATTTCAGATAGAAACACCGGAGCTCCCGGGAAGAGGAAACCGAATGTCAGAACCTCCTTTAAAAGATAAAAAAGAAGCCGTCTCAGACATATTGGATCAAATAAAACGTACCCGACAGAAAGACGTTCCTTACTTGATCTACGGTCACAGCATGGGAGCCATATTAGGATTTGAAATTTGCCATGCAATGGAAAAAGAGGACGATGCCCCCGTACATTTTGTAGCGACAGGATATCCGGGACCAGGAATAAAAGATACTCCGCCTATTGCAGACCTTCCCAAAACAGAATTCTTTGCTGAAGTAAGAAAACTAGGAGGAATTTCTGATGAGGTAATGCAGTATGAAGAATTATTAGATTTCTTTGAACCTTTATTGAGAGGAGATTTCGGACTTTTGGAAAATAAAAATAACCAGACCCCTGATATAAAAATACAGACTCCAATCTATGCGGTAATGGGTAAAAGTGAAAAATATGCACTGAATATAAGAAATTGGGCCAATTATACAGAAGCAGCATGTGAATGTCAGATTGTGAATGGAAATCATTTCTTCATCAATCAGAATTTCAATTATCTGTCACAGGTGATCAAGAATCTAATGAGTGCAACAACGGCTAAATAGCTCTATTCACTACTAACGAACGAAATGTCATGGCTAAAGAAAAAAATTACGCATTAGTTTTTATTTACATTACTATTCTGATTGATATCATCGGAATAGGGATTGTTGCTCCCGTATTACCTACACTCATTTTAAAATTATCTAAAGGAGATTTAAGTGCAACAACACAATATATAGGGTGGTTTATATCCATATATGCTTTCATACAGTTTATATTTGCTCCTATTCTGGGAAGCCTTAGCGATCGATATGGCCGTCGTCCCTTGTTGCTATGGTCTCTGCTGGGACTTGGAATAGATTATATCATTCTTGCGATGGCTCCCAATCTCATTTGGCTTTTTGTAGGAAGAATAATTGCTGGAGTTATGGGCTCCAGTATAACTACAGCAACTGCATATGTAGCAGACGTCAGTACTCCTGAAAAAAAAGAGTCAGAATTTTGGAATGATAAGTGCTGTTGCGGGGCTGGGCTTAATTATTGGTCCTGTAATTGGAGGTGTATTGGGACAATATGGGGAAAGGATTCCTTTCTATGCTGCAGCAGGATTGAGTATTATCAATTTTATGTATGGCGTTTTTGTTTTACCTGAATCATTGAAAAAGAGCAACCGAAGACCATTCTCCTGGAAAACAGCCAATCCTATAGGAGCAATGAGAAGTATTAAAAAAGAAATACTGGCACCATCTCTGATCTTTGCATTTGTATTTATTGCTTTGGCAGGACATGCCATGCAGAGTACATGGAATGTATATGGAATGGAAAAATTTAATTGGAAGGCAGATATGATCGGGTATTCATTAGGTTTTTTTGGCATTTTAATGGTAATATCTCAGGGATTGCTCATTGGATTATTTATTAATAAACTGGGACAGAAGAAATCAATAATGATTTGCCTACTTATTTACTGTGTCAGTTTGTTTTTGTTTAGTCTCATCAATCAGTCATGGATGGCTTTTGTGGTTATGATTCCCTATGCATTGGGAGGAATGGCGACTCCTATACTTCAAAGTCTGATATCATCAAAAGTTCCTGATAACAAACAGGGATTATTACAGGGAGGTTTATCCAGTATTGGAAGCATTACCGCTGTTTTTGGGCCTTTATTGATGACCAATATATTTGCTTATTTTACATCAGGATATGCTCCTTTCATCTTCAGTGGGGCTCCGTTTGTTCTGGCTTCTGTTTTGGGCGTGATAGGGAGTGTGTTTGTATATGCAGCCCTAAAAAATGAGAAGGCCTGAAAATAGCAATATAAGACAACAGAAGTACGCTTAGGATCAATACCTTTGTGATTCTACACCTTTATTTTGGAAGAATACAAAAAACGGATTGTAAAAACCTTACAATATATAGAAACGAACCTTGACGCTGATCTCTCTCTGGAAAAACTGGCAGAGATCAGTGCCTATTCGCCTTTCCATTTTCACAGAATATTCAAACTGATTACAGGAGAAACCCTCCAGAATTATATTATCAGAAAAAAAATAGAAAAAAGTGCTTTTTTCCTGGCAGTAAAGAAGGATGTGGAAATTAAAGAAATCTATCTTGACCTTGGATTTTCAAATCACTCTGTTTTCAGCAAAACCTTTAAAAAATATTACGGATTACCCCCTTCCGAATTTCGCAGAGCAGCCCCAGAAGCATTTCACAAGATTTTACAAACCCAAAGCAAGAACGGACAAGTTGATACAGTTTTCAGCCAATACATTTGCACTATTGAAAACCTATTAAATTGGACAACAATGAATTTAAAAATTGAAGTAAAAGAAATGCCGAAAATGAATCTGGCGGCAGTAATGAGCCTTGGTATTGCTGGGGTAGAACCCTCTTATAATGTGCTCATAGACTGGGCGAAAAAGAAACATCTGTTTCCCCGTGAAAATGTAAAAATGATCTCTGTGTATCATGACAGTTTTAAAGTAACACCTCCGGATAAAGTCAGGATTCATGCCTGTATGGTATTGGATGAAAAGCTGGAAGACCCAGCAGGGGAAGTTTTTTCAGAAACGATAGAACCAGGGAAATTTATCGTAGGAAGCGGTGAAGTTACGCTTAACGATTTTGAGCAATGCTGGGTCTCATTGTTTTTATGGATGAACGAACATCACTATTCTACAAGAAGAACCTTCCCGTTTGAGATTTATCATTCCAACTTTAAAGAACATCCGGAAGGAAAAATGATCGTGGATTTCTGTATCCCGATTCAGTAATTAATTTTAGGCAGAAAGCTCAAAGCTGGAAGCAGGGAGATAGAAGAAGGAAGTCGTGAAGGTCATAATGAATAAGCATCTGCCTTTCAAAGGCAATTGATTTGAAAGTGAACATCAGTGGCTATAACTAAAAGTAACTTCCAGCCTCCTTCCTTCCAGCTTCTCGCTCTTTTTACCATTCAGTAACAAAAGAATGCCTTTCAGTAATAATTTTTTTACAAGAGGACATTTTCATATTACTTTTGATTCAGAAATTAATAATCATGAAAACACAAGGACATAAAATATTTTTTCTGATAGCATTGATTGCTTCCATAATGGGATATTCGCAGGTGAAGATCTCAGGAAAAGTTTCCTTTAAAAATAAAGGAGTAAGTGAAGTAAATGTCACGCTGAAAGATACCTATGACGGGACGACTACAGATGCCCAGGGTAATTTTTCTTTTGAAACTTCAGAAAAAGGAGAGCATACAATAACATTTACCCATCCGAAATATGAAGATATAGAAAGAATAGTTTCAATTGAAAATCAGAATGTTTCTTTGAATGTTGACCTTAAAGAGCAGATCAGCGAGATTGATGCAGTAGTAGTTTCTGCGGGGTCTATTGAAGCAAGTGATAAGAAAAGAGCAACAGCATTGCTTTCTCCTATAGATATTTACACCACAGCAGGAGCTGACGGGCAGATTTCTTCAGCTTTAACCTATCTTCCCGGAGTACAGAAGGTGGGCGGAACTGAAGGCCTTTTTATCAGAGGTGGTACAGGAACAGAGTCTAAAATTTTTATGGATGGAAGTCTTATTAATAATTATTTTTCTAATTCTGTTCCGGGAATTGCAGGAAGAGACCAGTTCAATACCTCACTTTTCAAAGGAAATATATTTTCAAGCGGCGGATATTCTGCATTGTACGGGCAGGCTCTTTCAGGAGTCTTGATGTTAGAAAGTGTGGATCTGCCGGATCAGAGTTCTTACAGTTTAGGCGTTTCACCTATTTTTCTGAGTGCTGGGTTTCAGAAGCTTGGAGATAATAAAAACTATTCCTACGGAGCTACAGCAGGATATTCTATTTTAAGCCTGATGCAGAAAGTTTTTAATTTTAATACAGATTTTGTTGAAGCACCGCAGGGACTTAACGGAGATCTGAATTTCAGATTTAAAACAAAATCAGGAGGTTTTTTCAAATATTATGGGATGTTCAACTCCAATAAAATGGGAGTAAGATCAGAAAGTCTTGAACCCGGATATGATTTCAGCCTGGTAAAGCTTAACGGTAAAAATACTTTTCATAATCTCTCTTTTAAACAGAAATTTGGAAAATATCTTTTGAATGTAGGAGGTTCTTACTCTTACAATACATCAGATCTTCATTTCTCTACAGAAACCAATGATGTTGAATCCAACAGAAGCCAGCTTCTTACAAACGGAAATTATTTGAATTTCAAAGCAGTTCTTGAAAGAAAAATCAATAGAATCAGCGCTCTTAGAGGAGGATTTGAGTTGAATAATACAGATGAAAACCTGAACTTTGAAGCAGTACAGAAACATTATAAAGATTTGATTTCTTCTGCCTTTCTTGAAACAGATCTGGGGTTCAGTAATGCACTGTCAGCAAAAATAGGAGTAAGAGCAGAGCACTCTTCTTTTTTAGGAAAGAATAATATTGCCCCACGTTTTGCCATTGCTTACCGTCTGGCAAAAGACTGGACGACTTCCTTTGCTTATGGTCTTTTTTATCAGAATCCGGAAAGTAAATATATCAATGGGCCTGCAGATCTTGGTTTCCAGAAGTCTCAGCATTATATTTTTCAGGTTCAGAGAGCTTCGGAAGGTAGAACACTGCGCTTTGAGGCATTTTATAAAAAATATGACCAGCTGATTAAAACATTTAATGGTAATCAGGATAAAGAGCAAAATCAGCAGATCCAGACTGCTTTAAACAACAGTGGATATGGATATGCAAAAGGGATAGAGTTTTTCTGGAGAGACAATAAAAAAACATTTGAAAATATTGATTATTGGATCAGCTACTCATACCTGGATTCCAAAAGAGACTTTCTTAATTATCCGGTAAGCCTGCAGCCAGGTTTTGCAGCAGAACACACCCTTTCTGCAGTGGCAAAAAGATTTATCCCGGAATGGAAGCTTGGGGTAAACTTATCGTATACCTACGCCAAAGGACGTCCTTATTATGATATTGCCTCAACATTTGAGAATGGGAACGCAATTAATTATACCAGAAATGAAGGAAGATTAAAAGATTATAATGCTTTGAATTTCAGCATTAATTATCTTCCGAATATAGGTAAAAAAGATGCAAAAGCCTTTCCGGTGTTCGTATTGAGTATCAGTAATATTTTAGGATCAAAGAATGTATACGGCTATAATTTCTCTACAGACGGATCCAGAAGTTCTGCAATCGTTCCGCCAGTCAATACCTTTGTGTTCATTGGAGCATTTATAAGTTTCGGAGTAGATAGAACAGATGATGCCATCAATAATAATTTATAAAAACATACCTTAGGGTAAACAAACATACTAACTTTTAATATTTAATATCATGAAAAAATACCTTTTAAGCTTTGCTTTAGCTTTGGTGAGTTTAACGGCTTTTGCTCAAGCTGATTACGAAAAAATAATGACTGAAAAAATTGCCAAAATAGAATCCTGCAAGACCCCGGAAGATTTTCAGAACTTATCTAATGATTTCCGAGAGAATAGGAAGTAAAGAAAGTACACAATGGCTTCCTCCATATTACGCAGCATTGTCCCAGATTCAAAAAGGAAGGGTGATGATGAGAAATGGAAATACGCAGGATCTGGATGGGGTTGCTGAACAGGCAGAAAAATATTTGGGAACAGCTCAGAGCCTTGCAGGAGCTGATAATGCTGAGATCCGGTTGTTGAAAAAAATGGCATATTCACTTAGAATGATGGTCAACCCGCAGCAACGTTTTATGACAGACGGCGCAAGAGCTTCCGAAGAATTGAGCAGAGCAGAAAAATTAGACCCTGCCAATCCTAGAATTGCTCTCATTAAAGCGGAAGACGTTTATTTTACCCCTGAGCAATACGGAGGAAGTAAAAGCAAAGGAATAGAAATGTTTAAAGATGCACTCGCAAAATTTAATGCTTATAAACCTAAAACAGCTTTAGACCCAAACTGGGGTAGAGGAGAAGCTGAGTATTTTATAAATTTACCGGCAGAAAGTAAAAAATAATCTCATTGAATTGATCTCAAAAGCAAAAAAATAAGTTTTGTCATTCAGGGATCATTCATCATCCTTACAACAAGAACTAACATTTAATCTAAAAAGGAAAAGTACCATCATCGTGGTACTTTTCCTTTTTTATATAAAAACTAAGCTTATTCACACAAATTTCAGTCTTTTAAACTAAAATTAGGGGTAATCGTTCGGGGTTAGCATGCAAAAACGGAGCATCTTCCAAACTGATTTCTGCACATATTCCAGCCACATCCATCATCCTCAAACGGGTCTTTTGGAAGTAAACCACCTCCAACTCTCTTTTGCTCGTCTCTTGTCAGTTTTTTTAACGCTTTGAACTTAATTTGTTTTTTCATTTTAGTTTGTTTTTTGATAGTTCCTACTCTTTAAGCTTTTCGGATAACGCTGTTTGTTATTTCCCTAAATTAGGATAAATATTGTAATTGGCAAAATTATTTTCATTAAAATGTTTGTTTTTTAATGAATAGTTTTTAAAATGTATTGTTTTAATGTTGAATTGTTAATTTTATATTAGCCCGCTAAAGGAAGTTTCATTCAATCTTATATCCCTATACCATTCAGTAATTAAAACTAACCCTTCGGTAAGAAATAATTTTTGATACCTTTAATAAAAACTATTTTTGAATCAAGAAAACCCGTCATGAAGCGTAAGGAAATTATAACCATGTTTTGGATCTCATTCATAGTCTCTATGTTTTTCTTTTTGCCTTTACAGGAGAGAAGAACCTGGAAAACTTTGTATTGACTATATTTATTTCTCTGCTATACACTTTTGTATTAGGAGGTGGAAACGGATTGCTGAACAGCTTTCTCAACAAAAAGTTTCCCTGGTCTGAAGAAACATCCAAAAGAGCAGTGATCAGTATTATCTCCGTTATTATTGTCAATATTATATTAGTCTACTTTTGTAATTATATCAATTTTGTATTGATTCAGAACGCGGCTACTACAGAAGAGTACTTTTCTGGGAAATACAACTTCGCCAACTGGTTTACCATCAATATTGCCCTGCTTGTTTCTGCTTTTCTTCATGCAAAGAATTTTATGCAGGAACTGAAGAAAACTTCCAGGAAAGAAGTGGTGGAGCAAAAGCTTATTGCAAAATCAGCCAATGCACAATTTGAAAGTTTAAAAAACCAGCTGGATCCTCATTTTCTTTTTAATTCTTTAAATGTTTTAAGCTCATTAATTGATGAAAACCCTAATCAGGCACAGAAGTTTACAGCCTCAATGTCAAAGATTTACCGATATGTACTTGAACAGAAAGATAAAGAGCTGGTGACAGTGGAAGATGAAATAGAATTTGCCAAAACCTATTGCGATCTTTTAAAAACAAGATTCGAAGACAGTGTTGATTTTATTTTTGATGTGAAGCAGGAAGACTACCGGAAGTATGTTGTGCCTTTGTCGCTGCAGCTTCTGTTGGAAAACTGTATCAAACACAATTTTGCTACATCATCAAAGCCTTTGGTCATCAGAATTTTTTCAGAAAATGATATCCTTTGCATTGAGAACAATTTACAGGTAAGAGAGCAGATTAAAGAAAGCTCAGGGATCGGATTGGCAAATATTGTACAGCGGTATTCGCTGCTTACAAAAAGGAATGTATTCATTGAAAAATCTGACGATTATTTTAAAGTAAAACTTCCGATGCTTATTAATAAGCCTAATATTGTCAGTGAAAAACCGGATGATGATCTTAAAGCTTATAAGAAAGCCCAGAAAAGGATGAAAGAGATCAAAGATTTCTATATGAATCTGATTTCTTACTGTATTGTAATTCCTTTTTTGATCTTTATTAACCTTTTCACCAAAAGTTCATTTCACTGGTTCTGGTTTCCGGTGTTTGGATGGGGAATTGGGCTGGCTACTCATGCCTTTCAGGTATTTGGAGTGGGGGAATCCTGGCAGGAAAAGAAAATTCGTGAAATTATGAACAATCAAAAAAATAATAACGATGGAAAGATTTGATGAAAATGATATTCAATATCAGAAAGCAAAAAGATATGTTGAGAAGTTGAGAGGCTTTTATGCGCATTTATTTGTGTATATCGCCATTAATGTGATGATTGTCTTTTACAATTATTCTCATCTAAAACCTGGAGAGAGCTATTTTGAATTTAAAAACTTCTTTACACTCACATTCTGGGGCATCGGACTATTAGCTCATGCCGCAACTGTTTTCTTGTCAAAAAGCGGTTATCTGCACAATTGGGAAGAAAAAAAAAATTCAGGAACTGATGAAAAAAGAGAAGAAAGATTTGTAGAAAAAGCATAAGCTCTCCTTATTTTTCCTTGAATTTTGAATTGAAAACCTTTTAAATAGTATCAAAATGAAAGCTTTACAAATTCTCTTCGTAATATCTATGATGGCGTGGTTTCTCAGTGAGTTTCTGTATAAAAATATGCTGAAATCCGGTAAAGATGATAAAAAAGGAAAGGATAGATCTACCCTTAATATTCTTTGGCTGGCCATTCCTTTTTCAATTGCAGCTGCAGTAACGATTTCCAACCTGTCAACACTCCCGATTACAACTGGGAGCTGGATGATGTACGTTGGAGAAGCATTTATTCTTATCGGAATTATTTTCAGATTTGTTATTATCAGGTCCTTGGGAAAATATTTTACGGTAGACGTTACCATTAAAGAAGATCATAAGATCAAGAAAGAAGGCTTTTATAAATATTTAAGACATCCATCATATGCCTTTTCCCTGCTGACCTCTTTGGGCCTTGGATTATACCTGAATAATTGGCTGTCTCTGATCTTAGCCTTTGTACCTCCGTTTTTAGCCTTTGCCTATAGAATCAAAATAGAAGAACAGGCTCTCATAGAACAATTTGGAGAAGAATATATTCGATACAGAAAAGGCACAAAGAAACTCATCCCGTTTATCTATTAACTTTATTAAAAATCCGGTTTACAATACCTATGTGGTTAAAAAAATAAACCACATAGATTTCTATGTTAATAAGCAAATATTCTAAGCATTTTTATTGATAAAAATTCTTCTTTTGGAAAAAAATGGCTGTTTTCGTTTGATTACAGCCACATAGCATATATGGTTCTTAAATAAGTGTTTGCTGATCAACTAATTTTTGATTTTCTGTAACCCATTCAATTTCATAAAATTCATTACTCCTTTATTTTTTACCATTCGGGAAGCATAATCTACCGCTCAGTCATATAAAATTGATTGGAGGGTCTTTTCCGCCATACCTTTGAATCAAGAAAAAGACAAATTAACCTTAAAAAATAAAAATATGGAAACTTTTAGTAAAGACACAACCGCTTATGAAAGAGCATCAAGAAGAGTAAAAGAATTAAAAGAATTCTACGGAAATCTTACCTCCTTTTGTATTGTCATCCCTTTTCTTGCCTTTTTAAATCTTATGACAGCTCCTGGTTATTTATGGTTTTTATGGCCAATGCTGGGATGGGGAATCGGTATCACGTTTCACGCTGTAAATGTATTTGGAATTGGGAAAAGTTGGGAAGAGAAGAAGATTAAAGAATTGATGGAAGAAGAGAAAGGAAAAACTAAAACATTATAATAACTTTAAAAATAATATATCATGGATT
The DNA here is from genome assembly GCF_021278965.1 of Chryseobacterium capnotolerans. Classification (NCBI taxonomy): domain Bacteria; kingdom Pseudomonadati; phylum Bacteroidota; class Flavobacteriia; order Flavobacteriales; family Weeksellaceae; genus Chryseobacterium; species Chryseobacterium capnotolerans. The sequence continues at coordinate 4,858,295 of NZ_CP065589.1, read as the reverse complement.
ACAACAGAGCATACGAGAGAGTTAAGCAATTGAAAAAGTTTTATAAACACCTGATGTGGTTTGGAATTATATCAGTAATAATGATCGGAAATGATTGGTTTAATGATGAAATGCATTACCAAATATTTGGCGGACACCTGTTTTTAGGGGTTTGGGCATTAATTCTGGTGATGAAAGGCGTTTCTTTATTTATTTTTAATGATGAATGGGAAAAGGAAACTATCGAAAAAGAAGTGGGAAAAAATAAAAAAACTATAAATTATTAAATCTGATTATTTTACCTAATTTTATTTTCCAATTTTATAACTAAAACTATTAGCTTAATGATCAAGACCGTTATTATCGAAGACGAAAAGCCTGCTTCAAGGAAATTAGAAAGAATGTTAAGTGTTTTTCCTGATATTGAAGTAGTTGCTAAAATAGAATCTGTAGAGGAAGGTGTTGCCTGGTTTTCTGAAAATGAACATCCGCAGCTGATTTTTTCTGATATTGTTCTTGGAGACGGGCTGTCATTCGATATCTTTGAAAAAGCTCCTACCAAAGGGTTTATCATTTATACAACAGCGTTTGATCAGTATACCTTAAAAGCCTTTAAATTAAATAGTATAGACTACCTGTTGAAACCTATTCTTGAAGAAGATCTTGCAGGAGCTATTGAGAAATTCAAGTCTTTTCTTCCTTCCAATAATGACATTGGATCGCAGGATATTAAGCAGTTGATAAGAAAAGAAAAGTCTATTCTGTCAAGAATTTTAGTGAAAATTGGGTACAATTTGAAAATTGTTCAGACCCATGAAATAACTTGTTTTTTTAGTGAGAATAAGATTGTTTATCTTCAGACAGAAGAGCGTTCTTATCCATCAGATTTTACATTGGATGAACTGGATGATATATTGGATGACAAAAAATTTTTCCGTGTTAACAGGCAGTTTATTATCAATTCAGATTATATCAAAAACATTCATACCTCACCTTATTACAAAGTAGATCTCGAATTTCAGCCCCAGGAAGAAATTACCGTAAGCCGGGACCGTGTCAAAGACTTCAAAGACTGGCTTGTAAGCTAAAGTAATCGGATAGCAACCGAAATTTACCCCTCAAATCACCAAAAAACATAACTATGGATCTCATTCTTTTACTCTTCAGACTTCTCCTCTCCATTTTCTCATCCTGATGACTGAGAATAAAAATCACAGGCAGACTTTGTAAACTGATGAAAAGCTTCCGTTATTTCAGTCTTGTGTTTATGGGTTAATGGAAAAGGAACCATGTGGGAATAATCAAAAGGGAAATCCTTTATTTCTACCTCTACATTGATATTTCTATAGCCGCCTTGCAATGTATTTAAGGCTTCTATAGGAGGAGCTACAGTATCTTTTTCTAAGACATAAGCTTTTAGCTGGGACTGGATCTCTTGAATTCGTTCCTCCCTTTCTTTTTGGAAGTAATTATATCTAAGCATCTTTTTGAACCAGCTTTCTTGCGGATGAAGCTCATCATCCTGATAATGTTTCAGCCTATTGTCAAACTTAAAATCAGAGCTTAATAATTCTGTAAAAACAGACTGCATTTTAACCGTAGCCTGAGAATCCATAATGTATTTGGAGATAGGGAACATCCGGTCAATAGTCATTCCGCCACAAAAACAAAAAACTTTGGACTGGGAAAAAAAATGATGTGGATCAGCCATTTTAATAATCATGGAAAGAAATGAACCTATTGAATATCCAAACAGATCCAGGCTGGCATCCGGAGCAATGCTTTTAATCTTATCATCTTTAATTTCCTTTACTACCTCAATAATATCCGAATAGGTTTGTAATCCTGACCAGAAAACACGTTGCGGATGAGCTTCCAGTCTGGAACTTGTTGCAGCGTTTACATAAGAAAAATGAGTGTTTTCAGGATATCTTTCCTTTCTGAATTTCACGATTTCCGTCATTTCATGGCGGTCACTCCACATGGTTTCTGCACGATCCATGTGGAAAGCAATGGGGAACAATAAAACGGCTTTACGGCTTTTTTGAGCCAATTCATAGGCCCAGGGAAGATATTTATCCCATTTCTTTTCATTCAGTCCATGAAAAAGATAATGCAGCCATTGGCTGTTGTAACATCAGCCCTTTTGAGAATGTGATATTCAAATTTTTTATTGCATTCAATATCAAAATCTTTGCTATCTATGGAAGGGTGATTATAGTGCAGGTAGGCATTTTGATTGATCTTTAGAGGATGATGATGTTTAGGGCAATTCAGATTTTCAGAACCATACAGAAGGTCTGAAACCTTAGATTCAAAAGGAATAGATTCAATAGTTAGATTCAAATCTTTTACCTCCACAATCTCTTTTCTGGAATCAAAATGACTTTTCAAAACTTCATACAATTCATAATATTCCATAACAAGAGCATTGAGGATTCATATTTAGAACTATTAAATTATGGAATTATTGTGGTAAATAGCTGATATTTAAAGGGTAAAAGTATTCCAGGCATAAGGTCTGTAAAAATAAACCCGGAACAAAATTGCTCCGGATATATATGATGACAGATGGAGATGTTTATATTTTATTTTTCTCATCAGTTTTGGTTCCATATTTTTTGAACCATCACTGAAGTAAGGGCTGCCAGAATAATGCAAATAAAAAGATCTGATTTTTCCGGATGATAGATCGCCTGATAAATATTATAGCCTAAAAGCATTGATACGATAAAAATCAAAACACTGTTGGCTGAAGCATACTGATTGTTTGAAGTAGAGGTTTTCATAATCATATTTTTTATTGTTCTTTACTCAGTAAGTATGATAACTTAGCATACGTTACAGAAAAATTTGAAAAAATAAAAAATATCTTTTCTATATTCACTTTGAGCCCTAATTACCTATAATCAATCCTGTTAGACTCTGTATCCTCAAGCTGTTTAAGAATCGATTCCGGAATCTCATCACTGTCAATAGGAAAACTGATAGAGTCCGAAATAAAACTTTTTCGGTCTGCTTTCCGGAATATTTCAAATAAGGCAATAGGCTCCTGATTGAAGCTGATGCAGGTGCTGATGAAGTGAAGTTCATGCAGCTTGTAATCCGGATTTTTGAGTTTTTCCTTACTGTCTTTGATTCTGGATATAAAATGTCTTTGACGGATAAAAGTATTGCTGTTCATGATGATAAAAACGTAATCAGAATAAGCAGTTACCTTTCCGAAATACTTATGGTGATCGCCGCCGCTCCTTTCTATAAAATATTCTCCGGTGGTTTCAGCCTTATAGATTTCCATCGCAGAACGCCAGATTCTGTCTTCCCGGGCCTGTGTAGGATTCTCCGGAAGATTTCTGTTATAAGAATACCAACAGCCCACAAGACGGTCTAAAAGAGCTGTATTCTGGTTTACATTATTCATATCAATCTTAAGATCATTAAAGTTGAAGGCTTCCGTATTAGAATTGATAAAGTCAATATAATTGGAGTACCCTAAAACTTTGACAATCAAACTTAATTTAGCGAGATTGGGACGGCTTAAAACAGCATTTTCATTCTGATTGAATTTTTTCAGTTTGTTGATAATCAGATGCTCATAGAGATAGTTTGTTCCCAGGATTTCAGGATCCTTTTTGATTCCCTTTTCAGAATGTTCACTGAGGATAAGATCATTAAGTTCGGCACAGATATAAGACCATTCGGTTTTAGTAACATCTTCCCAATGATTTTTCTTTAGAAATTGCCTGCTTAGAAAATTCATTAATTTCTCAAGATGTAGAATATCTTCCTTTTTCATAGTATGGTTTTGTAAGACTAATTTAAGATTTTTATCAAACCAAATAAGATTTTTGAAAGACTTTTATATTGTAAAATCCATTGATATTTGAGTAGAAAAACAAAAGATAAAACAATGGAAACAAAAATGATCGTAAAAGACGAAACCCTTTGGGAAAGAATCCAAGGATTTTCATTAGATGCTTCCGATGCAGTTTTTCCTTTTTCGAAAAAACTGGCAAAAGAAGAGAACTGGAGCCTGGAGTTCACCAGAAAAGCCATCGAAGAATATAAAAAGTTTGTCTATCTCTGCTGCATCCTTCCCAAAGGAGCCTCACCAAGTGAAGTGGTAGATAAAGTCTGGCATATGCATTTGATCTATACTCAGAATTATTGGGAAGATTTCTGTCCGAATATTTTAAAAAGAGCCCTGCATCATCATCCTTCAAAAGGAGGTGGAAATGAAAAACTTAAACATCAGAATTGGTTTGCAGATACATTGAAAAGCTATAAAGATGTTTTCCAGTCTGAAGCCCCTCAGGAGATCTGGATCAAAGAGAATATTTTTGAAAATATAAAAAACAAATCACGAATATGGAGATGGATTCCATTTTTGGTATTAATCTTAATGTTAAGTTCCTGCCTTGGAGAAGTAATAACGACTATTGGTTCTATCTTCTTTTCTTTCTTGGGAATTATGATTTTTGGAGGTATCATTGCTGCTATTTCAAGTACTAAAGATAATAAGGGAGGAAAATCCAACTCAAGTAATGAGGGAAGCAGTTGCAGCGGTGGGAGTAGTTGTAGCGGTGGAGGAAGCAGTTGTGGAGGAGGCTGCGGCGGAGGATGTGGCGGTTGCGGAGGTTGTGGTGGATAAAATTTTTAAATAATAATGAACATGAAAAAGCTAATCATTCATTCTATACCGATTGTGATAAGTTTTGTATGGCTTATTGCGGAATGTCAGACATTGAACCCAATATCATTGAAAGGGCCGGACTTTTTAAAATTCTATCTGATCCTGGTTCTTGGATTTTACCTCTCTATTTTTATTTTAAAATCATTAGGAGAAACCATTTCAAATACCACTTTTTATATTTTAATGCTTATTGGAGTCTTGGGAATTTCCAAACTCATCCGGGGAATTATGCTGGGAAAACCTATTGGATTCTTAACTATAATCTTAATCTTAGAGTTGATTGTAATACTCTTGCTAATAACATTTAAGTCAAAGAAGGACATCAGTAAATAATTTCAAAAACAAACCCGAAACAAAAACTGCTTCGGGCTTTATAATATCATTAAGTCTTGCTATTAATTGTGTTCAATTTCCGGTGTAATGAATGGAAATTCCTGAATGCAGGGATTAGTATTCCGATTCTCGAACTCACTACGAAATCACCCCGCTTCCAATCAGTTCTTCATCAATATACCATGAAGCGAACTGTCCTTCGGCAATCGCAGACTGTGGTTCTTCAAATTCAATATAGAAAGCATTCTCAAACTGGTAAAGAGTTGCCTTTTGCAGAGGCTGTCTGTATCTGAATCTGGCCATTACTTCCATAGATTCTCCATTTTGGAGCTTCAGGTCTTCACGAACCCAGTGAAGTTCAGAGTTATCTATTTTTAAAGCTTTTTTATAGAGCCCGGGGAAATGATTTCCTTCTCCTACAAAAAGAATATTGTTTTCCATATCTCTGGAAACAATGAAACAGCTTTCTTTGTGTCCGCCAATTCCTAACCCTTTACTTTGTCCGATTGTGAAAAATTGAGCACCTTGGTGCTTTCCAATCACTTTTCCGTCAGCTTTTTTATAATTGATCTTTCTGGATAAGAAATTAAGTTCCTCTTCCTTCGTAGAAAATTCTGGAGTTTCTTCAGTAAATAAAGGAGAATCTTTGAAAATCTCTACGATTTCCCCTTCATTGGGTTTCAATTGCTGCTGCAAAAACTGAGGAAGGCTTACTTTTCCAATAAAACATAATCCCTGAGAATCCTTTTTATCGGCAGTTACTAATCCGATTTCCTTAGCAATTTCCCTTACCTGCGGTTTGGTAAGTTCACCAATAGGAAATAAAGCTTTTGACAGTTGATCCTGGCTTAGCTGGCAAAGAAAATAAGACTGGTCCTTATTATTATCCTTTCCTGCTAAAAGATGGAAAATTTCCTTTCCGTTTTCATCAATAGTAGAATCTACTCTGGCATAATGTCCTGTAGCTACCTTATCAGCACCTAAAGACATTGCGGTTTTCATAAAAACATCGAATTTTACTTCTCGGTTACACAAAACATCAGGATTGGGAGTTCTTCCTTTCTGATATTCATCGAACATATAATCAACGATGCGCTCCTTATAAAGTTCACTCATATCAATCACCTGGAAAGGTATTCCAAGTTTTTGAGCCACCATAAGGGCATCATTACTGTCCTCAATCCATGGACATTCATCTTCTAATGTTACCGAAGCATCATTCCAGTTTCTCATAAACAAAGCCACTACCTCATGACCCTGCTGTTGTAGCAAATGTGCTGTAACACTTGAATCTACACCTCCTGAGAGGCCTACTACTACTTTCATTGTATTTCAATTTTACGAAACTCTTAACGGGAGTTCTTAGTTTGACCCGGCAAAAATACAACTAAATAAATTCGTAAAAAAACCATAATTTTAAACATTGATAAAAACGATGTTAATATAAAACACCATTAATAAAGTTTTTGAATGATCAGCACAGATGAAAATGTGTTTAATTATACCTTAGAACAAAATAAAATATTTAAATATGAAAAAGTTTATTATTTCCATGATGTTGATGGTTTCAGGACTCTCATTTTCTCAGGTTTCAATAGGTACTCCGATGCAGGAAAGCAATAAATGGACCTTTGGTGGAGGAATAGGCCTTGGGTTTGGAAGCAACAGTTCATTCTATCTGCAGGCTTCTCCAAGAGTAGGATACCGTCTTACTGAAGACCTGGAAGCAGGAGCGGTGGGAAGTGTTTCCTGGCAGACTTCCGATTATTATAGATCTACTATGTTTGGAATAGGTCCCTTTGTCAACTATTATATTGCCCGCTCATTTTATTTAAGTGCCAACTTCCAGCATTATTTCATTAATTATAATGATAAATATTACGATTATAAGTACAATAGAGAAGAAAATGCCTTGTATTTAGGAGGAGGATACATGCAGAGAATCGGCAATAATTCTTTTATGCAGATCGGGTTGATGTACAACGTACTTTGGAAGGAGCGTTCAAGTGTATTCTCCAATGGCTTAGTCCCGAATATTGGATTTGTAGTAGGCCTTTAATATGTCATCCTTTGAAAAATGAAAAAGACTCAGCAGCATTCAATTTTATCGAAGATAAAAATCTTGCGCCTTAAAAACGTATCATATATAAGAACCTTTTGCGCCTTTGAGATTTCCAACAAAATATAATCTCGCAGATTTTTCAGATTGACGCAGATAATTTTAGACATTGCAATAGTAATATTCAATAGGGATGGGCTTTAGCCCATATAATAAGAACATTAAAATCACTTTGGCTTTAGCCAAAACCTATAAAAAGCAAAAAGCACCAGGAAAATTCCCGGTGCTTTTTTATTGAAATTAAATTATTTATTTAAGATTGAGAAGATTTCTCAGCAGCTGAAGACTTCTTAGACTTTGAAGTTTTTCCGCCTACTAAACCGTCTTTTGCTTCATTAAGCTCAAGAACTACAGTTTCACCTTCGTTCAGTTGTTTATTCACAAGCATTTCTGCCAATAAATCCTCAATATACTTCTGGATAGCTCTCTTCAGTGGTCTTGCCCCGAAGTCTTTATCCCATCCTTTTTCAGAAATAAAGTCTTTCGCTTCTTCAGTTAATTCTACTTTATAACCTAATTTTTCAAGTCTGCCATACAATTTGTTCAGTTCAATATCAATGATTTTTTTGATATCATCCTGTACAAGAGAGTTGAAGATCACAATATCATCAATTCTGTTTAAGAATTCTGGAGCAAATGCTTTTTTAAGTGCATTTTCAATCGTGCTTCTAGCTCTGGAGTCTGAAGTTGTTTTCTTAGCTGAAGTTCCAAATCCTACACCATCTCCGAAATCCTTAAGATCTCTTGTTCCGATGTTGGATGTAAGGATGATGATCGTATTTCTAAAGTCAATTTTTCTACCTAAGCTATCTGTAACATGTCCTTCATCAAGGATCTGTAATAGAATATTGAATACATCCGGGTGAGCTTTTTCAATCTCATCCAAAAGAACCACAGCATAAGGTTTTCTTCTTACTGCCTCGGTCAATTGACCTCCTTCTTCATATCCAACGTATCCTGGAGGCGCTCCAACCAATCTCGAAACGGCAAATTTCTCCATGTATTCACTCATATCAATTCGGATAAGAGACTCATCGGATTCAAAAAGTTCTCTAGCCATTACTTTAGCCAGCTCCGTTTTACCAACCCCGGTTGTACCAAGGAAGATAAAGGTCCCGATTGGGCGGTTTGGATCTTTAAGACCTGCTCTGTTTCTTTGAATAGCTTTCACTACCTTCTTCACAGCGTCTTCCTGTCCAATAACTTTTCCGTTCAGTTTCTCATCCATCTGAGCTAATTTATCAAGCTCATTTTTGCCCACTTTCGTTACAGGAACTCCACTCATCATAGAAACCACTTCTGCAACATTCTCTTCAGTTACGGTTTCTTTTTTCTCTTTTACATCCTTATCCCATTTTTCCTGAGCAGCATTCAGTTCCATCTGAAGACGTTCCTCTTCATCCTTAAGCTTTCTGGCTTCAAGATAATCCTGTGCTTTTACGGCTTTTTGTTTCAGTTCTTTAATATCTTCGATTTTCTTTTCAAAATCAATGATTTCAGTCGGAACTTTCATGTTCTTAATGTACACTCTTGATCCTGCTTCGTCCATCGCATCAATAGCTTTGTCTGGTAAGAAACGGTCTGTAATATATCTCGATGTCAGATTGACACACGCAGCAATCGCTTCAGGGGTATAAATTACATTGTGATGCTCTTCATACTTATCCTTAATCTGATTCAAGATCTGAATGGTTTCATCAATAGAAGTAGGTTCCACCATTACTTTCTGGAATCTTCTTTCTAAAGCTCCATCTTTTTCAATATACTGACGGTATTCATCCAGAGTAGTCGCTCCGATGCATTGAATTTCACCTCTTGCCAGCGCCGGTTTGAACATATTGGAGGCATCTAAACTTCCGGTAGAACTTCCTGCACCTACAATCGTATGAAGCTCATCAATAAATAAGATGACATCTCTGTTTTTCTCCAGTTCAGTCATGATGGCTTTCATTCTTTCTTCAAACTGGCCACGGTATTTAGTTCCCGCCACTAAGCTGGCAAGGTCTAATGTGATGACACGTTTTCCGTAAAGAACTCTTGATACTTTTTTCTGTTGAATTCTTAAAGCTAACCCTTCCGCAATTGCAGATTTACCCACACCCGGTTCTCCAATAAGAAGCGGATTGTTTTTCTTTCTGCGGGATAAGATCTGAGATACTCTCTCAATTTCTTTTTCACGTCCGATTACCGGGTCCAGTTTTCCATCTCTGGCCAAAGACGTTAAGTCTCTACCAAAGTTGTCCAATGTAGGGGTTTTGCTTTTTGCTGAGCCTAAGTTTCCTGTAGGCTTTCTCATTTGCTCGAATTCCTCTCTCTCATCATCGTCATCGTAAGCACTCATTTGTGGTGACTGCCCGGAATTTTTAAGCATAGTCTGGTACTCTCTTGAAACACCTTCATAATCGATGTCATAAGCTCCCAAAATATTTGAAGTAGGGTCCTCATATTTATATAGAATACCTAAAAGCAGGTGAACGGTATTAATTTCATTGCTTTTGTATTGTCGGCATTCCAGCTCTGCACGTTTAATAGCATGATCAGCCATTTTGGTGAAAGAAATATTGGTAACCTCCTCAGAAATAGGATTAAGACTTGCTGTATTTAGAGTTTCAATTTTTCTTCTGATTTGTGTTAAATCCGCATTGAGGTTTTGAAGGATTTCTTTAGCAGAGTTTTCCGTTTTTATAATACCTAAAAGTAGATGTTCTGTATTAAGAAATTCACTTTTCAGCCTCTTAGCTTCGCTTTTGCTTTGTTTGAACACTTGGCTCAAACCTTGTGAAAACTTATAATCCATAATATATCTCATTAGAATAAAGGCAACATTACCATTTATCCATTATCTAAATTACAAATATTTTACCAAAAATCAATTAATGACTTTATGTCATGAAAAATTTTATTATCTTATTGAAAATGATTAAGTTTGTTATCTTTAAAATTTCCCAATGAATCCTGAAATTATCACTTACGTCGGATACTCAGCCTCAGTTTTTATCGTATTGAGTTTCATATTGAAAGATGTAAGAAAAATCAGAATTGTTAATATGATCGGTTGTGCCTGTTTTGTCATTTATGGTTTCTTTAGCGGACCATTATGGCCGGTTATTATCCCGAACGGACTTATTTGTTTTATTCAGATCTATCATTTACTGCTTGGAAAAAAAGCGTAATGAAGAAAAAAATAATCACATCAGCCTTCAGTAATTTGTATACGGACCAACGTATTGAGAAAGTATGCCGTACCTTATATGAAAACGGATATGAGATTGAGCTGATAGGCAATGATTGGAACGGAGCAGAAGAAATGCAGCGTCCTTATCCCTTCTCAAGAATCCACTTAGCTTCAAAAAGTCTGAAAACAGCTTACTTTGAATTTAACTGGAAGCTGTACCATGAGCTTAAAAAAAGGCGGATCAAAATACAATTCTTCATGCCAACGATATCGATGCGTTGTACCCCAATTATCTTATTGCCCAAAAATTAAATATTCCATTGGTTTTTGATAGTCATGAAATTTTTTCAGAAATGCCTGCTGTGCAAGGCAAAATGTCACAAAAATTATGGCGTTATGTGGAAAAGACTGTCATTCCGAAGCTGACATGGATGATTACGGCGAGTGGAAGTTATGCCAAATGGTTTCAGAAAAAAATATGGAATAAGTGCTGTAGTAGTACAAAATGCACCCAGAAGGTTAGACTTTAGTGGTGAAATTCCTGAAAATGATCCTAAAATATTGCTGTACCAGGGCGCTATCAATCCATTCAGAGGAATTGATAAAGTGATTCTTGCCATGCATCATATGGATCATGTGAAATTGAAAATTGCTGGAGATGGTCCGAGAAAAAAGAATACGAAGAATTAGTAATGAAAGAAAAACTTCAGCATAAAGTTGAGTTTCTTGGAAAATTAAAGCCGGAAGATTTAAGAAAAATTACCATCGCTGCAGATTGTGGAATGAGTATTGAAGAAAACGGGGGAGACAGTTACCTATATTCCTTACCTAATAAAGTGTTAGACTGTATTCAGGGCCGAGTTCCTTTGATCTTGTCGAACCTTCCTGAACTTGAGAATATTAAAAATCAATTTGATATAGGGGAATTAATCGAAGATCACCAATCGGAAAATATAGCTGCTGCTGTAAAGAAAGTTTTAGCCAAAGGAAGAAAGAATTATCTGCCAGAGCTTGAAAAAGCATCCAAAATGCTTTGTTGGGAAAACGAAGAAATAAAGCTGCTGCAGGTTTTCCAGAACGCTTCTAATACATTAGGGTTTAAGCAATAGGCTATTCCTAATGGCATCATATTTCTACTATTAGCTTATGACTTACCAATTTAGGCCTAAAGCATAATTTACTATCTTTGCACAAAGAAATTGGATTTAAAATGACCATTAAAGAAAAACAGCAGGAAATAATCGACGAATTTGCATTTCTTGACGATTGGGAGCAGAAATATGAGTACATCATTGATCTTGGAAAAGAATTGAAAGGACTCCCGGAAGATAAGAAAACAGAAGACAATCTCATCAAAGGCTGTCAGAGTAAAGTTTGGATAGATGCTGAATTTAAGGAGGGTAAACTATTCTTTAATGCCGATTCTGATGGAATTTTACCCAAAGGTATTGTTTCTCTTTTGGTGAGCATTTACAGTGGCCATAGTACACAGGAAATCTTAGATTCTGATTTTGAATTTATCTCAGAGATCGGATTACAGGAATTTCTTTCACCATCCAGAGCTAATGGGTTGATGGCCATGACGAAACAGATCAAATTTTACGCAGTCGCTTACCAGCTGAAATCATAATTGTGACCAGAATTTTAGCATATCGTTTTTCTGCATTTGGAGATGTTGCGATGACAGTTCCTGTTTTTAAGGAATTTCTAGAGCAAAATCCAGATGTGGAGATTATCATGGTTTCCAGAAAGAATTTTGAAGCATTGTTTGCAGGCATTCCTAATGTTATATTTAAAGGAATAAATGTGGATGATTACAAAGGGTTATTTGGATTGAGAAGGCTGGGGAATGAATTGATTAAAGAATTCAAACCAGATTATATTGCCAACCTTCATGATGTGATCAGAACCAAAATTTTGGACAGAATCTACAGGAGAAAGGGCTTAAAAGTCTTTAAAATAAATAAAGGAAAAGAAGAAAAAGAACATCTTACTGATGTTTGGAATCTGGATAAAGTTCAATTGAAGAAAACAGTGGAACGTTATGCTGATGTTTTCCGGGAAATGGGTTTTAAAGTAGAGCTTTCCCATAAACTGAGACCTGTTTCAGCCCATAAGTCAGGAATTGGTTTTGCGCCTTTTGCCCAGCATAAAGGGAAGATGCTGCCATTGGAAAAGTCATTTGAGCTGGCCAGACTTTTGGCTCAGAAACATACCATATACTTTTTTGGTGGTGGGAAAAAGGAAACAGAAACCCTTGAATCCTGGGAAAGCCAGATTCCAAATACAAAAAGTCTTTCAGGAAAACTAAGCCTGACTGAAGAACTTCAGAAAATTTCTGAACTGGAAGTAATGATCTCTATGGACTCTGCCAACATGCATTTGGCAAGTCTTATGGGAACCCGATGTGTTTCCATATGGTGTGCAACACACCCTTACGCGGGATTTTTAGGATTTGGTCAGAGTGAAGATGATGTAGTACAGGTAAAAGACCTTTCCTGCAGGCCTTGTTCGGTTTTTGGAGATAAAGAGTGTTACAGGGGAGACTGGGCCTGCCTTGAAGAATTTAGTATTCAGAAAGTTGTTGAGAAAATCTGATATCATGAAACTTTCGGTATGCATTCCTGTCTATAATTTTGATGTCCGTGAATTGGTTTTTGATTTAAAAAAAGAAATTGATGACCAACATATTGATGTTGAAATTATATTGATAGATGACGCTTCGAAAGATGAATGTAAGCAGGTCAACAAGGAGATTCAGAATCTTGTACACCAATTTATTTTTCTTGAAAAAAATATCGGCCGTTCACGGATCCGTAATCTGTTTTTACAATATGCAGAGGGAGAGTATCTTTTGTTCCTTGATTGCGATGGGAAAATTGTAGGCAGGGATTTCTTAAAAAAATATATACAATTTATACAGAAGAATCCAGGCTCCCAGATTATGTATGGAGGTCGCAGGGTTTTAGAGGCAGCAGCAGATTCTGATCATTATTTACGATGGAAGTTTTCCGTTGAGAGAGAAAACCTTCCTGTAGAATTACGTAAAGAAAAACCCTATTTAAGTTTTCAGACCAATAATTTTGTAATTTGCAAAGAGGTACTCAATAAAGTCGGCTTCAATCCTGAATTCCAGAAATATGGATATGAAGATCTTCTTTTTGCCATGGATTTAAAAGCTGCAAATATAAAGATAGATCATATTGATAATCCTATTCTTAATAATGATTTGGAAAGCAACATTGTTTATCTGGAGAAAGTAGAAGAGTCTGTGGAAAGTTTGTCTAATATGCTTAAAGATGAGACGCTGAGTTCAAAATTAGCAGAAGTGAAACTCGTTAAATTATATACTGTACTTAAAAATACACCTTTTAAAGCTGTTTTTAACCTTTTATTCAACATAGGGGAGAGAAGTATCAAAAGAAAGCTCTCTGAAGGGAATGTGAATCTTCGTTATCTGGATATCTATAAGCTTGGACTCCTTTCCAGGAAGATGAATTAGAGAGTGATAGAATGTTTATTATTTGATTTATCTCACTGATTTTGTGAATGTATTATAAATAAAAAAATCTCTCAGAAATCTGAGAGATTTTTTGTGGGTCCTGAGGGATTCGAACCCCCGACCCTCTGGGTGTAAACCAGATGCTCTGAACCAACTGAGCTAAGAACCCGAATTTTTTTTAAAGGTTTCGTTTCCTTTCTGTGGGTCCTGAGGGATTCGAACCCCCGACCCTCTGGGTGTAAACCAGATGCTCTGAACCAACTGAGCTAAGAACCCGAATTTTTTTTAAAGGTTTCGTTTCCTTTTCTGTGGGTCCTGAGGGATTCGAACCCCCGACCCTCTGGGTGTAAACCAGATGCTCTGAACCAACTGAGCTAAGAACCCTCTAGACTTTTTTATTGTTTTCTCGTTTAGAGTGGTGCAAATATACAACTTATTCTTTAAACTCTAAATTTTTTTTCTAAAAAATCTCCAACAACAAAGTTGCTTCCACCAATAAAAATCATTTCTTCGTTTGTACATCGTTCTTTTGCAGATAGATACGCTTCCTGTACAGAATTGAAAATTTTATAAAAAATTTTCGCCTCCTTAAGTAAATATTCATAATCTTCGGGATGTCTTCCCCTATTGATGGATGGTTTGGCAAAATAAAACTCAGAATTTTCAGGAAGCAGATTCATTACTTCATCTATCTTTTTATCATTAACGAACCCCAAAATGATATGCTTGTGCTTGTCAATAGAATTTAATTGTGAAAAAACATGCTCCAGACCTGCCTGATTATGCCCGGTATCACAAATGGTAAGCGGCTCCTTAGAGAATTCAAACCAGCGGCCAATGAATCCTGTATTTTGATGAACATTCAATAGACCGTTCTCAAGGTCCTTATCGGGAATAGTAACCTGCAGTTTTCTTAATTCCTCAACAATGGCTAAAACGACACGGAGATTTTTTTGCTGATAATTTCCTTTCAGATCAGAAGTAAGGTCAGTATGGAGTAGAGTAGCATCTATAAATGGAGCTTCTTCTTTAATCGCTTTTTCTCTGATGATTGTTTTTACCATTTCATTCTCATCGCCTGAAATAATTGGAATATTCTTTTTGATAATCCCTGCTTTCTCACCGGCAATTTCTTCAATCGTATCTCCTAATATATTCTGATGATCAAGCTGGACATTGGTAATTGCAGAAACTAATGGCTTAATAATATTAGTAGAATCCAGTCTTCCGCCTAATCCAACTTCAATAATTGCGTAATCTACATGTTGCTGATAGAAATATTCAAAAGCCATAATAGTGGTAAACTCAAAAAATGAAGGCCGGATATCTTCCGGAATATTTCTAAGTTTCTGAATAAAATCAAAGACAAACTCTTTATTACAATTTTGGCCATTTACTTTAATACGTTCTGTAAAATCGATAAGATGGGGGGAATTATATAAACCTACTTTATAACCTGCTTCTTGAAGGATGGAGGCAAGCATATTGCTCGAAGATCCCTTTCCATTGGTTCCGCCAATGTGGATGCACTTTATTCTTTCCTGCGGATTTCCAAAGTAAGCACAAAGTTTGGTAATATTGTCAAGTCCTGGTTTATAAGCCTTTTGTCCATCTATCTGGTAGTTGGGCATTTGTACGAAAAGCCAGTCAATAGCTTCCTGATATTGTTCGTTTGTCATGATACAAAATTCTCAAAAGTTTTATTAAAATGAAACTATTTTTTTCAATCTGTAACTTTTTTATATTTACTTCGTCTAATAGGGAAAAATCTTCATATGAAATCGTCATGATTTGCTGGTACAAATACTGATGAAGATGATACGATTCCATATGACCATTAAAAACAAATAAACATCTACATAATATGAAAAAAGTTTGGATTATCGTTTTGGGATTAGGCTGTCTGAGTTTAAATGCTCAGAAGAAATGGTCCTTAAAAGAATGTGTAAGCTATGCAGTGGAGCATAATCTTCAGGTCATCCAAAATAAATATAACAAACAGTCTCAAGATGCCAATCTTAAAATTGCTAAGAAAGGATATTTACCTTCTGTTTCAGCAAGCATAGGAAATACTGTCAGTTTTGGACAAACCTCTTTTGGAACGGGAAGTTTAAGAAATGACAGATTCAGTAACAATGCAAGTGTTGGAGCAGACATCTTGGTATATAACAACGGCAGGCTAGAAAAAACAGTTAGAAAAACCGAGTTTGATCTGCAGGCAAGTTTGTATGATGTGGAAACCATTAAAAATGATATTTCATTACAAATTGCACAACAATATTTGACTACATTGTTGAACAAAGAAATTGTAAAAATCTCAGAAAGTGCTGTTGAGAATGCTAAGAAACAATATGACAGAGCTAAAATAACAACAACAGTAGGAACAACTGCACAAACTGTTTTAGCAGAAGCAGAAGCCGCATTGGCAAGAGAAAAGCAAAACCTGAAAACAGCGGAAGTCAATGTAGGACGAAGCTTATTTGCTATGGTACAGCTTTTACAACTGTCTGATTATAAAGATTTCGATGTGGAAGATGTTGCTGTTTCGGACCAGCTGTCTCCGGAACTTAAATCTGTAGATGATGTCTTGTCTATTGCCTATGAGTCTCAGCCTCAGATTAAAGCAGCAGAAAGCAGAATACATTCTGCAGAAGCTCAGACAGAGGTTTCTAAAACGGCTTATTGGCCTACTATAACAGCCAATGCTGGAATTGGAACTTTCTATAACAACCTTTTGAATACCGATAATATTGGTAACGCTCTTGTTTATGTTAAAGAAAAAGGTTTTTTCGAACAGTATAGTGATAACTTCGGACAGCAGGCCAGTCTTTCTGTAAATATTCCTATTTTTAATAAAGGGATTACAAAATTACAGGTAGAGCAGTCCAGAATTAATGAAAGTATTGCTAAAAATACCTTAGAACAACAGAAACAAACAGTAAGACAAAATGTACAGAAAGCTCAGTTTGATGCTGATGCCAACTATGAATCATACCTGGCAGCGGTAGAAGCAGCAAAGAGCTCCAAGCTGGCTCTTGATTTTGCAGATAAAAGTTATGCTGCGGGAAAAACAACCATTTACGACGTTAATGTTGCAAGAAATAATTATGCAAATGCACAGGGATCAGTAGCACAGGCGAAATATAATTATCTTTTCAGCCTTAAATTATTGAATTTCTATGCAGGAATTCCACTAAGTTTGTAAAATGTCTATCCAATCATTAGAAAAATATTTACCACAAAACACGCTTAAGTATCTAAGAATTTGGTTTTCGGATTATTATATTCATATAAAAGTCACAAGGAACAGAAATTCTAAACTGGGAGATTATAGAAAACTTCCGGATAATTCTCATGAAATTACGGTAAACTCTACGCTTACCCCACAACTTTTTTCTTTGTACTTACTCACGAGCTGGCACACCTTATCGCTTTTGAAAAATACGGAAGAAGAATCTCGCCTCATGGTAATGAATGGAAGGACACTTTCAAAAATATGCTGCTTGAAAGCCTTGAAATTTACGATGAAGACCTGAAGCCTATTATTGTAAAATTTTCAAAATCACCAAAGGCAAATTTTATGGCAAGCCCTGATCTTGTAAGATATTTTCACACTGAAAAACAGGATGATAGGCTCCACTTTATTGAACAGCTTCAAAAGGGAGAATTTTTTATATATCGTAACGAAAAGTATTTATTAGAAGGTCTGATTAAAAAAAACTATCTTTGTAAGAACCTGGCTACGGGAAGGAAGTATTCTTTCAAACCTTTGGCTAGGGTAGAAAAATGTAGCTAAGAATGTTAAAGTCAGATAGATACTGCGTGATAATGGCGGGAGGAATCGGGAGTAGATTCTGGCCTATGAGTACGCAGAAATTTCCAAAACAGTTTCAGGATATTTTAGGAACAGGGCGTACCATGATTCAGCAAACTTATGACAGAATCAGTAAAGTAATCCCTAAAGAACATATATTCGTTATTACCAATAAAGAATATGTAGCGCTTTCTCATCAGCAGCTTCCGGAAATTCCGGAAGAGAATATCGTAGGAGAACCTCTGATGAAAAATACAGCAGCCTGTAACCTTTACATGGCTAATAAAATTGCTGAAATTAACCCCAATGCGACTATGATCGTTCTTCCGGCAGATCATCTTATCCTGAAAGAAGATGTATTCCTGGAAAAAGTAATGCTGGCATTTGATGTTGCTGCCAAACATGATTATCTGGTGACATTAGGAATAACGCCTACAAGACCTGACACTGGATATGGCTATATACAGTTCGTAGAAAAGAAAAATTCAGAATATTTTAAAGTAAAAACATTTACTGAAAAACCAATTCTCGAGATCGCTCAAAGCTTTTTGGAGAGCGGGGATTTCCTTTGGAATGCTGGAATTTTTATTTGGAATATCAAAAGTATTCATCATGCCTTTGAGTTGTATCTTCCTGAAATGGCGCAGCATTTTATGGCCTGCGAATACAATTCTGAAAAAGAAAATAACTGTATAGAAATCATTTATCCAAAAGTTCAGAAAATTTCTATTGATAACGGGATTTTAGAGAAAGCCAAAAATGTATATGTGATACCGTCAGATCTTGGCTGGAGTGACCTTGGAACCTGGACGTCTGTCTATGAAAATACAGAAAAAGATAAGAATGGAAATGCGGTGAAAATGAAGCATTTACTTACTTATAACTCGAAAGGAAACATCATTCGTTTAAAAAATAATAATAAGGCAGTTATTATTGATGGTCTTGAAAACTATATTGTTGTAGATACAGATAAGGCGCTTCTTATTTGCCCTAGAGATAATGACCAATTAATCAAGGATTATGTCCTGGATCTGAAAAATTTCAAGAAAGGAGATAAATTTATGTAGTAATTGGTATCTTTTATGCTTATTTTTAGGCTATGATTAAATTTGCACTCCGATTTACAACTTTAGTACTTTTATTTTTTACGATTCTTGGCTATGCTCAGGAGAAGAAAAAATTCTCGAGTATTCCTAATGTATTGCAGAGAATTGAACCTGATGATAAGGTAGACTCCTGGATTTTAGTATACAATAGCTATGGAAAAGGTGAGGAAATTAAGGTTTCTGGTGGAAAAATAAATTATACTCCCCAGTTTTCCGGGTTTAATCTGTTTCCCAGCGAAGACAGCTTTTACTATATAATCTATTCTTCAGGAGGGAAAATTAATTATATTCTTGATACTGAAGCTTTAAAGAAATTTGTAGGAAAGATTGATAATGCTCAGGAAGCGGCTATCATATTAGCTTCCGATGGATATATCGTGGATGAGGAATTCAAAGATCTTGCAGGGAATTATCATGAAGATCAAAAGAATTATTATCTGGATCTTGGAAAACTAACCTCACAAGAGTGCCCTTATCAGAAAACACATTATACATTAACGGTAAGTAAATCAACCGGGCTTGTTTCGAATGTAAAAGATAACGGAACTTATATTGAGCTTTACAATAAAAAATGTGCTAATAACCCAAGACTTTTAAAGGTCGAGAAAAAAGAAGAACCCAAAAAAGATGAGCCTAAAAAAACATCCAAGCGCAGATAATACTTATGAAACTGAGCGATTAATACTTCGTCCGATGTCCGGTGAAGACAGAGATTTTATTTTTGAACTTTATAACAGACCTAAATTTGTTCAATACATCGGTAACCGAAATGTAAATAGTGTTGAAGATGCTGAAAACTATATTCTGAACAGATTTGCCCCGCAGATCCAAAGACTGGGATTCGGGAACTATCTTTTAATAACCAAAGAAACCAACGAAAAAATAGGTGCTGTAGGAATTTTTGAAAGAGAGGGACTTGATGTGGTTGATATAGGATATTCTTTACTTGAAGAATTTGAAGGAAAGGGGTATGCGTATGAAGCGGCACAAAAAGTGAAATCAATCGGGATGGACGAGTTTAAATTGTCAAAAATATCGGCAATCATTTCAAAAGACAACCTTTCATCACAAAAACTGATCGAAAAATTAGGACTGAAGTTTAAAAAACATGTTACTCTTCCAGGAGAAACTGAAGAGCTTAATTATTACGAAACAGAATAAGATCAAACATTACAATATAAAAAATCCACAAAAATTTTTGTGGATTTTCCTTTTATCAGTACTTGCGATTATCCTTCTAAGATCTGCTCAGCAGCAGTTTTTGAAGTTACTTTTTCAATAACTCTTGTACAAACTCCGTTTTCATCAAAAATAAATGTAGTTCTTACAATACCCATATACGTTTTCCCAAATGTCTTTTTTTCCTGCCAAACCCCGAATTTTTCAAGAATATCATGGCTTTCATCAGCGATAAGATCATAAGGGAAAGCAAATTTACTATGGAAGTTTTTCTGTTTCTTTACAGAGTCTCCGCTTACGCCCAATAGCTGGTATCCGGCTTTTTCAAGCTGGCTATAGTTATCACTCAGATTGCAGGCTTCAACAGTGCATGTTGGAGTACTCGCTTGTGGATAAAAGAAAACAATTAGCTTTTTTCCAATTAAGTTTGATGAAGATACAGCTTCTCCATCCTGATTTGTTCCTTCAAATTGAGGTAATTTATCTCCAACTTTCAGCATAATGATTTATTTTTGTTCAAATTTAAGGGTAAAATGACAAAAAAGCAAAGAGCTGAGCTCGTTCAGATAGAACTGGATAAATTGTATCCTACAACGCCTATTCCTTTGGATCATACCGATCCTTATACTTTAATGGTTGCTGTGGCGCTTTCTGCACAAACAACAGATAAAAAAGTAAATGAAGTTACCCCAAACCTTTTTGAGGTAGCCGGAACTCCACAGAGAATGGCAAGACTGGAAGAGTTTCAGATTAAGGAGCTAATTAAAGAAATAGGATTATCCAATACCAAAGCCAAGAACTTAAAGAGAATGGCTGAACTTTTACTGGAAAGACATGATGGTATTGTTCCGCAGACTTACGAAGAATTAGAAGCGCTTCCGGGTGTTGGTCATAAAACAGCTTCAGTAGTAATGAGCCAGGGCTTCGGGTTTCCTGCCTTTCCGGTAGATACCCATATTCACCGCCTGATGACACAGTGGAAACTTACTTCCGGTAAAAATGTGGTGGAAACAGAGAAAGATGCAAAAAAACTATTCCCGGAAGAAGTTTGGAATAAGCTTCACCTTCAGATTATTTTCTATGGTAGAGAGTATTCTCCGGCAAGAGGAAAAGGGGAGAAGGACTTTATTACCAAAATGATGTTTGAGAAGTAAAAATCCTGATGTTGTACGAAGCAAAATTCCCCTTCTTTGAAGGGGTGGATTTTTGAGCAGCGAAAAGACGGGGTAGTTTTTGACTACATATCCAATAATCGTCTATGATAATTAATCTGTCCTAAATGATAATCCAGATGCGAGAGAAGGTGAATCAGAAAATAACCGGTTGTCA
Source organism: Chryseobacterium capnotolerans (assembly GCF_021278965.1). Taxonomy (NCBI): domain Bacteria; kingdom Pseudomonadati; phylum Bacteroidota; class Flavobacteriia; order Flavobacteriales; family Weeksellaceae; genus Chryseobacterium; species Chryseobacterium capnotolerans. The sequence continues at coordinate 4,837,066 of NZ_CP065589.1, read as the reverse complement.
TCTTATCTTCAAAAACAATAAGTGGATATTCTTTTTCTATTTCAGTTTCCGGAAGTTGGCTTAAAACAGAATCAATCATAGCTGCTGTAGCTTCAATTTTCTCAATAAGTTCGGTTCTTGGAATATCTTTTAGCGAGAATTCAAGCTCACGATGTCTTATATAATTTGTATTTCCAAGATGTGTCCCAATGAAATGATTAAGGTTGCCTATCAGATGAAGACATAGATTTCCTGCGGAATTGGAAATATTCTTGTCTATCCTCCAAAGGTTTTCTTCATTTTGGTAAGCTTCAACTTCAGTTTTTAACTTGTTTAAATCTCTTTGATAAAGAGAACGTAAGGGTGTTGTGATCATTGTGGTTAGCTTTAAAATTAAAAAAGGGACAGCTAAGATGTCCCATTTATATTGTATATTATTTCTGCTTTTTAGCCCAAAGCTCCATCTTTCTGTTCAAAACATCCAATGGAAGACATCCCTGACTTAGTACTTCATCATGGAAGCTTGCCAGATTAAACTTATTACCAAGCTCTTTCTGATACTTTTCTCTCAATTCACGGATTCTTAAAGACCCGATTTTATATCCTAAAGCCTGTCCCGGCATAGCCATATATCTTTCCACTTCAGCTACAGCAGAGCCTTCATCATAAGAAATATTGCTCAGAAAATACTTAATAGCATCTTCTCTGCTCATTTTTCCCGTATGCAAACCTGTATCTACCACTAATCTTACCGCTCTCAGCATCTGATCGCTTAAATATCCCATTTTCTGATAAGGATCCGTATACAAGCCAAATTCAGGACCTAGAGTTTCACAATAATGTGCCCATCCTTCACCATAAGCGCCAAACCATCCGAATCTCATGAATTTTGGAAGCTTTGTGTTTTCCTGTTGAAGAGAAACCTGGTAATGGTGCCCCGGGATTGCTTCATGTAAGAATAAAGATTCCATCCCTGAAGTTACATTGAATTTGGTAGGATCAGGAAGCGGAACGTAGAAAATTCCGGCTCTTTTTCCATCAGGAGTTCCCGGAATATATTCAGCACTTGCGCTTGCTTCCCTGAATTTCTCTGTCTGTCTGATTTCAAACTTTGTTTTCGGTGTAACATTAAACATTGTCTTCAGCTTCGGAGTAATCTTTGTCAAAATACTGTTGAATCCGTCTAAAACCTCTTTAGATGTCTTATAAGGCATTGCTTTCGGGTCTGTTTTCACATGAGTAATAAACTCTTCCAGCGTTCCTGCAAAACCAACCTGCTGTTTTACTTTTTCCATTTCTGCACGAAGCATAGCCACTTGCTGCTGTCCGATTTTGTTGATCTCTTCCGGAGATTTCTTTGTTGTTGTCCAGCTTTTTACATAATAACCATAAATTTCATTTCCGTTGGGAAGGCTGTTGTATCCATCTGTATCTCTTCCTTTTGGTAAATATTCTTTTTCAAGGAATGTTCCCATTTTAGTGTATGCGGGAATAATTTTCTTGGTGATAGCCTCTTTGTAAAGTGCTGAAAATTTATCTTTTTGAGCCTGAGTGAAATTTTTCGGGAAGTTTTTAATAGGACCATAGAAAATATTTTTTTCCATATCCTGAGTAGTGATTTCCTCTGCTTTCATTTGAGGAATCATTTTAACAATCAGTTTTTTAGGAAGAACTACTTTATTACTGATCCCGTCACGGAAGTTATCTGCTGCAGCATCCATCCATTCCGGGAATTTTTCCATTCTTTTCAGCCAGTCGTTGTAATCCTTCTCCGTTTTGAAAGGCTGGCTTCCCTGCCCGCTTCCATATAAAGGAAAATTCAAAGGAAGACCCCCAAACTGGGTGAACGGGATATATTCCGGATGATAGGCATAGGCTTCAATTTTATCTTTTAAAGTATAATCCAATACATCGTATACCACCTTATCTTCATCAGAAAGAGACTTGTAATCTACATTTTCTAGCTGCTTCTGTACGGAATTGTAAAAAGCAACCTCTCCTGAAATAAAATCTTTATCAATATTAATAGGAAGCTGGTCATTGTATCTCAGGTCACCTTGAGCTGTCGCATCTAAAGGATAGAGTTTAAGATACTGTTCATAATAATTGGATGCAATAGAATCCAGATTGGTAGGTGTTACCTTCGTAAGGGGAGAATCGGTCTTCTTGCACGATGCAAGGCCAATTATCAATCCCAGTCCCAGAATACTTTTCGATAAAATGTTTTTCATTTTCAGAATCTTTATAAAACAAAAGTAAGTATTATTGGGAGATTCAGACCCATTGTACGAATTGATTTTAAAAAATAATATTCAAAATCCTTTTCACATTAAATCAATTTTTTATCTTTGTCTAAAACGTTTAACAATCATATTATTACAGTTCTTTTTTTAAGAAAAAATGAAAGGGATTTTAAAAATTTACCATCCGGAGGAAACGCTAAAATACAATATCAGAAACACTTATTGTAAAGCAGTTTACAGCAACCAGCAACATTTTCTAGAGGTTGAAATTATCACGGATGACAGTTTGGATCACGTAGATGATGATTCATTACAGTATAACTTTCCGCAGCTTTCACTTGAAGTTTTCGATTTTCCTATCGACTCTGCGGAAATAGAAGGAAAAACAATCAAAATCAATGATTCTGAAGAAGATACCTATACAGAAGTAGATCTTTTTGATGACGAAGATGCTTATATCTATGATAATGAGCTTCTTTTTGAAAAGAACGAAGAAGGTGAACTTCAGGTAATCTGGAAGGGAACCATTGATGATTTCTATACCGGATCAGATACTCCGATTCCTTTTAGATTAAAATGCGAATTCAAGCAGGATGATATTGAAGTAGACGAAGACTAAAAGTCGCTTATCATTCTTTTTAATATCAAATTTCTTTTCAAAAATTCTTTTGGAAAGAAATTTGCTGTTTATAAATCATAACAAAATTTAAGTTGTTTTTAAGCAATTTTTAAGAGAGCAATTCATAATATTCCACTACATTTGTCGTTGAAACTTTAATAAAATTCACATTTAATGCTGTTAACGGAACTTTCTCAGATTTTATTTGCACAAATCACTACCCCTGCAGTTGCCGCAGACAATTTAGAATTTTCATTCTGGAAAATCATGTTCCACGGAGGAGCTTTCGCTAAAATAGTGATGGTAACTGTATTGCTTTTGGGAGTATTTTCTCTGTACCTGTTTTTTGAAAGATTTTTCTTTATTAAAAGACTCACCTCAAAGACAGATTCCAACTTCATGAATAATATTGAAGACTTTATTAAGGAAGGAAAAATAGAAGCTGCTGCTGATTATTGTAAAACACAGAATTCCCCAGAAGGAAGAATCCTTGAAAAGGGAATCTCAAGACTTGGACGTCCAGTTTCTGATATCGTAAGTGCGATGGAAGCTCAGGCTCAGGTAGAAGTGGCCAATATGGAGAAAAATCTGAATCTGTTGGCTGTGGTACCAAGTATTGCACCGATGTTGGGACTTTTAGGAACGGTAATCGGGATGATTATTGCCTTCTTTAATCTATCACATGCCACAGGGTCTTTCTCACCAAAGACATTATCTGAAGGTATTTATACCGCTTTGGGACAAACAGCAGTAGGTCTTGCAGTGGCTATTCCTGCCAATTTCTGTTATAATATCCTTTTAACAAGAATTGACAAGTTTGTATTGAAGGCGCAGAATATGTCTGGAGAATTTTTAGATCTTATCAACAAACCTTTATAAATCTTTCTTAAGATGAAAATTCAAAGAAGAAATAAAGCGAATCCGGAATTCAGTTTAGCAGCGATGACAGACGTTATCCTGTTGATGCTGATTTTCTTTATGATTACCTCTTCTGCAGCCAATCAGAGTGCTATAGAAGTGAATCTGCCGAAAGCCGGGGCTGTTGAAGATAATATTCCTAATCCTGTAGTCGTAAGTATTAAACCGGATGGGGCTTATTTTGTAGATGACAATCCTGTGAACAGAGGTGATTTGGAGAAGATTATTGTAGATAAACTGACAAGTCAGACCAATAAATCTTTTACCATAAGAGCTGATGAAAACACCATGCATAAAGATGTTGTTTTCGTGATGGAAATCGCTGAAAAACATAAGTTTAACATTGCTATTGCAACTGTTAAGGATAAATAAATGCTAAGATTCATTTTTTAAGATGAGAAGCTATACCGCAAACAAAAATGAGGAAAACCGGGACAGGATAAAGAGCGCATTGCTTTCTATTCTGATTTGGTGTGCCATCCTGCTTTTTGTTTTTTATTATAAATTAAAACCAGAGCTGGATAAAGAACCCGAAGTCATTACTACAATGCTGGTCAACTTTGGAGACAACAGAAACGGAAACGGAGCTGAAGAACCTGCGGAACAGCCTGGAAGCTTAGCGGCAGAAACTGAAGTGGTAACACCAGAGCCGGTAGAAGTTCCTGTTCCTGAGACAAAAGCAGAGGTAAAACCAGAACCTGTAGTGAAACCTGAGCCTAAGAAAGCGGAAGTGAAGGATAAAGTCATTACAGGGAATAATTCAAAAAATACAGTTGCTAAAAAAGAGGAATCTAAAAAAGCAGAGAAAAAAGAAGCTACAAGTACCAGTACTGCTAAAAACACTAAAAAATCAGGAGCTGCAAAAGCCAATTCAAAGACTGGAAATGGTGACGGACAGGGAAATGCTGCAATCGGGAAGTTTCTTGGCGGAAAAGGCCAAAAACCAGGTGGACAAGGTGATGGAAATGGTCCCGGAAATGCAGGAGATCCACTAGGCGGAGAAGGAAACGGAGACAGTAAAGTAGGAATTGATAGAAAACTGGTAGGATATATTCCCGGAACAATGGGAAGGGGTGGAGCACAGCCATCTCACAGCTGTACAGCCAGTGGATCTATTACGATAGCTTATACAGTTGATAAAGCAGGAAATGTAGTGTCAGCAAGAAGAGTTGGCGGAGTTTCAGATCCTTGTGTTTCATCTACATCTGTTACCTGGGTAAAGAAATATGTAAAGGCAGAGAAAGCCAACGTATCTTCTACCGGAACTTATAAAATTACATTCTAAAAATACAAAAGCACTTTATTCAAGTGCTTTTTTTAATTCATTTATTCTGTTGATTACAGGAAGGGCAAAGATCCCGCTGGTTTGAAGATACAGCTCATAGAATGTTTTTGCTTTGTCCTGAAAGTCCTTATTTTGTTCTTGCCTGCTTTTAAAATAGAAAAGGTTCCCAAGCATTTCATAATAGTCTTTACGGTCTCTTTCCTGTCTTTCATTCACAAGTGCAATCATTTCTTCCTTGGTCATGGAGGCTACTTCTGTGAAATTCATTTTGAAGATATCTCTCATCAAGGTATCGAAATCCAGTTCTTTTTGCATTAAACTTTCTTCAGGTTTATCCAGAATCAGTTTTTCTAGAGCCTGTGTTAACTGGCGGATGAGTCTTAGGGTAAATTCTTTATCTGTAATCATAGATGATTTAAGTTTTTGAGTTTAATGTTTAAAGTTGTTTGATAAACGGATCTGTTGTCTTCGTTAAGCAAAAAATAAATAAGCTAAGGCAATTGAAGTAATAATCCCCACCAAATCTGCCAAAAGCATAGCAATTACCGTATATCTTGTGTTCTTTATAGCTACGGCACCAAAGTAGACTGCAATCACGTAAAACGTCGTATCTGAGCTTCCCTGAAGAACAGCTGCTAATTTTCCCTGGAAGCTGTCTGCTCCAAATGTCGCCATGGTATCTACCATCATTCCTCTTGCTCCCGAACCGGATAAAGGTTTTATTAATGCCGTAGGAAGTCCGTCAACGAATCTTGGATCCAGGTTGGCTACATTGGCTACCCATTTCATTCCGTCAATAATAACATCAAAAACGCCGGAAGTTCTTAATAGGGAAATCGCAATCAGCATTCCAACCAGGTAAGGAATAATCTTTACGCAGGTAGTAAAACCTTCTTTGGCCCCTTCAATAAAAGCATCAAAAACGTTGATCTTTTTATAAACAGCTCCAAGTACAATCGCAAGGAAAATGAAGAGAATAAGCCCGTTACTCAATACCTTACTGAAGTCATCAAGCTCATCTTTGCTTAACTGAACTAAATAGACAACCAATAAACCTATGATTGCGGAAATTCCTCCTACATAAGCAATCACTACCGGTCGAAGAAGATTGATCTTCTGATAAAGGGAAACAATAATCATGGCTGCTAAAGTTGCTGCAAAAGTAGCAATCATACAGGGCAGGAAGATATCAGTAGGCGTTTTGGATCCCATTGAGGCTCTGATCGCAATGATTGATACTGGAATAAGCGTCATTCCTCCTGCGTGAAGGCACAAGAACATGATCTGTGAGTTGCTGGCAGTGTCTTTATTGGGATTTAAAGTCTGGAGACTTTCCATAGCTTTCAATCCAAATGGAGTAGCCGCATTATCCAATCCCAGAAGATTGGCGCTGAAATTCATCAGCATATGCCCGAATGCCGGGTGGTTTTTGGGAATATCAGGAAATAATTTAGAAAAAAAAGGTTGAATAAACCGACTTAAAAGATTGATTCCGCCTGCTTTTTCTGCAATACTCATGAATCCCATAAAAAGAGTCATAATTCCGATTAGTCCTAAGCATATTTTTACAGCCGTTTCTGAGGTTCCGATAACCCCATCTGCTTCCTGAACGCGATAAATGGTTACATTTTGCTTTAAAGAATCTGTTTTGTAATGAATTCTGCTGTCGGCAAAATCATTTTTTTTCGTCAGGCTGTCCTTCACAACAGGTGAGAGGTTGCTCATAGGTTGAGTGGCGATCTTCACCGTGTCACCACCTTTTCCTACCACCATATCATTAAAAATGGTTTTGTAATGGCTTGACGAAATGTATTTTATACTGGCAATGGCAATGGCAATGATAATGAAAGCCGACCAAATTCTGCTGAGAACCATTCGATTGATTTAATTGTTTAAACTTATCAAAAATACTTTAAACTGCAAAAGTCACAAAAGAATTAAGCATTTAAGTTTTGAAAAGGTAAGAGAATTTTGTTGAACAGAATCTCAAGTTTTTGAAAATCATTTATTTTAACGCTGAGTTCGCAAAGATTTTTTTGGAAATATAAAAGTTTTACGTTCGCAGAGGCATTGCACTTAGCAGAGAATTTTATTGGAGACCCTTGCTGAACGGAGTTCCCTTGCGATCGAAAAATACCTATGATGTTCTATAACATCTTTGTGTATTCCTAGCGTTTAAAATGAAATATGTATAATTAGTCTTCTAAATAAACAAGATGCCCCTCAAAGTTGTCATCTAAGCTCTTTAAGACTTTAGCATCATCCATTTTTTTTACCAATCCGTCTACAAAAAAGCTTTTTTCGAAGAATTGACGGTGGATGCCGGGTAATAACTCCATGAAATAATCCATTCCCAGCTTGTTGTTATGAAGGTCCATTTTGGTTTCCAAAGGTTGGTTAGGAAACAGTTCTTCGTGAAGATCTGTCATTCTTTTACAGAAGTCCAAAGCCTTTTCCGGGGAAGAAATTTTGCAGCAATACATCATGATAAAACAGCACCATAAGGCATGTCTGAATGCATTTCCGATTCCATTATTAGAGGCGGTTTCAGGGAATTTTGCCTGTGCAATGGTAAATGCTTTAACCGTAGCATGAAAGCTCAATATGGCAAAAAGAGGATGGGGGAGAACAAGGGATAAGAGACGCATAATCTTCTTAAAACTCATACTCCGGATGGTGTTGAAAAATATCTTAAAAGTCCTCATAAATAAAAATCTCTCCCTAATTAGAGAGAGATTGTATTGTTTTTGTTACAGAAACTATGCTTTTGCGGCTAATAAATTAACGGTTTTAGCAACAGTATCCTGAATTTCAGTTCTTTTTACAATGAAGTCTACAAATCCTTTTTCCTGTAGGAATTCAGAAGTCTGGAATCCTTCCGGTAAATCTCTACCGATGGTTTCACGGATTACTCTTGGTCCTGCAAAACCGATTAGTGCTCCCGGTTCAGCCATGATGATATCAGCAGTCATCGCAAAAGATGCTGTAATTCCACCAAAAGTAGGGTCACAAAGGTAAGCGATGTATAAAAGACCCGCTTCTGAAAGCTGAGCCAATTTAGCTTGTACCTTAGCCAGCTGCATCAAAGAATAAGTAGCTTCCTGCATTCTTGCACCTCCGGACTGACAGATAATCATATACGGAAGTTTGTGCTCGATACAGTAATCTACAGCTCTTCTGATCTTTTCACCCATTACAGAACCTAAAGATCCTCCAATAAAAGCGAAGTCCATACAAGAAACTACCATTTCAGTTCCTTTTACAGTTCCTACAGCGTTTCTGATAGAGTCAGTAAGCTTAGTTTTTGCTTTTACTTCTTTTAAACGGTCTTTATAAGGTTTTGTATCCTTGAAGTTTAAGATATCAATACTTTCAACATTGGCATCCAGTTCGGTAAATTTACCACCGTCAAAAAGGATGTCAAAAAATTCCGCACTTCCTATTCTCACATGAAATCCATCTTCAGGAGAAACATAGTTATTTCTCTTTAATTCATCATGTTCCACAACTTTTCCCGGATGGAGTCTGATGCCAAAGACCTTTGGGAACGTCCTTTTTCTCATCAGTAGAGGTGGTAATGTTTTTTGCTTTTCTTTTAAACCAGTCGAATGCCATTTTTAATTGTATTAATGTATAAATGTAAAATGTACCAATGTAAATGCACTCTCCGGGAGCCCTTTTTACATTGGTACAAATTTACAGTTCTTATTTTAAAGTATTTACGTTATTTAAATCTTCAAATGCCTGTACTAATCTTGTAGAGAAAGTATCTTCACCTTTTCTTACCCAAACTCTTGGGTCATAGAATTTCTTGTTAGGCTTTTCTTCTCCTTCAGGGTTTCCGATTTGAGCTCTTAAATAATCAATATTGTTAACCATATAATCTCTTACTCCTTCTGTATAGGCAAACTGAAGGTCAGTGTCGATATTCATTTTGATTACTCCGTAGTCAATTGCCTCTCTGATTTCTTCCAAAGTAGATCCTGAACCTCCGTGGAATACAAAGTTAATTGGCTTATCAGCAGTTCCGAATTTCTCCTGAACATATTTCTGAGAGTTGTCTAGGATTTTTGGGGTAAGAACCACATTTCCTGGCTTGTAAACTCCGTGTACGTTACCGAATGCAGCAGCAATCGTAAAGTTATCCGAAATAGCTTTTAATTTTTCATAGGTATAAGCTACATCTTCTGGCTGAGTATATAATTTAGAGTTATCAACGTCTGAGTTGTCAACACCGTCTTCTTCACCACCAGTTACTCCGATTTCTACTTCAAGAGTCATTTGAAGTTTAGCCATTCTTTCGAAATATTTAGCTGAAATTTCAAGGTTTTCTTCTAAAGATTCTTCAGAAAGATCTAACATGTGAGAAGAGTAAAGAGATTTTCCTGTCTGCTTGAAGAATTCTTCGTTAGCATCCATTAATCCATCGATCCAAGGTAATAATTTCTTTGCACAGTGGTCTGTGTGAAGAATTACTGTAGCTCCGTAAGCTTCTGCAAGAGTGTGAATGTGTTTTGCTCCAGCAATAGCTCCTAAAATTGCAGACTTTTGTCCGTCATTGCTTAATCCTTTCCCTGCATTGAAAGCAGCACCTCCGTTTGAAAACTGAATAATTACAGGAGAGTTTAATTTCGCTGCAGTTTCCATCGTAGCGTTTACGTTGCTTGATCCAATTACGTTTACTGCAGGCAATGCAAATTTGTTTTCTTTAGCATACTGAAAGATATCAGTAACTAACTGACCTGTGGCAACTCCTGCCGGAAAAATTCTGCTCATGTTTTACTTTTTATTATAAATTTATTAGGTGTTTATTTTCGTGTAAAGGTAATCATTTTTAAGAAATCACTAATTTCTTTTGTCACGCCCCCAAAGCAGCTTCTGACGGATGGTTTCGTAAAAGCTCAGATTATTAGGCTGCACCAGAAGAAGCTGGAAATCGGCTTTTCTGATGATAATTTCCTTATCGGTTTCAATATGAATCAGTCTGGAGTCTAAAGACAATGAGTATTGGGGTACTCTGCTTTCCACTCTGAATTTAATTTCTACTTTATCGTTAACTACTAAAGGTCTCACATTCAGATTGTGAGGGGCGATAGGAGTGATGACGAAGTTTTCGTTATTCGGGGAAATGATGGGTCCGCCACAACTTAAAGAGTAAGCCGTAGATCCGGTTGGAGTGGAGATAATCACTCCATCACCCCAGAATACATTCAAAAACTCATTATTAATATAAGAGTCTACCGTAATCATAGAAGTTGTTTCCTTTCTTGAAATCGTTACATCATTTAAAGCATAAGGAAAAGATCCTTCCAGATTTGGAGAAACCACTTCGATTACTGATCGGCGGCTTGTTTTTACATCTCCTTTTAAGATAGAATCCAGTTCTTTAAAAGCTTCTTCCTTTGTAAAAAAGGCAAGAAATCCTAATCTTCCGGTATTTACACCTACCACAGGAATTTCAAGATCCTCAATGAAAGTAAGGGAGTTTACAATGGTTCCGTCTCCACCAAAGGTGAAGAAAAGATCCACTTCTTTATCCAAAAGGTCCTGTTTGTTGTTGAATGTTTCGAAAATCTTCGAAAACTGAAGTGCTTCAGCCATTTCATCATACAGAACAGATTTTACACCTCTGGTTTCAAGTTCAGAGATAAACTTGCTTAAATATAAAAAAGTATCAAGATCTTTTTTCTGAGAATATATGGCTGCCTTCATGTTATATTTCTATAAATTTTTGGAAAAAACCGAATCGGTCCTTAAACAGATCGGATTTCTCATCAGAATAGTATTTTTCAACAATTCTGTAGTCGTACCGGTCAAATGTTGAGTCTATCGAGGCTAGGTTTTCATTGCTGATCTTGATAGTAACGTGAATTACTTCATCAGACATAAAGCTGATGAATCCACCATAAAATTTCGAGTTATTGCTTTCCACAATATTGGCAATTTCCGTCATGGAGTATTTTCTGGAAGGAGTTTCTACGGTAAGAATAGCTCCTGATTCCGAAAATAATGGATAACGGGAAAGGTCCTGGAAAATATCATCACAGGTAATATAGCCCAAATATTTTTCATTCTTGTTAATCACTGGGATTACATTGGTATTGAATGTATAAAACAGGCGGATACTGTCCATGACATTATTATCATCCAGAATAGCAAATCGCTCGATCTGATGCTCAAGATCCTTCAAAGTTCCTCCATCTTCTTCGTATAAAAAGTCCTTGGCAAGGGCTCCGTAAAAGTGATGGGATTTTTTGATGAAAATATGAGAATATCCGAAGTCATCCAATGTATTTCTTGCCGACTCTATAGAGTCCGAAAGGCTAAAACATGGGAAATCTTTTGAGATATAGTCCTTGATAAACATTGTGCTAATTTATAAAAAATTAAACGAAACTGTTTCTGAAAACACGACTTTTTTTATGTAAAAACAAAAAAAGTGCCGTTAAAATTTGTTTGTAAATAAAAAAAAAGTACCTTTGTCGCCTTTCATTTTTACTTTTTATTAGATTTATTTCAAACTGCACTGTCTACTAACGACATATGCAGTTTTTTTATTTTAGGGCTTTAGCAAACTCCCACATCACAATTCCACCACATACACTTACATTTAGCGAATGCTTGGTTCCCAGTTGTGGAATTTCTAAGAATACATCAATATTAGGGAGTACCTCATCACTGATTCCCTCTACTTCATTACCTAAAATTAAAGCATATTTTTTAGACTTGTCAATAGAAAAATCTGTAATCATTTGGCTTCCGGTGGTCTGTTCTATACCTATGATTTCATATCCTCTGCTTTTCAAATCTGAAATAGCATTGTTGGTGTCATCTTCATGAGACCAGTCTACACTTTCTGTAGCCCCTAATGCGGCTTTGTGAATCTCACGGTGGGGTGGTTGCGGGGTAATTCCGCAAAGGATTATTTTTTCAATTAAAAAGGCGTCTGCCGTTCTGAAAGCAGCACCTACATTGTGCATACTTCTGATATTATCTAAAATGATGACCAACGGAATTTTTTCAACTTTCTTAAATGTTTCTACATCTATTCTGTTAAGTTCCTCCAGTTTTAGTTTCTGTACCAATTGTTTTATTTTGTTGAGATTAATTTTCCGTCTTTATAGACCTCTGTTTTTTCAATGCTTCCGTCTTCACGGTAATGGATTCTGTTACCATTCCACTTGTCATTTACAAATTCTGTTTCGCGCTGTAACTTTCCAGATGGGTAGAATACTTTCCATTTTCCAGTGGCGAGGCCGTTATCATAAGTTCCGGTTTGCTTTACTGATTTTCCATCTTCATGAAAAAGTTTGGTTTCTCCGTGCAGTTTTGCAAATTTATAGTTGGAAACTTCCTCTGCGACTCCTTTGGGAGAATAGAAAGTGGCCGTAAAGCTATTGTCATAAACATTTTTGTCGCCATTTCTATACATTTCTTTAGCGGTTAGAGTACCATTCTTATCATAGTAAACCCATTCCTTTACTTTAAAGTCTTTTTTGAATTCACCTTTTGCATTGACTTTTCCGTTTTCGTGATAAAAAACAGCATCACCTTCTTTTTTCCCTTCTTCCATTCAATCTCATTCTTCACTTGTCCGTTATCATAAAATTCTTTGCAGTTTCCTTCCTGCAATCCGTCTTTATATCCACAAGGTTTCTGTGCGAGGCCCATGATGGAAAAAGAAAAAAACAATAGAAAAATGTATTTCATAGCTATTTTTATTTCAAAAATAGTAAAATACTTATATTTGATTCAAAAATATACTATGAAAAAATTATTGACTTTATTTATACTGATGTTTGCCTTTTTGCATACACAGGCACAAAATACGTATTATCCACAAGCTTTTTTCGATAAAAAATTAGCCCGCGATATGCTTGCTTTCGGAAATTCAACCATTGAAGGGGTGGCTTCTACCAAACAAAAAAATAACTGGGGCATCAAGCCGCTGCTTGGGCAGAAACATTATGCTCCAAAAGGAACTGTTATTATGCTTTTTCCGGTAACTCCTTATTTTGAAGAGTTTTATAGCATGAGAAAGAAGTACGAAAACAAGAAAACGACGGTGTATATGTCTGAAGAGGCTTTTAAATATAGAGTAGAAGCTTTAACGGATGACCACGGAAGATTTAAATTTGAAAAGTTGAAACCTGGTAAGTACTATCTTGAAACAATTGTAAACTTTACCGCAACAGGAAGTTATCAGCAGCAGACCGGAACAACAGATACTTATAATGGATTGGGTAACTATTTGTACTCATCACCCATTTATTCCACTTTTTCTATGGTTATGATGCCGCGAATAGGGAAAGTAAGTTTGTAGAGATCAAACAGGATGGAGAACTTAAAGAAATCAACCTTTAAAGGGTTGATTTCTTATTTTTTGTTCATGATCTGATGAACATTTTTTTCAATATTCTGGGCTATTGTTTCCATTGGAATATCATTCTCATCATTGTTGAAAGGATCTTCAATTTCTTCAGCAATCATTTCAAGACTCATCAGTACATAATACACAAAAACCGTAAGCGGAATCATGAAAAGCCCAATGGTAATAACATAGGCAATAGGAAGGGCAAGTACATATAAGATGATGAATTTTTTAATAAAAGAGGAATAAGAATAGGGAATAGGAGTATTTTTAATTCTTTCACATCCGCCGCATACTTCCAGAAATCCTGAAAGCTGAGTATCTAAATAGAGCATTTCAATTTCTGAAATTTTCCCTTCTTTCTTTAATTGATTCAGCTTATGGCTTAGAAGAATAATAATTTCACTTGGACCATGGTTTTTCAACGTTTTTTCAATTTCTGTATAATCTTCATCTAATGCCAGACGGGTTGATTCTTTAGAGAGATGTTTGGCTAAAAAGTGAGGAAAATATTTTAAATATCTTGAAATCTGTTCTGCATCCTGACGATTATCTCCAAGAATGGTATTGATTTTTATCGCAAAGTTTCGGGAGTCATTCACCAGTTTTCCCCAGAGTTTTCTTCCTTCCCACCATCTGTCATACGCAGTATTGGTTCTGAAAACCAATAAAAGGGAGAGTACAAATCCAAGAAGAGAATGAATCATTCCTACATTACTGATTCCTGATTTTGCCGTAAGATGAAAATATCCTACTTCCAGGTACTGAATTCCCCAGGAATATAATCCCACCATAATCATGCTAGGGAAAAGGATCTTCAGCGTATCACTTTTATGTAAACTGAATAGGATTTTAAGGAAATGTTTCGTGTTGTAGACTCTCATAAATTCGCTTAATACTACAAATATAAATTTTTCAGAATAAAGTAGGAAGTCTGAAGAGGGAGGCTGGAAGAGAGAAGTTATTGATCCCGAAGAGGAGATTTAGGGTTTCTATAAAAATTTTTTATAAAATAACATATAGAAGTTTGTAGACAAATAGTAACTTCCAGCATCTCTCTTCCAGCTTCCCTCCTTTTCACCTTAATTTTTACAGTTTTCAAAAAAACACTATTTTTATTTCGCATTAAATACAAAATACATGATCCTCGAAAACGTAGATATAGTCAATGATATCAGTAAAGAAGATTTTCAGAAGAATTATTTTAAAAAGCAAAAGCCCCTTTTAATCAAGAATTTTGCAAGCCGCTGGGATGCTTTTGAGAAATGGAATCTTGCCTATATCCGTGAAAAGGCTGGTGATCAGGATGTTCCTTTGTATGACAATAAACCCGCTGATGCGGCTAAAAGTTCTGATGCTCCGGTAGCCAATATGAAGATGAAAGATTATATTGATACTATAAAAAGTAAACCCTCAGATCTTAGAATTTTCTTCTACATTATTACAGATAGACTTCCGGAACTTCTTAAAAATTTTACATATCCTGACCTGGGTATGAAATTTTTCAAAAGGCTTCCTACTTTGTTCTTTGGGGGAAGTGAAGCTCATGTACTGATGCATTATGATGTAGATTTGGGTGACTTCATGCATATTCATTTCGAGGGAAAAAAGAGAATTTTGTTATTCGATCAAAAACAATCTCCGTTTTTATATAAAGTTCCATTATCTGTTCATACGATCTATGATGTAGATTATGAGAGTCCTGATTATGAAAAATTTCCTGCGTTGAAGTATGCAAAAGGATATGAAATCTTTATGGAGCATGGTGATGCCCTTTTTATTCCCGGAGCATTCTGGCATTTTAACCGATATCTTGAACCTGGATTTTCGCTGTCATTGAGAGCGCTTCCCAATAAACCCAATGTTTTTGCCAATATGCTGTACCATGTCTTTATCATGAGGTATACAGATAAGCTTATGCGTAAACTGTTTAAAGCAAAATGGGTGGAGTATAAGCAGAAGTGGGCTTATAAGAAAAGTTCAGAAGCGCTGGAAAAGTATTTGCAGAAAGGGAATTAGTTTGATAAGATGGAAGATGGAGGTGTGAAGCTGGAAGTTATTTTTGCCGGAAATTCAATGTAAGTCTTTCATAAAAATATTCTGTTCTTATATCTAATGTTGTGTTATTGTCATTGGTTACACCGAATCTTCGATTTCTGACGAAGGAAGAATCTCCTATATCCTTACGGATGTATAGAATGATAAGTAGATGTTTATAGCCAAATAGTAACTTCCAGCTTCCCGCCTCTGACTTCCAGCTTTATTTATTAATCAAGCCGAAAATTTTAGCATCCACAAATTTCCCTTTTTCAAAGAAGTAATCTCTAAGAGTTCCTTCTTCCTGAAAGTTGATTGAGGTTAAAAGTTTTTCGGAAGAAATATTGGCCGGATCAATAAAAGCATCCACACGATGCAATCTCATGCTTTCAAATCCAAATGTAAGAATAGGAAGGATGGCTTCTTTCATATAACCTTGTCTCCAGAAAAGAGGATTAAGTTCGTAGCCAATTTCAGCCTTGAAATGTTCTCTGTACCAGTTATGATAACCGCAGGTACCAATCACTTTACCGTCAGATTTCAATTGTAGAGCCCATCGGAACCCTTTTTCTTTCTCAAATTCACTGTTGAAATGCTGAATGATTTTCTGTGCATCTTCGATAGATTTGAACGCTTCAAGATCATAATATTCCATGACCTCATCTTGGGAAAAATATTCGAATAGATCTTCACTGTCATCAAGGGTGAGTTGTCGCAGAATAAGTCTTTCAGTTTCTAGAACAGGAAATTTCATGGATTTGATTTTATGGTGAAAATACAATTAATTCCTGATAGGGAAAAGTTATTCAGGGATAACGATGAAACAATTCTGCAACCCTGGATTTATTTTTTTAAATTTGGGGTTCATTTTTTACTATGGCAAAAACGAAGAAGGAAACCCCGTTAATGACTCAATATAATACCATCAAGGGCAAATACCCTGATGCACTTTTACTTTTCAGAGTAGGGGACTTTTATGAAACTTTTGGGCAGGATGCCGTGAAAACCTCTCAGATTTTGGGAATTGTTCTTACGAAAAGAAATAATGGAGAAGGAAGTGTAGAATTAGCCGGATTTCCACATCACTCTATAGATTCTTATCTACCAAAATTGGTAAGAGCTGGAATGAGAGTTGCGATCTGTGATCAGTTGGAAGATCCTAAAATGGTCAAAGGAATTGTGAAAAGGGGGGTTACAGAACTGGTAACTCCAGGAGTGACTTTTAATGATCAGGTTTTAAATTCTAAGAAAAATAACTTCCTGCTTTCTCTTCATAAGGAAAAAGAAAAATATGGAATTGCTTTGGTGGATATTTCTACCGGAGAGTTTTTGGTAAGCGAGGGCAACCTTGAAAAATTGCTGCATATTATTAATACTTTTGATCCGAGTGAAATTATTTTCCAGAGAAGTGCACAGATACCGGAGCAAATTAAGAATAAGAATGCTTTTAAACTGGAAGACTGGGCTTTTCAATACAATTTTGCCTACGAGAAATTAACCAGCCATTTTAAAACGAATTCATTAAAAGGGTTTGGAGTAGAAACCCTTCCATTAGCCATTACAGCAGCCGGAGCTATTTTTGCGTATCTGGTAGAAGATACCCATCATAACCTGCTTTCTCATATTACCAAACTTCAGATTATTCCTCAGGAAGATTATCTGATGATGGATAATTTCACCTTAAGAAATCTGGAAATCGTTTATCCAAGCAATCCGCAAGGAAAGTCATTGCTGGATATTATTGATAAAACCTCAACTCCGATGGGAGGAAGATTGCTGAGAAGAAGAATTATTCTTCCTTTAAAATCTGTAGATGAAATTGCAAGAAGACTTTCACTGATTGATTTTTTAAACGAGAACGATCACCTTAAATATGAAATAGGACAACTGTTAAAATCAATTTCTGATCTGGATCGATTGATGGGGAAACTGGCCGCAGAAAAAATCTCACCAAGGGAATTTGGACACCTGCGTCAGAGTTTAATCAATATCCATACAATCAAAGCATTATTGCATCCTCATGCGGATGTACTGGCATGGTTGGAACCTTTATTTGATCTTGAAGAACTTATTAAATTCCTGCAGAATCATCTGAATGAGGAGCTTCCGGTAAGTCTGGCCAAAGGGAATGTAGTAAAAGACGGGGTTTCTGAGGAACTTGACAGATTGAGAAATCTTCAAAACAAAGGCCGTGGGTTTCTTGATGAAATGTGTCAGAGAGAGATTGAAAGAACAGGTATTACAAGCCTTAAAATTGATTTCAACAACGTTTTCGGATACTATATTGAAGTCCGAAATACCCATAAAGATAAAGTTCCAGACGATTGGGTAAGAAAACAAACTCTAGTAAATGCTGAACGATACATAACCGAAGAATTAAAGGAATATGAAAGCCAGATTCTGGGGGCTGAAGAGAAGATAAGCATTCTGGAAAACCAGTTGTACAGGAATGTGTGCTCTGAAACGATGGTTTATATCGATCAGATCCAAGGGAACTCTAATATTATTGCACAGATTGATGTTGCTGCGGGACTGTCTGAATTAGCAGTTTCAGAAAGCTATACCAAACCTATTTTGAATGACGGTTATGCAATTGATCTGAAGGAAGCAAGACACCCGATTATTGAAAATGCACTTCCACTAGGAGAAAAATATATTCCGAACGACATCTTCCTGGATAAAGATTCTCAGCAGATCATCATGGTGACAGGTCCGAACATGGCCGGTAAATCGGCAATCCTGCGTCAGACGGCTATCGTTTGTCTTCTGGCTCAGATAGGAAGCTTTGTCCCTGCTAAACATGCTGAAATCGGACTATTGGACAAGATCTTTACAAGGGTAGGGGCTACGGATAATATTTCTGCCGGTGAATCTACATTCATGGTAGAAATGAATGAAGCAGCCAATATCCTGAATAATATATCAGAACGAAGCCTTATCCTTTTAGATGAAATTGGGCGTGGAACTTCTACTTATGATGGGGTCTCCATTGCATGGGCTATTGCAGAATATCTTCATCAGCACTCTACACAGGCGAAGACTTTATTTGCCACCCATTATCATGAATTGAATGAAATGACCGTGAATTTCGAAAGAGTAAAAAACTTCCACGTTTCTATTCAGGAAAATAAAGGGAATATTATCTTCATGAGAAAACTGGTTCCGGGTGGTAGTGAGCATAGTTTCGGAATTCATGTAGCTAAACTGGCAGGAATGCCTGCAAAAGTAGTCAACAGAGCCAATGAGATTCTTAAAACGCTTGAAGCAAGCCGAACTCAGGAAGGAGGAGCCTCAGAAAATATCAAACGGGTAACTGAAGAAAATATGCAGCTTTCTTTCTTCCAACTTGATGATCCGGTTTTGGAAAATATTCGAGAAGAGCTTACCAAAATAGATATCAATACTTTAACACCGATTGAAGCTTTAATGAAGCTCAACGCCATAAAAAAAATGATTGGAGGATAATCCAATCATTTTTCTTTTATAAGAGTTGAAAATACTTAGCAGCAGTATCCATCTTTACCTCTAGGGCCTATGATCATAAAATGACTGCTTACTCCTCTCAGCTTGCATAGATCTTCTGCACAGTTCGCTTTAGCTCCACCGCTGATTTCTTTAAGCTCAGCTTTGGTAAGCTTCTTTTTGTGAGTGGTTGATTTTTTCATATTTCTTAATTTGGTAATTTAATCTATAACTAACAACAAGGGCCATCCTGAATTCCGTAAACGCCATATTGTTCCTCTCCGGTATTTCGGTCAAAACAACTAAATACCAGCGGGCAGATTGGGCCTGCTCCGTTAATCGTTTTCATTTCTCTTTTGGTAAGTTTCTTTTTTTGAATGTTTGATTTTTTCATAATATTTTAGTTTGATTGTACTCAAATATACAAAATTATTCAAATAATTCTATTGATTGTGAAAAAAAATAACTATGGGTAAGGTAATAAAAAAGAGAGCCTTACGCTCTCTTCTGTATTTTATAAATGATTGTACTCGTAAGTACGAACCTCGCTATTTGTTATATTGTTACCCGTTTTATCATAATATGTTCTGACATTTTTGGTAGGGTAGTTGCTTGTATTATATTCGTAAGCGGACTTAAATATTCCCCACATAGCTCCTCCGGACCCATTGTTAAGATCTAGTTTATCACTATAGCTTACAATATTGTGAGAAGATCCATTTTCATCTTCAGTATCAATAATTTTTAAATACCCTGTTATATTTTTATAAGGAGAGTTTTTGGTATCATATACTATAGGCTGCAAAATACCAGTAGCAGGACTAAAACCAGAAGTACCAGGAATAGGAACTTTTGCCGTTTCTGTCCAGCTGTTTAGAGAACCATCAGAGTTTAATACCGCGTTTTTGGTTCCGGTTGTTACTGACGGTGATCCTGTAAAGCTTCCTGCCAAAGTTCTTGTATAAGTTATTTTTACGGTAGTGTTAGAAGTATAAGCATAATTAGTTTCGTCTGTTGCGGTATCTCCTGAGGAAAGCATGTGCTGAACAGTTACTTTTTTAATCAACTTTCCGCTTCCGTCGTAAGTATAATTTATTTTAAAAGTTGAGCTTCCTCCTGTGGCTAATTCTTCCGTAATTAAATCTCCGGTATAAGTATAAGTAGAAACTTCATTTGTATTAATGTTTTTAACCTGAGAGATTTTTGAGCCATTATAGCTAAATACCGATATTTCTCCATCCAGCGTTAGTTTGGAGATTAAAACTGGTGTGTTAGGATTATTGTTCCCATTGTTATTCCCATTATTAGGGGATGTAGTGTCATCATTGCTGCTTGAGCAGGAAGCCAAAAATAGAATTGGCAGTAGCAAATAAGCTTTTTTCATGGTTTTTATTATAAGTCCGTAAAAATATCAAAAATATCAATTAGAACTGAAAAAAAAATAACAGATCATAAATAACAATGAAAATATTCCATTTTAGAATGATCTTGTTTTGCAGATTATTGAATTACATTATTTTACTAAATTTGAATATGAAGAAAGTATTAAAAATTCTAGCTGTCTTTCTGCTCTGTACAATTTACAAAGCGCAGCAGACCGAAGTTTCTGTTTTGAAATATGAAGAGCTGGAAAAGAAAATTCAGTCAGAGAAGGATAAGTTTCTGGTTGTTAATTTTTGGGCAACTACCTGTGCACCCTGTGTAAAAGAGCTTCCTCATTTTATGGAACTCAATCATCAATATGCAGGTAATCCTAAGTTTAAGATGATTCTTGTTTCTTTAGATAGGCTGGTGGATAAAGAAAGGGTTTTAAAATTCATTAAAAATAAAAATCTGACCGCTGAGGTTATTCTTTTAGATGATATTAAAAGAATGAATACCTGGATTCCAAGATTTGAAAAAGAATGGGACGGAAATATTCCGGTCACGATTTTTTATAAAAACGGAGAGAAAGTACATTTCAATGATGGTGAAATGAGTAAAGAAGATCTGAAAAAAACAATTACTGAAAATCTATAATAAATAATTGATTATGAAAAATCTGAAAATTGTAATGGCTGCCATTATCACCGGATTAAGCTTGCTAAGCTTTACAGCAATAGACCGCGATAAAAATGAGCCTCAAAAAGAAAACATCTCAGCTGTAAAAGGCTATGAAGTGGGAGATGAAGCTGCTGACTTTAAACTTAAAAATATTGATGGGAAAATGGTCTCCCTGAGCGATTTTAAAACGGCTAAGGGTTTCATTGTTATCTTTACATGCAATCATTGCCCTTATGCTAAAAAATATGAAGACAGAATCATTGAACTTGATAAGAAATATAAAAGCCAGGGATATCCAGTAATTGCTATTAATCCCAATGATCCAAATGTACAGCCGGAAGATGGTTATAAACAGATGATCAACAGAGCAAAAGAGAAAGGGTTTACTTTTCCGTATCTGGTAGATGAAGGGCAGAAGGTTTATCCGCAGTATGGAGCCACAAAGACTCCGCATGTTTTTGTACTGCAAAAGGAAAACGGGAAGAATATTGTAAAATATATAGGCGCTATTGATAATAATTATGATAATCCAAATGATGTTTCAGAATACTATGCTCAGGATGCTGTAAATGCTTTGATAAAGGGTGACGCAGTGAAAATGACGAAAACAGTTGCCATTGGATGTACAATCAAAGTAAAGAAATAATATATTTGCCAAAATAAAAATCGGTATTCATTAAAATACCGATTTTTTATGCCTAAACTTTTAAAAACATAAACATGAAATTCCAATTTAGCCTGAAATATCTTCTCATTTCCATTTTTATTTTCCTGATTGAAGTGCTGATTGCTACGAAATTGAAGGATATTTTCTTTGTGAGGGCTTATCTTGGTGATGTTATTGTGGTCATACTTCTCTATACCCTAGTAAAGAGCTTCTTCACGGTAAACAATGAAAAACTTATTCTTGGAATTTTAGTCTTCTCCTGCTTTATAGAAGTTGCGCAGTATTTCAATATTGCAGAAAAATTAGGCTTCCGTCCTGGAAGCCTGATGTATATTGTGATTGGAAACTCTTTCTCGTGGATTGATATTCTGTGTTATGCCGTAGGTTGTCTGTTGATCTATCTATTCGTTATAATGACAAAAGGTCAGAGCTTAACTTCAACACCTGATCTCTAATACCTGCTACCTATAATCTAATAATCTATCTTCCAAAGCTGTCATACTTGTCTTCAGCATATTTAATGAATCGGTTCAATAAGGCTACATTATCCTTTTCCATAGGGGACAGTTCATTGTCTACATTATTAGAAACCGGAATATACCAATTCGTTTGCTCAAAGAAATCCCTGTAAGTTTCTTTTTTAAAGGAATAACCATGTCTTGCAAATACTGAGTTTTTAATAATCTCCATATCCAGTTTTCTCAGGTTCTTAAGGTCTTTTTCACTGAGTTTTTGTTTAGAGGCGTTCAGTTTAAAAATCGCTTCTGAAGCAACCCGATTCTTTGATGTTGTGTAGCTTTCGGTTTTTCCATCACTGTCGGTATATTTCTCTACAAAATCTTTGGGATTGTTCCAGTCAACCAGATTAGAATCCGGATCTAGCATAAAGTTAGGATTGTAAACAAAGTCTTTTTTGATAAGTTTGAGAGATTTCTGAGGGGCTTTTACTGCTTTTTTATTAAATGCATTCCACTTTCCGGTTAAGCTGTCTCCGCTTAGTTTTACCTCAAATCTGCCATCTGTTTTATCGTTTCCGGGTTCATCCAGGACAAAAGATTTTGAAGCCTCATTGAAAATCCCTTTTACAGGACGTTGATTTCCATTTACGATGCTTTGTCCGTAAACACTGTCTTTGGTAATCCTGTTGATCTTTATGGAAATTTTTTTGTAGACATTCTCATCATATTCAGAGCCATCTACATCATCAACGACTTTTTCCATTCCCGCAAAATCACCTGTATACACTCCGTAATATTCTTTATGAACTTCAGGAATTACAACAGAGTCTTTTTTGCTGTCAGGGAATCTTTATTTGATTCGTTTATTTTTCCGTCTTTTTTACAGCTAATCAGAGAAACTGCAAGCAGGGAAATCAAGGTGTAATGTAAAGTTTTCATATCTGTTTTTTTGTAATTAGGTATTCAATAAAAAGGATATTGGGAATCCAGCCCAGCCATGCAATGATTTGGTAAACATCCATGGGATTAGGTTGGAATAAATATACGATAATAACCTTCCACATTCGCAATGTGATGGCTGATAAGGTAAAAGCAAAGCTCCGCCACATCCACTGCTTGTGCTCTTTAAATCTTTTTTGTCTTGCTAGCTGATAAGCTTTGAAGGTAGAAAACCACCATAAAAAGCCCAGTATAACAAATGAAATTTTTGAAAAAAAGACCTCCATTGGCAAAAAAGCCCATATAAATTCCCGAAGGAGCGGCTAAAATCAGAATGAGAAAAATATACACCTTTCCTGTATTCCGGTGAGAACTTTTCCATCCGAAATCTTTACGCAGTATGGCTAAAAACCCTGAAAGAAGTACAAAAATACTGGTGTACACATGCGTGTAGAAAAAGTAAAGATATTCCGGTCTCTGTTCCACCTCAGTCTGCTTAATCATCAGGAAGCTGACATTGGGATCCAAAGGGATATATTCCAGCGTAATGCTAAGCATCAGCCAAAAGAAATACACAAATCCTATAATGAGAAGGATTTTGAAAAATGGGATATTTCTTTTGGCTGAAAGCATTCTTTTTAATTAAAATTCATGATGAAAGGGAGATTATACCAGCTTAATACGGGGGTTCCTTTGTATTCTTCCGGTTTCCATTTCTTACGCGTTAAGGTAAGAGCTCTTTCGATCTCTTTATTAAAATCTTCATTATCTCCTGTTACAGAAATTTTTTCTATTTCTCCATCAATATTCACCGCAAACTTTGCATTGGCTTTTATCTTTCCTTTTACGTCCTTTATTTTATTTGTCTTTATTTTACCTGCAACTTCCTGCATAAATGCATTTATTCCACCGGGGTATTCTGCTGGTTTACGAGCTTCGGGGATAAAACGATCTCTGGAATGATCGTGTGTTGGAGGAATTTCCGTTTTATTTTCTTGGGAAAAGCATACGGAGAACCAGAGTGAACATAATAGAAATAGTATTTTTTTCATCTTTACAAAGTATTTAAGTCTTGTGCAATCAGCCAGCCTTCACTCCAGCATGCCTGAAAATTGAAGCCTCCTGTCACTGCATCTATATTTAAAACCTCACCGGCAATATAAAAATTAGGAAGCAATTTTGAAGACATGTTTTTGAAGTTAATTTCCTTTAAGTCAATACCTCCTGCGGTAACGAACTCATCTTTAAAAGTTGATTTTCCAGTAACCTGAAATTTCTTTTTACATAGGTTTTCAAGGATCTTCTGCATTTCCTTTCCTGAAATATTGGCCACCTGTTTATTAAGGTCAACCTTCGAAATATCTAATATTTTTTGCCAGAATCTGTTCGTAATATCAAAGATTTTAGATTGCCCAACGGACTTTTTAGGGTTATTTTGCTTGAAGTTCTGGAAAATCTCTTCCGCATCATCAAGATCTATTGAAATAAAATTAACCTCAATTTCAAAGTTGTATTTAAGCTTGGCAAGACTTATTGCTTCCCAGGCAGAAATTTTAAGTACTGCAGGCCCGGAAAGTCCCCAATGGGTAATCAAAAGCGGTCCGCTTTCTTCTGTTTTCAGCCTAGGAATTGAAATCCCTGCATTTTCAAAACTTGTTCCAGGCAGCTCTTTTAAAAGTTCATCTTTAATATTAAAAGTAAATAGCGATGGAACAAGGTCTACGATCTTATGCCCCAAATTTTCAATGATTTTCAATGATTTTGGAGAACTGCCGGTAGTATACACAATATAATCTGCCTCAAAATCCCCTGAATTGGTTTTTACAAGGTATTTTTCATCTTGCTTTTCAATTTCCTTTACACTGCATTTTGTCTGTACTATCACATTTTTTTTTCTGAGTTTCATTCAGGAAAGTATTGATGATCGTTTGTGAAGAATTGCTTTCAGGAAAAGTTCTGTTGTCATTCTCTATTTTCAGAGGAACATTGCGCTGATCGAACCATTCCATAGTGTCTCCAGGTTGAAATTTAGTGAAGACACTTAATAATTCTTTGTTTCCACGGGGATAGAACTGTACCAATTCTCTTGGGTCAAAGCAGGCGTGGGTAACATTACAGCGTCCGCCTCCAGAAATCTTAACTTTCTGAAGAACATCCGAGTTCTGCTCTAAAATGGTAATCTTATATTTCTTTTCGTCTAGATTGGATGCGCAGAAAAAGCCTGCAGCACCGCCTCCGATAATAATGATCTGTTTCATGTATGTGCAATCCTATGCTGAAGATTATTTTTTCAAAAGTACAATTTTTATAAACCATCTTATTTGAGTATTTTTGAAGATTATAATTTTTAATTATACCAAAAACGATTTCAGTATGATTTTCTACCATAAATTTGAAGTACGTTGGAGCGATCTTGATGCCAACAAACACTTAGCCAATTCATCATATGTACAATACTGTGCGCAAGCCAGAATGGCCTTTATGACCAAGGAGAAAATGGGGGTTACCCAATTAAGCAGATGGGGAATCGGCCCTGTAATCCTGCATGAAAAATATTCTTTCTTCAAGGAGATCTATGCCGATCAGACCGTTATTGTAAGTGTAGAAATTGATGGATGTTCAGATGATTCTTCTATCTACCGTTTCGTACATAAATTCTATACTCCGGATGGAGTACACTGTGCAACTGCGGAGGCAACAGGAGTATGGATTGATATGATGTTGAGAAAAATGACCACTCCGCCAGATGATGTAGTGGAAGCAATGAATAAATACAAAAGCCCGGAAACAGTGGTATTATCAAAAGAAGACTTTAAAAAGTTTCCTTTCCACCCACACAATATTGATCCGGCAGAATTTACAAAATAATTCAAAGTTTAAAATTCAAGGTTCAAGGTTTAAAGTTTGGAAAGCAATTTTTAAATCATTCATCCTTTTTACATTGGACATTAATACAAAAAATTATGTTTGAAGATAAATCACAGGAGCTTACGCCCATTTCAAAATTAGGAGAATTCGGTCTGATTAAGCATTTGACAGAGTATTTCCCTCTATCCAACGAATCTTCGGATCTTGGAGTAGGAGATGATGCGGCAGTGATTAACCCTAATAATAAAAAAGTGGTTCTTACCACGGATGTTTTAGCAGAAGGCGTACACTTTAACTTAGGTTATGTTCCATTAAAGCATCTAGGTTATAAAGCCGTAGTGGTAAACCTAAGTGATATTGCAGCAATGAATGCCGTTCCTACACAGATTTTGGTTTCTTTAGCTGTTTCCAATCGTTTTCCGGTAGAAGCTTTGGAAGAACTTTATGCGGGAATTCAGGCAGCATGTACCAGGTACAAAGTTGACCTGATTGGTGGAGATACTACAAGTTCTAATTCCGGATTAGTAATGAGCATTACAGCAGTAGGTATTGAATCTGGCGAAAATATTGTAAAGAGAAGTGGAGCAAAACCTAATGACCTTCTTGTAGTGACTGGAGATTTGGGTGGAGCTTATATGGGACTTCAGATTTTAGAAAGAGAACATGCCGTATATCTTGCTGATCCAAATATGCAGCCGGAGATGGAAGGATACGACTATATCCTGGAGAGACAGTTGAAGCCTGAAGCAAGAACCGATGTCAAAACAATTCTGGAAGAACTGGATATTAAACCAACTTCCATGATCGATATTTCTGATGGCTTGGCTTCGGAAATTCTTCATCTTTCCGACCAGTCTAAAGTAGGATTCAGACTGTATGAGGAAAAGATTCCATTGGATAACCTTACGATCTCTACAGCAGACGAAATGAACTTAAATCCTGTTATGACAGCATTAAGTGGTGGTGAAGATTATGAATTACTGTTCACCATTTCACCAAACGATTTTGATAAGATTAAAAACCATCCTGATTTTACCATCATAGGACATGCAGTGGAAAAAGAAGAAGGAAACTTTATGGTGGCAAGAGGATCTAACCAGTTGGTAGCTCTTACTGCTCAGGGATGGGATGCCTTTTTAGGAAACCAATAAATCAGGATGTATACCTTTACAGTATTACCAACGCTGATTATTATTGCATTTATAATAGTAACTCTTTATAAGCATTATATTAAAAAGAAAAACCAGAACCTTCGGGAATCTTTATTTTTTGTTTTATTTTTTGTTACTGTTTGGAGTGTTATTTATTATTTTGTGTTTGGCTAAAAGCTATTCTAAAACTGAAAAATTATATTTAATTTTAAATATTGTAGAAAACCGCAGCACTTTTTTGCTGTGGTTTTTGTTTATAGCTTACTTATTTTAAAACTCCAGTGATGAATATACCAGAAAAAGAAATACCGATGCATCATCTTACCTCTGAAGAATTTCAGATGAGTACCCTAAGTGCAGCAGGCCCGGAGAATTTTCATGATGTACACCGGCATAATTTTTTTGAAATTATCTGGTTCAGAGAAGTCTATGAAAAAAGCTGCCTGGAACTGGATTTTGAGAGCTATAAACTAGAGAATAATCAAATCTGCATTATTGCACCGGGACAGGCGTTTAATATGAAAGTAGAAGGTGAGGAGGGATATGCTATGGCGATAAGCCGGGAAATTTTCAATGAAGCCTGTGATATTGAATCTGTACTTACCGGAGGTGTGCTTCCGTTTTTTTTAGATCCTAAAAACGAGAAAACCTGCAGTACACTCATCTCATTGATTGAACAGGAATATAAAACCACCTCAAGAACTGAGCTTTTGAAGGCCTATCTGAAAGCATTTTGTATCATCATTGGAGAACAGATTAACCCACAGGAAACTTTACTGAATGACCGGCAGCGTGTTCAGGACTTGGTAGCTCTTATTGAGAAACATTATATTGTACATAAAGAAACGGCTTTCTATGCCGAAAAATTAAAAATAAGTACCCACCACCTCAATGATATTGTACGTCTTCTGAGAGGAACAACAGTAAAAAAAATGATCAATCAGCGTCTTATCCTGGAAGCTAAAAGAGAACTTAGTTTTGGAGCACTCACTGTGAAGGAGATTGCTTTTAAACTCGGTTTTAACGATGCTTCATATTTTTCAAGATTTTTTAAGAAACATGCAGGGAGAAGTCCTGAAAATTTTAAGAATAATGAAAAATGACAATCTTCAATATTTACAATTATGATGGTTTAAAATTGATGGTTTTAATCAAATATTGTGTTTTAATCTTCAATTTGTCCTATACTTCCTTCAGTTCCTTTATTGTATTCACTTCCTTTTTAAGGCAATTTTGCACCCTGGAAAAAAATCGCCTGTGAAGGCTTACAATTTATGAAGAAGTTAGGTATTGTAGTGTTTATTTTAGCATTACTCAACACGTTAGAATCCTTAAGTATAGATCTTTATCTTCCTGCTTTTCCAAGCATGGCTAAAATTTTTAATACGGATATCGGGCATATTCAAATCTCTATTTCGGTTTTCTTTGCCGGATTTGCCATCGGACAGTTATTATGGGGACCTTTATCAGACAAAACAGGCCGTAAACCAATGTTGTATTGTGGTCTTCTCCTTTTTATTATAGGAGCAACAGCCATTTATTTTACCTCGGATATTTACGTTTTATGGGCCATGCGTTTCTTACAGGCATTTGGAGGAAGTGCAGGAATTGTAATCGGAAGAGCTATTATTATTGATCTTTATGATAAGCAGAAATCCGTAACCATTTTTGCACAACAATCTCAAATCAGCGGAATTGCTCCCATTGTAGCACCTTTAATGGGAAGTGTATTCTTAAAATACTGGGGTTGGAACAGTTCATTCGCTTTTCTATGTGTTATGGGATTGATTACATTTTTTATGGTATATAAATATGTTCCGGAAACCAATACCAGAATCAGCCAGCAGGATAATATGGCAACAGATGAAAAGAGTTTAAAGGAACAATTAAAGATGATTATTTCCAACAAAGAATTTATCAACAGTACGATGGTAGGAAGTATTGCATTTGCTTCTCTGATTATCTATATTTCAAATGCTCCGTTCTTATTTATGGAAATTCATGGATTTTCCAGTGAGACTTTCAGTTTTATCTTTGCATTCAATTCATTAGCTTTAATTACAGCGGCTTATCTTACACCTAAATTAATCAAAAGAATAAGTAATTCAACCCTTTTATTTGGCGCTACTTTAATGTTGTTGGTGGTATGTACTCTTCATATTTTTATAGCAGCAGGAAATCTTTCTATGGTATTGGAAATAGGCATGTTGTATCTATCATTGTTAGCTATTGGAATTCTGTTTCCTCTTACCTCAGCGCACGCTTTATCTCCATTTAAAGAAGGGAGAGGTACGGCTGCAGCATTGTTAGGATTCATGCAATTGATGGTAACCTTTTTAATGTCGGGATTACTAGGGTTCTTAGAAGCAGATTCTATTTTGCCGATGGTAGTTACCCGTTCCGGAATGGCTTTGGTAGCTGTATGGTTTGGGTATCAGATTTTCAAAGGTAAGAAGGCCGTAATGCGGGAATCTGTAGCTTAAATAGTAAGGAAGTGGAAAGCCTGGAGGAGGAAAGTTATTGAAAGCCGAGGAACAAAATAAAGCCCAGAATTGCTGATTTTTCTGGGTTTTAGTGCTTTATTTATAGTAATTTTCAGTAATTCAGCAGACTAATGGTAACTTCCAGCTTCCCTCTTCTGGCTCCCAGCCCATTTAGCTTTATCCTTCCATTGTTTCTATTGGTCATACCATTCAGGCACTTAATCAAGTAATTTTTGAAAAAATAATCAAAAGGTTCTCTTTGCATAAAATTTAAAATATGAAAAGGAACCTTTTGACGGCTTTATGCTGTCTGTTGCCGTTAGGATATTGGGTAAGTGCCCAATCGGGAATCTCCGCTGAACTTAAAACAGAATACATTCCATCCTCTAATTATATCCGCCCGGAAGACAGTGTAAAGACGAATTCTAAAAGTGATTTTAAAAGGGTAAATCTAAATCTGAGTATTCCATTATCAGTAAAAAAAGATAAAGAAGGTAAGGTAAAAGCATGGTCTATGCTATTGAGCGGATCCTATGCAAAAATGTCCCACAAAGATTATGAAACTCCGTTATTTCCGGACCAGATGCTGAACGCTCAGGTAGGATTGCAGCATGTAAGACCTTTAGGAAAGAAGTGGAGCATGATGATGATGGCTTCCGTTGGAGTATACACAGATATGGAAAGGATAAGCTTTGATGATGTACTGGGACAGGGAGGAATTGTCTTTATCAGACATTTTAATCCTAATCTTGCTTTGGGAGTAGGGCCAGTGCTTACGACAGCGTTTGGGGTTCCAATGGTTCTGCCATGGATCTATTTCGACTGGAAAACCAACGGAAAGGTTAAATTTAGAGTTAACTTCCCGGAAGGGGCAGAAGTAGGATATCAATTCTCTGATGCTTTTACCTTAAAAGCTGTAGTTAATCTTAGCGGAATGACTGTAGAAAGGAATAAAAACGGAGAATCTATCATGTTTGGTTATCAGCAGATCACAGCAGGTCTCCGCCCGGAAATAAAGATCAGTGATAAACTGAGCATAGGGATTACGGGAGGATCAACCCTGGTGAGAAGTTTCACAGAAAGTGAGCGAAAGATCAAAAGCATTTTTAAAGAGAAAAAAGTTGCAGATCCTAAGTTTTCCAGTACATTCTATGCGGCGGTCTCCTTACGCTGGAATTTACCTTAAGATATAAAAAAGAGGCCGGAATGTATGTATTTGATCTATTTTTAACTTGAATAATTCCCCCAACAGCTTCCGGCTTCCTCTTTTATTTACTAATCAGCTTCTTATAAACCACCTGATTGAGCAATTCTTCCTTTCGGGTACGGGAAATAGGAAGCTCTGTTTTATTGATAAAAAGACGGCCTCCGGAAATCATATCAATATGAATAATGTTGATTAAGAATGATTTATGAATTCTGAAAAAATGTTCCGAAGGCAACGATTCTTCAATGGCTTTCATGGTCTGATGAATTACAATGAACTTATCTTTAAAATGCAGTTTGGTATAGTTCTGCATACTTTCAATATATAAAATATCTACCCAGGAAACTTTAATAAAAGTATCAGATTGCCTTACATACAGAAAAGGGTCATCCAGTGGTGTATTTTTCTTTAATTTTTCATTGATGATAAACTGTTGCTGAGCTTTATTAACAGCCTGATAAAAACGGTTAAAGGCAATAGGTTTTAATAGATAATCCACTACCTGAAGCCGGAATCCTTCCAAAGCATATTCCGAATAAGCCGTTGTAAAAATACATAAAGGCGGATTTTCAAGCTGTTCTAGAAAATCAATACCATTCAGATAGGGCATATTGATATCCAGGAAAAGAAGATCTATTTCGCTTTCTTTGACCTTGGCATCTGCTTCTAATGCAGTGGCATAAGTTCCTTCTACGGATAAGAAATCAATTTTATCTGCCATATCCTTAAGGTGGAATCTGGCCAGAGGTTCATCATCGATGATCAGACATTTAATTTTGGGAATATTATTGCTCATTTTCAGACAGTTTTAAGGTTAAAGTTACTTTAAATACAAGATTATCAGATTCAATGTTGAGATCATAGGCATCAGGATACTGCAGTTTCAGACGTTTTTTTACATTTTGCAGTCCAATACCACCGTCTTTCTTCTTATGAACAGCCATTTCCGAGTAAGAATTTTCAACATAAAAGAAAAGATTATTGTTTTCTTCTTTGCAGAAGATCTTTACATAACCAACTTGCCCCGGAAGTCTGCAAACGTATTTAAAGGCGTTTTCAATAAAAGAAACAAGTAATAGAGGTGCAATAAAAGCCCTTTTATTATTGATTTTCAGAGTGGCATCTACATTGAGCTCATTTCCCCATCTCAATTTCTCAACCTCTACCAGATTTTGGAGGTATTCAATTTCCTTATCAAGTGGAACCAGATTTTGATTGCAATGATAAAGCTGATATCGTAGAATGTCTGAAAATTTCATTAATAAAAAATCAGCAAGTTGAGTATCCGTTTTAATGAGAATATGAATGTGGTTCAGAATATTAAATACCAAATGTGGATTCATCTGATCTTGAAGAAGCTTAAGCTGATTCTCCAGGTGTGCTTGCTGAAGGAGGATGTGATCCCGTTCAATTTTTTCATGTTCAAGATAAAATTTAATACCACAGGTAGCTACACTTATCATAAAAGCAGCAGGAATAGCCATATAAAATCCTTGCCATAAAATAGGTAAATGATCGTAGAAGCTGGGAGGTAAATCAACTGTAGGAGCAACCTGAAGGTAGGTGAAAATGAAGGAATAAACAACACTCATTATTAAAATATTCAACACAGCCTGTACCAGGAAAATCTTCATTTTTTTTGTCCTTAAGGCTTTGGGAAGAAGCTTTTGAGCAAGATGATAGGTGAAAATAAAAGAGGTTATTACAATAGCAATAGTTTGAAGCACAGCAATCAGCCGATCCGTATTGACCTGAAAGTTGATCCATATTACAACGGCAAAAATACACCAGAAGCTGAGGTAGAATATATATTCTTTGAAAATAGGAGGTTTTGTCATGGGTGGTCTGAAGAGAGGTTACAAAAAATTAGAAACTGCAGGTTCACAGTTTCTAATTGGTCAAAGATAATTGAAGTTTTTAGAATAAGAAATAACCTATTCCAAGGCTAAAGCTGTGGGGTTTGGATTTAAACTCCTTACTGATGTTGGATAATCCATGTTCATACCTGAGGTCTACTGTGAAATTTTTATAATCTACACCTATTCCTCCTGTAATTCCGATATTGGACTTATCAAACTTGTTAAAACCTTCCTGAAGTGATTCAGAAACCGATAACTTGTTGTTAAAAGCAAAACTGTACACGCCACCAGCAAATGCTCTTACATTAAAATCATCAGTTTTAACAAATTTATATCCTAACACTACAGGAATATCAATGGAGTTCCATGTTAGCTTTGCAGATCCTTTGTCTTTTGCTTCGTAAGATGTTTTTCTTTTGTTGAATAAAGCTTCTCCTTGTACATACAGGCTTCCAATATCGAATCTTGCCATTGCCCCTGCCTGATAGCCGAAACCGTATTTCCCTTCCAAGGAAGAAGACTCCGTTGAGGTTTTTGTAAAATTTGCTCCACCCTTAATTCCGAGGTGAAGAGCCGGTGTTTGTTGAGCCTGGGTGTCCATAGAGCACGTGATGCATAATAACAAAGAGCTGAATGCTAAAAACTGTTGTTTCATAATTTTAATTATTGTTAGAAATTTGATGCAAAACAACAAATCCGGCAGGCTGAATGAAAGTTTATTTGATGAATGGTAACCGGATAGTGACGAGCTGTAGATATTGCCATTTGATCCTATTAAAAGAAAAATCCCACTTCAATTGAAGCAGGATGTAACCAAGATGAAGAAAAGAGTTAGTTCTTGATAAACTTGGAGTTTTGATCTCCTATTTTATACAAGTAAACTCCTGCCTTAAGAGATTCTACATCAATGGAAATGTTTTTCTCTCCTGAAGTGAAACTTTTCTGGAGTACCAATTTTCCGGAAGCATCATAGACCTGAATATTGTTTCCTCCGTTTCCGGGATTCATAATATTCAGAAGTTTGTTTGCAGGAATGGGAAAGGCCGAAAGCTTATTTTTATTTTGTGTCTGAGTCTCCAATGTGGCTAGAGTAGACGTAGGAAGCGCATATACTTCTGTAATGGTATTCGTTCCAGAGCTTTTTGAAATCACAAATTTGTTCTGATTAGATGCAGCATCATGGAAAATCTGATAGAGCGTATGATAATCATTTCCAAATTGCTTGATGATGTTTCCATCTTCATTAATAATAAGCATTAAGCGTTGCCCATTCTGATTATTGATAAACGTTAGGATGAATTCTAATTGATCATCTGTATTAAAAATACGTTTGGAAATGGGGTAGTTTTCTTTGAGCAGCTCGGGAATATAAAGGTAGTTATTCGGAATATTGGGTGTTAGTGTTTTATACAATGTATGATTAGCATTATAAATATCAAAAGTATTATTCCCTTTACCAATCAGATAATGAGACGTGTTGTTGTCTGAATAAACATCCCAATGGCTGCTGTCAGAAGTATAAGAGTGTTCAAGGTTCATTTGGCCAAATACAAAATTTGTTGCGATAATGGCTAGTGAAAAAATAGTTTTTTTCATAAGTGATTGTTGTTTAATGAATTTGGTACAAAACAACATCTCTGAAAGATGAACCTGAATTTTATTTGATGAATGGTAGAGATCCTATGACAAAAATCTATTTTCAGATGAAAAGAAAATCGGAAGTATCATTACTTCCGATTGTATGTATTATTAATAAGGTTCTTCCACACAAATTGTAGGCGGTGTGCATCCGCCAGTGCCGCCGCCAGTACCGCCGCCGCCAACGGCAATACACTGCCCTGGGCTTCCGTCTTCATATGTTTCACAGGCTTTTCCCCAGGCACACTGGCAGTCGTTCTGGCAATTATAAGAATCTCCTCCCATATGGCAACTGTCTATTCCGTTACCAAGAATTGTTGAAAGGTCTTTTCTCAAAAGTTTTTTCATTGTTTTCATAGTTTAATCTGGTATTTAATGTTATAGTTTAGGATTGTACATCCTTTGTAAATATAATAAAAATGTTCTAAATAATTGTAAATGAGCAGTGTGTAGGGCTTTTTGTTAAACAAAGAAAGCCGCTCATAGAGCAGCTTTCTTACTAATATCATTTTTCTTTAAAAAGTAAAGTCCTTCTGATACAGCAAATATTCTTTTTTAAATAGTGGAACAGTGCCTTCATATCTGAATGGAGCAATTCCAAAACCATAAAACATATCTGCCTGTATTCTGCCTTTTACAGAAAAAATACCTTTTCTTTCAGGGATAAGAGTTAAATCTAATGAAGATAGAGCAGATGCTCTTCCTCTTAATCCTGAATTGGCAATAGGTATAGTAACAAACATGAGTCCTACAGCTCCTTTGGCTTCCAGGCCAACCTCTGCAGACAGGTTTCCTTCCAATCCGGTGATGGCAGGGTCTGATTTCTTTTGGAGACTGATATTCAGAGCCGGAGCTTTGCTTACGAGGAAGTTGGCATTACCTTCAAGATCCAGAAGCTGTCCTTGTACTTTTCCTGTAGCTTGTACTCCCAGAAATGGTCCTGCAGATATAGTTGGGCTTAAGATCAATCCGGTAGGACCTAAAACAATAGGAACAATAGGGATATTCAGATAATCTGTTGTGCTAGCTGTGTAACCAAGACTTCCTAAAATGCTTGCTGAGCTCTGAAGTTTGATATCATCCATGATGAGGTTCACATAATAATCGGATAAATGGCCCCATGAGAAAGAAATATTATAATCAATTTTAGGGGTAAAACCTCCTTTTACATTTACACTGGATGTTCCGGCTGAAGATAATGGAAATGAGAATGTTTTATCAAAATTAAATCGGTTAAATTCAACTATTTTTTGATTTTGAAAGTTTTTGGATTCAATAGATAAAATTTTATTGTTGATTTCCCTGAAACCAATCCTTCTACAGGAATATAATTAACCATTTTTCCATTGATGCTAACCGGTGCTTTATCTGAAGGATCATAGACTCCGCTTAGGGTTCCGCTATAAATGAATTCTTCAAGTTTGGCACTGGAAGTTTGTAAGATAAATCCATTATTAGACTTAGAAATGGAAGTTACTTTTGATAGGATGGTATTCACCTGATCGCCGTCTATTTTTGTACCTACAACAACAGTTCCTGTCGAAATACTGTCTGTTTGTGGAGTCATACGGCTAAATGTAATTGCTCCTTCATGATGAGAAGAAATTGCATTCACAGATTCATCATTCAGAATAATCACATTTTTTTGTAAGGTTAGATTTCCTAAGGTTTTCAGTGCAACGGATTCTGTTGCTTTTTCAGCAGGAGGATCTACCGGATCATCCTGAGAACAAGACGTTAAAAGAAACACGCAGAAAATAGCAAAAAGAATAGAGAAATGAAATTTTCTGCTGATTTTGAAGGAGTTAGATTTCATTTTCATACACAGTAATTTGAAGTTTTCATCTAAATTAGGTGAATTATTTAAAGCCTACAAAACAATTAGGTTAAATTATTGTTTCTAACATAGTGATTTTCAATACTATTTGTGTTTTTGCTTTATGATATTAATGAAACTGAAAAAAGAAAACCCGCTATTAAAGCGGGTTGTTTGTATTATTTTTTAAAACTTAATGCTAATGGGAGAGAAACTGTAGAAGATACCGGTTTTCCGTTGACTTCAGCAGGTTTCCATTTGCCTTTATCTTTAATGCGATAAAAAGCAGCCTCAATAAATGCATTTACATCATCATTATTTCCTTTGGCCTGAGCATCCAGAGGATTTCCCTTGGAATCTACTACAAAATTTAATGTAGCTTTATAAGAATCCGAAGCATAGTTTAAGAAAGCAAGATCAACGGCATCATACAATGATTTTTGAAAAGCTGTTTTCCCAGTCTCATATTCCGCCTCTTTAGTCAGTTTAGTTTTGACAGGTGGGTCATTGGCTAAGGCTTTCTTATCGTCTTCAGAAATTTTCTCAAGAGCATTTTTATAAGATGTTATTTTATCTTCCGTAAGAAGCCACTCTAGCTTAGTTCTCAGATCATTGGGCTTAGGGTATTTATTATACAATGATGCCTTTTTTCTTTCATATTTGGAATCAGCCTTCTGGAATGCGGATACCTGAGCATTTCCGAAAGCAAAAGATACGATGAATGCTAATGCTAAGAGTTTTTTCATCTTATTAAGCTTTTACAATATTAATAATCACTTCTGTAGCCTTCTCCATGCTTTCCAAGGCTACATATTCGTAAGGACCATGGAAGTTGATTCCTCCGGCGAAGATGTTTGGACAAGGAAGTCCCATATAAGAAAGCTGAGCACCGTCTGTACCTCCTCTGATCGCTTTAATCTTAGGTTCAATGCCCGCTTCAGTCATTGCTTTTGCGGCAAGATCTACAATGTGCATTTTACCTTCAAATTGCTGCTTCATGTTTCTGTATTGCTCCTTGATTTCTACTTCAGCAGTTCCTTCACCATGTTTTTGGTTGAATTCAGCCACTTTTCCTTCCATGAATTTCTTTCTTGCTTCAAATTTATCAGCATCGTGATCACGGATGATGTATTGAAGTTTCGCTTCAGAAATATCAGCAGTAATGTCCATTAAGTGATAGAATCCATCAAACCCTTTCGTGGTTGCAGGAGTTTCGTTAGCAGGCAATGTTTGAGCGAACTCAGCAGCTAATAAAGCGGCATTAATCATTTTACCATACGCATATCCTGGGTGTACGCTTAATCCGTGGATTTTTACAACCGCTCCGGCAGCGTTAAAGTTTTCGTATTCAAGTTCTCCAACTTCTCCACCATCCATTGTGTAAGCCCATTCAGCACCGAATTTAGCAACATCAAACTTGTGTGCACCTCTTCCGATTTCCTCATCAGGAGTAAATCCTACAGCAATTCTTCCATGTTTAATTTCAGGGTGAGCGATAAGATATTCAGCAGCGGTTACAATTTCTGCACAACCTGCTTTATCATCAGCACCAAGAAGGGTAGTTCCGTCAGTAGTAATTAACGTCTGACCGATATATTTTTTAAGCTTTCAAATCTTGAAGGAGATAAAGTGAATCCTGTAGCCTGGTTCAAAAGAAGGTCATTTCCATCATAATTTTCCCAAACCTGAGGCTTTACATTTTCCCCGCTGAAATCCGGTGATGTATCATAGTGTGAAATGAACCCAATCGTAGGCCTGTCATCATTTTCAAGGTTAGAAGGAACATAGCCCATAATATAACCGTGCTCATCAATTGAAACATTTTCTAAACCGATAGTCTTCAATTCTTCAGTAATGTAATTGGCAATATCCCACTGGCGCTCGGTAGAAGGAGTAGCTTCGCTCTCAGCATCACTGGTTGAATATATTTTTACATAACTAAGAAAACGGTTCAGTAATTTCTCTTTCCATAAAGGATTGAATTCTATTGTACTCATCAGATTTATTCTAAATTTTAACAAAGTTAGCAAATTTGATGCTCAGAATACATTATTTGCAGGTGAATATCAGTTATCGAAATTATAAATCATATATAAAACTTTGAAAATCAAAATAATGTTAGATTTGTATGTACAGTATACTAAGTAGTTTAGTTTTATTATATTTGAGAAAATCAAAAAGTAAAAATGTTTCTTACCGAATGTCCTAGAGATGCAATGCAGGGATGGGGAGAATTTATCCCTACTGATAAAAAGATCGATTATATCAACTCCTTAATGGATGTTGGTTTTGATGTATTGGACTGTCTGAGTTTTGTTTCTCCAAAAGCAATTCCCCAGATGGCTGATTCCAATGAAGTCGCTGAAAATATTGATAAATCCCGATCAAAGACTAAGGTTTCTGCGATTATCGGAAACTATAGAGGTGCTGAAAAAGCATTAAAACATGGGTCTGTGGATATTATTGGCTTTCCTTTTTCTATTTCTGAAACATTTCAGCACAGGAATACCAATAAAAGCCAGGAAGAAGCTTTTGATGAAATCATTAAAATGCTTGAACTGGTTAAGGGTGAAGGAAAGCAGTTAAATATCTATTTTTCAATGGCTTTTGGAAATCCGTATGGTGAAATGTGGAAGTGGGAAGATGTAGATCAGTGGGCTCAGAGGTTTTCAGATATCGGAGTAAAAGACATCCTGCTTTCTGATACAACAGGAGTGGCAACACCTGAAACCATTGCGCTTTTATTTGAGAAAATTCCGTCAAAATATCCTGAAATTAATTTCGGAGGGCATTTTCATAACCGTTATGAAGAATCCTATTCAAAGCTGAAAGCGGCTTATGACCAAGGTTGCAGAAGGTTCGACAGTGCTATCAAAGGAATTGGCGGATGCCCTATGGCTAAAGATGACCTGGTAGGAAATATGCCTACGGAGCAGGTAATCAACTTTATGAGCGTTGAAAAAGTAGATCACAAGTTGAACCTTTTAAACTTTGAAAGCTCTTACAATAAAGCGAAGGATATTTTTCATTTTTAAAATGATTTAAAACCTCTCGCAGATTTAGCTAATTACGCATATAAAAACTAGAAAATTAGGATCTGCGAAATATGTGTGATCTGCGTGAAATCAGAAAAATATAAATAGGAGCGGGCTAAAGTCCGCTTTACTATATCCATCAATCCATTGGCTTTAGCCAAAACCTAATTAGAATAACCTAAAATTCAACAATATGTCTCCAATAATTTCATCTTCCGAATTAAAAAACCTCTCTAAGAGCAACCTTACTATTCTTGATGCAAGAGTAGGAAAAGATGCAAAGCAAAGCTATCTGGAAAAACACATTACAGGAGCAAGATTTATTGATCTGGATAAAGATTTAGCTGAGATTGGAGAAAATGCAGCCTTTGGAGGAAGACATCCGCTTCCGACTGCGGAAAAATTTGCAGAAACACTGTCCAATCTTGGGATTGCTGAAAATTCCCGTATTGTTGTCTATGATGATAAAAATGGGTCAAATGCTGCTGCCAGAGCCTGGTGGATGCTAAGATCTTTTGGATTTGAAAACGTACAGGTTTTGGATGGCGGAATACAGGCTGCAGAAAATAATACTATGGAATTTTCGTCAGGAGAAGAAGCGTTTGAGAAGGCTCCACTAATTAAAAAGGAACATTGGTCTCTTCCGCTTTCAAATCTGGAAGTTGTTGAAAATGAGTTAAAAAACAATGCGTCTACTGTAATTGATGTAAGAGATGCTTATCGATACAGAGGAGAATCTGAACCTATTGATCTGGTTGCCGGGCATATTCCGGGAGCTATAAATATTCCTTTTTCTGAAAATCTGGATGAAAATGGGCTCTTCCTGAGTCCTGAAGTGCTGAAAGAAAAATATACTCAGTTATTGAAAGATAAACCTGAAAATCTGATTATTCATTGTGGTTCAGGAGTTACGGCATGTCATACGATTTTAGCACTAGCTCATGCCGGTTTCAGAATCCCGAATCTTTATGTGGGATCATGGAGTGAATGGAGCAGGAGAGAGGGGAAAACAATAGCGAAAGAAGTGTAAAAATATTCTGAATTTAGGATTCAACAATACAAAAAAGGATGTCAGAGTATGACATCCTTTTTATATTTTCAATTCTATATTACTTTTTATCCAGTAGCGGCAGCGAAATAATGATAAACCCTATTCCTGTTATAAAAGGAGGCTGAGCCTGCATTTTAGATCCTAAATAAAGCCTATATACTCCTAAGAAAGCAAGAAACACTGCTTGTTGCTTTCTTTTGGCTGTGATCACTCAATAATAATGGATAATATTAATTTTATCTGCAAAGCAATGCATAAGGTTTATAGCATTCCCAGCTCAAATTTTGCTTCTTCACTCATCATATCCTTATTCCAGCTCGGCTCAAAAGTAAGTTCTAAGTCAACACTTTTTACGTTTTCTACTTCTCCTACTTTATCTTTTACTTCCTGAGGAAGGGTTTCTGCTACGGGGCAGTTTGGAGTGGTAAGGGTCATTATAATTTTTACGTCAGCATCATCGGAGATCTGTACATCATAAATTAACCCTAATTCGTAAATATCTACCGGAATTTCGGGGTCATATACGGTTTTTAGCACGCTGATGATTTCTTCACCAATGTCTGCAATTTGATCGTCTGTAAATTTCATTTTTTAATCTAAATTGATATTCCTTTTCAACAAATCTTCCTGGCGCATACGCCGGAAAATATTTGCCAAAGTTAAGACATCTTTTTCACAATAATCAACAATTCGCTGCAAGTCTTTCTCTATGTAGTAAATTGATGAAACCATTGAGCCGTCGATATCATCCTTTGGAGTGGGAATACCAAAGACATGAGCCAATAATTCTAATGATACAAAACTTTTATAATCCCCGAATTTCCAAAGTTCCATGGTGTCTATATGAGGAATCTCCCAAGGCTTTTTTCCAAACATCTGGAAAGGAGCAGGAGGCTGCATCCCGTTGATGAGATATCTTCGTGCAATCCATGGAAAATCAAACTCTTTTCCGTTGTGGGCACAGAGAATCACATTATACAACCTTGGACTGTTGAAAATTTCTCCAAACTCCTGAAGCATTTTTTTTCATCATGCCCGGAGAAGCTTTTGATCTTTAAAGTTTCATTCTTTTCCACCATTCCGATGGTAATGCAGATGATCTTTCCAAACTCTGCCATAATTCCGGCTCTGTCATAAAATTCAGCGGCAGAAATATCGTCTTTTCTTTGAAATTTTGTCTTTTTATCCCAAAGATGCTGATCCGTTTCAGATAAATCGTCCCAGGAGCTGGCCTGTGGAACGGTTTCAATATCAAGGAATAAGACCTTTTCTAATGGTATGTTCTGTATCATTGTGTTTTTTATTTGCTATCCTACCTGCATTCCGTTTTTAGTAGGTAATGAAGGTGCTAAAAGAGTGACATCGCTTTTATCTTCTCCATATAATCCTAAGACCAGGCATTCACTGAAGAAGTTGGCAATCTGTTTTTTAGGGAAATTAACGACTGCTAAAATCTGTTTTCCCACCAATTCTTCTTTTTGATACAGTGAAGTAATTTGTGCAGATGATTTTCTGATTCCCAGATCACCAAAGTCTATTTCCAACTGATAGGAAGGGTTTCTGGCCTTTTCAAAATCATGTACTGAAAGAATCGTTCCACATCTGATGTCTATTTTTTCAAAATCTGCCCAAGTGATGTCTGGTTTTACGTTCATGGTAATGTATTAATTAAATGTTCTACTTCTGTTTTCTGTTCTGCATATTTTTGTTGTAATTCTGAACCTTCACCCATCCTTTTATAATATTCCAGGGCTTTTCCGCCAAAGAATTTTTTATGAAAGTCCGAAACTTCAGGAACCTGTGGGAAAACTTTGTGAAAAAGCATTTCATAGTAAGCCTGAAACTCTCTTTCATTTTTGTCTTCAACTACCTGTCCCGGAGCCTTTTGTCTTACATGGAGCATTTCATGGGCTACCATATTTAAGACAAGGTTCAGGTCAAAATCAAATAAATTTCTGGGAATCATCACTGTTTGAGGTCCACCCAATTCTCCTTCTGCCGTAAGAAGCATCGAAGTAGGGGAAAGTTCTTCCCTGAATCCAAAGCCTGCAAAATTATCATGTTCCAGATCAAAAGAGTGGATCAGATATTGTGCGGCATCCAGAATCTGGTTATGTTCTTTATAGGCTTCAAGGTGTAGATTAACCTGCTCGAAATTCATTTGAAGTATGTTTTATAACAAATGTATTAAAATATTGAGAAATGCAAGACTGTTTATATCAAAGGTTTAGGATATAGAATCAAAATTCTTTTTTATACGTCAACTTCTGTCGCTTTCGGGTAGCATCTTTGTATTAGAAAAACACAGAAAATGAAGCTGGACTTAAAGCCAAAGGGTGGATATCTTTTTGCCGGAAACCACCTAAAAAATAAGGCTAAAACCTGAAATCACTCTAATAAAAAGAGCTTCAGATCTTAACCTATTTAACCTACACAAAATTACAAAAAATGAATAATATGGAAAACAAAGCTACAGGAGTGTCTGTAGAAAATACTCCATCACAGACTCTTTTCAGGTTTGTAAGCCTAAGAAGTCCGCAATTGTCTGATGATACTAAAAATGATAACAGATTTATTACAATTCCGAATGAATTAAAGAGTGATGATGCTTTTTATATGCCAGTTGTTAATGGAACTGGTTCTAAGCAGAGACTATTGCAGGCTTGTGCAGCAAATTATGCCAATAATCCAAAATGTATTTCTTCTGATCTGAATAATGCCAACAACTTAAATGCTTTTAAAATAGCTTATAGAGCGTTCTATACATTTGGAGCCTGGTTGGCAAAAAATAAAAATAAATGCACATTTCAGGAGTTTATTACTAAAAGGAATGAGCTTTTTGTAGCAGAAATACAGCCTACCCCAAGTCGTGTTGATCTATGGAATAACCTTATTTACCAGGTTGTGACTCAAAAAGATTTTTATATTAAGGAGACTGTTATGCAAATGGTATTGGCTCAATATGTGTTGCCTATATCCAATGAGGAGACAATGAAAAAAATGTTAGGGGCAAGAATTGTTCTCCCTAAAGAATTGATGATGGATGAAAAATCCCTCCCTGCTTCCAATGCTGCTTCAAGAATGGCTGCAGAAGGACCACAACAAACACCTCCATCAGAAGAAATGAAAAAGCAGCAGCTTATTTCTACTGCTAAAGTAAAACTTGCAAAATTTGAAGCTTTAAAAAAGAGCCTTTCAGGATTAGAAAGAAAGTATAGAGCAGAGTATCAGGATGCCTATAAAATGAGAGAGCAGGAATATCAGCGAGAAATTGCTCCTATTATTGAAAGATATAATGCTGAGGTGGCTGCCAATAGGGAACGATATTGTGAGATTAGAAAACCTGAGGTAAAGTATGATCCAACAGATCCATGTCAGCAATTACCTATGGTTCCGGAACCAGTATTACCACCATTTGATTTTAATTTCAGGCAGGAAATAGAACCTGAATTATTACTAAGGGCCCTAAATTCTGATGATTTGGATGCTTTATTGGATATTCTTGGCTTTGATTTTTCTAAGGAATCTGGTAAAGAACGCTTAGCTGCAACCGGAGCATCCAGCCTTGATTCTTTGCTAGACGGAAGAAATACTTTTTCAGAGATTACTTCTTTAATGAATGATGCTTTTGAAAAGTCTCATAATAGTATTATTCAAAATACTGAAGCAGATGAAGAAGTTTATACAAGTATTGGCGGAGTTGTTGTTCCTATGGCAAGAACTATTTCTATTCCATTTACTTATCAGATCTGTCCGAAGTGGATTTATAAAGGATATACTTTTGATATGTCTCTTACTGTTCCAGATTCTTCATGGGATGTACAATATATTTCTTATACACTTACTCCTAAAAATGGGTTACCAAGTATTACGAGTGATTATTATATGAAATCCAGATCGGGGAATACCATTTTTTTAAATGATCTCTGTATGCCTGGATTAGATCTTAATACAGTACAGGATGCTTCTTTAGATATTAATATTCAATTTACTAATGGTAAAAAGAGTGGCCCTTATATTCCTAAATTACAGGCGAGGGCCTGTTTATCAGATAAATTTTGGCTGGAAACGGAAGAGGAAGAACCTGTGGTCATTGATGAGGATAATACATTTATTCCTTCCGGATTTGGATTTAAACAAATTGGTATTGCAGACTATTTAAAAGTAGAACAGACTACCCATGCTTATGTAGAAGGTGAGGTTGCCCACATTGAAAATATCATGGCTAGGGAATATCGTGAAAAATCTACAAGAAAATTAAGGAGAAGCGAAAATACCACTACTAAATCTACTGATAAAGAAAGAGAACAACTTTCAGATACAACTACTGCCAATCGTTTTGAGATGCAGAGTGAGGTTGCCAAAATGATGCAAGAGT
Source organism: Chryseobacterium capnotolerans (assembly GCF_021278965.1). NCBI lineage: Bacteria > Pseudomonadati > Bacteroidota > Flavobacteriia > Flavobacteriales > Weeksellaceae > Chryseobacterium > Chryseobacterium capnotolerans. The sequence goes on along the minus strand of NZ_CP065589.1, from coordinate 4,792,559 downwards.
CTTCAGATAACAATACACAATTTGGTATAAATGCAAATTATGATGGTGGAGCTTATAATATTAATACTAGTCTAGGATTGGGTAATGCTCACCATAGCTCTAAAGATGAGAGCACAAGACAGGCTGTATCACAGGCTCAGGATGTTACCTCAAGAGCAATGGACAGAATTGTCACTAAAGTTCATGAAGAAAGAATTGAGAAGATTATTGATGAGTTTGAGGAGAATAACAAACATGGATTTGATAACACCAAAGGAGATAAGCATGTAGTAGGTGTTTACAGATGGGTAGATAAACTGATGAAAAACCAAATCTACAACTATGGTAAACGAATGATGTTTGAATTCATGATCCCAGAGCCAGCAAGGCTTCATATTTTAGGGAAAGGACAAAGTAAACTGGTAAAGCCTGAAGACCCACGAACTTCTTTAACGATGACCATGGCCAATTATACGGCATTGGCCAACGATACGGTATTTAATTTTTGGGCTGGAAAGTATAATATTACAGCTATTAAAAAATTAGATCCTGTTATTTATATTTCACATGCTTTTTCGGAGAAAAATATTGCAACAGATGATGCGTATGGAAATGGTAGATGGGCCGGTTTGTACCATAATAATGAGTTTAAAATTCCTGAGAATTATGAAGCTATTTCTGTAAAAGGATCGTTAGCCGGCGGAGGTGGAGTCCTATTTAACGGAGGAACTTTGTATAATAAGGCTACTACTTATATTTGTGGCGTCAAACAAATTACAGATGCCGTAAGTATGTCCTTGGATGCTATTAGAGATAAAATTACCATTTCTTATAATTCCTGGGATATGAAAGGGGTTACCGGTTCTTTGGTTGCGACATGTAGATTAACCCAGGAAGCACAAACACAATGGCAGCAGGAGGCATTTAATGCTATTATTCAGGCGTATGAACAAGCTTTGGCAGAATATAATAATAAGCTATCAGAGGAGCTAAACAAGGCTGTTGAAATTAAAGGCTCAAACCCTAATTTTTATAGAAAAATTGAAAATACGATTCTTCGGAAAAACTGTATTTCCTATATGGCAGACAGAGCATCTGGCTCTACTCATGGCTACGGTTTATCAGGATTAACTGAAGGAAGCTCATTCCTTGATTATGAAACCAAACTTGATAAAAAGCTGGACAGATATACTGCTTTTGTGAAGTTCATGGAACAGGCCTTTGAATGGGAAAACCTTTCGTATTATTTATATCCTTACTACTGGGGAAATAAGCAAAACTGGGAAACTATGTACCAGGCAGAAGATACAGATCCTCTTTTTGGTGCTTTCCTGCAAAGTGGTATGGCAAGAGTAATTGCTACAGTACGTCCCGGGTTTGAGGATGCGGTGCAGTTCTATCTGGCAACCGGTAAAATCTGGAATGGAGGAGAAGTTCCTGTCATTGGGGATGAGCTTTATTTATCTATTGTAGATGAAATGAAGGAACCAAAAGGAATAAAACAGGGTAAAGCCTGGATTACCAGACTTCCAACAACATTAAATATTCTTCAGGCAGAAAGTATTGGTTTAAAAGTGGGGCATGCTTTACCATTTACAGCTGAAAATCCCGATGATTTTGAAGTGCCGGGAGAGGTTATTACTGAGGATAAATTTAATTTTGAAAAGAATGATAGTGTTTTAGGAGGAAATACTTCTGGGGAAAAATGGATTCAGTTTACTGCTAAAAGCTTTGATAGGGTAGGTGAATTTGAATTCATTGAAAATCTTGATGAAAAGAGAGAATTTCCAAGAAAATATTATTGTATGGGTAAAGAGATTGTAATTGATAGAGATGCAAGTTGGAAACCATCTTCGAGTACTTCTGTTCTTTATTATGCATTGGCAGAGGAGGTTTCAAAAATTGATGGTATTCAGGCTTTTCCAAATGTAGAAGATGGTTTTGGATTAACCTTTCGTATAGATATCAATAAAATTAAACATTTTAAGTTTGTAAAACCCCCATATTCGGAATTATTAGATTCTGTGGAAGTAATAGTTACAGATGAGTCTTTAAAATTTGTAAATAGTTTTATTATTTCAACAAGTAGATTGGCTGATAAAAATGGAACTAACATAACTCAAGAAGAATATTCACAGAATATTTCACTTTCACGATTTCTAATTTGATCTTTTAATTTTTAATAATGAGCCGAGTAAAACTCGAGGCTATTTGGCAGCACGAAAAAGTGCTGCCAAATAGCCTCACGACCTTAAAGGATAAGATTAGTGAGATTACTGCTGTAGAAAAGATTTTTCTTTTCGGAAGCAGAGGCCGGGTTCCTTTTGAAGATTGGGATACCCTGGAAGGAAAAGACTGGGATGTTTTGGTGCAGGCTAAATGTAAACTGAAAAACGCTCATGTTTTGTTAGATAAAGAATACTATATAGATCTTCTTGTGCTGGATGAGGAGAGTATACAGAAATACTATCCTGAGAAGAAACTTAAGATTGTTTTTCCTGAGAATGAATTAATAAGCTCTAGCAAATAATAATCTAAGGCAGAGGTTAAAAGCTTTGCCTTTATTCAATTTAAAAATCACAAAATGAGTTTAGAAATATTAAATAATAAAGGAAGTGGTAATTTATCTGATTCTAAGTTTCTATTAGAAAAGAATATTCAAAATGATTTACTCAAACAAAGTATTTTTAATGATAAAAAATATACTTTTGATGAAATCAGTTTATTCAAAAATAGCCCTTTTGGACAATATTGGGATAAATTACTACCATCTTGGGCATTAGCCGCTTATGGATCTGCAAGAATATTAAATGAATCTAATTTTAGTATTGTAGATCTTTCTCAAAAGTTCAATTATTCACAAACATTGCTTTATAATAGTCTTATTAATGAAAGTTGGGATGATATACAGTTTAAAGTATATGCTCATCCGGATGGGAGAGAAATACTACAACAGTATGCTAGTACTGATTTTAAACCTAAAGATAATGAGGTCTTATTTTTTATTGAAACAGATGATGGAAAATTTGATTTTGGAAAGATTATCAGAGTAAAATTAGGAAAAGAAGCAATTAAAAAACTTCAGCTTCAATTTCCATTTTTAGGACAAACAGACGAGGAAGAACTTGCTGAAGAGTTTTTAAAGCGACCTTTTGAACTGAAAAATGATCCAAGTTTAGATTTTGTTCAGGCTAATAAAGAAGTAAAACTTGATACAAAAGAATTAAAAGCTCTCTTAGCAAAAGCAATTAAATATGATTTCAAGCAGAAAAAGTTTGATGATATGTCTATGTTTCTGCTCATTCTACAAGGAAGTGAATATTTAGGATTAAATATTCCTAAAAAAATCTTGGAAATTTCTCATTGGGTGAGAACAAAAAAATATGAAGAAGAAAAGTTTTGGAATGCTCTTTTGAAAAAAGGATTTACTCCCGCATTTCTTCCCAATGTTATAGTTCCTCAAAATAGGAAAGAGATAAAAGAATCTATAAAAAATAAAATTAAACAGCAGATTGATAATATTTCAAAGCTTAATCATGATGACGCTATTATAGAAAAAATATTTAAAGAAATTCTGAACAATGTTTTATTATATTTGTTTGAAAGATTTTCTTCTTTATTAGATGAAGGTCTTAAACAATTGGATGAGATTTTACCAGAAGGAGAAGTGCTTAATGAGATTTATAACCTCAATGCTTTTTTAGTCGGTCTTTGGAATGGGTGTTTAGAGTTTGTTGCTGGGCTAGTCGATTTAGTTTCTTTAACAATGATTATTGCGAGAGATGGTATTGGCTTTGTGTTTACTGACGTATTAGGGGAAGCTTTTGAAAATCTTTTAAATGAGCTTATTTTCAATTTTGAAAGCTTTATTAAAAAGCTTTGGGAAAAGTTTATTACAGCTTTAAATGAGTTTCCTGATTGGTATTTACGATATGGGAATAATCAATATTTTTGGTATAAAAAGTTAGGGGAGTTTACTCCTGATATACTTCTTATTCTTGTCCCTGCGGCGAGAGCCGGTAGGGCCGTGAAAGTAGCAGAAGAAGCTTCAATATTAAAAAGAGTATCCACTGCAACGGAAAAAAAATTAATAACAGAACGAGAATATCAGAAATATTTGGATGATTATTATGAATCATTAAGAAAGCAATCTGATGACTTTTCTAAAAAATTGGAAGAAAAAACTGCCGAAAAAGAAACTAAAGAGATTTTTGATAATGCAGAGAAGGAATTAGATGAAATAGTAAAAGCAGAGAATAAGACTAATCCTAGTAAAAATGAATCACCTAATGCAAAACCCAAAGGTCATAAAACAAAAATTCCTGATAATTTGGATGATGCAACAAAAACATCATTGATTTTAGAAAATGAAGCTGCTGAAATTTTAGCAAAAAAAGGCTTTGAAATAGAGCAGAATCCCTCTATTTCAACGACACTCAAAAATCCAGATTATATTATTGAAGGAAGTATTTTTGATTGTTATTCCCCATATAATAGTAATAAGGCTGTTAGAGGTATATGGACAGAAGTGTCTGATAAAATTAGAAAAGATCAAACGAATAGAATCGTTCTAAACTTGAAAAATTGGAATGGAGATATTCAAAAACTACAAAAACAATTTTTAGATTGGGAAATAGAGGGGTTGAAAGAAATTATTTATATAACTAAGCAAGGAAACGTTAACTACTTAAAACTAAAAAAATAAACTAAAATTATGTCAATTACATATCACTTAAAGTTCCGAAACAAATTAGAACAAAAACCAGAACTTACTCAGCTTATTAATGAGTATAAAAATACTGTATTATTGATCTCTAATTTATATTCAACAGAGCACGGTTATGAAGGAGGAAAATTTCAAGATGAATATTTGGATATTGACTTGGATAATTCTTCTCAAATATCCTTTGATCTTTTACAAAAAGACGCAGATCCACAATCTTGGAAAAAGCTCTTAAAAGAAATTATTCATAAAATTACTAATAATGTATATCCGGATGAAGATTATTTCTTTGATTTTCAAGGAGATGTTGTGTATGAAATTAGAGAGGATGGCATTGTTAAGAAAAACAAGGTTGATGAATTCCTAATAGGAGTATAAGTTGTCAAAATATTATAAAAAAACGTTGTTATCGATGTTAACAGATAAAGAAATGCTAACCATAACAGAACGTTTTATAAAAAAAATAGTAGATAAAAGTATTAAGCCAATGCTATATGGTGATGATATTATCAAAAAGCCCTATGGGAATATTTATCATTTTAATTCTAAGAAATATATTTTAACTGGAGACTTTAAATATGCATTAATGGGAGGGAGGTTCATTTCTTGTTGAAAAAGCAGAAGGTAGAGTTGTTAATCTTGTAACTTTAGGTGAATTGGAAGATCAGTTAGAAGCATATAAAAATAATGCATTGGGACCATGTATGACAAATTATTGGTACCCAGACGAAGATAGATTTGATTATAAGTAATTAAACTATGCTATAAAAAATTGTAAGTCCATGAACCCTAAATTAACTGTATCCCAATAAAATCCCAAGATCTGTATCTACAACTATCTCCCTATTCTTCGCAACTTTACGATAAGATAAAATCATAATAACAGAAGCATGAAAATCACAGTAGTAGGCTATAAAAAAGAAGCGAGACTTTCACAGGGAGTGGCGAATGATGAAGATACAGAACTCATCAGCTTTTTAAAAGATAAAGGATTGGATGTAATCCCAACCATTTGGAACGATGAAAACGTAGATTGGAGCAGTTTTGATGTCGCGGTTATTAAATCTCCCTGGGATTATCATAATCACTTGAATGAATTCCTGAATTGGCTTGATCATCTTGAACAGCTGGGAGTTAAAGTTTTAAATCCTGTAGAAATCATCAAGTGGAATTCTGATAAGCATTACCTGAAAGATATTGCCGATAAGCAGCTTCCGGTCATCGCTTCAGAATATGTGGAAAAAGGATCTTCTTTTAGTCATCAGTTCTTTGATCTTTTTAATGCAGATAAACTTGTAGTGAAGCCTTGTGTGAGTGCTGGTGCACAGAATACAGTAACAATAAGCAGAGATAATTTTGATGAACGTTCTAAAGAGATAGACCAATTTCTGAAAGAGCAGGATTATATGGTACAGCCTTTTGTAGAAGAAATCAAAAACGGGGAATGGTCATTCCTGTTTTTCAACGGAAAATACAGTCATTGTTCATTAAAAATACCTAAACAGGGAGATTTCAGGGTACAGCATTATCATGGTGGAAGCATCAGCTTTCCCACGCCGAATCCATTGCATATAGAGCAGGCCGCGGTGTATTTAAAAAGCTTACCTCAATCTACACTGTATGCGAGAGTAGATGGTGTATTAATCAATAATTCATTTCATTTAATGGAACTGGAGCTTATTGAACCCTATTTATTTCTCAATGGCAGCAATGAGTTACAAGAAAACTATTATCAGGCATTAATAACTCAGCTTTCCTGATAGTTTTTATATTATTATATTAAGGATGGCCTTCTACGTCGACAGCGTAGAAGGCTTTTTTAGTTATTTTATAACCTCATATTTTGAAACCGGAATAATTGCTGTATTTTCTGGTGGATCAGTCGTATTGGAGAAAGTTAGTCCTTGTGGGTTGGCTTTCAGTATAAATCCTCCGTCTGAAAAGCTTCCGTCAGGATTATTATTTTCTATCCTATATACAATATTTCCAGACGTCAACTCTTCATTCATCTCACATTTAATTTCCTTAATCTTATAATTGGTGACCTTTTTATCTTGTTTATTGGGCATTTGAATAGTCGTTCTGATAGAGGAATTTGCCGGATCGATAATAATTTCAGTTTGAACAGGCTGTTCATAATGATCGAAGGTTAATATAATTTTATCAGAAGTAAGTTTCAGCTTTTGCAGGCATTGTTTACTGATCTTTTGTGCAGTCAAAGGAATGCTTCCGATGAACAGCAGACAGATAGTAGGGAGTCTGTAATAAAAAGAATTAGATTTCATAATACTTTGTTTTACAATAAAAGTACAATTTATATCAAAATAAAAGTGGTCGTTTTAATCCGGATGTGATCTTTCTATTTGATTTGCAGAGAGTATGGGGTAGAAATCAAAATAAGACCGAAGAAAGCTCCGGTCTTATTAAACAAGATTAAGTGTAAAATTTAACCTTAAAAGGCAAAAAAGGATAATTCAAATGTTGATTTTTATTGATTGAGCCTTAATCTATGTTTAGGGGGATTGATAGTAATGGAACTTTATTTTTATAGGCCATGATGGCTGTTTTACTTCGATGGAAAAGAGATTCCACAAGATTATACCGATAAGGAACCATCGTCAGCAGATCTGCATTAGCTAGTTTTACTTCTTCCTCAATCGCTTTGGTGATTTCAATAGACTGAATCATCTTAAAGCTGTATTTAATATCATCTAGGTCATAGCCGGAATTCAGATCAATGTCATGAATAACCTCCGTAAAATCTTCTACACGCTCACCTACATTAAATACCTCAATCTCAGCATTGAACTCATTAATAAAAGAATAAATGTCATTCATTGCAGACCATGTTATGGATTTATGGGTATCATAGGCAAAGAGAACTTTTCGAATGCCTGTATACTCTATATGCCCCGGAATAATTAATATCGGCTTTTTAATCCTGTGAATAGCCTTGATGACATTATTTCCCAAAAGTCTTTGCTCAAGAGTCTTTTCTGCCATTCCCATCACGATAAAGTCAGCATTAGTAGTCTGTATACTGTTGTTAAGTTCCTCAATGAAGCTCCCCAGAAGCCAGGTGGTATGCTGTTTTTATAGCATATAAACTACCGATTTCCGAAGCTTTATCTGTAAGTTTCTTTTGGTTTTTAAGGGTCTGTTCATAGAAAAAATCAGCAGAAGCCTGAGCATTCAGAGCATGAATAGAAACGCTTTGCAGATTGAACAGAATAATATGATATTGGTTTTCTCTTGCCATAGAAGCCGCATAATGAATTGCATTTTCAGCTTCCTGGGAAAAATCTGTGCAGACAATTATTGTTTTCATTGTACCGGTTTTAATACTACAAAATTAGAGAAGAGATGGAAGCGATGTATTAAAAATATTGTGATGTTGTATAAAATGATGATGAAATGTATTTTTCAGGTGATGAAACGTCATCTTCATTTGAACTCGTCTATTTTACGTTTCAGGTATGGTTTTGGCGGTCTCGTTGAAAATAGAGAAAACTCTTCTGAAATCTATTTTTATATTTACATTCACAAAGTCCCGGATAATGAATAGGATTGCAACCATCAGAAAAAATTTAAGACGAAGTAAAAAGTTCCTTTCCACAATGAAAAGGAGGCTGGTAATCTGGGCTGTAGCGGTGATTGCTTTTTGTGGCTTCTCTTATCTGATTGATCCATTTGATCCGGTTTGGCAGGAATATTTGAACACTCCGCTAAAGATGATTATTGAAGACGCTTCATGGGTGTTTCTTTTTTCAGTTATCATATCGGAGGTAAGTATCCTTATTGATGCGTCGCTCAATAAACTGCTTCCCTGGAAAGACAGAACGATCAAGCGATTGTTGATACAGGGATTTCTTCAGATTGTAGGTAGTGTCCTGATTGTGATGATCATTAATGCCATTGTAGACTGTACCTCAGACAACTTACCTGAAATGGACTCCCGGAAAGAATATACCTTATTAGGACAATGGGTAGCCACAAATATTGTAATATCTCTTATTATAAGTGGTTTTAATACGGTAGATTACCTGCTTCAAAACTGGAAAAGAACTGCTGTGGAAGCAGCGCAGCATAAATTAAGAGCTTCTAAGCATAAGCAAGCAGCTATGGCCGCTGAACTTCAGGCCCTTAAACTGCAGATAGATCCACATTTTATCTTTAATAACCTAAGTGTACTTTCAGAGCTTATTCTGGAAGATCAGCAGCTGGGATATGAGTATTCAGAAAAATTTGCCCGGGTATATCGATATCTGCTGGTCAATTCCAAGAAAGATATCATTGCTGTAGAAGAAGAATTGAAGTTTCTGGACTCTTATATTTTTCTGATTGAAAAAAGAATTGGGGAAGGTGTTGTATTTAAAATTGATATCCAGGAAGAGTACAGATCCATGTACACGCTTCCATTATCTCTGCAATTGTTGGTAGAAAACGCAATCAAGCATAACCAGACCTCAAAGGCTAATCCATTGGAAATTCATGTGTATACAAACTCGGAAAAAGAGCTGGTGGTTGCCAATACCTTTTTACCGTTACTCAATAAGCCGGATTCTTCAGGAGTGGGGCTTACCAATATTATTGCCAGATATGAGATTCTGGGCTATACAAAACCGATTATAGAAAAAACAGAAGATAAATTTATTGTAAAACTCCCGTTGATATGAAGATTAATAAAATTTTAATAGTCGAGGATGAAAGACCTAATGCAGACCGGTTAAAAAGGCTATTGCTAAAGCTAAGACCACACATTGAAATTCTTTCCGTAGAAGATTCAATAACTTCTACGGTGAATTGGCTGGAAAATAATGTCGTTCCGGATATCATTATGATGGATATTCGTCTGGCAGATGGTCTAAGCTTTGAAATTTTTAATAAACATGAAGTTAAAAGTGCTGTGATTTTTACAACAGCATATGATGAATATGCAGTACAGGCCTTCAAATATAACAGTGTAGACTACCTTCTGAAACCCATAGAAGAAGAAGAACTGGACGCCGCATTAAAACGGTATGAAACCTTTATGGAAGCGGTTCCTGTTGTAGGATCAGCCATTGAAGGGTTGCTCAATTATATCCAGCCTAAAGACTACAGAAAACGATTTCTTATCGTTCATCGTGACGGATATAAAACCGTATTGTCAGAAGACATTTTATACTTTTACACGGAATTGGGAATCAGTAAAGCTATGCTGAATACCGGAGTTGTAGAAAATATTCCACAAACACTTGAAGAACTTGAGAAACAATTGGATCCAAAGTTTTTCTTCCGTGCTAACAGGCAGTTTATCATTCACATAGATTCTGTAAAACAGATCTTTAATCATTTCAACGGAAAGCTCAAACTGGAATTGAGAAAACAGCCTGAAATGGAGGTGATCGTAAGTCGTGAAAAGGCTTCCATTTTCAAGTCCTGGATGGATTATTAGTGAGAGGAAGCTGGAGGCTGGAAGAGGGAAGTTCTTGAATGGATAAGACAAATGAAGATCATTTTTAATTAATGCTTTTTAGAAAGGCTTTAAAATCCTTTTATACCTGTCAGAAGTTGTATGCACTATAGTAACTTCCTGCCTCCCTCTTCCAGCTTCCAACTCTCTCATTACAAAATCCCCTCACGAATTGCTCATGAAGGGACCATATGAAGAAAAAGCTATAAATTAAAGATTATAAAGGAATAGCATATCCCAGAGAGATCGCAAAACCTCTGTTTTTCACATCTACCCCTTTCTCATCAGAGATATTATTTAATCCTAAATTATATCTGCCATCTATAATCACTTTTCCTGGCCCGGCAGGAATGGCTGCTCCGGCACCCATCTGCATTCCAAAATCTATTGATTTGGTTTTACCATATGCTGCTTTCATTTTATCATTTTTTCCCATAAGAAACCCAATAGAAGGACCTGCATTTACATACAATGGACCGAAACTGTATTTTGCTAATACCGGAATTTCTAAATAATTAAAATTGTACGTTTCGCTTCCAATGCTATTTTTAAACTTTGTTCCTTTGCTTATGAAATTAACCTCGGGCTGCACAGAAAAGTTTTTGATACCTGTTTGAATATTTACCCCTAAGCCAGCTTGAAAGGACGTCTTTGATTTCTCACCATTCACATTTTTAATGGATTGATTGGCAATATTGATTCCGGCTTTTGGAATTAGCTCTATTCCTGATTCCTTTTTCGGTGTGGTAGTTTGAGCCTGTACTCCTAATCCTAATACGATCGCTGTGATTGCTAAAAACTTTTTCATTTAATAAAAATTTAAATTATTGACTTATTTTTTGATGTTTTGATACTGCGAAATTAGAAGAGGAAATAGCCTGATCTTAGAATTTTAAAAGCGAAACGTATAAATTAAAACCCCAACCGTATTTTTGAAATACTAAAGCGAAAAAGCCCTTTTTTACCGATCTGAATCACCGAAATACCCCCTTTTCTTTTCATTTTTGGTATGATACGTTTCATCTGCGATTAACTACGCTTCACCAGATTTTTGCACATATATCCTTATTATATGAACTTATTTTGCTGTTGTAAAATTTAAAAACAAATGTTATGAACTATAGAAAAGGATACCTGGCACTTTCACTTATGGCTGCCGCAGTACTGTACTCTTGCGGATCAGGAAATGCTCAGGAAAATGCACAGCAGATGCAGGCCCTTCCTACCGATTTCATCCAGGTGAAATCAGGAAATGAAGACGTCACGACGGGATATCCGGGAAGCATGGAAGGACAGGATAATGTGGAAATAAAAGCACAGGTGACAGGATATCTGGAAGCGGTATACATCAAAGAAGGACAGTTTGTTAGCAAAGGCCAAATATTGTTCAGAATTAATCCATCAGTATATAATGAGCAGGTGAATACCAATGAAGCAGCATTAAAGTCTGCCTTGGCAGCCCAGGAAACCGCAAGACTGGAAGTTGAAAAACTAAAACCTCTTGTAGAAGGAAAAGTAGTTTCTGATATGCAGTTGAAAACCGCACAAGCAAGTCTTAAAGCAGCATCAGCACAGGTGGCTCAGGCACAATCTTCCTTAGGTTCTTCAAAGATCAATGCTAATTTTACCTACATTAAAGCTCCTGTGAGTGGCTATATAGGAAGAATCCCGAACAGGGTAGGAAACCTCATCAGTCCGTCTGATTCTTCACCATTAACAACACTTTCTAATATAAGCAGTGTAAATGTTTACTTCTCTATGAATGAAGCTGACTTTATTGCCCATAGCAGGGCCGCAGCTTCAGGGGAAAATACTGAAAACGTAGAACTTATTTTAGCAGATGGCTCTAAGTATGGCTTCAAAGGTAGATTGGAAAACGCCAGTGGAAACTTTGATAGAAATACCGGAAGTATTCAGATGAAAGCAGTTTTCCAGAATCCGGATAAATTATTAAGATCAGGAGGAACAGGAAGGGTGTTGATCCACAATGCATTAGATGGTGTAGTAAAGCTTCCGAAAACTTCTGTAAAAGATATTCAGGATAGATTCTTTGTCTATAAACTTGAAGGAAAAGATAAAGTGAAAATGACGCAGATTGAAGTATCAGGAAGTACTTCTCAGGATTACTTTGTGAAGAATGGAGTGAATGCAGGAGACAAGATCGCTATCAACAGGATAGATGCCCTTACAGATGGAGCGCTGGTTGTGGCTAAAGTAGCTCCTTCGAAATAATTTTATAATCATTCTTAGAAAATTCGAAAATGTTAAAAAAGATAATAGACCGTCCGGTACTGGCGACGGTAATATCCCTTATCATTGTCATTTTAGGGATCATAGGATTAAACCAGCTGGCAGTGACCCGGTTCCCGGATATTTCTCCGCCTACTATTACGGTTTCCGGATCCTACCCGGGAGGAAATAGCGAAACGGTGATTCGTTCCGTAGTAACGCCGCTGGAAGAGCAAATCAACGGGGTGGAAGACATGAGTTACATGAAATCCACGGCAAGTAATGACGGGACATTTACCATCTCAGTGATATTTAAACAGGGAGTAAATGCCGATCAGGCTGCGGTGAATGTACAGAACAGAGTACAGCAGGCCACACCAATATTGCCTCAGGAAGTGATAAGAATGGGTCTTACCACTTCAAAACAGCAGAACAGTATGGTTTTGATTTTCAATATCTATACTGAAGATAATAAGCAATATGATGAAACCTTTCTTCAGAACTATGCTAATATCAACCTTATTCCACAGGTAAAAAGGGTAAAAGGGGTTGGACAGGCACAGATCTTCGGAATTAAAGATTATTCCATGAGAATCTGGCTGAATCCTCAGAAAATGGCCTCTTATGGATTGGAACCTTCTGATGTTTCCAACGCGATTGCTGACCACAGTTTAGAATCTGCTCCCGGTAAATTAGGAGAAGAATCTAATGCTGCATTAGAATATGTAATCCGATATAAAGGGAAAAAGAACAAGCCTGAACAATACGAAAATATAGTCGTTAAAAATGACGGAGCCAATGTGATCAGGCTTAAAGATGTTGCCAGAATAGAATTTGGATCCATCAATAACAGCGGCGATAACCTTTCTAATGGTAAAAATGCGGTTACTGTGGCCATTATGCAGACTACAGGATCCAATGCCAATGAAATTGAAATAGGAGTCAATAAAGCGATTGATCAGCTTTCAAAATCTTTCCCTCCAGGGATCAAATACACTAAAGTGATGAGTACCAAGGAAAGATTGGATGAAGCGACAGGACAGGTGAAATCTACTCTGATAGAAGCATTTATCCTTGTATTTATTGTAGTGTTTATCTTCTTACAGGATTTCAGATCTACCATTATTCCGGCCATTGCAGTTCCGGTAGCGATTATTGGTACTTTCTTCTTCCTTTTAGTATTAGGATTTACCATTAATGTACTGACGCTATTTGCCCTTGTATTGGCAATCGGTATTGTCGTGGATGATGCCATTGTAGTAGTGGAAGCAGTTCACAGTAATATGGAGGGTACAAATCTTTCAGGGAGAGATGCAACGCACAAAGCGATGGGTGAAATTACAGGAGCTGTTATTTCCATTACATTGGTGATGTCTGCGGTGTTTATTCCGATTGGGTTTATGTCAGGTTCTGCAGGATTATTCTATAAGCAGTTTGCCTATACATTAGCCATTGCGATTATCATTTCTGCAGTAAATGCTCTTACTTTAACACCAGCTTTATGTGCGGTATTTTTGAAAAATCACCATGCAGAAGAAGGCGGAAAGAAAAAAGGATTCGGACAGAGATTTGCCGTTGCCTTTAATGCAGGGTTCAATAATATGACGGAACGGTATGCGAAAGGAGTAAGATTTTTAATTGGACGTAAATGGATTGCAGCGGGATTGGTAGCCGGAATTGTAGGGCTTTCAGCATGGCTGATGACCAGTACAACCAAGAGCTTTGTTCCGATGGAAGATGACGGATTCTTCATCTATTCATTAAGTATGCCTCCAGGAACCGGATTAACTAAAACCACAGAAGTTTCCAATAAGATCAATGCGATCTTAAAAACAGTAGATGCTGTTCAGGAAAATACATCCATTACAGGATTTAACCTGTTAAGCAACAGTGCCGGACCGGCCTATGCAATGGGATTTGTGAAACTAAAACCTAAGAAAGAAAGAGGAGCGGTTCAGGATATTGACGAGATCATGAATATGGTTAACGGAAAGCTGTCTGTGATCAAAGAAGGAAGTGTAATGAGTTTCAGAATGCCTCCGGTAGAAGGATATGGAGTAACAAATGACGCTGAGATTGTCCTTCAGGACCGTATGGCCAGAGATCCACAGGTTCTTAAAGCAAAAGCAGATGATGTGATTGGGCAGTTGATGCAGGTTCCGGAAGTGGCGTATGCCTATACCATGTTCAGAGCAGATTATCCACAGCTGGAGCTTGAAGTGAATGAAGATAAAGCCAAGCAGTTAGGGGTTAGTATTTCCAATTTATTAAACTCTATACAGACCTATTTCTCAGGAGATCAGTCTCAGAATTTCTCGAGATTCGGAAAATTCTACAGAGTGAATATTAAAGCAGACGGTGTTTTCAGAATGGATGAGCAGGCGTTCAATGATATTTTTGTGAAAAATAATAAAGGAGAAATGGTTCCCGCCAATACCCTAATCACTTTAAAAAAAGTATATGGTCCGGAATCTGTTCAGCGATATAATCTTTATAATTCATTGAACATTAATGTGGTACCAAAACCGGGAATCAGTAACGGAGCCTTAATGGATAAAATTGAGCCAACCTTAAATAAGCTTCCTTCTGACTATAGTTATGAATGGACAGGATTAAGCCTGGAAGAAAAATCAGCAGGAAGCCAAACCGTTGTGATCCTTGGATTATGTTTACTGTTCGTGTATCTGCTTCTTGCAGCACAATATGAAAGTTATATTCTTCCATTGGCGGTCATGCTTTCCATTCCAACGGGAATTGTAGGAGCATTCTTAGGAATCAAAGCAATTGGGCTGGATAACAATATCTATGTACAGGTAGGATTGATTATGCTTATCGGTCTTTTGGCGAAAAACGCGATCCTTATTGTAGAATTCGCGGTCCAGAGGCGAAAATCAGGACTTTCTATTCTGGATTCGGCACTGGAAGGAGCAAAGGCGAGATTGCGTCCGATCATTATGACCTCATTAGCCTTTATTGTAGGGATGATTCCGCTGATGATTTCTACAGGAGGAATGGCTTCAGGAAATAAATCCATCAGTGTAAGTGCTGCCATAGGAATGTTGAGTGGAGTTGTATTAGGAGTATTCGTAATTCCTGTTCTGTATATGTTCTTCCAATATCTGGATGAGAAATTTTCATCCAAAAAGAAGTATCCTGTAATCCAAAATCAATTGACAAATGAGAATATTTAATATAAAGAATTTCCTTATTTCAGGCGCAATGGCATCAATACTGGTGTCCTGCGCCGTGGGGAAACCTTATGCAAGAACAGATCTTCAGATGCCGGAAATTTACAAAGAATCTGTGCAGGTAACAGGAGATACCGTAGTGCTTCCATGGAAGACGTTCTTTAAGGATCCTAAGCTGATCGGCTTAATAGACAAAGCACTGGCTAGGAATAATGAAGTAAATGTTGCACTGAAAAATATAGAACAGCTTGATTTGATGTACAAGCAAGCTAAGTTATCCCTTCTTCCAACACTCGATCTTAGTGCCGGAGCAAACAGAAGCTGGGCTTCCAAAAATACGCTTAACGGATCATTGAATGAGCAGTTTGTAGGAACCACCCATATGGATGACTTCAGTGCCAATCTGAGACTTTCATGGGAAGTTGATATCTGGGGGAAAGCGAAGATGCAGAAAGAATCGGCAGCAGCAGAATACTTTGCCCAGAAAGAAAATTTAAATGCTGTAAAAAGCAGAATCATTGTTCAGGTAGCCCAGGCTTATTATAATTTGATAAGTTTAGATGAGCAGATGAAAATTGCAGAACAGAATATTGAGCTAAGCAATAATACTCTTAAAATGATGGATCTTCAGTTTAAGGCAGGGCAGATCAATTCATTGGCGGTACAGCAGTCGGAAGCACAGAAGAAAACGGCTGAACTCCTGATTCCTCTGGCCAAGCAGAATATATCCATTCAGGAAAATGCTTTGAGTATCCTTTGTGGTGAATATCCGGCGAAGATTGAAAGATCTGGAGACCTGAAAATGATGATTCCAGGAAATAAACTTTCAGAAGGACTTCCGGCACAGTTGTTAAGCCGAAGACCGGATCTTAAGATGGCGGAGTTCAATGTTATCAGTCTGAATTCAAAAACAGGATTGGCAAAAGCGGCGATGTATCCAAGTATCAGCCTGAGTCCGCAGATTGGAGTAAATTCAAATAAATTCAGTTCATGGTTTGATGTTCCGGGTTCTATTACTAAAGCAGTGGCAGCAAACCTGGCGGCACCTATTTTTCAGAAGAAACAATTGAAAACAGCTTATGAAACGGCATTAATTGAGCAGGAAAAAGCAGCAATCAATTTTAAACAGTCGGTGATGACAGCGGTTGGTGAAGTTTCTGATGCCATGGCTAAAACTCAAGGGACTTCTGAGAGGCTGCAGCTTTTAGAGCAGAGAACCGCCATTCTTGATAAAGGAATTGGGGATGCTTTGAAACTGTATAAAAGTGGAATGGCAACTTATCTTGAGGTGATTACAGCCCAGAATAATAAGCTTCAGAATGATCTGGAAGCAATCAACGTAACGTTGGAAAGATTAAATGCTGAGGTAGATCTATATCGTGCACTAGGTGGAGGTATAGAGTAGATGCAGATGAAAAGAGAAGAAAGGAAGTTATATAATGTAGCTTCCTTTTTTTGTTATATACGTAAATGCTTGATTAAATATCTATATGATGGCCTTATAAATTTCAGAACAATAATCATTTTTATTGAAGAAAAATTATTTGGATTAAAATTTTAGTTCATTAAATCAATGAGTTATGAGAATTTTTTATTTTTTTTTGAATAATGCATGCAAGATTTTCGGAAAATGAGATTTATATCAATGAGTACTCAAAATAATTAATGTTTAATGAAAAAATAATGCAATGAAAAAATTTACAGTATCTCAATTTTTAACAGCTATTCTAATTGTATTAACAGGGGTTACTTTGTATTCGTGTAGTGTGGACAGTCCGGAAATTATCCCGGTAAAACTGGAAGATATAAATGGAAATTATAAAGGAAGACTCATTACTATACAGGGAGAAAGCAAAACGGAAAAAATAAAGAATTTTAAAGCAAAAAAAGATACGATTATGTTTTCAGAATTTCCAGTGGAAGAGATTGTGAAAACAGTAGTAAAAGACCCGGTAAAAGCAGAAGAGGCTATTAAAGCATTAGGAAAGGTAAAGTATGAAATTAAATATACCGCTTCTATCAATACAGTGAACAATGTAATCGAGCTATCTCTAGCTCCCAAACCTATGGAGCTGCTGATTCCTGTAGATGGGAAGACTAAAAAGACAGAAGTGACATTGAATGCTAAGCAGAAAGGGTTTTATGTAGGGATGGATGGTTCATTGCGATTTGCTTTGACTGCTGAGAAAATTACCGTAGACGGTACAGTACTTGCCCCTTATGAAGCGATTAATTATAATTTTCCGTTCTGTGTAAAATATTAATTAATGGTTATTACTATAAATAGATTGTATTTATACGATGCAATCTATTTTTGCTTTAAAATTTTAATCAATATATCGTATACTGGAGCAGTACATGGGAGAAAGTAAAGAACAGATTTTGGTAAACCGCCTTCTGGAGAAGGAGGAAGCCGCCTGGAAAGAGCTTTTTGGAGCTTATTCAGGGAATCTGACCTATGTGTGTTCACGATATATTGCAGAAAAAGAAGATGTGCATGATGTACTTCAGAATAGTTTTGTTAAGATGTTTCGTTCTATAGAAGCATTTGAATACAGGGGAGAAGGCTCTCTTAGAGCATGGATTACCCGTATTACAGTAAATGAGTCTCTGAAGTATATCAGGCAGAAGGGAGACTTTAAGTCTTCCGTTGAAGTAGAAGATCTGCCCGATCTTCCGAATGAAGAAGAACCTGATTTTGAGGAGATCCCGAAAGAAGATATTATGAGATTAATTCAGTCTCTTCCAGATGGGTATAGAACTGTTTTTAACTTATATGTCTTCGAAAAGAAAAGTCATAAGGAAATTGCATCACTGCTGGGTATTGGAGAAAATTCTTCAGCATCACAGTTTCATCGTGCAAAAGGGCTGCTGGTTCAGAAAATAAAGGAATTTAAAATGTCAAAAAAAGCACAGTATGAATAACGAATGGCTCGATAACCTGCAGAAGCAGAATGGAGAACCATGAAGATGAGGTTCCGGGAAGGATTGTGGGATGACATCAGGGATGAATTATTCTCAGGAGGCAGGGAAAATAAACCTATTACGGGCTTTATTCCTTCAATTGATACTGAAAATAGAGAAGAAAAGGTAAAAGATATAAATGCGGGAAGCAAATCCTGGTTGTACCGTATTGGTGGTATTGCTGCGGCGGCTGTTTTGATCTTTATGATGATGAAAATAGTGCCGGAAGAGAATCAGAATAAGCATTCACAGAATCCGTTAGATTTTAACAAAAATACAGATACAAATCTGCCTTTGAACAATATAGAACAAGAAAAGAGTGGAAAGATTTGGAAAAACTCAAAGGCAGATATTTCTTTAGAACAGAATGATTTTAATACAATAGGTCATTTTGCTAAAAATATAAAACAGGCAAAGTCTGAAAAGACAGGGGGAAAAGAATCCGGAAATGATGAAAAAGTTCAGGATGTTATGCAAGCAGATCAATTAGAGCAGCCGATCTTGATTCCAGATGAAAGTAAAACCAAAGAAAAGCCTTTGGTGAATGATAAAGTAAAGAATGAAGAAGGGGAGAAGAAAGTAAATGAAGTGGAACAAGAGCTGCCGGAAAAATATGCGGATAATACTAAGACGAAGCATATAAAGTCTAAATCGGAAAAGAAATGGATGCTAAGTATGCTTACGGGGAATGCCTCTTCCAATTCTGCAGAACAACAATTCCATGGTTACGCGTCTGTGAGTGGCAAGCCGTTGAATTTTGAACAGGTATGGAGCGCTTCCGAATATATAAATGATCCTCTGACGCAAATATTATTAGCTAATCAAAGTAAGCCGGTAGAAGCAAGGATCAGGCATAAAGTACCGGTAACATTTGGACTGTCGGTATACTATAATCTAGGCAAAAGATGGGGCGTAGGAACAGGAATAAATTATACAAAACTTGCTTCTGAGCTTCATTCAGGAAGTGATGATAATTATATTAAAGGAGAGCAGAAGGTTCACTATGTCGGAATTCCTGTTCAGGTTAACTATAATGTTATACAGAAAGGAAGATTTACAGGATATATTACAGGAGGAGCTTTGGTAGAAAAGCCCATATCAGGAAGTATTACAACGAGTTATGTAGTAAATGATGAAGTAAAAGAAATTTCAGAGGAAAAATTGGATCATAAACCACTGTCGTTTTCAGTAAATACGGCAGTAGGACTTCAGATGAAGTTGGTCAATAGGTTAGGGGTTTATGCGGAACCGGGAATTGGATATCATTTTAAGGATGAAAACTCTCCTAACACGATTTATAAGGAAAACCCCCTGCATTTTAATGTAAAATTCGGGATCAGATTGTTGATTGATTAATGCTGATGACTTTACAATAGAAATCAACTTAAATGTCAATATATATGAAAACAAAACTGATTTTTTTAACATTTTTATTGTTTAGCCTTCTGAATATAAAAGCGCAGTGTAATCCTGTCATTACCAGCCCAAGATTAGGGGCAATGTTCGCAGATAAGATCCTGTTCTGTGAAAATGAAGATGAAATACTGTCCACTACAGAAACTTATTCTACTTATCAGTGGTATAAACAGGAATGGACCTGGCAAAGCCCTAATAATAATCCTTGGGAAGCAATTCCAGGGGCTACCTCACAACAATTGACCATTAATGGAAATGACCAGTTGTATTATTTTAAGGTAGCCGTTACACAAGGTGATTGTGCCGCGGAAAGTGGTGCAGTGATGGCAGATGGATATGTGTATGGCTTACCTGCGATGATGTCCACTTTTGTTCCGGGAACTTATGAGATTGTAGATGGTGGAATAGTGCATGTATGCAATGAGGCTCCAGTGAAGTTTGATAATGTATTTCCCGTAGTATATGGTCCTCATACATGGTTCAAATGTGTTCCGACAACTACGGCTCCTTTTACCGGGGATCCTTGCGTGATTCCTAATGTGACGGGAGATACCTATACTGCTTCTGAACCAGGAGAATATGGTTTCTATGCCTGTACGGAATATTGTCCTACTCAGTGCCAAATGTTAGACCCCTTTGCTTTCGTAAAACTAGAGTATAGTAATTGGAAGTTTTGTGGAAACTTAGGAACAGGAGAAGTGAAGCATAAAGAAAATACATTAAATATCTACCCGAATCCTACGGCACAATTCCTTTATATCGGAAAAGAATCTGAGGAGTATAAAGAAGTTACTATTATGGATATGTCCGGAAAACTGGTTCTTCAGAAAAAGGACCATCAATACAAACAAGGTATTGATGTAAGCCATTTAGTTCCCGGAAATTATATCATCGTTTCCAAAAGCACCAAAGGAGAGGTCTATAGAAATAAATTTATAAAGAAATAAAGGATTAAATAATCTTTTCGTTAGTTTTTAATAGTGGTTAAATCGGCACAATCTGTTTTGTGCCGATTTTATTTTGTAACATTTTATATTGATATACAAAACCAGACCCAATGATGAGTCTGGTAAAAAAATAAAGATGTTAGTTGGTTATTTTTATTTGTAGAGTCTTCCTTTCAGTCTGCTTAAAGATTCCTGCGAAATGCCCAGATAATTGGCCACCATTCTGTTAGAAAGCCTTTGTACTACGGCTGGATTCTGTTCCAGAAGCTGTTTATATCTTTCCGTGGCATCCATGGTTAAAAAGCTCATCAGATGCCGGGTATTATTCACATAAGCGTTTTCCAGATAGTAGATGTAAAACTTTTCCCAACCCGGAACCCTGCTTAAAAGGCTTTGAAAATCTCTGAAATAAATATAAAGAAGCTCAGAACTTTCCAACGCCTGAATATACTCTTCAGAGCCTTCACCGGTAATATAAGATTTAGTGTTTTTCGTGGTTGTAGGGAAGGACCAATACCGGAGTAGTAGAGTGGCGGATGATGTATTCTGCGGTACTGCCACTGATGAGATGATCTAATCCGGTTCTTCCATGGGTGCCTACAATTAATAGGTCTGCACTGTTGTCAGCCATAAACTGAATGATTTGTTCCTGCGGATCACCATTAAGAATTGTCGTTGAATGTTCTACCAAACTAAATTTTTCGGTAACCTGTTTAATTTTAGCCATTTGCTTTTCCATCGAGTCATCATCTTCTATCGAAGTATTGGCTAGTGAGGCATTCAGAATAGCTGTATTATTCCTTACGAGTAGCAGCTTCACTGTAGCATTTAAAAAAACGGCCAGTTCAAAGCCCCAGGAAGCAATTCGTGGAGAAAAATACTTTCATCCAGGGCGATGACAATAGATTGAATGTTCATAGTTTATATTTAAATCGTGTTGCAAAATTCCATTATCGAATGAATAAAAACTTTGACGTGGGTTAAAAAACGATCCTATGATGATTGTTTTTTATGTAATCCAGCTTGGTCTTCCGATTCACCAGCCTTCCAGTAAGATACAGCATGCAGAGCGCGGGAATCAAGAGTTGCATCAGCTTTGAAATAATCACGAAGTTCTTTTACCGTAGAATATTCCGCAGCGACATACACATATTTTCTTTGCTCATCTTCAGGAAATTTAAACTGTTTGGCCGCTTCTGCAAGTTGGCTTCCTTTTTCCGGTGTCGGATTGTAAAGCCATTCAATATCTACATTGGCTGCAGAGCAGGAAAGTATTTCATCGTCTTTTCCGAATGTTTCCATCAATACTTTAACATTTACTCCTTCAGGCAGCTGTTCTACAATTGCGCAGATAACAGGTAGGGCAGTGGCATCACCTACCAACAGATAAGCATCTGCTTCAGGAACTAAAGGTCTTGTACTTTCTTTCATTCCTATGCCTAAAAAATCTCCTTCCTGTACGTTTAACGCCCATGCTGATGCAGGTCCGTTGTCCCCGTGTGCTACAAAATCAATGCTCAGTTCTCTGTTTTCAAGATGAATTTTTCGGTTGGTATAGGTTCTTACAATTCCCTGTGTATCTGTTTCATCTGCAGGGATAAATATCTTGTTATTTGAACCAGATTTTACATTAGTGAGCATTTCTGCCTGATTGTCATTAATATTGAAAGTAACCCTGATAAAATGGGGGGTAATATACTCTTTATGTTTCACATGAAACACTGAGCGTATTTTTTTTGTTTCGGTTGAATTCATTGTGGTTAAATTTTATTGTAAAACATTTTCTGCTAATAAGTTATCCGAAGTGTGCATTTGTCTGTATTCGATGATATCTTGTATGGATAAAACCATTAAATCATGCTTTAATGCAAATACTACAATCTGTGGAAACCTGGACATGGTTCCGTCATCATTCATCAGCTTTTTCATGGGTAAGACAAAGGCAGACTACACCGCTGCAATACCGGATCATCTGGATCATATCTTCTTCATTCATGTGTTCTGCGGAGAAAATAAGATCACCTTCATTCTCTCTGTCTTCATTGTCAATTAGCAAAACACCTTTGCCAACTTGTAGGTCTTCTATTGCATTTTCAACTCTTGTTTTGGAATCTGCGCCAAATATTTTTAACATATTTTCCATAAGTAAATATTTAAATTGTATATAAGAACCAATGACTATCTGTCTGTTGTTAGTGCTGTAATAGCCAGGTATTCGTATTTCTTATCCTGTATTTAAAATTGGTAATGCAAAGTTGGACATGCCGGAAATGAAAAACTTTGACTTAGGTTAAAAAAGGAAGATCAAACCTGATTTTTATATCCTAATGTTTCCATTTCATGATAAACGGTGGTTGCCCAAAAATCTAATTCCCACTCTTTTTGCGGATCACTTCAAGTGAATATTCACCTTTGTAATAATTTTTAATAAGTTCCTTCCGTTGAAATTCTATAAGCTGAAGTTCAATATTGAAATAGGCTTTTCTCCATTCTATACAGTCTATAGGCTCAGTTGTGCCGGTTTGGTAGAGTTCGGTTTCTTCTTTCTTTAATTTTTCGATCATTCCTGACACGATGCCTTCAGTGATGGAAGGCTCTCTTTTTTTATTCTCCAGAAAGGAAAGTGATTGATCGATTAAGAGAATATTCAGTTCTTTTTCATTCTTTTCTTCTTCTTCAGCCGGCTTTATAAGCTTTATCAGGTGAGGCAGCGTAAAACCTTGAATGAGTAAAGTGAAAATGATGACCACAAATGTTATAAAGAGAATGGTGCTTCTTTGAGGAATTACAGTACCATCATTATCCTGCAAAGGCAGGGCTAATGCAGCAGCTAAGGAAACAACACCTCTCATTCCGGACCACGATAAAATGATATATTCTTTTTTGGCCTGTGAAAAGAATCTAGTCTCTTTTTTGACTTTATTTCCTGAAAATAAAGGAAATGTAAAAATGATAAACAGTCTTATAACGATAAGTATTCCAAAAATAAGAAGACCATACAGGATTAAAACTGGCAGTTCAGAATGAGGAATGTCTGCAATGATCTGTGGAAGCTGCATTCCCAGGATCAGAAAAACCAAACCATTCAGAACAAAGACAATAACATCCCAGAAGTGGCTCATCTGTATTCTGCTGTTAGCACTGAAAAGTGAAAAGGAATTCCATGACAGAAACATTCCTAAAACGACAACAGCAAGAACTCCGGAGCATTCCAAATGTTCAGCCATACTGTATGTGGCAAATGGTAATAAAATAATGACAAAGGTTTCTGCATTGCTGTTTCCGTTCAGAAACCTATGAAGTTTCAGGAATAGATATCCTATAACCAGCCCAACGATAATTCCTCCTAAACTGATGGTTACAAACTGAAATCCTGGTTTCCAGAAAGAAAAAACGCCGCTTACAATGGCTATTAATGCACATTTATAAGCAATTAAGGCTGATGCATCATTCAAAAGGCTTTCTCCCTCAAGAATGGTAACCAGTTTTTTGGGTAATGGAAGTCCTTTGGTTATACTGGTAGCTGCTACAGCATCAGGAGGTGAAATGATTGCCCCTAAAATAAAAGCTAACGGCCATGAAAAACCGGGAATGATACTGTGGGCAATGATGGCAATGATAGTTGTTGTCAGAAAAACCAATCCTACAGCCAATAGTGATATTTTGGAAAATTCTTTTTTGAATTCCGGAATAGATGTATTCCAGGCTGCATCAAATAAAATGGGTGGTAAAACAACATAAAAGATCATCTCCGGGCTCATGTCTATAGATGGAACCAGCCTTGTAAGGCTTAATATAAGCCCTGCTGATAAAAGTAAAAGCGGAAGTGCTAATTTGAGCCTTTCTTTTACTGAAATAATGACGATGAGAATGATAGAGATCCATATAATGTTTTCAAGTTCTGCCATAAGTTTCTTTATTGTACGGCAAAATTATTGTGCTGACAAAAGCAAAACTTTGATCTGGATCAAAAAACGAAGAATCTGAGAAAATATGATTTTAGGGAAAGTATAAAAGTTTAATAATCATTTGTTTATTGGTGATGTTGTACATGGCTTAGGGTTGTTGTAATTTAATTTTCATCCTCATCATTTCAACATCTCTTTTATTAAACAATATGTCATAAGAAAATAGAAACTTCCTTATGACATTATATAATGATGTTGAATGGGTGTAATTATTCGAGAATATATATTTTCTTATTTTTTATACTGATAACAATTTTATTACCTAACCAATTGATGCTTGTTTTACCCTCATAGATTAAATTTTCTACAAACATCACATTCTGGTCTTTTAAAGTAGCGTATTCATTTGAAATTTGGGAAATGCTGCCTTTGTAGATTTTTGTTTTCACAGATTTATTGAATTCACTTTCTTTTTCAATAATCTGCATATTTTTGGTGTCGAGGTTAAGGGTGGAGATTAATTTATCACTGAACCAGAAGGAGTTATTGCCTGCTCCGGAGTCTAGTAATACTTTTATTTTGTATTTATTATTTAAGGTGACATAGGTAAAGATATCTAATGTATCATCCTGTTGTGTAGAAAGGAAAATATCAATTGATTTTGAATAAGATTGGGGAGCCTTGTCAGAAAAACTTATTTCCTGAGCTTTGAAGTCAATCACAAGATCTTGTTTTTCAAATGTTTTTAATGAAATCAATCCGTCAATTCCGGGTATTTTCATATCTACAGTTGAGAAAGGGATATTTTTAAAGCTATTTTTTCCTAAGATGGTTTCCTTGCTTGTAAAAAGAGGAATATCAATACGCTCTCCGGTTGCTCTGAAGCCTGTGAAGAAATTATAAGAAGATGGTTTTTGAGAGAATTTAGCTGCAAAATCATTAAAAAAAAGATTGATTCCAGCTCCGGTATCCAGTATGAAATTTCCTTCTATCCCTTCTATTTTTGCGGGAACAATAATGTGGCCCGAAGGTAAGGTTTTGAATGGTACATTTTGAGAAAATGCCTGAGTAGTCATTGATAATAAAAATGCAAAAAGTATCTTTTTCATAATCTTATAATTTAATTTGGGTTTATATTGCTTCTGAGAGCACATCTTGCTGCTCAATATTTCCTTTATCTAATTTAAAAATGTGATCTGCCAATTCAAGAGTTTCTAATCTGTGAGAAACAATAATAATGATAGATCCGGGGAAAAGGAGACGAATGGTTTTAATAATTTCATTCTCCAGTTTTGCATCCAATGATGCTGTAGATTCATCAAATATAAATACAGATGGAGATCTGTTAATTGCTCTTGCAATAGATAGGCGCTGTTTCTGTCCGTCTGAAAATGTTCCACCACTGAAAGAAATGAGGCTGTCTGGTCCTTTTTCCAATTTTTTTATAGCATCTTCCAGCTGAACATATTTTATGATTTCATCAAGCTCAAATCTGCTATTATCAGTTCCATACTGGATATTATTGCGTATGGTATCATGAAATAATTGGTTTTCTTTTTCTATCAGGCAATATTCATTCTGCCAATACGTATTTTCTTTGATATTTTCATTGTTGATTAATATCTGACCTTCCGTTGGCTCTGCAAAACCACATAACAAATTAATGATAGATGATTTTCCACTTCCGCTCTTTCCACTCAGGATATAGGTTTTTCCATAGTCGAAAGATAAGTTTATTTCTTTTAAAATATCTGTTCCGGCATGATTAATAGATATGTTTTGAAAGATAATTTCATGAATACTTTGTCTCTCAGGCTCTAATGATTCATTTACTGTTTTTTTTGTTTCATCAAAATACTCTGAGACCCTTTTCATTGAAATAAGTGATTTCGAGAATTGATTATGAGTAGATACAATCTCAACAGTAGGAGTAAACAGTCTGTTAAGGTATTGTATGAAGGCAATAAGAGCTCCTACACTCATCGTATTTTGAAAAACCTGATATCCACCATAAGATAACACTAAGACAGGGGCTAAGGACATGAGCAGGGAAGATGCACCGGTGTTGAGACCGCTTACAAATGTACCTCTTGAATGTTTTCCAACGAGATCACTATGCTGTTTTTTGATATTAAGCATTTCAAAATGGTTGGTTCCATAGCTTTTAATCACTCTGATATTCTTTATTCTTTCTACAAGATAATTATTGAGATGTCCTTCCAAATGTTGTATTCCTTTAAAATTCTTTTTTATATGAGGGGCAAAAGCCTTAATCACCAGAACAACGGCAGGAAGAAGGATGAGACTTAATAATGTAAGTTTGTAATCCAGTATAAAAAGCATTATGACTACTCCGATCAGAATAATGATGTTTTTTATTGATCTGATCAGTAATGAAGAAATTGTCAGCTGGATATTATCCACATCATTCATCAGGGTAAATACCAATTCTCCAACTTTTGAGTTCTTAAAGAAAGATACATCTTTATTTAAAATATTGGCAAAAGCTTCTTCCCGGATGTCTGAAGAGATCTTCTTGCTTACAGTAGTAGACATTACATCAGAAATCAAAGAGAAAATGACCTGAAGAACATATATTCCTACCAATACTCCTATCAATATCACAAGGTCCTGATAACTTCCCTTAGGAAATACATCATCAATGATGACTTTCAGCATATAGGGTGTTACCAATGTCCCAGCACTTGAAATAATCATCAAAACAAAAAGAATAATTTCTTCTTTAACGTAAGGGTTGATATATTTTAAAAACCTTTTTAGCAGTTCTTTTTGTGAATTCATATTAATTTATATTTTGATTAATAATTTTCACAGATGCTATCGGAATTTTTAGTTAGAACTATACTCATCTACTTTTTTTCTCATGATTGAGTGCATAGATAAATAATCCCCTTTTCCGTAAGCTGTGAAAAAAACAGGTATTTTTTTGATTCCGTCCATTTTACAGAACTTTTCTATAGCAGAATCTTTGAATGCACCCGTAATCCAGGTTTGTAAGGACTGAGATACAGCAATCAATTGAGACGTTTGAGAGAAGTGACCTGCTTCTAATAATACAACTTTAAAGTTTCTCGGAGTTTTATATTTCCATGCTAAAACTTCAAGATTAGCAGCGAAAAAGATTCCAAATGAACATTTACCACCGAAAAACTGACCCGCTAAACATTCTCTTAAATCCTGATAAGAAAACTCATCGGTTACCTTACATAAAGAATGGGTTTCAGGCTCATACCAATAAACTCCTTTTTCAACTCCTTCAACATTGAATACCGTAATATAAGGCTCAATAATTTGTAAACTTCCTCCTGAAGGGCTGCTTCTTCTTCTAAAAGGTTTGTATTCTTCTTCTTCACCGTGAATATAACCGAAGGTGTAAAAAAGCATGTTGCTCAGCTGTTCAAGACTTGCTTCTGTATCTTGAAATTCTCTGATTGTTTTTCTCCTTTTTAAAGTATCATAAAAGTCTGTTTGTATTGGAGTAGGTTCTGGTAATTTGTATACCGTTTCATAGTCTTCTACCTGGCCTCTTCTTGGAAATTCCTGTTTCTTTACTCTTTTGCAGATATCAAGATACTGGCTGGCCCATTCTTCTTCTGTAGAATCTGACATTGATAAAGAGGTATCTTTAGTAATGTAGTTGAACATATGAGCATAATAATGCAAGTAAGGTTCCTCCAGATTGTTGTTTTCGGTTAGAACATCAGCTGTAATAAGATCATTGATAATTGCGTTCTCTGCAGTAGGGTGCTCTTCAGTTTGCGAGTAATCAATAAGTGTTTTAAGGTATTCTTTTCTTACACTGTACTCTTTTTTGTCTTTATAATTAAATAAAATGGGCTCGTTGTTTTTAAAGTATACAAAGAAATTATGTGAGATATTCATAGTATTAAAGTTTTTATTAAAGAAGGAGTGATTAATCATGAGTGAAAAATCACTCCTTCTGTTGGTGTTATTGTTGAGGATAATCTGGTAAGTAAGTACACATCACGTTAATATCGAAAAAATCGTGATTAATAGGATTTTCTATTTTAGTCATTGTTAAATTTTTTTGATTTTAGTATTTAATTTAGTTCAGTTAATTTTTCACTGTAATTATCCACAGATAAGATTGAAATCAAAAAAATCGTTGTCGATAGGTTTGTCTACTTGAGTCATGTTTTAAGTTTTTGAGTTTAATAATTGTTTTAAAAGTTCCTTTGTTCTGTTGTAATTATTTACAGATAAGGTTGAAATCGAAGAAATCGTTGTCGATAGGTTTATCTACTTGAGTCATTTCTTAAAGTATTAGAGGTTAATAATTGTTTTAAAAATTCCTTTGCTTCGTGTTGATTATCCACAGATAAGGTTGAAATCGAAGAAATCGTTGTCGATAGGTTTATCTACTTGAGTCATTTCTTAAAGTATTAGAGGTTAATAATTGTTTTAAAAGTTCCTTTGCTTCGTGTTGATTATCCACAGATAAGGTTGAAGTCGAAGAAATCGTTGTCGATAGGTTTATCTACTTGAGTCATTTCTTAAAGTATTAGAGGTTAATAATTGTTTTAAAAATTCCTTTGTTCTGTTGTAATTATTTACAGATAAGGTTGAAATCGAAGAAATCGTTGTCGATAGGTTTATCTACTTGAGTCATTTCTTAAAGTATTAGAGGTTAATAATTGTTTTAAAAGTTCCTTTGCTTCGTGTTGATTATCCACAGATAAGGTTGAAGTCGAAGAAATCGTTGTCGATAGGTTTATCTACTTGAGTCATTTCTTAAAGTATTAGAGGTTAATAATTGTTTTAAAAGTTCCTTTGCTTCGTGTTGATTATCCACAGATAAGGTTGAAATCGAAGAAATCGTTGTCGATAGGTTTATCTACTTGAGTCATTTCTTAAAGTATTAGAGGTTAATAATTGTTTTAAAAATTCCTTTGTTCTGTTGTAATTATTTACAGATAAGGTTGAAATCGAAGAAATCGTTGTCGATAGGTTTATCTACTTGAGTCATTTCTTAAAGTATTAGAGGTTAATAATTGTTTTAAAAGTTCCTTTGCTTCGTGTTGATTATCCACAGATAAGGTTGAAATCGAAGAAATCGTTGTCGATAGGTTTATCTACTTGAGTCATTTCTTAAAGTATTAGAGGTTAATAATTATTTTAAAAATTCCTTTGTTCTGTTGTAATTATTTACAGATAAGGTTGAAATCGAAGAAATCGTTGTCGATAGGTTTGTCTACTTGAGTCATTTCTTAAAGTATTAGAGGTTAATAATTGTTTTAAAAGTTCCTTTGTTCTGTTGTAATTATTTACAGATAAGGTTGAAATCGAAGAAATCGTTGTCGATAGGTTTATCTACTTGAGTCATTTCTTAAAGTATTAGAGGTTAATAATTTTTTTAAAAGTTCCTTTGCTTCGTGTTGATTATCCACAGATAAGGTTGAAGTCGAAGAAATCGTTGTCGATAGGTTTATCTACTTGAGTCATTTCTTAAAGTATTAGAGGTTAATAATTGTTTTAAAAATTCCTTTGTTCTGTTGTAATTATTTACAGATAAGGTTGAAATCGAAGAAATCGTTGTCGATAGGTTTATCTACTTGAGTCATTTCTTAAAGTATTAGAGGTTAATAATTGTTTTAAAAGTTCCTTTGCTTCGTGTTGATTATCCACAGATAAGGTTGAAATCGAAGAAATCGTTGTCGATAGGTTTATCTACTTGAGTCATTTCTTAAAGTATTAGAGGTTAATAATTGTTTTAAAAATTCCTTTGTTCTGTTGTAATTATTTACAGATAAGGTTGAAATCGAAGAAATCGTTGTCGATAGGTTTATCTACTTGAGTCATTTCTTAAAGTATTAGAGGTTAATAATTGTTTTAAAAGTTCCTTTGCTTCGTGTTGATTATCCACAGATAAGGTTGAAATCGAAGAAATCGTTGTCGATAGGTTTATCTACTTGAGTCATTTCTTAAAGTATTTATGGTTAATATTAATTTGTTCGGTCTACTTCTTCCAGTTTTATTTGCTTGTTGTTTCCTTTTACTTTACTGTTTCCAAATTGATAAGTAACACTGATGTTAAAGGTTCTTGCATCATAATAATTATCAGAATACGTATAGTAATTGGTGTAATGAGCCTTTCCTCTGAATTTCATTCCTTTTAAGATGTCCTGGATGGTCATGTTTACTTGTAATTTCTTTTCAAAAAGAGAAACTCTAAGCCCTGATGAAAGATTGTATATGTTTTCAAAATCAAAGTTTCCTTTGGTGTGAGGTAAAAAATTCAGGAAGTTTAAAAGAAAAGAAAACGTCTTACTTGAATTCAGGTGAACGGTATTGTTCACAGAATAATATAAAGAGTTTGAACTCAATCCTTTTACCTGGTCAATAATTCCCTTGGATTCTATATAGGCATAATTTACAGAAGCATACATATCCCATCTTTTGAAAAATGTGTTGGAATAGGTTGCATTGATTCCTAAACTATTTTCATCATAATTATTGAGATATTTTACAACCCGGTTGGTTCCTTCAAGGTCAACTACCTGCCCGAAATTATCAGTACTCATTTGATAATATGCCGTTACAGATAACTTATTGTTAAAGATGTATCCAAGTTCAAAGTTATTACTGAAAGATGGCTTTAGGTAAGGGTTTCCAATTACATAAGCATACGGATCCAAATAAATAGTGGTCGGGTTTAGCGCTCTTGCACTAGGACGTGTAATTCTTTTAGAATAGCTTAGGGTAAGTATATTCTTTTTATTTGCTTTATAAGTAAGATAAACACTTGGGAACCACTTTCCATAGGTGTTGTCTACCTCAGTGCTGTTGCGGGCCACTCCATTCAGAACAGTATATTCATATCTAAGGCCGGCTTTACCCTCCAGTTTTTCTGTGAATGACTTAGAAAATGTTATATAAGATGCCCAATTATCTTCGTTATAATCAAAAAAATTACTTCTATTGTTGTCATACATTGGTATATCATTATTATTAATAAAGAAATCTAGCCCGGTATTGGTGTTAAAATGGGTATACTTTCCACCAATTTCTCCAACAAATGATTTGAAAGGGAGGTATAAATCCACTTGACCAGAATAGATTTTGTATCTATAGTTTGAATTGATCTGATAATTTATACTGTTGGCATTAGATTCAGATGCTAAGGAAAAAGGATTATCGTTTCGACTATCAAAAAGATTTCCGCCCAAATATAATTTTTTGCCTAAGCTGTCTAATTTTCTCTCAAAATAAATATTCAACTGATTGTTTTTTGTCTTACTTATATTATAAGAGTTTGAAATTACGGTAGAATCAAGAGTATTTCCTTGATAATATTTTGATAAATTTTTGGAATCACCATCAGTGTCCGTGTCTGAGAAATTGTAGATAGCTCCAATAGATGTTTTATCATTGATTTTATAGTCAATACTATAATTGATATTGTATCCTTTAGTTTTATCCAGTCGGTTGTTTTGCGTTTTCAAAATATTCCCTGCATAAATAGATAGGTCCTCAGTGGTTGTCTTTTCATTGTCGAATTGGGACACTCTTAAAGAGGTATTGACCTTTTTAGACTGATAATTCAATGAACCATTATTGGAATAACCATTTCTGGATCTTCTCAGATAGCTGGTGGAGATATTTCCACTGAAGCCCATGCTTGAATTCTGTTTCAAAACAATATTGATGATTCCACTGTTTCCCTGAGCTTCATATTTTGCAGGTGGAGTAGTAATGACTTCAATTCTCTCAATATTTTCAGATCGGATGGTCTTCAGGTAAGAAACAAGTTCTTTTCCGGAAAGATTTACAGGTCTGTCATTAATCATAATAGAAACTGCACTTTTACCTATAATTTCTATATTTCCTTCGTCATCCGCTTTTACCATTGGAGTTGCTGCTAATACATCTAATCCGTCTACCCCTTTTGATGCAATAGAATTCTCTGTATTGAATACAAAACGGTCTATTTTTCTTTCAAAAGTTTTCTTCTTATTAACAACCAAAACTACTTCCTTAATTCCGGATACTTTTTCTTTTTCTATGGCTATAGAAATGTTTTGTGAAGCATTATTCAATAAAAATTCCTTAGAAGAATTAGTATATCCACTTGCAGAGGTAATCACATTATAAGTTCCGTGATTAAGTCCTTGTGTGCTGAAAGCTCCATTCTCATCAGTAATCTTTTCTGCAATAACATTGGTCTTACTATCAGAAGAATATATTTTTACTAACGCAAAAGGAACGGATTGCCCTCTTGTATCGGTCACTTTACCATTAAGCATATTCTGTGCATTTATTGCTGTTGCACTAAGAAGTGCGATACACAGGAAACTTGATTTTTTCATTATTTTCTGATTTCTATGCCTCAAAATTATAAAGCACAGAAAGAGAAAAGAATTATTTTCGACGAGATGGATGTTTTATCAGATGAAAATTAAAAAAAAACCGTTAAAGGCGTTCATCGATTAAATAGAGGGATAAAGGGTTTATTATTTAAAAGAATTAAGTGATAGAGGAAGTTAAAGAGCGGTTTGTAAAGTCAATGAATCGTAAAGCGTAGTAAATTTATGATGGGAATATTCCGGCGTTATATTTACTGACTCTATGTTCTGGCTATTTCCACTTGATTTTGTCTGGATTTTTTAATGAGGTGCAGGCTGTCAGATAATAAAAAGTGTTTTAGATCTGACCTGTAAAATATTCAATATTCCTTTTTTATTGATTATTCAATAATGAAAAGGCTCCATATTTATTCTAAAGTATTAATATTGACTAGGTTTCTTTCCTGTTTTTTGCGATATTTATCAAAATATTTAATGATGAAATTGAATTTTAATAAATTGTTTTTACCCTTGATGGTATTCTGTACGCTATGCGTGTATGCTCAAAAAAATGCTGAAAATATTGATGG
This sequence comes from Chryseobacterium capnotolerans, assembly GCF_021278965.1. Classification (NCBI taxonomy): domain Bacteria; kingdom Pseudomonadati; phylum Bacteroidota; class Flavobacteriia; order Flavobacteriales; family Weeksellaceae; genus Chryseobacterium; species Chryseobacterium capnotolerans. Next base: position 4,758,836 of record NZ_CP065589.1, on the reverse strand, counting down.
GGTGTATCAAACAAAGGGCGCTGCTTTAGTAATCAATAAAAATAAAACGTTTCTGATCATAGCTTATGGTACTTTGATAAAAGGGACATGGACTATTGAAAAAGATCTTCTTTATGTGAAGCCTAAAAACCCTGAAGCCAAATTTTATGTATATGCCCGCAAAAATCCTGATATAAAATCAGGAATGCGCGTTAATTTTACAGGAGATGGTATCGGAAATAGTAATATTGTAGTAGGGGAGTTTCCCAATACAATGCAGCTTCTTTTTAATGATGATGCCAATTGTCTCAACTATCCTAATGTCTATATCTTCAAGGAAAAATTGTCTGCCATTACATTGTTGGAAGAGAAGAATTATGAAAATGGGTTAGAAGTGGATATCCCAAAATTGATGTATAATTTTCCAACGGGTGATTATAATGATTTTATTGTTCAGCATATGCAGGATAGTCTGTATCACCATGATTTTGTTTTTAAAATTTCAAAAAAAGGATTGTCAGATATGAATGGAAGCTCAGAAGAAGTTATTAAGAAATCTACTGTAAAAGAAGTATTTTCCAATGAAAAAGAACTGGAATTTATGAACCAATCTTTCAATATGGCTTTTGATACAGAGTACAAGCTGGTAAATAATGCTTATAATACCAATGATGATATGAATGAGAAAATTGATCTGAAGTACTATAAATATGACAAAACAAGGAATGTATATGTAAACCCTGCTGTACCCGCTAAGCAATTAAACTATAAAAGTGAAGACTACCATGATAATGATGTATTGATGAAATTTGACAGAATTACAGGTACTTCGCAGCCGTTGATCTCTGTAAAGAAGTCTGGAAAATCTCTGTTTGTTGCCAATTGTAATAACTAATAATTAAAAAGATTTTGAATACCTGCTTTTCTTAAAGTTCTCTTTTTATACGTCAAGTTTTGTCGTAGCCTGTATTGATATTTGTAATAACAAAATAACAAAATATGAATACAATAGAACAAAACGATCCATTTACGGGTGAATGGACAGTCTTTTTAGAATCTTCTGTTACTTATAATGGAGTACCCATTACTCTTGCGATGTGTGATGATATTATATACAAGAGTATAAACAATGTATTTTATAGAAGGGTTTTAATTAAAGATACAGTAAATGTAAAATGGTTTGGTGCTGTAGGTGATTCTGTAACCAATGACACACTATCATTTCAGAAATCGGTAGATTTTTTAAGTACAATAGGTGGAGGTAAATTATTAATACCAAGTGGCAGCTATGCCGTTGATCATATTGATTTTAGGACTAAAACCTACTCAAATATTGAGATTATAGGAAATAATTCGACACTAATAGGATTAACAAAACATAGAGCCTCTGTAGATGCAGCAGATGGAATTTTTGCTTTTGAAGCTTGTGTATCTAATCAGTCAGACGACTCAAACTCAATAAAAAATATTAAAATTAGCGGGCTCAATTTTTTCACATTGAATATTAAACCCCCAGAACCAGAGCCAGGACAAGAGCCAAAAGTTGATGAGCTTTCTCATCACATTGCGGCACACGGAGTAAGTGATTTTACTGTTGAAAACTGTACATTTACAGGGTTTTTTGGAGATGGAATTGCTATATGTAGAGGCTTGTTTCAGGATGGATATAGAAATGCCTATAATAAAAATGTTACTATAAAAAACTGTAAATTCGATGGGGATAACAAATTTAATCGACAAGCTATTTCAATTTACCATTGTGATAGATTTATAATCGATAACTGTGATTTTTATAGAACGACTGAAGTTGGAATGCCTGGTGCAATAGATATAGAATCCGACGATCCCAATTTAACGATTACCACTAATGGATTAATAACTAACTGTTATTTTAATGATATAGGAGGTATGGGAGCAATTTGTATTTTTTCAAAAAACAGATCTATTATTGATTTTCAACAGAATGAAAGATTAAATTATCAAAGCTTTAAAATTGATAATTGTAAATTTGAAGACGTTCATACCCCATTAACAGTGTATGGTAATTATGAGCCATTAACAAATGATGATAAGGATGATAATGGAGTGTATAGTATAGTATTTCAAAACTCAAATGTTTTAAAGGCCAAAAGAGCGATATATTTTAATGCTGCTTGCAGAGTAAAGGTCTCCAACGTTATTTTTAAAAATATTCATAATGATTCTCTGTCAGTTTGTGATGGTGGAGCATATAAAGTTTTATTTGAACAATGTGAATTTGATACTGTTAATAACCCTGCGGGTCTTTCTTTTGTAGGTGGCGGAAAATATATAGATTTTATAAAATGCATCTTTAAAAATTTTACGACCAATGTAATAACTTTTAATGTGTCAAAACCAATTGGTACCATAAAGTATAATCAGTTCTATAATTCAACGAATCCTGGTATGTGTCTTTTAACTAATCCAAGTGTTGATAATCTCAGAAATGCAATAATTGAAGGAAATGAATATCTTGGGAATATCCCTGAAATTGATTTCTATTCAATTATGAATCAAGGGTATTCATATAATTACGATACTGCTGTTATGATACCGTCAAATATTTTGTATCACAAAAGTGAATTTGAAAGTGAAGGCGTTTTTCCAGAAGCTTATCTTGGGAATACAAAAGGATTAGTCAGAAATGAAAGATTAGAAGATTACAATAATAAACCTGTTGTTTATCAGACTTTTTTACCGTATGACCCATTAGGTGTAAAGTGGACAAGGCAGGCACTTAATGATAATACATGGACAAGTTGGAAAAAATTAGAAAATTAAATTATTTTTAATTTAAGAAATATAATAGCGAAGATATATGTATTCTTCGCTATTTTGTTTTACCAATCTATATCCTGACTTTATTGAATATCACTATTTATTTTTATTGAGATCCTTTTTCTATAGAAAATTATCAGCATAACTGCCAGATTTTTAAAATAGTATATTAATTATATTTACTTTAAAAACACACCATGCTGATCAAAATTTATGGCAGTGCCATTCATGGCGTTGCGGCCCAGATGATAACCATTGAAGTAAATGTAGATACCGGCGGAGTAGGATATCATTTAGTAGGACTTCCGGATAATGCAATAAAAGAAAGCAGTTACAGGATTTCTGCTGCCTTAAAAAATGTAGGTTACAAGATTCCCGGAAAGAAGATCACCATCAATATGGCTCCCGCAGACCTGAGAAAAGAAGGTTCTGCATATGACCTGAGTATAGCTGTTGGTATTCTGGCCGCATCAGATCAGATTCTGGCCGAAGAAATTCAGAATTATATCATTATGGGGGAGCTTTCATTGGATGGAAGCCTGCAGCCTATTAAAGGCGTCTTGCCAATAGCCATTCAAGCTAGGGAAGAAGGTTTTAAAGGAATTATTCTTCCCATTCAAAATGCAAGAGAAGCAGCTATTGTAAGTGATCTTGACGTATATGGTGTAGAAAATATAAAGCAGGTTATTGATTTTTTTAATGAAGGAAAGCCTATTGAAAAAGTAATATTAGACACCAAAAAAGAATTCCAGGAAAGAATTAATGACTTTCCCTTTGATTTCTCAGAAGTGAAGGGACAGGAAACCGCAAAAAGAGCAATGGAAGTTGCCGCCGCAGGAGGTCATAATATCATTCTGATTGGCCCTCCCGGAAGCGGAAAAACAATGTTGGCCAAAAGGGTTCCGAGTATTTTACCTCCATTAACCTTGAAAGAAGCGCTGGAGACTACAAAAATACATTCTGTAGCAGGTAAAGTAGGAACAGAAGCTTCATTAATGACCGTTCGTCCCTTTAGAGCTCCGCATCACACAATTTCAGACGTCGCACTTGTCGGTGGGGGATGTCAATTACAAAAGAAAATGATAATTTACAATTCAAGATGATAAAATAACAATAGATGAAAATTACTTTAGTAATTTTCAAAAGTTATTACTTACTGCATTTTTTAATCTGTGGAATTTGTCAATAGTAAAAGAGAATGGAAAGCTCTATTTGATGATAAAAAATGGAAAGCCCACATTTTATGTTTGGTATTTAAATTTAATTATTAGAGAAGTATAAGTCATTAATAATATAAAAATTATTATCTAATGGTTCTCTATCATATTCATTTATATCATATCCAGAACCAACTCGCCATATATCTATTTCAGGATATTTTGCGGCCATTATCATTGACACTAAAGCAAATGGCTTAGGGCCTAAAGGTGCTATAATTATGCTATAATCTTTTTTTAATGTCTGATATAAACCGTTCAAAGATCTTTCTAAATTAAGCAAATCTCCAAAAGCATATGTGGTTATTTGGTTTTTTCTTTCACTGATTATAGTTTTGTTGTTTTCTTCTATTTTTTTTGAAAACATTGAATCCAATGAGGGTTTAGTATAAAATATATGACAGAATTTAGGATCTAAATGTTCTATTATACCCTCTGCCTTATTTTGCTCATATCCTAAGCAGACAATTAATGCTTTAGGCTTATCAGTTGGAATTACATATTTTCCAGGTAATGGTGCTATATCAGAATTGGGTTTAGGTGTAAGAGGCTCTGAATATTTAGAAGGTGTATAGGAAAATAGCACACGGATATTTTTTTGTTTAAGATTTTTCTTTGACAAGTACAGTATAATAGAATAATACCATGATTTAGTCATACAAGAATAATCTACAAGTAAAGTAAAATTTTCCTTATTATGGTTAGTGAAAATATTATCGAGAAGATAATAAATTTGATTACAATCTTTGATAGTTTGTAATTCAAAATTATTTGATATTGGTTTAAAATCGTCTTTGAAACGAAACATTATTGTTTTTTTTATTTCATTTTTATCTTTTACCTTATCAAATAAAGTTAACATCCTCTTTTCGTGGTTTCCAGCTAAGATTAAAAGATCTATTGATATTCCATTAATGTTATCTATATCAACTTGTTTTCCATATTTTATTTCCATATTAATCAAATAGAGTTTTTTGGTTAACTTGTTTAATACCCCTCAAGCATTCTGAAAGTTTAACACTAGGGTAGCTTCTAAGTGGAAGGTTGTATAAAAGACTCAGTAAATAAGCAAGCTTAAATTTCTTTCCACGAATTCTAAAATCAAAATTATCATCTTTTGAATCTACCAAAATTATTGCACCTTGGGAGATAGCTTTTTCTAAAAGAAAAATAATATCATCTGTTAAAAGTATTTCTTTGCTATCAACTTCAAATGTACCTTTAGGATCCATTGAAAATTTTTCACCTAATACTTGGTCTTTAAAATATAAACCTACTTTTTCCATAATATCAATTAAGGAATATGAGGTGTTATTACCAATAGGTATATTAGCAATAACATTTTTAAATCTTAGAGCAGCACTATGAAGTTCATCAAATTGCAAATTTTTTTCAGCGCCACTTTCTGACGATTTTAATAGTATTGAAGTTATAATACCTATTAACCATCTTGGATTTCCATCACAAATTTTTGATAAAACCTCAAGTCCAAAAAATAATTCGTTTCCCTTTTTTCTACTTCGATAGGTTACTTTATTGTTATTTTTGCTGATCTCATCGATGTAAAAATCTCTAAAATATACGATGGGTTTAATTTTTCGGAATATAGTGTCTTTAAGTTTTTTATCGTTTATTACAGGATTGTTGGGATCGATATTTCTGTCCTTTAAAAAATCATTGAAGGAAGGATCTTTTTTAGCTAATTCAATAATCTTTTTGAAAAATGAGGACCCTTTAGTATATAAGTTTGAACTATTATAAACTTCGTTTGATCCAAAGAAGTCTATGCCTTTCTTACCGGGAAATTTTTTTCTCAAAAGAGAAGTAATTATCTGGCTTGAAAAAGTCTCATTATCACCTGAATTCCACATTTTAATAATTTGCATATCATTTCCAGATGTAGCCGGATACTCAGATTGCAATAACTTTTCTAATTCTAGGGATAGTATTGGACTTGCACTTAATTTGTATAATAAAAATTGTTTTCTACTTCGCAGAGATCGAAACAGCTTCTGCTGTAACCATAGTGGGGCAAATTCTAACTCATCAAAGCATAGTGCCCATTTTTTTCCATCGTTTAGATTATAAATTCTTTCAAAAATTGGAATAATTGCTTCGACAGAAGTCTCAAAATTTAAATTGAAATATGATGGATGTGGAATAATATCCCCCTTTTTATAATTAAAAATTACTTGCTGGACTAGCTGATTAACTTCATCTACCCTTTTATTTAAAGCTTCTTTTATATAAACAAGCTTTGGTATAACCTGAGTTAACTTCCAAGCCTCTATTAAAGCTTTGCAAAGTTCAATTTCTTTTGATTCATCATTAAGTTCATACTCATCAATGATATAGGAAAATGTATCACAGAGAGAGGTAAATACATTACTATTCACTGAAAAATATGAAATAATCTGATCAAAATTTTCGAATTTTTCTAACTGAGAACTGTAGGTGTGATTTTTAACATCCCAATATATATCTGTTGAAATATATATAGCATAAAATGGAATGCTTTTTCTAATCTTACTAGCTCGTTTATCTCTCCATGAATTTAAGGCAGGAATTGTAAGCATTTTCATTAAGGTTGTTTTACCGCAACCTCTCGCTCCTAATATCACAGAGTGTCCGTTTTGTATTAATTTTTCAAAATTTGCAGACCATATGAAAGAAGCACCTACTTCATTTGGATTTAAATGCCTTGCATTATAAGCAGGATATATGTCATCTATTCTCATGAGTATAACTTTGCTAGATTATATACTTGGGTTGGCTTAGCTCTTAAACTTTTATCCATATGAATTTGTTTGTCAGACAATAATTTTTCAAGATTTTTTCCTTCGTCTGGTAATAAATGTATTAAGTCAGGAACCTGCTTTACTAGATCATTCCATGTCATTTTTCCTTCGCTTTTCATTATATTATCTATACTTTCTGCAAGGTCTTCAATATTTTTTTCACATCCAAATCCTGCGTATGATGGAAATCCACTTTCATCGTCTGGCTGTCCCCAGCCTGAATTTGGAAAGAAGGTCCAAGAATCAATTTCTCCTTTACAAATTTTATCTTTTTGTAGTGTAATTAAATGAAATGAATTTCTAACACTTGTAAACATTAGATTACTATGAGAAGAAAAACTACCTGAAGCAAATATTGGCAATCTATGACCGTGTAAAGTGGTATTATGATATCTAATTAATGGGTGATGTTTATGACCATGAATGAACAAATCAAATTTATATTTACCTAATACATTTAATAGTGAATCAGCGTTTTTAATTTTGTCTTCTTCACCAAGATTTAATATGGAATGATCAATTGGGTGATGGTGACTCATAGCAATCTTTATTTTGTCATCATCATTTGAAGAAAGGTGTTTTTCAATGTATTCAATCATAGCATCACCAACTTTTCCACTTTTAGAGGATTCTTTATTATAATGAAAATGAGTACTATTAATTAAAAGTATTCTATAAATATCACGCTCTATAATGACACAACCTTTGGACCAAAAAATGTCTTGTGCTGTTTCATCTTCAATAGGAAATCCTCTTTTTATTCCTTTTGCTACATCTAATGTATAATTTGAATTTTGGGCATATACGTCTACATCATGATTCCCAACAGTAGCAATTATTTCTTTAGAGTTTAATGCTCTGTGAATTTCTAATGAGAAACCCCACCCGGAAATAAAACCTTGTTGATTTGCCTTGTCGGTAAAATCACCAGGGCACAATGTTAAATCAACTTTATCTATTTTATTATTATTTATTTTTTCCAATAGATCATCTACAGGATGATCATTAGAGGGTACTCTAAGCTTGTCTGTTAATAAATAAGATTCATCATTACCTTCACCTGTTTTTCTTTTTGGATGGCAATGTAGATCACTGATAATTGCTAATTTAAGTACACGTTTCTCCATACTTCAAAAATTGTAAATGATAAGTTCGTTATATATACCTCTTGTTTTTGATCTTCCTCCCACTATACTCGGCCGTGAAAGAACTGTAATATTTGCTATGCCATTATAAAGATCCTCAATTGAATGATGGCTAGCATTTGTAAGTATAAAAAACGCTTCTCTACTGATTATTTGTTCAATTATTTGTTTCAATCTCTCTTGATCATCCCAGGAGAAAAGTTTTTGGTTATATTCAATAAACCCGTTATTTTCATGTGCTACAGTATAAGGGGGATCAAGAAAAACTAAATCGCCTTTTTTAACAGATAGCAAAGCTTCTTCAAATGATTGTGTAGAAAATTTAATTCCTTGTAATAGTTTGCTAACATTCCTAAGTAAATCTTCAGTAACAAAATCTACATTAGGTCTGTGTCCATAAGGAACGTTATAGATTCCATTAGCATTAACTCGGTAAATTCCGTTAAAAGAAGTACGATTCAAATATATAAATTTGGCCGCTTTTTTTGAATTTATTCTAGGGTTATAATTCCTTATTTTATAATAATCATCTTTACTATTTTTAAATTTCTTTAAACAATTAATTACATCTTCAGGACCGTCCCTAAGTTGTTCGTAAACGTTTATTAATTCCTTATTAGTGTCGGATAGATAAAATTCTTTTTGGTCTGTAACTAAAAATTGTTTTATGAAGAAAAATACAGATCCACCTCCTAGGAAGGGTTCGTGATAATTATTAAATTTATGAGGTAAAAATTTCTGAATGTGATCTTTGACAAACCATCGTTTTGATCCTGTCCATCTTAGAAAATTTGATATCTGTATTTTTTTTTCTTTAGTCATGTATGTAGAAGGTATCCTTTTATTTTGTTTTAAATTTATTATTTACAATAGGATTATATTTAATTTTGTTTCTCAACACGATAAAATGTTGCTTTGCTTATTCCTGCCTGTCTACAAGCCTTATCAATTGAAATTTTTTTATTATCGTACAGATGTTTTGCATATTGATATTTTTCGATACTTGATTTGCTAGAGCCTTTTGGCCTACCTAAAAGTTTTTTTCTTTTTCTTGCTCCTTCCAATCCAGATTTAGTCCTTTCACTAATTAGATTTCTTTCAAATTCTGCAACTGCACCAAAAATCTGTATAATAAATTTTCCATTTGCTGATGTTGTGTCAAATGCAGGTTCAGTGATACTTTTAAAAAGAATTCCTTTTTCATTGAACTTTTCTATTAAGTCAATCATATTCTTAAGAGACCTAAAAATACGGTCTGTCTTGTACACTAATATTATATCATCTTTTCGTAGATAAGAAAGCATCTCATTCAGCCCGGTTCTATCTTCACGCACCCCACTGGCAATATCTGTGAAAATTTTCTCACATCCTTTTTCTCTCAAAATTTCAACTTGCGTAGAGATATTTTGATCAGAGGTAGAAACTCTAGCATATCCAACAATCATAATTTTAGTTTAAAAAAGGTTTATTTGCAAAACTATTAAATAAAACGGAAAATGAGACTGTTATTAAACAAAAAAATATAATTGTTTAAATGTTTCATAAAACGAACGTTTTTCGTTACAGTGGTCAATATTAATTTTAATTAATATCTTTAGTTTTTTATCATTATTTATCAATGAAATATTATTAAATAATCATGGACATAAACAAAATTAAAATGTTGACATTAAGAGCCTTAATGTCAGAAGAGTTTCTTATGCATTCTTTAGTTCTAAAAGGAGGGAATGCTTTACAACTTGCATATGAAATAACAAACAGAGGATCTATAGATATTGATTTTTCGGTAGAAAGAGAATTTACAGAAGAAGAAATAAAGAAAATGCCTATGGTATTAGATATGATACTTAATAGAGTATTTCGTGAGGAAAATTTAAAAGCGTTCGATATTAAATTTGATTTAAAACCAAAGAACAATGTTATTCCGGAATGGAAAGGTTATATCATATTATTTAAGCTTATTAAGCTAGATAAATTTATTGAATTTGGGGATGATATGGATAGCATTAGGAGAAACGCTATTTCTGTTCATGATAATAGTTCCACACAATATTCGGTGGATATTAGTGCTTATGAATATGTAGAAACAGCAACAACAAAAGAGGTTGAAGGTATTCTTTTAAGAGTCTATACTTTGGAAATGATTCTTCTGGAAAAGATTAGAGCATTGTGTCAAACTATGCCTGAATATAAAGAAATTATACCTAGTGCCAAAGAAAAACAAAGAGCTAGAGATGTATATGATATATACACCATCTATAATCAAGCAGAATTAAAGTTAGAAGAAGATATTCTGAGGGAAATTTTCAAAGCGAAGAAAGTACCTTTATCATTAATTAATAAATTGGAAAGTTTAAGAGAACATAACAGAGATGATTGGAATAGAGTTATACAGACTGTTTCTGCGGATGAAGAATTAAAAGATTATGATTATTATTTTGACGAACTATTAAAAATAGCCAGTCAATTTAAAAACCTTTCGGAATAAATAGCTTCCACTTGCTATTATAATCTTTGTGCAGGATATTATATGTTAAATAGAAATCAATGTCTGAATCCATATCAAGAAATGGTTCATAGTCTTTTTCATTATATCCTGCTTTTTCTAAATAAAAACCAATGACTTTATGATATGGATAAGTAAAATCCATTTCTACATAATAGTCATATATTTTCTTTGTATCTAATTTATCTTTAGCTTCTTCAAAAGATTGGAGAACTTGAGTAATCCCACCAGCATAAAAAGGTCTTACAGAAACATCTATTAATGTTCTTTCGATATTTGAGACTAAATAATTATTTCTAAAAGTTTCTACTCCTAAGAGATTGTGGTTTTGACCATTAATGAAGTTAATTGTAAACCCTTTATATTTTCTTTTATCCTGAGTTATTCTGGGTGTCTTATTAAAGGCAGTGTCAACATTTTCTTGAATTAAAAACGTGTCATTTTGATGACGTAATCCTTTTCTCTCCCAAGTTAAATATATCTGCTTAGGAAGTTGTATTGTTAAGTTATGTATCGATAATGCAGAGTAGTGACTAAAAAAAGCAGATCTAGATCGAGTTGATGCAATATCATATTGATCAATTTTACTATCTTTTAGATAATAGAATTCAGAACTTGATTGACCTTGAAGTCTACTTTGAACTATATATTGTTCAAGAAGAAATTCTTTAATTTTTTTTTCTTGAAGCACTTTTTATTCCTTTAATTTGTTTAATTGATGAGACTAATCTTTCAAATTCTTCTGTGGTAAACACTTTATAAGCATTATCTTCTAAAGCATCTTCAATTTCAAAAGTATATTTTTCGAATTTAGCCATATATTTATTATATACTAATTGCATATATGCAATTAGTATGTTGCAAAGTTATATTTTTTTTTTTGACAAAGTCAAATTTTATGTCCGTTTAAGTAATTAATTGCATATATGCAATTAATTACTTAGTGTGAAGTTACGCATTTTTATTTAGAAAGTCAATGATAACAGTGATAGTAATTAGGAAAAGAGAGAGAATTATTTTTTTTTAATATAAGAATTTCATATATGCAATTCTTATGAAGCGAAGTTACGTTTTTTTTTTCGACAAAGTCAATGATTATGAATGAAGAATAAAAAAAAAGACATTATTTAACCCTCAAAAATTAATTTCTTTATTATACTAATTGCATATATGCAATTAGTATGATGCAAAGTTAAAGTTTTTTTTTGACAAAGTCAATAGTGTTATGATAATATTTTATCAAACACAATTTTTTTGAATGACTCAATATTTTTAATATTTTTATCATTACCTATTGTAATTCACAAGATGTTACCAAAAATTGCACAAAATCTACCCATAAAACTCCGGCTTCGTGCGTGGGTTTACGAAGAAGCAGACAAAATAGATTTCAAAAATAAATTTTGGTTTATTTCATGGCTTGGTAGAAGCTATTATATCAATGATGTAATTCATAGAGAGGTTTATATTACTCTTTGTAATAATACTTTTTTTAAGTTCCAACGAAATTTAAAAACATTCTGTATTCCATTTCGAGAAGAATATACAATTAGATATAGACAGGGTAATTACTATGACTATTTAGGGAACTTTCTACAATCTGCTCATAATCATGAAAAAATTAATATTTTACATGATGTTCTTATTAGTCGAATAAATAATGGAACCATTTTAAATATTGAAAATAATTTAGGAAATGGAAAAACATTTTATCCGTTACTTGAATCCCATACCTATGGAGATGTACCATGTTATCATGTTGATATTGATAATGCAAAATTTATAATACCCTTTAATGTAATACAGTCTTATTTCTATTCATTATCATCTCTAACACTTTATTACTTGATATATGGAGTTTTTATTCCTGGTATTGTAAAACCATATAAATTTGATGATTATGCAGTTGTTGCTTATCGGTCTTCTCTTATAAATAAAGCGGAAGCAAGAATATTAAGCAAATTTCATTTCTTGAAGAAAGGAGATATTAAAAGATTGTATAATATAAGACGAAGTTTTCTAAAGGAATTATTTGATAAACAAAAGAATAATGAAGATTTAATGTCTTATATACTTTATTCATTGCCCTTTCAAAAAGAAGCAATAATAAAAATGGATCTTCATTATCATCCTATTGATAAAGCTGGGTTAATTAATATGGTTTATGCTATTGATAATGTATCATTACCCTCGGATAAAGCATTGTTTGAACTTGAGAATTTTATTTTGGATGATCAAGATGCTGCATTGATTGTTGAAGATGAAAATACGAATGAAATAGTTCAGGGAACAAGTGTGGGATATAATCATAATAATGATGGAGATATTGTATCAGATACACTTTACACTAATAATGAAGCTATTCAGGATGTTATTATTAGTGATGAAGGACCTAAATTTTTGGAATCCCCAAACGTTGCAGATGCTATACCAACAGTTATTAAAAATAATACAAATTTTGAAAATAATTTTGTTAAACATATTAAAGATTATGATGAATCAATATCAAACCATAGTAATGATAGTGAAACAGGTCTCGTAAATTTTATCTCTGGTATTTCTGAGAATACTGATTATATGCGCATAATTTTATCTGCCTTTGACCTTTTAAAAGAATATAATGAGTTTGCTTGTGATTATATTTATTTAAAAAGACAGGGTACAAGTGTCTTTTCTTATGATCCTCTAAATTTTACAGAGAATGGATCTATTATATTGTTTAGAATTAAATATAAAGATCAAGAATATTGTATTATTGCGAGTAATAATGAATCAAAGAGAATAGGAATTATAAAGCACATCGGAGAGGGAGGTTTTGATTCAGAACATGACGAGGGTTTAAAAAACGGTATAATAAAAGTAAGAAGAGACCATAAATCTAATTGGTCATTATTAAAGATATCAAAATTAAAGATTTATAATTTTGTAGTTGTAGATGCACTTAATAAAATTAAAAGAGATACTTTCGAAGATAGTGTGGAAAGTCTTTATAATCGAATAGCTACAGCAATCAAAGATCTAACAGGGAAATAATCCAGTAATCTAGATCCTGTTTGTAAATAGTAAGATATGATCTTGTCAAGTTAAGGTGCTGGGGAATACTTTTATCTACGGCAAAGTCTTTAATAAATCTATAAATGAAGGGTAAAGTTTCTTTTCTTTCTTGTAAAGACCAGAAGCCAGTTTCCTCTTTTATGGGCGAAAGATGTAGATTGTATTCATTCGCTAAAATAGTAGTAAATTTCTGATTAAACTTATTTTTTCTAGTTCCCCTAGCGGTTCTGCATAATAAAATAAGTCCATTGATAAATGAAAATGAATAATTTGTATAATGGTTAAATCCATTATCTAAAGTGCGATTTATAAAATTCTGATATTCAATTTCTAAGGATGTAGGTTGTATTAATTCAAAAGTAGACAAATCCATTTTGCAATACCAGCATAATGAAAATCTAAAAGAAAGATCGGGAATGGACTGGTTACCGCTATTATAAATAAGATGATATGAAATTGGCTTTTGACAATTAGGACATCTGTCAATTAAAGAGGATTTACATTTCATACATATGATTGTAGAAAATAATCTCCATTCTTTTTTATAGTAGGGGGTTTGATGATAGGCATTTGGGACAACACATAGTACCAAATCTTTTTCTATTCCTATTGTTTAGTCCTAAACTTAAGATATGTCCTTTTCTATTAGAATAATTATTAAAATAAATGTCATTATAGGAAGTGAGGAATAATTTATCGATTCTTTTTTTAGATAATGGGGTGTGATTCAATAAGAAATTTACTACATAATCAGGCTTAAGGTAGTCAATATCTCTTCCAAAAATTGGCGCATTGTGTCCAAAATTATTTTTTATAAATGTTAGTGGTTTTACATAATGACTAATTGCCAGTCTACAATACCATGAACTAAAAAGTTCATTAATTTCCGGATTAATATATGCCGGAAATATATTTTTCTTGAATTCTTTAATATAAACCATCAAGCAAAATATCTTTTTTTTCTGTCTTGAGGTGAAATATAATCAATATTCAATATAATCTCTTTGGTTATTTTTTCTTCTCCGCTTTTGATTGCTTCAATACTGCAAAGTTCAAGTATTCTAGCCACTTCTCCAATAAGGCCATCACTCATTACCAAAAGTTTCATTGTTATGGAATTTTCTGTGAGCATAGATTCTTTTTTTAGAGGGATTAATGCCTCAAAGCTTGCTAAAAGGCGTTTAAATTCCATATCATTTGACCATTTAGGGACAACCCTTGGCTCAAAGCGATTTGCTAACTGATGATCACTTTGTATAACATTGAAAGCAAGCATTGTTCCTGCACATATGATAGGTATCTGTAAGTCATTTGACAAATGTTTGATAACATTTAAAAACTTTCTTTGCTTTGTTGGAGTACCAGCCAATACGTGATGGATTTCATCTATTATTAATGCCTTAGTTTGTAGTTCTGTTAGCATTTTTTTGACGCGTAAGTACCTTAAATCCAGTTTTTCAGAGGTCTTATATGGAGCAAATATATGTTCTAAAATAGCATTATAAAACCTTCTTTCGTCAGGCTCAGGTGGGGCTTGTACCATAATTACAGGGTTTATTACATTTCCTGTCTTTTCGTCATAAGATGCTCCATATTTTTGATTGAATTTATTGAGAATAGCTGTTTTTCCATTATTAGATTCTCCTACAAGTAAAATATTGGTCATTCTAGTACTTTTTGGATAGATCAGTAACTCATCCATTCTATTAATAATTTTAGTTGCTTGGCTATATCCAATCCATTTCGGAAATCTACAAGATGTAATTCTTTCATGTTCAGTTGATCTCTCAACAAAATCTCTAGTATTTTTTGTTAAATGCTTCATCGTCTAAATCTTCAAAAGGTTTAATTATCTCATTGTTTTCAGGTATAAAGTCATTCACGTCTATATTTGAAGTATTCATTTCCTTTCTATAGTCAAGGGATTGGTACTCTTTTCTTTTTCTTTTTGTTGTTAAAATAGACTTCTTTTCGATAGTTGTTAACTCTTTGAATGCTTCAAAAATATTTTCTTCGTTGATTTCTTTATTTCTTTCCTTAACTCTCTTAAGAGAATCTCTGTACTCCCATAAAGAAATTGGGGGATAGGTGGCATTTCTGAATGGAATGTCATAGTATTCTTCTGTTGCTGGATCGAGAAAATAAATTAAGCTGATATCTCTTGGATCTCTCTTAAAAATATAGCCTTTATTGTTATCTTTTTTATGAATATAAGGTCTCAAAATATCTGCGTAATAATATAAATGATCGATAACCACCCCATATTCTTGAATAGAGCGTACAACATAAGGCATAAAGTCTAATCTTGTTCTTCGGATATCATTTATTCTGGGAAGGATACCTCGACCTGGGATGTTTTCATTGCCCATTATTCCATCCTCATATTTTTTTAGTGGCGATACCCCAAGTGAGGAATGAGTTCTTGTGTGATAGATCTTAGTAATATAAGTTATTAACCAGCGTTCAAGCTCTGTTAAGGTTAATGATGAATTCTCTTCACTTTTATAGTTTTTTCTTTCTTGTTCATTTGAAAAAGTAGTTCCCGGAAGATTATGTATTTCTGTTGCAAATGTGCCGAGCAATCGTTCTATGTGTCCTCCATAATGAGGTGTTGCTACTGGTCTGTATTTTAAAGATATTCCATAATTATCACATGCATCTCTTAACATTTTGCCATGAAATTCTTTAGCATTATCTAGGTGTAAACAATCCATAACACCCCAACACGGCCAATGTGCTGAAACTCCGATTCTTTCTAGCCAAAGTTCTTTGGGAAGAATTGAATTTGAAATACACAGTCCAGTCCCTATTGCTCCTGGTGGATCGTAAGATAAATAAAGTCCAATAACCATTCTGCTATATATATCTATAGCAACAGTAATCCAAGGTCTTTTATAGGCTTTCCTCTCTAATTCATCAACCAATATTATATCTAGTAAAGTATGGTCTATTTGTACTATTGATAAAGGAAAGCTTGCTTCATCATAGCTTGATTTTATAGGTTCATATTTATAACGAGCTTCTTTTATTCCTAATCTTTTTTTTATTTTTTCTTCATCAGATATCCCTTTAATCCTACTTCTAATAGTATTGTCGTGAGGAGAGGGAATGTCTAAATCATAACATGCTATTTTAACTTCCGTAATAACTCTTGTTATTGATTTCCTATTTTGATTCAAATAAACTGAATTTATTTTGTCAGAAATGATTTCCTCTTGTTTATTTGTAAGTCTACTTTTGCCTCTTCCTCCAGTTTTTCTCTTTCCGGCCAAAGATGATACGGTTTGACCATTATCATAAAACTTCAACCATCTATATATTGTAGGTATACTAATATTATTTTCAAAAGAAATGCGATTTATCAAGGAAAGATCTCCTCGATTTGAAAGGATGGGCTTTATAATATTAAACCTGGTTTTAGCTTTTTCCCAATCTTTATCAGTTAGTATCTCCATCGGAGTACTACTTAAATCTGTGAATGGGGTTATATCTTTTATGGATACGGTATGAATTATATTAGAATTAACCTCAGTAACAGATACTTTAGATGTACTTATTATCTTTACAATAATACATTCTTTGTTATCATAAATGACCTTTTCCCCTTTAGAAATATATGTTCTATTCATGTTTATCCCAAATTATAGTATTAAGCGATATTTTTTCCTCTTTATTAAAATTAAGTAAATTACTATTAATTAGGTACCATGTAACGTAAAGAATTTCTGCTTTTCTTTCAAAAGTTTTTCCTACCTCTTCTAATAATTGATTAATAGTCAGCTTTTTAAATTTGTCAACTATTGTAAATACAGTGTGGATATCCATATCATTAATAAACCTGCCTTTGTTATAGTAATTACTTAAAAATTTATAATTAAAAAGAAGATTAGAATCTATGTCTTGATGCTGTAGGATTGAAAAATTGATGTTATTTTCTTTAAGTATTTTTTTAATTTCTGATATTTCTGAAGCATCTTTATTTCCAATATTTAATATGATTAATTCTTCTTCTTCATTTTTATATTTTACATAAAAGTCAGGAATGAATTCTTTAACCAAATTCTTAAAAAAAATAGTTAATCTTGAAAGGCTGTTCACAATATTTTACTACATCATCATTTTTTTCTAAAACGTGCATGTAATCTTTTGTTAGCTGTTGAGTTATTTTCTTTTCAGAGTTTTTCTGAATAATGATCGAATCTGTATTTATGAGATATTCTGTTAAATCAATCTCATAAGTCTTTTTTGAACTTATTATCACCATGTTTTGTAATTTTAGCGGTGTAGATTGATTAATTAAGATCAGATTTATCACGTTCTTTTGGAAAGAAAGACGATTTTTGTTCAAATTTTATCATCTACTTTACAAATTTACAGGGGAAGTTATCCTCAGCCGGGAGAAATTTCGCTGGCTCATAATGGCGTTTTATTTCTGGATGAAATGCCGGAATTCAAAAGAACTGTGCTTGAGGTCATGAGACAGCCTCTGGAAGATAGGGAAGTAACGATTTCAAGAGCCCGGTTCACCGTTAATTATCCCGCTAGTTTTATGCTGGTGGCGTCAATGAATCCAAGTCCGAGTGGATTTTTTCCTGATGATCCTAATAATACATCTTCGGTTTACGAAATGCAAAGGTATATGAATAAGCTCTCCGGGCCGCTTTTAGATAGAATTGATATTCATATAGAAGTTCAGAAAGTAGAATTTGAACAGCTTTCAGAAAAAAGGAAAGGAGAAAAAAGTAAAGATATCCGGGAGCGGGTTTTGAAAGCAAGAGATATTCAGAATGAACGGTATAAAAATCTCAATATCAGCAGCAATGCTCAGATTGGTCCAAAAGAAATTGAGGCATTCTGTGATCTCGATGAAACCTCATTCAACCTCATCAAACTGGCTATGGAGAAACTAAATCTATCTGCAAGGGCTTATGACAGAATTCTGAAAGTTGCCCGTACGATTGCTGATCTTGAAGAGTCTGAGAGAATCCTTTCCCATCATATTTCTGAGGCCATACAGTACAGAAGTCTGGACCGTGAATTCTGGAATGCTTAGTGAGAATGATTTAAGTTATTAATTATGTAAAATTTGGTTTCCTTGTTTCTTTTCTTATAGTACGGTTTTCTTATAATCTTATAGTATTTCGATTATTGATTTTGTAAATGTATTTTATTGTAAATCAATTTGTTTTTTTATAATAATTAAATTTTTCGTGTGGGAGAATCTTATAATTATGTAACATTTTATATTTTTATTATGTTAAATTTGACTAATGAATTATTAACCATAATTCATTATGTAGTTTAAATTGTTAATCAATAAGATGATTTTCTTTTAAGGCCTACATGGAAGAATTAAAACATTCTTTTTGAGAGTTATAAATAAAGCATTGTTTTATTTACAGTTCTGTTCAACCGGGCAGATCATCTGATCTTTATCTGCAACAACCGTTTACAAAGCTATTATCATTACACATTGAATTCATCATTGTGCCTAACCTTTGCACCTTGTTATTCCCTTAATTTTATGATTGAATAATAGGTCAGTGTCCATGTTTTCAATCAATTAGCTTTGAATGGTGTTGATAGAAAAAGTTCTAAGGAAAAGTAAGCTTTTAACCAAATCACATCATTACAATGTCAAATTCAACATCAACATTAGAAACCCAGTCATTGGGAACCGCTGTATTGCTGTCTTCCGCAGACAGAGAGAGACTTTTAAATGATTTCAATAAAACCGGATGGGATTATAAAAAGGAAGAAACTCTGGTATCCCTTTTTAGAAAACAGGTTGAACTTCATCCTGATCATGTTGCGGTTGTATACAAGGATCAGGAGATCACCTACAAAGAACTGGAACAGAAAAGTAACCAGCTTGCCAATCAATTAATAAACAAAGGCATTAAAGAAAATATGTTTGTTCCTGTGTGGCTTGACCGTTCTTTGGAGTGGGTTGTCGCTGTTCTTGGAATTGTAAAAACAGGAGCAGCATATGTTCCTATAGATCCGGCATATCCGGTAAAAAGGGTAGAATACATTCTTTCAGATACTTCTGCTCAAATAATGATTGCCAGCCAATATTTTGGTTCACAGCTTTCGGAGAATATAAAAACTGAAATTTTTCAGCTGAATACGATGAAAGATCTGGATTCCTTTTCTTTACAACAGCCGGAAATTGAAATTCATCAGGAAGCATTGGCATATACCATTTATACTTCTGGATCTACCGGAAAACCCAAGGGAGTAATGATTATCCATCAGGCAATTCAACATTTGGTAACATGGCATAACCATCACTTTCATGTGGATCATACCTCACATCTCACTATTGTTGCAGGTTTGGCATTTGATATTTCTGTGTGGGAAACATGGTCCGGACTTACCTCCGGAGCAAAGCTTTTTATTGCTGAAAATGAAGAAAGAACAGATACCTCTGCTTTAGTAGAATATTTCCACAAAAATCATATTACCCATGGCTTCGTACCAACAGTTCTTGTTCCATCTTTTATAGAGAAGACTAAAAATTATAATGATTTATCACTTAAATATCTTTTCACAGCGGGTGAAAAACTAAAACCAGTATTAACTACAGAATTGAGCTATGAACTCATAGATTATTACGGACCTACCGAATGTACAGTATATGCTACATTTAGGAGGGTTAAAGATGTAGAAGGTAAATATATCTCTTCAATAGGCAGGCCTATAGCAAATGCCAAAGCCTATATTTTAGGAAAGAATATGGAATTGTTACCCATAGGCGCTGTTGGTGAATTATATATAGGAGGTGACCTTTTAGCTAAAGGGTATCTTAATAATGAAGAACTTACCCATGAAAAGTTTATAGCTAACCCTTTTAAAAAGGAAGAAAAACTATATTGTACCGGAGATCTTGCCAAATGGCTTCCTGATGGAGAGATTGAATTTTTAGGAAGAATAGATAATCAGATAAAAATCCGTGGATTCCGGGTAGAATTGAGTGAAATAGAACGTACTCTGAGTCAACAGGAAGTTGTGCAGGAGGCTACCGTAATTACAAAAGATACAGCTGGGAACAATAAATATCTCATTGCTTTTATTGTATCTAAACCAGGTTCTGAAAAAGATAGTACCTCTGTCAGGAATCTATTGAAAGAAGAATTGCCGGGATATATGATTCCTGCCCAGATTATTTTTATTGATAAATTCCCCTTACAGCCAATGGAAAAACAGATTCTGATTTTTTAAAAAAACTGGCAGATAAAGAAGCAAAAGATCTGGTTTCTTTCGAGCCGCCCACTAATGAAACAGAACGGATTATTGCAGATATCTGGTCATCAGAATTGGAACGTCCAGTAATTAATATTACAGATAACTTCTTTGATATCGGAGGAAATTCTCTGTTAGTTGCTGTTGTAGCAGTAGCATTGGAAAGAAGACTGGAAGTAAAAGTATACCTGAGAGATATCTATCAGTATCCAGTATTGCAACAGCTCTCAGAAATGTTGATTACCAGGTCCAAAGAAACAAGAGAAGCCGCTCCAATAGAAGATATGGAACCTTATGTAGAGTTGCAGCAGGATGTATATCTTGCTCCGGGAACTGTATTTGCTGGAGGTTTTGATCCTAAGCAATTGGAAAATCCATCGGCTATATTTTTAACCGGAGTTACAGGATTTGTAGGAATTCATCTTTTACAGGAACTTTTAGATACAACAAATGCTGATATTTACTGTCTGGTAAGAGCTCAGGATGATTTTCATGCTAAAGAAAAAATTGACCGTTGCTATAAACAATTTGCTGTTCCTCAAAAAGAAGAACAAAAATCAAGAATTATTCCTGTAATTGGCGACCTGGCACTACCATCGCTGGGGCTTTCAGAAGAAATGTTTAAAATGTTGGCTGGAAAAACAGATTTAATTTACCATTCCGGAAGCTCAGTAAATTTTATAGAACCCTATTCCTATATGAAGGCTCCAAATGTAGAGGGGCTGAGAGAAATTATAAAACTGGCAGGGGCAGAAAGAACAAAATGTCTGGCACTGCTGTCCACGATATCAGTATATAGCTGGGGCCATATATTTACAGGAAAGACCGTTATGCTTGAATCGGATGATATTGCTCAAAATCTGATGTCGGTAAGCAAAGATATTGGCTATGTAAGGAGTAAATGGGTGATGGAAGCTGTAGCAGATTTGGCTGCAAAAGAAGGATTGCCATTGATCACTTACAGATTAGGGTATGCTATGTGCCACAGTGAAACAGGTGCAAGCGCTCCATATCAATGGTGGTCAGGCTTAGTGAAAAATTGTGTGGAATTCCAGTCTTATCCGGCCCTGACGGAATTGAGAGAAGGATTAATCACAGTAGATTATATGACCAAATCCATGGCTCATATTACTAAAAATAAAGAGGCGGTAGGGAAGAAGTTCAACTTAATTGCCAGTCCTGAAACGAACCTTACCTTAGAGGATTTCTTCGGACTCATGAAAAAGTATTATCCGTTTACATTAAAAAGCCTTCCTTATAAAGAATGGCGAAAACAATGGGAAGATGATAGTAAAAACCGATTGTATCCATTGACGAGTCTCTTTAGAGATAATATGCATGAAGGGTTATCCACTGTTGAGCTATATCAGAATACCTATGTCTGGGATTGCACCAATGTGCAGCAGTTTCTGAAAGGTTCAGATATAAAAGAACCGGTATTTGATAAAAATATGCTGGATTCCTATTTGAAGTACCTTGGTATTCCGCTTATGGAATCAATGTAAATTAAATCCCAGGCAGCAAAGCTGCGTGGGATTTTTGGAAAACCGAACTATTCCTTACAAATAGATCCAGGTTGAATCCAACAAACTTTAATTCACAGTTACTTTTATTACATTTTGCACAGCAGGAACCGGATATTGTGTTCCAACTTTAGAAATAGGCATACTTTCACTTTGTGGGATTCCGCCAAACAAAGCCTGACGATTTCCTGCACCAGGATATTGATCTACTCCAGTTCCTGAATCAAATAAAGAGGTTTTTGAACTAAGATCTCCTTTAAAATTAGCTTCGATATTTTGATCATTGGCATAGAACCAATCATTAGAAAAACCAAACATGGTTGCATAGGCAATCTTATCTCCCGGATCAGCTTTGAAGCTGGCCATTACCTTATTTCCTGGAGCCACAGGTGCATTACCTGCAACATAGACCCCTTTTATATTGGGTAACGATTTCAAACTATTCTGAAGTTTGGCCACATTCCCAAACTGGGCAATATCTTTCAATCCCATTCCGGCATCTGTTTTCCCAAGTTCATAAATAGGATTTTTATCCCCACGATACACAACGATCAGTGCAGGAGAAAGTCCCGTCATAATTCCTGTATTAGCCATAAGTTTTGCCTTCATTTTGTCAATATTTCCCATCTGGGCAATATCTGTGATCTCAGGATTGGATAATGCATTAGGAGTGAAAAATGGAGCACTGTTCAGGAGCTGCATACCGTTATAGTTAGATACGGCCCATACTCCCGGAGAAAATGGCGTCTGATTAGCTGTTCCGCCGGAAGTATTGTTAATGGTAAGAGTGAATTCAGATTTTACATCATCATAAGTCAGATTAAGTTTCATCAATTGCGAAGCTGTTACATTAGGAACCTGCATGATGGGCTTGCTCTCGGGCTGACCGGTCATATTGTCTTTAGTTCCGTTGTCCCATAATAATACGCTTGAAGAGACATCACCTGTGATAGGAACTCCATTAGAGTCAAAGAGTTTGATGCCTGGCTGTTGAGATGCAAAAAACCAATCTTTTGAAGCACCATACATCGTGGCAAACATAAGGGCCTGCGTTTTTCCTGCGCTGAACTTGAATGATACAGACTGCCCTGGCATGATCACCGGAGGAGTTCCTGATCCCTGAAAGCTTCCACTTTGTACAAAGTCTTTAGGAGCAACGATATTTTCGAATGTGATGGTTCTCTGATAAGAGTTGTCCATCATGTTGTTATCCGAATCGTCGCATGAAAAAAGCGTTAATGCAGCTGTTATAGCTGCCGCAAATACTGTGGTTTTAAAGAATGTCTTTTTCATAAAGTGATTTTTTTAAGTTGTAGTCAAAACTATAGTCGATCACTTTTAAAGATCCTGACAAAAAAATATCAAATATTTTAAAAATATTGAAATCAGCTAGTTTTATAAAGAGCTGTTTTGTAAATAATACGTCGAGTTCTGTCGCTAGAGATAAAGACTTTTGTCTCAGAATAAAAAAATAGAAAATGAATAAATATATGATATTAACTAAGGACTTTGTAGCTAATGAAAGTGTGGTGATAGATCTTACCTCATCAGGATTTGAAAATAGGCTGGATTCATTGATTTTTCAGAATCAACAAGGGCAGTCTGCACAATTTCTATGGCAGCCAGATCATGTAAAAAAGAGTGGGTATTTTAAAGAAGTCATGAATGACCTTGGAGTAAGGGTAGCTCATTATGACGGATTCCTGACTGTTACCAATGGAGGAGGAAAGCAATATTTGCAAGCAGAAGTAAAAGTGTAATAGATAAAGAAAGGTGATTATACTCCTTTTTTTCCTTCCAGAATCATCTGAATCATTTTAGCTTTTCTGCTTTCTCTTGTTTCAGGCTTTTTAGCTTCTTCAATCCATCGGATATATTCCTTTTTGTGGGTATAGCTCATTGTGTCGAATAATACTTTTGCATCAGGGTTTTCATTAAAGATCAAGACAATGTCATCTGCAATCTCAACAATTCTTTCTTCTTTATCTTCAATAAGAGAGACAGAAACCTCATCGCCAAAAGTTTTTCCAAGTTGCTGTCTGATTTCTTTGGTCAGTCCCAAAATATGACAGTCTGATTTCATTGTAACCAGACTTCCCTGGTATTCAGCCTTGTCATCAAATAGAGCTTTAATTTTTACCTGTCCTTTTTTGTTGAACAGCTTTTCTGTGGAAAATGGAAACTCTACAAAAGCAGCATTCATGTCTCCATTCTGTTTTATGATGGCTGTGAATAATATAGGCTGAGAACTCATTATTAATATTTTAATATTCAAAAATAAAAAAACCGTGAAAATTACTTTCACGGTTTCAAAAATATATCAGATAATATTATTTTTTCTTTGTTTTCTTAGGTAATGTTGTAGTACCTGAGTTTTTAGTTTTTGTATCAGCCGGAGTATTTGCATCTCTTACAAGCTTTAATTCATCAACTAATCTTCTTGCACCAGCAAATTTATCAATGGTCCAAAGAACAAAACGAACATCTACGTTGATTGTTTTCTGCCATTCAGGCTCGAATACGATATCTCCGCTTAATGCTTCGCTGTTTCCGTCAAAGGCAATACCGATAAGGTTTCCATCTCCATCAATTACCGGAGAACCAGAGTTTCCTCCTGTAATGTCATTGTTAGAAAGGAAGTTTACAGGCATGTATCCTTTTGCATCAGCATACTGTCCGAAATCTTTAAGGTTGTAAAGGTCAATTACTCTTTGAGGAAGATCGAATTCTTCATCACCTTTCTTGTATTTTCCAACAAGACCAGACATGTCTGTATAGTAGTTATCAGTAACTCCGAAGTAGTTTCTGTCTTCTCTGATAGGAAGTTTGTCTACTGTTCCGTAAGTTAATCTCATTGTAGAGTTGGCATCCGGATAGAATTTCTTCTCAGGCATAGCTTTCACTAAACCAGCTAAGAATAGGCGGCTGTTTTTTGCAAAATTATCATCTATCTTTACATATCTTTCAGTACTCATTTTCTGATCTGCGGTGATGCCGTTTGCTGCTTTCCAAAGTGGATCAGCATCAAGTTTTAATGCATCAGGATTCAATAAGAAGTTTGTTGCAGAAGTTTTGTTTGCAAAAATAGAAGAGTAAGCTAAGTTAGAAACTGTTTTAGCATCTAGCCCTAAGATAGTAGCAGAAGCCACTTCTGGATTTTTTACTCTAGCTTGGTAAAGGCTGGTCATTGCTGAAAGCATTTCCCCTTCCAATGGAGTACTGAAGTTTTCATAAGCCGCTTTAATCGCCGCTTCTGTTTTAGCCTTCATTGCTAATCTTCCTTGCATATCCTGAGCTGCATAAGTCTTTAGAACAGAACCTAATTGTAAAGCAAGAGAAATATATTTGGCGTTTCTAGAAAACTGAGTAGCATAGTTTCTTTCAACATTTCTGTCAGAAGTTTGTTTGTAATAAGCGCTGATATCATCTAAAATACCATCATACATAGTATTTCCCGGTTGAACTGCCCATGTTTTGAACTTATCCTCAATCCCTTTCTTATCAGTGATAGTTCCGTTTTTGTTAACAGCGTCAATCGTGCCTTGTCTGTTTTTCCAATAGTTAGCTACAGAAGCATATTGAGACGCATAGTTAAGCTGAGTCGCTTTATCTTTATCCATATACTTCTTCATTACATCCATTGCTGTTTTAGAAGCTTCAACCCAAGCCGGATAGTCTTTGTTTACCATCTGCTGAATTCCATAAGAAGTAAGGTAACGGTTTGTTCTGCCAGGGTATCCAAGGATCATGGAGAAATCACCAGGCTTAATTCCTTTAAGAGAAACCGGTAAGAAATGCTTAGGCTTCATAGGAACGTTACTTGGAGAATATTCTGCAGGATTTCCTGCTGCATCAGCATACACTCTGAAAACAGTGAAGTCTGCAGTATGTCTTGGCCATTCCCAGTTGTCAGTATCACCCCCGAATTTTCCTAATGATGAAGGTGGTGCCCCTACTAATCTTACATCTTTATAATCTTGGTATACGAAATAGTAGAATTCGTTTCCGTTGAAGAAATCTTTTACCACTACGGTATATTTCCCGTTTTCAGAGTTTTCTGTCTGGATTGCTTTAGTCTCAGCATCAATTACAGCTTTTCTCTCTGCTCCGGTCATATTGTTGTTTAGCTTGGATGTGATTCTTTGAGTAGCATCATCCATTCTTACTAAAAATCTTACATAAAG
Organism: Chryseobacterium capnotolerans; assembly: GCF_021278965.1. Classification (NCBI taxonomy): domain Bacteria; kingdom Pseudomonadati; phylum Bacteroidota; class Flavobacteriia; order Flavobacteriales; family Weeksellaceae; genus Chryseobacterium; species Chryseobacterium capnotolerans. The sequence goes on along the minus strand of NZ_CP065589.1, from coordinate 4,732,386 downwards.
ATCCTTTGCATTGAATTCGTCTTTCTGTTTCATTGCCCAGAATCCGTTCTTCAAATAGTCTTTTTCCGGAGTAGAAGCCGCAGCTACAGCTCCGTACCCACAGTGGTGGTTCGTGAATAAAAGTCCTTTATCAGAAACAATCTCTCCTGTACAGAAACCACCAAAACTTACAATGGCGTCTTTTAAGCTGGAATTGTTTACTGAATAAATTTCTTCAGGCGTTAGATGTAGACCCTCTTTTTGCATATCAACACCGTTAAGTCTTTTGACAAGCATAAGCAGCCACATCCCCTCATCCGCCCTCATCTGAGCAAAGCTCAGTAAGAAAGTGAATAGTAGAAATAGTCTTTTCATTTTATAAAATAATTTTTGTGTCGCTAATTTACTAATTTTTATGAGATTCAGCCCAGGATTGGTATGAAAATGGGATGATAATCAGCATGAAAAAAATATTATTTCCACTTTTGACAATATTATTCTTAGGGCTTGTGGTAAATTGTTCTGCTGTACCAGATAAAGATCCTTATTTACAAAGACAATGGATGCTGGTTTCTTTCGATGGGTTTTCTAAAGATCAGCTAATCGATCATAAAGCTGAAATTAATCTGACTGGAAAGATGGAAAAGGGGAAAATTTATGGAAGTGCATACATGGGTTGTAACCAGATGTCTTTTACTTCTGAATTTAAAAAAGAAGGAAAAGTGAAGATTTCTCAGGGAGTAAGTACTTTAAAAGGCTGTCAGGATATGACTCTGGAAACTTCTTTTCAGAAAAAATTTGAAACCATGACGAAATACTCTGTGGAAGGGCATTTTCTTACGTTGTCTGACAATCAGGGAAATATTATGAAATTTGTAGCTGCTGATTGGGATTAATGATTCGAACTTTAATAATACAAAAGTCCGCTGGTCAGCGGACTTCTTTTTGTTTGAAAAATCTAGTTTGGTTATCAGTTTTTGGGATTATTAGTTTTTTTAGGGCTATTAGTTTTTAGGAATTGTTTTTTTTATTTCTTCTAAAGTTGCAGTATTAGGGAGCCCAATAATTGTTTTTGTGTTCCTAGAATTTATAGTATTGTGATATGCCTGTCTGTTGGGAATTGTTTTTTTTATTTCTTCCAATGTTGCCGTATTGGGAAGCTGTTTTCCGGAGTCGCTGGAAGCTTTAGATTTTTGTTCCTGTTTTTTTACTTCCAGTCCCTGGTCAGAAGTTAATCCTGTATGCGGAGTTTGCTTTTCTAAATTTTCTTTGGCCTCCTGCATGAGTTTTGCTTCCTGCTCTTTTATTTGCTTCAGTGCCTGTGTCTGGTCTTCCATTGGAACAGACTGTTTATTCTCTTGAGCATAAATAAAAGTGCCCAGGAATAATAACGGGATGATATATGCTGTTTTCATAATGGCTTATTTTATATTGACTAGTACTTGAATTTTACCAACCTCTTTTTGACTGAAATCTTGAAGGGCTTTTCCGATGACCTGTCCTATTTTTACCTTTTTAAGATTGGCCTTCATGGCAACACCTGTTTGGGAGGATGTGACCAAAAGATCTCCCCTTTTTATTTTTCCGTTTTCAAGACATACCTTGGTAGGGATAACACCGATGACTCCCATTGGAACTTTACCGGAAAGATCCGTATCTATATGTTCTTCTGTCAAAAGTACACCAGGTTTGGTGGCGTATACTCCGGCTACAAGATTAGAGTAAGGGGTTGAAGATTTCTCTACTGTTCGGTCAGAATTTGTAGAAATGACCAGTATATCACCGGGTTCATATTGAGAAGCAGCTCCTTCTACATCAAATGCTTCGGCAACGTCTGCGCCGCTATTTTGTGTTCCGCCATTGAAGAACCCTGTTCCTGCTTTATTGATACGGGCAACATTTGCAGATGCACTTTGATAGATGGCGATATTACCGGATGGTCCCTGATGATTAATCAATAGAGTAGAGCCTGTACCGGTTGTCGTTACATGTACTACCGGTTGTCCATTAGCGTTGTTGAAGTTAGCAAATCTGCCTGCTTTACCCGTACCAAAGTTGGGGATGAAACCAGAGATGGCGTTACCAGGCCCGTCACAAGATGCCTCAATACCATCACCATTTCCCCCCGCATTAGCTGTAATCCCATTTCCATTTCCATCAGTCAGGGCTAATACTGCGGGACCATTTCCGGAAGCATTTGAAGCGTAAAATAGACCTGCATAACCACCCGTTCCTGAAGAGACACCATATATACCCGCTGTTCCGAAATTAGCAAATTGTGAATTGACTTCTCCTTTTACTGCAGCAGAGGTTCCGGTTACTCTATCAACCTTGAAGTTTCCAGCAATACCATTTCCTATAGTTTTTACAGTTACTACATCACTTGTATTATCTTCATTGAAAATTTCAAACCTTCCGGCTCTTCCGGTAGAAAAACTAGGAACCCATGCGTAGAGAGCGTTTCCTGCTCCATCAATATTGGTTTCCACGCCGTTTCCGTCTTTGCCGGCATTAGCAGTAATGGCATTTCCATTTCCATCAGTTAAAGCAATAAGTGAAGCTCCGTTCCCGGCAGGATTTGAGGCATAGAATAGACCTGCTCGGCCCCCGGTTCCTGAAGAGACACCAAATACAGCGGCAGCACCAAAGTTTCCAAAAATAGTATTTACTTCTCCTCTTACAGCAGCACCTACACTGTTGTTATTATCAAGTAAAAAAGAAGCTGCATTTCCCTTTGTGTTGTCGGGAATGTTTCCATTTCCGTTAGATACCACTTCAAAAGTATTCGCGTCAGTATTGGTATTGTTAAAATTTTCAAATCTACCTGCTCGTCCGGTACTGTTATTGGTCCCTACTTGTCCATAGACTCCTATCCCTGTTCCGGATGTGTTGGTTGCAATAAAACCTCTTACCCCATATCCACCGCCATCATTTCTACCTACTACAGCTCCGGCTATATCACTGGTAGTTCTTCCGACTACAGCTTCACCAGCTCCGTTGTTATCGGCCACCACACCAGCAGAGGTTTGGGCAGTAGTGATCCCATGAATAGCAAACCCTGCTCCTGTAGAGCTTCTTACCCCAGCGCCATTTCCGGTAGAGGAGACATTGACAACAGTTCCGTTTCCTACCGTAGAAACACTGAGCGCATTATTATTATTGGCATTATTGAAAATAGAAATACTTGCTGGGATTCCATTATTACTGGTTGCTGTGAGTCCGGTACCTGTATTACTGTTAGCATATACACCTGTTCCATTACCTGTTGCATTGCCATATACTCCGAGTCCATTAGGAGTCGTTCCATAGACGCCCCATCCGCTTCCAGCCTGGCTTCCGTAAACCCCTACACCAAGTCCCCCTGTTCCGTTATTGATTCCTCGTACTGCAGAAGAAAATCCTCCTGGTGATGTACTGGTTACAATTCCTCTTACCGCTGCAATATTGGATGTTGTCGTGTTGTTATTCCCTTCTAGTGAAGTTCCGTCTCCATCGTTCGTTAAAGAGAATAGAGTAGAAGGATTATTGACAGTATTGGTATAAGGGATCGCAAAACTTCCCCCACTGCCTCCTGCAGATTTTGCATACATGGCATAGGGAACACTTAAGAGCTGGCTGGTTCCTGCTATGGTATAGTTTGTGCCGCCTGAAGGGTCAGTTTCTGTTTTCAAATAATAATTTCCCAGAGTCCAATCGATAGAAGGGAAGGTCCCTGAGAGTATAGTTCCGGTTCCTATCTCCATATTGATAAGGCCGTTGGCATTTGTATTTCCGGTAAGCCGCTCAGAATATACTAGTGTGCCTGCAGGAGATCCTTGTAATAGACTTACTTTGACAGCAATCGCCTGATTGCCTAGTAACTGTCCTGATCCGTTTCTTATGACAGCCTGGTAGCTCATTTTTTCAGGAGCCTGTGAAAGTCCCATACAGAGACCAGACAGAATCCAGAACAATAATAATATTTTTTTCATGGTGATTATTTTTTGATGATTTTAAATGTTTTTACGTTTTCTCCATGTTGGTTAATTCTAATGATATAGGTCGCAGAAGGGATATCGGAGAAATTGAGCTCAGATTTTGGTTGTGAGATCAAATCTTTTCGGATTAATTTACCCTGAGCATCAAATAGCTGGTATTCTGCTCCTTTAAAATTATTTGTAGTAAAGTCCAGGTATAGATAATCTTTGAAAGGATTGGGGTACAGTAAAATATCTTTCAAGTCTGATGTTGCTGCTTCACGAGTGGTAAGTGCCGTGATTTCATAAGGTTGTTGAACGCCTTCCAGAACCTGGTCTCCGCTGCCCTTATAAAGATAGGCCACTTGCCCGATACTGTAGGATACAGAGCCATTGCCGCCTGAAGCATCCATTCCCGTTGCCAATACTGCAGATTGAGCTTTGAGGAATGAGATGGAAAAGGCAAACATGATGAGAGAATAAATAGATGTTTTTTTCATGGATAACAGTTTTTAAGGTGATAAATTCAAGTCTTTCCATAAGAAATTTGGGAAGACTAAATTACAGCGTATCTTAACCTGATCGCTGAAAAATAGACCAACGGCAGAAATAATCGACCAATGGCATTTTGTGAATTATTATTGAATGGTAACCGCCTTTTTAAGGCTCAAAGAAAGACAGATTATTTTTGTAAGTTCTGCCGATGGGCAGCTTTATATCGTGAATCAGTTCTATTTCATGACAGCTTTTTCCCCGGATGAGGTGTTTGGGAACGGCATAGCTTCTGTGTATTCTGATAAAAGAGTCAAAAAAGCTTTTGTGTAGAAGATTGCCTAAAGAATCCAGAATACAGTGTTTTTTTTTCCAGAGTGATGATCCGTGTATAGTCTTTGAGAGCTTCCAGGTAAAGAATATCTGTTTTTCTGACCTGAAAAATATTTCCGCTCTCTTTTATCTTAATAAAATCATGTCCCAGTATCGCATCATAGCATTCACATTTTTCTTTTACTTTGAAGAATTCGAAAAGTCTCTGCATGGAGTAGTGGAAGCGTTCTGAAGTGAGGGGCTTGGTGATAAAATCCAGGGTGTCGATTTCGAAAACATAAGCAGCAAGCTCAGGATGGGAACTCACAAATATGCAGGCAGGAATTTTATGGGCTAATTTTCGAAATTCCAGTCCGCTCATGCCTTTTAAATTGGTTTCGGTGATCAGAAGATCAATCGGAAGTTCCAGGTAAGGAATTGCTTTTTCAGCCGAATCAAAAGAAGCGACAATTTCTATATTCTCATACTGTTTAAGATAATGCTGAAGAACCAGCCTGTCCAGTTCATCATCATCAATAATCATACATCTAATATGGGTCATCATGATCTTCTGGAAATTAATTTTTAATTTAAAAGTTTAAAAATCAGAAAATTATTATATAAAGTTATTGATTTTTTATAAAATAATAAATAGCTAAACTTAAATTTATATTAAAAAATGTGATTAAATAAAAATTGATTTTGTTTTTTTTCTGAAAAATATTATCTTGTAAAAATCATAAACATAGACAGAACTTAATGCTAGAAAAAAAGAACATAATTATGAGAAAGCGGTCTTGGTAGGAATTATTACTCAAAATCAAGATGAAGAAAAACTGGTGGAGTACATGGATGAACTTGAGTTTTTAGCTTTCACGGCAGGAGCAACCGTACAAAAACGCTTTACCCAAAAATTAACACAGCCTGATTCCAAAACCTTTATTGGGAGCGGAAAAGCACTCGAGATAAAAGAATATGTAAAAGAAAATGAGATCGGAACCGTAATTTTTGACGATGAGCTTTCTCCTTCGCAGCTTAAAAACTTAGAAAGAGAAATGGAGGTTAAAATCTTAGACCGCACCAATCTTATTCTCGATATTTTTGCGCAAAGAGCACAAACTTCCTATGCGAGAACTCAGGTGGAGTTGGCTCAATATCAGTATCTTTTGCCTCGATTGACCAGAATGTGGACTCACTTGGAGCGTCAGAAAGGGGGAATCGGGATGAGAGGTCCCGGAGAAACGGAGATTGAGACTGACCGTCGTATCATTCGTGACAGAATTACTCTCTTGAAGGATAAACTGAAAATTATCGATAAGCAGATGGCTACTCAGCGTAACAACCGCGGAAAAGTAGTGCGTGCCGCTTTGGTAGGATATACGAACGTTGGAAAGTCTACCTTGATGAACTCTATTTCAAAATCTGAAGTCTTTGCTGAAAATAAATTGTTTGCAACACTGGATACCACTGTAAGAAAAGTGGTAATCGGGAATTTGCCGTTTCTGCTTACCGATACGGTAGGTTTCATCAGAAAATTGCCTACTCAGCTGGTAGAATCATTTAAATCTACGTTGGATGAGGTTCGTGAAGCCGATCTTTTGATTCATGTGGTTGATATTTCTCACGAAAGTTTTGAAGATCATATCAACTCTGTTAATCAGATATTAATGGATATCAATGCTCATCAGAAACCGATGATTATGGTGTTTAACAAAATTGATGATTTCAGCTATGAGAAAAAGGATGATGATGATCTGACTCCTAGTACGAAGAAAAACGTTTCTCTCGAAGAATGGAAAAAAACATGGATGGCTAAATCAAAGCACCCCACTGTTTTCATTTCTGCTTTAACGAAGGAAAACTTCCCGGAAATGAAAAAGATGATCTATGATGAGGTCATGAAGATCCATATTTCCAGGTTCCCATACAATGATTTCCTTTTCGAGTACTTTGATGACGAAGAGGAAGAAAACAACAATTAATGAAATATCATTTTTTCCTTTTATTCATTCTATTTTCGGTTTTTGGGTTCAGCCAGAAATCAAAAATAGATTTTAAAGCGATTGAGAAAAGTCTCAAAGGGTCTGATTCTCCGTACAATTACGATAAACTTCTTTTTAAATATAAAGGGTATCCGAAGTCTTTGGATAGTATAGAAGCCCAGTATCTTTACTATGGAAGGAGTTTCAGAGAAGACAAAATAAATACCTCAGACGAAGCCTTCAAAAGTTTGGCGGAAGCTTTTAAGCAAAACAATTTTGAAGAGTGTATCAAGCAGGGAAAAGCGATGTATGATAAAGATCCTACAAACCTTGATATTCTGCTTATTTTGCTCAGAGCTTATGATTCTTTAAAAGATGGAAATAACTTTATGCATCATCTGAGCCAGTTTCGTGCTTTGGCAGATGGAATCAAAAGTTCAGGTGACGGAAAGTCTGAAAAAACTGCTTATCTCGTAAATTCGGTAGGAGATGAATACATTTTGCTGAATATTCTGAATATAGGAAATGATTATACAAGAGGATCAAAGCCTTCAAAGGACGGAATGTTTGATATCTGGGAAAAAGACGGTCAAAAAATATACATCAAGGTCCTTTATTTAGACTTATAAATTAATTTATAAAAGAACACTTAGTGGAATTATATTATTCATTTTCAGCATTAATCGTATTAGCATCCATATTTGCCTATTTGAATTACAGATTTTTAAAACTTCCAAGCACCATTGGAATCATGGTGATTGCCATTGTGGTTTCCATTTTTCTGGTAATGTTCGGAGAAACTGTACTTCCAAGAACATTTGGACATCTTCATAATCTGATGAACGGTATTGATTTTACAGAGGTTCTAATGGGTGCTATGCTTAATTTTCTTCTTTTTGCAGGAGGAATTCATATTAATATTAATGATCTCAAAGAACAGTTCCGGCCTGTATTGATATTTTCTACTGTGGGAGTTGTAATTTCTACTTTCGTGGTGGGTTTTGGAATGTTTTATCTCCTTCCATATGTGGGAATTAAGCTTCCGTTTATCTACTGCCTTGTTTTTGGTGCGCTGATTTCTCCTACCGATCCGGTAGCTGTTCTGAGTGTCCTGAAGCAGGCTAAAGTTTCTAAATCACTGGAAACAAAAGTAGCCGGTGAATCTCTCTTTAATGATGGTATGGCTGTGGTGGTTTTTACAGTAGTGCTGCAACTAGCTGTTGGAAAAGAAGTAGATCTGGGAGTAGAAAATATTGCGTTGTTATTACTTCATGAAGCTGGAGGAGGTCTTTTATTGGGGGTTCTGCTAGGATGGGTTACTTCAAGATTAATGCGTGAAGTAGATGATTATATTATTTCCGTATTGGTAACACTTTCTGTGGTGATGGGTGGTTATCTTATTGCAAGACAAATGCATATTTCCGGGCCATTAACGATGGTAGCAGCAGGATTATTTATGGGGAATTTTAACCGTAACTTCAAAATGAAATCTGTTACCCAGGACTACCTTATCAAATTCTGGGAATTAATTGACGAAATTCTGAATGCTGTATTATTCTTGTTCATAGGATTTGAGCTTTTAATGATTAAAGACCTTAAACACTTTATGATTCCCGGTTTACTGGCTATTTTTGTAGTGCTTTTTGCCAGATTTATTTCGATTTGGGGACCTACGAAGTTTACTTCCTTGAGAAGGAGCTTTAGCCCGCAAACGGTAAAAGTATTGGTTTGGGGTGGAATTCGTGGCGGCGTTTCCATTGCATTGGCAATGTCTGTCCCTAAAAGTGAGTATAGTGAGACGATCCTAAGTATTACGTACTGTGTAGTGGTATTTTCTATTATCGTTCAGGGGCTTACTATTGCGAAAGTAGCGAACCCTAAACAGATTGTAAAGGAAGAAGAAGAGCAGGAAAATAATGTTCTGGAGAATAAAGCTTAGTTAAAAAAATCACACGATTAATGAGTACTGATATTGTAAAAGAAATACAGGAAGCTCTGGCAGTTTTATCTATTCCTGAAAAAGCAGAATTCTTTCCAAGATTTTTCAAAACAGGAAAAGGAGAATATGGAGAAGGAGACTTGTTTTTGGGAGTAAAAGTACCGGATCAGAGAACTGTTGCCAAAGAATATTACTCAAAAATCAATTTAAAAGAACTCGGTAGGCTTCTTTCTTCAAAATATCATGAACACCGGTTAACAGCTCTTTTTATTCTCATTTCAAAATTTGAAAAGACAAAGGATAAAACGGTAAAAGATGAAATTATTGAGTTTTATCTTAACCATCTTCAGTATGTTAATAATTGGGATCTGGTAGATTCCAGTTGTTATAAAATTCTAGGCAGATATACCTATGAAACTGGGAAAGACAACTTGTTGAGAGAGCTCTCCAAAGCAGAAGAAATGTGGCATAAGAGAATTGCTGTGGTAGGAACTATGTATTACATTAAAAAAGGAGATTATAATCTTACTAAGGAATTCGTAACCAGAAATCTTAAGCATACCCATGATCTGATGCACAAGGCCAATGGCTGGTTACTTCGTGAAATGGGTAATAAAAACGAGCAGGAACTCATCTGCTACCTGAATGAATATTATAAAGAAATGCCAAGAACCTGCCTGCGATATGCTATTGAAAAGCTGAACGAGGATTTGAGACAGGATTATTTAAAAGGACGCATTTAAAAAATAAAAACGAGAAATAGTTGAATTTTCCGTCTGAAAAATACCGGAAAATAGCTATTTATATTTGAAAAACTAAAGATCATAAGGATTTAAGGCCAGAATTAAGTAATTTTGTGGCTTTAAACCAATCATGAAACATTTTCTTAAATTATTTCTTCTATTTTTCCCATTGTTATTTCTGACAAGCTGTTTTGATATTCTGGATAAAGTGAATTTAAAAGCAGACGGTACAGGAGAATATACAATTATTCTTAATGCCAGCAAGAGCAAAACAAGACTTGCATCCATCTCTAAAATGGAAACCATCAACGGAAAAAAAGTTCCCAAAAAAGCTGAAATTGAAAATAAAATCAGCGAAGCAGCAAAGATTTTCAAAGAAACTCCCGGAATCAGCAATGTGAAAACATCCGTAGATTTGGATAACTATATTATCAAATTGAGCTGTAATTTCAAAAAAATTGAAAACATCAATGCAGGCCTGGAAAAACTGAAAGCTCAGAAAATAATGGGGAAAATGGTTCCAACACAGGTTTACAGCCATAATCTAGGGAAAAAGACATTGACAAGAAATAAAGTAAATACCTTCAAAGAAGATTATGATAAAATGAGTAAGGCGGATAAGGAAGTTTTTAACGATGCAAAATATACTTCCATCATGCAGTTCGAAAGTACCGTGAAATCACAAACCAATGGTACTTATGTGCTCTCTCCTAATAAAAAAGCACTTAAGCTGGAGGCTGATATCCTGGATCTTATCCTTCAGAAAAAGCAAATACAAAACACAATTATTTTTCAATAAATTTCTAAACTATAGTCATGAAATCTATCCTAATAAAAACACAGAAAATTATTTTCGTACTCTTTGGTTTTACGCTGGCTTTTGCTCAAAATAGTATGAAATTTCCATCAGATGCCGTATTTTATATGGAAGTCAATGGAAAAGAGCTTAATAATAAAATCAATTGGAATAAGCTGAACCCGTTGCTGCATGAACTCAGCAAAAAGATAAAGAAAAACCTTCATGGACAGACTATTCCAAAACAGGAATTAAATATGACGCTGTTCAGTATCACTATGCAAGTTTCAATGATTCTATAAAGACATATAATACTCATTTTATCATTGACAATAAAGAAAAGTTCCAGGATTTTGTAAATTCTATGAAGAAAAAAGGACAGGAAGTTTTCAACAAAAAGAACTATTCTTATGTAGACATTGATGATGATATTTTTGTAGCATGGAATGGAAGCCGTGCAGTTCTCAGCATGATCAGCTATACAAGACCTTATAAAGGAGATCTTTGGGCTGAAGAGGCCGTTACAGATAGTACTGCAGTTGCCGTTGCTGATTCTGCTGTTGCAGTAGATGTTTATGCTGATGAACCGGAAAAACCCTTTGATTATAAAGAGGAAATCAAAAACCTGAAAGATGATATTAAGTATCTGAAAGAAAGTATTAAAGATAATAATAACGAGATCGCAAGAATTCAGAAAGATATCAAATACCTGCAAAAACATCACAAATATCCTAAGGAAAAAGAAAGTACAGAGGTTCCTTATGAAGAGGGAGAAACGCCTAATGAAGCTTATGACGAAGAAGCGGAAAAAGCTTATCAGAAAGAGCAGGATTCTATCCGTAGGGAAGACTTCAAGATCGTTCAAAAGAATGCGGAAGACAGATTTGATCAATATTTTAGTTCCAATTTAGAAATTGAAGTTCCTAAAGAGATGTTGTCATTCAGGGATGCTCATTCCGATGTTTTTGTTTATACAGATTACGGAAGAATTGTAAATGAAGGAATCTATGGTAAAATGACAAAATATTATACGTATGGACAGCTCTTCAAAAATATGTATAATTCTAATCATTCATACAATCTCTATTTTGATAAAGATAAAGTAAGACTGGTGAATAATTATCAGCATAAAAATTCTGAAATTCAGAAGAGTATGTCTGCTATTTATAAAGGGAAGAAAAATAAGAAACTGTTAGGACTTATCAATGAAAAAAGTGTGGGTTACTATGCTATGAATGTGGATGGAGCCAAATGTTTTGATATGATGTACAGCCTTCTTCAAAATTCAGGAGTAAATGAGTACAAAAAAGAAATGGAGCTCATCATGGAGACCATGAAAATTATTCTGGATGAAGAAGCTATTGCCAAAATTGCCCCAGGAAACGGAATTTTTGTTCTGAATGAGTTGAAATCTAAAAAAGTAGAGTATACAGACTACGAATATGATGCTGATTTTAATGAAAAAGAAGTAAAGAAAACCAAAGAGATTGCTGTTCCTAACTTCACATTTGCTTTTGCAACAGAGAATGAAGGCTATTGGAACCGTATGTTTGATATGCTGGCTGCCAATAAAAAATTGTCTAAAAGATTCTCTAAAAAAGGAAGTTTATACACTTTTAAAGAAGAGAAAGAAGGCGGATATGTAGACCAGCTATTCTTTACTGTGAAAGATGGTGTTGTGTATCTGATGAGTTCTGCGGATAATATGTTGCCAGTAAACCAATCTGATATTTCCAGAAAATGGGCAAAAGATTCCGCTAAATATCCTTTGTCAGGAAGATTGGATCTTCAGAAACTTTTAACCGGTTTAGATAAAGAATTCAAAAGCCCTAAAGAAAGAAAAACATTGGATGCCATCAGAAAGAATGTAGGAGAATTGTTTTATAAAACTGAAGTAAAAGGCGAAAGTATCCAAACGGAAATGAATTATAATATCAAAGATACTTCTGAGAACAGTCTAATGTATTTCTTTGATGTATTCGACCAGGTTTTTAAAACAAAAGAAACAGAAAAAAAATCTCCAATCTTATAGATGAAAAAGAAGAAGATTATTGTCCCATTACTTTTATTACTCGCTGTTGGGTTGTATTTTGTGGCTTTTTATAAAGACAAACGTCTCAAATACATTCCTGGAAATGCTGATGCAGTGGTTTTAATCGATACAAAGAAACTAATGGGACAATACCTCTTCAGCTGGGTCACACATCCTTCAAGCTGGTCCGGAAGCGATACGAAAAGTAAAAGTTCCCCTTCATTCAAAAATTCAGGAATCAGAATTCCGGATTTTTTGCAGATATTCCATATTAAAGATTCTAAGTTCTCAGAATGGTATAGTATTTTAGAGCTTAAAGATCCTCAAAAGTTCATTGCTTTTTTAAAACAGCAAAAGTTTACGAATAATGGAAATAATAAATTTCAGAAGGATCAGTATTTCATTATAATAGATGGAAATCACTGTATTGCTGGAACTTCTGATCTTGCTTTTGAAACTATTCAGAAACAACTTTTTCACACATCTTCAAATCCTGTTCGGAATACAGACGAGTTTATTCAAAATACATTGGGAAGCCTTTCTTTTATCTCAGGACAGAAAATTGAAAACTTTTCTATTGAATTACATGATGATGAAATTGAAATCAAAAACAATTCAAATCAGGAAGTTCTTAATTCAATTGCTTCAAAACTTCAGAAAGGAAACCACTTTCTGGAAATGGAATTAGACCAGGATAACCTCAGAAAATTCACTTATTTTTTAGATAAGGATATGGCCGATTCTTTACGGGCTACTTCTTTTAAAGCTACTGCCAGCCTCGAACAGGTAAATGACACCATCATCAGCTATGAATATGATGACAACTTTAATGAAGTTGAAAAAAGACCTTTCAGAAGATTATACAGCCAAATTATAGTATTAAAATTCAAAGTAAGGATCCTGGAAAAGTATGGAGGTATTTCCAGTCTAAAAAGTGGATCAACGGAGAAAACCAATTTACTCAAATTCCTTTTCAACCCAATAAAATTAGCCAAAATAGTGATGGTGTTGTTATAAAATCAACCCGAAAACCTGTATTATCTTCACCTCTATTGCAAGAAAACTATATCATGGTCAGAAACAGTACTCTGCTGTATTCATCTTTAAAAACACTGAGTAACAAAGAGAAAAAAATCATTTCTGATATCGATTATGTGCTGTATGGGAATAAATCACAGGATTATTGGGTGAAAATAAAAGCGAAAAAAGGAAATTTACCCCTAATTTTACGGTGGTAACTGGTAAATATAGATCGCTTAATGGCTCCATCAGAAATTGCATTGCTCAAAACATGCACGCATTATTTTTTACATTTTGTGTTTCCGGTGTTTATAGCACTGGTGTTTTATCTCAAAAACTGGAAGAAGGTATATCTTATTTTATTGGCTACAATGCTGGTAGATCTGGATCATCTTTTTGCCAATCCTATTTTTGATCCATCAAGAGAAAGCATTGGTTTTCATTTTTTGCATTCTTATTATGCCATTGCGGTGTATTTTTTGCTGTTATTTTTTAAAGGAAACGTCAGAATTGTTGCCATTGGGTTGTTGTTTCACATGTTGACAGATTATCAGGACTTTAACTTCTGGCCACATTAAAATATTATTAATATTTTCTTTTAATATTGAAAATATTATAGATTTTTTGTATTTTGTAGTCACTATATGAGACTTAAAGAACTTTTACATTACACCTATATTTTTCCTGTTCTTGCGGTAGGTTACTACTTTTCCGGACTGATGGGAAATGGCGTTATTTATGATATTATTGCAGGTATTTTACTTATTGGAAGTGTTTTATCTGCAGTTCACCATGCAGAAATGGTAGCTCATAAAGTAGGGGAGCCTTTCGGAACAATTATCCTTGCCCTTTGTATCACCATTATTGAAGTTGCGCTTATCATCTCACTGATGGTTGCCGGCGGAGATCAGGCGATCACGCTGGCCAGAGATACCGTTTTTGCCGCTGTTATGCTTATTCTTAATGGTATTTTGGGAATCTGTATATTGGTGGGCGGCGTTAAATATCATGAACAATTCTTTGCCAGAACTTCTGCTACCACTTATTTGGTGAGTACAGTTTCAATTCTTATTCTTACCCTGGTTCTTCCTAATTTTACATCAAGCGTCAATGGACCATTCTACAACCAGGCACAGCTTATCTTTGTATCTATTGCCTGTCTGGTCATCTATGGTGTTTTCCTGATGGTACAGACGGTAAGACACAGAAGTTATTTTATAGTTCCTGATGAACATCCTGAAGAACATTATATTCCTACATTAACTAAAACACTGATCAGTTTTGGCTTTTTAGTTGTTTGTTTGGTCATCGTTGTTTTAATGGCAAAAGGACTTTCTGATACCATTGAAGGGATGGTGCAGAGTGTAGGGGCTCCTAAATCTTTAGTAGGAGTAATTATTGCTGCGGTAGTTCTTCTTCCCGAAGGTGTTGCTGCAATACGTGCTGCAAGAGCCAATCAAATCCAATCCAGTTTAAATCTGGCATTAGGTTCAGCACTGGCAAGTATCGGATTGACGATTCCTGCAGTTTCGGTGGTGTGTATTATGTATGATATCCCATTGGTATTGGGATTAGATAAGAAGGACATTATTCTGCTTTCCCTATCTGTATTTATTGTAATGCTTTCTCTAAGTCGGGGAAAAACAAATATCCTTTATGGTACAGTTTTATTGGTAAACCTGGCAGCCTATATCTTTACAGTGATTGTGCCTTAAGAGAGGCCTAGGTGAACTCAAACCCCGTTAAAGTCTTCTTGCTAAGTCCATTTTAAAAGCCATCAGTTTAGCAATATTCTCGGATTTGTAGATGGCCATGTCAGCGTTTTCACCTACAAAATTCTCCTCAATGGTAGTTCTCCACAGCTCCAGCCATCTGTCGAAGTGTTTTTGCTCCATAGCCTGTATTTCATTGATTGGAAAATGGACACCCATAGGATTTCCCTTATAGGTCATCTGGCCAAAAAGAATAGACTCCCAAAATGAATACATTTTTGGAAGGTGCTTATCCCAGTCTACTTTTGCAATATCATTGAAGAAGAAACTAATGATTTCATCCTTTACTACTTTAGCATAAAATGAATTTACCAGGTGCTCAATGTCCTCTCTTGATTCAAGCTTTTTCATATCCCAAATTTACGGCTAAATCAAATTGAATAAGTAATGGTTCGATTGATAAAATTCATGAAAACAATATTTTATCTTTGTATCCGGAAACTGGGGCAGATTAATGGTGGGCAATTAAGCAATTCAAAAAAACAAATGATAAGATGACAAGAGGATTCAGAAAAAAGATCCGTCAGAAAAACACGGAGAACAGCGGTTTCGGAAGTAACGCCTCAGGAAGATTCATCAATAAAGATGGTCTTCCGAATGTAAAAAGAACGGGTGTGAATGTTTTCAACAGCCTGAGCTGGTATCATACGATGCTGAATCTGTCTTCATTTCGCTTTATTTCGTATTTAGTTGTTGCTTATATTCTAATCAATCTTGTATTTGCAATGATTTATTATCTGATCGGAGTAGAGCATCTTACAGGAATCGATAAAAGTGATCCGCTGAATGAGTTTATTGATGTCTTCTTTTTCAGCTCTCAGACATTTACTACCGTAGGATATGGAAGGATTGCCCCTGTAGGTTTTTTAGCTAGTCTGGTAGCCACGTTTGAGGCTTTTCTGGGATTGCTTACCTTTGCCATTGCAACGGGGCTTTTTTATGGGAGATTTTCAAGGCCAAGGGCTTATTTAAGGTTTTCTGATATTGCAGTGATTGCCCCTTTTGAAGAAGGTACAGCTTTAATGTTCAGATTGGCTCCCTATAAAAACAATGCGTTAACTGATGCTGATGTCATCGTTTCTACAGCGATTGAAGTGATTGAAAATGATGTTCCAAAGAGTAATTTTTATAGGCTGGAAACCCATTTAAGCAAGATCAATACTTTGGCTCTGAACTGGACGGTCGTTCATCAGATCAATGAAAGCTCACCGTTTTATGGTTTCTCTGAAGATGATTTTAAAAGTACGGATATTGAGATCATTGTTCAGGTAAGAGCATTTGATGAAGTATTTTCCAATACAGTAGTTCAGAGATCTTCCTTTGTGACGGGAGAAATTATATACGGAGCAAAATTTGTCCCAATGTATTATCCTGATAAAAAGAACCTTGCTACCATTTTAGATCTGGATAAGATTAATGAGTATCAGAATATAGATCTTCCGGTACAGGCAGGAAATAAAGAATAAATGAATTTAGATTTTTATAAAAAGCAAGCTTTACAAAAGCAGAAAGAGCATAAAAAATTTCTGGACGGATTAAAGAAAAAGCCGCCCAAAAACCTCGATTATGTAGTGCAGGAAACCCATGATGAAGTTTTTGATGAAATAGACTGTCTACAGTGCGCTAATTGCTGTAAAACCACAGGTCCGTTATATACTGAAAAGGATATTGAACGTATTGCAAAACATCTGCGTATGAAGTCTGCCGATTTTGAAGCTAAATTCTTAAGAGTGGATGAAGACAATGATAAGGTACTGCAGAATCTTCCCTGTTTTTTCCTGAACAGTGATAATACCTGTTCTATTTATGAGGTAAGGCCAAAAGCATGCAGAGAATACCCTCATACAGATCGTAAAAAGATCTATCAGATCAACAACCTGATGCTGAAAAATACAGTGATTTGCCCGGCAGCTTTTGAGTTTGTAGAGAAGATGATGAAGAATATAGCGAAGTAAATTCTAAGATAAAGATCTGGGAAATTAGAAATGGATATCTTGATAAGGATTGTTTGTTAAACTAATAAGAATTGTTAAAGTATTTGGCATTAGTTTTAAAGACAATAAAAGACTAAAAATAGTCATTCTTTGAGCCTTTAGAGGCTCTTTTTTTATGATTTGACTCCGTTTTTCATAATTACAAATTCCTCTTAAAAATTGATAAAGTCCGTTAAATAAGTTATTTACGCATAATTTTTATAAATGATGTTCCGTTTATTTTAAACAATCATTTAAATATTACATTATGAAAAAGTTATTTTTAACAGCTGCATTCACATTAGTTGGAGCAATCGCAGTATCGGCTCAAACCCAGACCCAGAAGCCCGCTGAAAGCACAACTAACCCAGCCGCTACAACCCAAACTCAGCCACAGACATCGGAAACCAAATCAGATTGGAATTCTACCACAACCGGACAAAATCAAAGTACAACTAAAGTGGAAGCTTCAACAGCAACACCTGCTGGTGACGCAACTGTTAGTACAGGAACTACGATGGAAGCCACTAAACCTGCGGAAGCAACAAAAGAAGAGAAAAAATCTAAGAAGAAAAAGTGATAGTACTTTAGCAAACACTAGTCTGAATCCTGGAATCTTGTATTTCAGGATTTTTTTTGCTCAATTTCTCTGATTTTGAATCCTATAATCTTATTAATCAGATCTAGCGGAATATTTTCATCTATTGGAAACTGCACAGCTCCTTTAGAAAACTTGTAATTCATCTTTTCAAAATCTTTTTCAAAATTTTTGATTCCTTCAGCACCGGGATAAAATCCAATATGCTTTTTATAGCCTGCAAAATAAACTAAAGGCTTTCCTTTATATTTAAAAGCAGGCATCTGATAGCCAATATACTCTTCAAGATCGGGAAGTTGGGAATGAATAGCCTTTCTTAGCTCAAGAAGCTTTTCCTGAACATTGATAGGGAATAAAAGGATGTAATCATCAATATTTTTAAAGGTGTTTTTCATTTTGATAAAAATAAAAAAAGTGCTGCATATAGCAGCACTTTCTCCTTTCACTTTTTACTTTTTTCCCATTATCCCGGGAACAGGCTATATCAAAAAAGGTCGGGAGTTTTTCCCAACCTTTATTATTTTTTGTTACACAACTCCTTGAGCTAACATTGCTTCTGCTACTTTTACGAAGCCAGCAATATTGGCACCTTTTACATAGTTTACATAACCATCTTCGTCTTTTCCGTAGTCTCTACAAGCTTTGTGGATACCAATCATGATTTCCTTTAATCTTGCATCAACTTCTTCAGAAGTCCAGTTAAGACGGATAGAGTTCTGAGTCATTTCTAATCCTGAAGTAGCAACACCTCCAGCGTTGGAAGCTTTACCAGGAGAGAATAATACTTTATTGTCTAAGAAATAGTTGATAGCATCAAGTGTAGAAGGCATGTTCGCAGCTTCAGTTACACAAAGACATCCGTTTTCAACTAATTTTCTTGCGTCATCTAAGTCTAATTCGTTTTGAGTTGCAGAAGGGAACGCTACGTCACACTTCACTTCCCAAGGACGTTTTCCAGCATGGAATTCAGCAGATGGATATTTTTTAGCATAGTCCTCAGCTCTGTTGTTTCCAGAAGCTCTAAGTTCTAATAAATAATCAATTTTTTCTCCGCTGATACCGTCTTTATCATAAATATATCCGTCAGGACCAGAAAGCGTTACCACTTTTGCTCCAAGTTCAGTTGCTTTTTTGATAACTCCCCAAGCTACGTTTCCGAAACCTGATACCGTTACTGTTTTCCCTTGGAAATTCTGTCCGATCGTTTTAAGCATCTGCTCAGCGAAGTATACTACTCCGTATCCTGTAGCTTCAGGACGGATTAATGAACCTCCGTAAGCAAGACCTTTTCCTGTAAGAACTCCGGTAAATTCGTTTCTGATTTTCTTGTATTGTCCGAATAAGTAACCGATTTCTCTAGCTCCTACACCGATATCTCCTGCAGGTACGTCTGTTTCAGGACCAATGTGCTTGCATAATTCTGTCATGAAAGCCTGGCAGAAACGCATTACTTCCATATCAGATTTACCTTGCGGATCGAAATCTGAACCTCCTTTACCACCACCCATTGGAAGAGTAGTTAAAGAGTTTTTAAACACTTGTTCGAAAGCTAAGAACTTAAGAACTGATAAGTTTACAGTAGGGTGGAAACGGATTCCTCCTTTGTATGGACCAATCGCAGAGTTCATTTGGATTCTGAAACCTCTGTTAACCTGAATCTCTCCTTTATCATCAACCCATGGAACTCTGAAGATAATAATTCTTTCAGCTTCAGCCATTCTTTCAAGCAGCTTCATTCCGTTATATTCTTTTCTCGTAGCAATGAATGGAATTACAGTTACGGCAACTTCTTTTACAGCCTGTAAGAATTCCGGTTCGTTAGGATTTTTTGCTTCAATTTTTGCAATAAACTCTTGGATTTTCTGGTCAATATTATATTGTTCCATATATTAAGGTTGAATATTATTGTCAACAAATTTAATTTTTTTTTCAAGATTCACAACACTCTATTTTAACATTGTTAAAAATTAAATAATAATGACCTGAAATATTATTAAATTAATAATTTGTGATTAAAATTTGTTAAAAATTAAATGTTATGTATGAAATAATGCAGTATTAAGAAATCGTTAATTCTTAATTTGCGATAAATTGTCTCCCGGAAAATGATTTTACTTTCCCTAAAAGTTCTAATTCTAAAATAATTGGTAAGATTTTATGCGAAGGGATGTCAATTTCCTGTGCAAGATCGTCCAGTGAAATCTGCGGATTCTGTTTGATGAATTGATAAACAGTTTGTTGATTATCAGTTAATTGTATTGCTGGTTCACTGTATGGGAAAAGCTCGGCAATTTTTTCTTTTGGATTATTGAAGCCCAGCATACTTATCAAATCTTTGAGGGTAGAAATAGCAGTTGCTTTGTTATGCAAAATCAATTGATTACAACCTTGGCTATGAACATCTGTGATTTTTCCCGGAAGTGCAAAGACCTCTCTGTTATAATCATTAGCAAAAGCAGCTGTGCTTACAGATCCGCCTCCAAATCCTGTTTCTACAACAATCGTTGCAGGAGAAAGGCCAGCTACAATTCTGTTTCTTTGGATAAAGTTTTCCCGATCCGGTTTTCTTGTTGAATTGAATTCTGTCAATAAGACTCCGCCTTCCTGAATAATTTTCTCTGACAGTTTTCTGTTTTTGGCTGGATATAAAAATTCGAAACCATGAGCGAGAACAGCGATGGTAGGTTTCTGACTTCGGATAGACTGTTCATGAACTTCTTTGTCTACCCCTAAAGCAAGACCGCTCACAGAAACATATTTTGAAGATTGAGTGGCATCAAAAAAGTCTCCGATAAATTGTTTGCCATAAGCTGTCATATTTCGGGTCCCAACGATGCTTATCTTTTGAAGAGATTCATCAATATTTCCTTTTTGGTAAAGGATAGAAGGAGCATCTATGCATTCATTAAGAAGAGTGGGAACCTGATCAAGATGTCTTAATCTGATTCGGATATTGTTCTTTTCGCAAAATATCAGTTCTTTTTCGGCAAACTTCAGATGGTTTTCATTACCAATATCAGCAACTGTTTTTTGTCCTATACCTTCTAATTTTCTGTATTCTCTTTTTGCTTTTTTCCATGCATTTTCAGCACTTCCAAAAGTTCTCACAAGTTTATGGAAATTGATGTCACCAATCAGACTGCTTTCGCGTAAAGCGATGGCATATAAATATTCTTCGGAGATCATGTGTGTTTTTTGTCAAATGTATGAATTAAGTTTTATTTTCCTCTTAATTGATCCAAATGATCCCATATGTCATCTCTTTTTTTGTATGGAAGTTCCATAAAATCTTCCGGGTGGTTTTCCTTGTATTCCTGCCAAAGTTTGTCATCTTTTTCACTATAATAATTAGGATATTCCCAGATGAATTTTTTCTTTTTCTCCCCCACATTTTTAAAAGCAAAAGCAATGATACTTCCTACAATGGCTCCGGAAAGATGAGCCTGCCATGAAATTTTACTAGGTTCCTGCATATTATAGAACAGTTCCTCAGGAAGCATTCCCCATATCAAACTTCCATAATATAAAACGACTAGTAATGAAATGGTCAGAAGTTTCATATTCCATTTAAAAACACCACTGAAAAAGAGGAAAAAGGCAAGTACATATACTACGCCGCTGGCTCCTATAGTACAGGTGTACATATATTCACCCGTCATGATGTCAATAGGTGGGAGCAGCCACACCAAAAGTCCTGTAGCAATCCAACCGATAAAGAAAACTTTATTGGCCACCAACGGATAGAATTGATACAATAGAAACATCAGTGCGGCTATGGGAATAGAATTTCCTATAATATGATCTATATTTCCATGCAGAAGAGGAGAGGTCAGAATTCCCAGCAAGCCTTCAGGAACGAGTGGAATAATAGCTCCGAAGCAACTTCCAAAAAAGCCGTGCATCTGTAAAAAATATCCGAACCACATTGCTGAAAGCATCAGCAAAGGGTATAAAATCGCTCTTTTGGAAATTACATTTTTAAACATGAAGGTTGTACGTCAAATCAAAAGCCAATGATAAATTTCGGAAAATTTGGCGATGAAACGGTTTATATCCACCTGATTTTAAGACAAAAGGTATTAAAATTAATTTTAGAATTGATTATTTTGGCATTGATTATATTGAAGTTGTTTGCTGCCAGAGGTTTGAAGTTAGAAAATTACACGTTTAATGCTGAATTTGTTTTCAAAAAAAAATTATATTAATATTTTTGCATTGAAATTATTTAGAGTAATGAAGAAGTTTTTATTGATTCTTTCCATATTTATGGGGATTTATGTAAGTGCACAAGAAGAATTAAAAAAAGATTCCGTCGTGGTAGATACAGTAAAATACTGGTCGGTACTAGGAAAGAACACTGTAATGATTAATCAGGCAGCCTTCTCGAATTGGGTAGGAGGGGGAGCCAATAACGTAGGTTGGCTTGCTGGTGCCAATTATAACATAACCTATGAAAAAGACAATGATCTTTGGGAAAATATTATTATTCTTGGATACGGGCAGAACGACACCAAAGGATTGGGAATAAGAAAAACTCAGGATGTTATCAATGTTTCTACTAATTATGGGCGAAAGTTCTCCAAAAGCTGGTACTTCTCTCTAGGAGCAGGTTTACAGTCTCAGTTTGCTCCGGGATACGAAGACGGTAATAATCCGGAAGCGAAAAAAATCTCAAACTTTATGGCGCCGGGCTATCTGAACGTCGGTATGGGGATCACCTACAGGCCAAATGATGACTTAACGGTAACTTTACGTCCTACCAACGCCAGATGGACGTTTGTATTGGATAAAGAGCTTCAGCTTGCCGGAAATTATGGTCTAAAAAGTGATGGAGCTACCTCATTATTACAGTTCGGTTTCTTGGGAACAGCGGTATACAAACTTAAAATTATGGAAGATATTTATTTAACAAATACCGCTTCTGTCTTTTCAAATTATCTGGATCGTCCTGACAGGCTTGTATTGGCCTACGGAGCGCTCCTTAATTTAAAAGTTAATAAATATATTTCATCTAATATTTCATTAGACTTACTGTATGATCATAATCAGATTGAAAAAACACAGTTAAAACAAACACTGGGAATTGGCTTTGCTTATACTCTGGATAATGGAGTAAAACGTTCTGATCGTAAAGATAGCCAATGGTGGATAAAGAAATAACCAAACAATCAAAATTCAATAATGAAAGCACTTCAGAAATGAGGTGTTTTTTGTTTTTAAAACTTCAGGTTTTTAAGTTGCTTTAAGTTTGCTATGTATTGGATGGTTATTTAAAAGGTTTATTTTCATGGTGTTGCTTCTCTATATATCGTGCGATTCAATTCATTTTAAGGTGAGTTTTATTCAGGCATAAATTATTATTTATACATTTGTAGGAAATCGTTAATTATGAAAAAAGTTTTATTAATCGCTTCCATTTCTTTTGGGGCTATGTCTATGGCGCAAGAAGCCAAAACTGATGCTCCTGCAGCAGATACTGTTAAAGCCTGGTCTATCCAGGGACAAAATACTTTAATGCTTAATCAGGCTGCTTTTTCCAATTGGGTAGGAGGTGGAGCCAATAACGTAGGTTGGCTTGCCGGTGTCAATTATAACCTTACATATGAAAAAGGAAAAGATCTTTGGGAAAACATTATTATTCTTGGTTATGGACAAAACAACACACAAGGTACTGGAGTAAGAAAAACCCAGGATGTTATCAATTTATCTACAAACTATGGTAGAGAATTCGCTAAGCACTGGTATTTTTCTGCAGGAGCAGGTCTTCAGACTCAATTTGCTGCAGGGTATGAAGACGGGAATAATCCTGACGCCAAGAAAATTTCCAACTTTATGGCTCCAGGTTATCTGAATCTGGGAGCAGGGGTTACTTACCGTCCCAATGATAATTTTACAGTGACAATGCGTCCTGCAAATGCCCGATGGACTTTCGTATTGGATGAAGATCTTCAAAAAGCAGGAACTTACGGCCTTAAAAATGACGGAGATTCTTCTCTTTTCCAATTCGGTTTCTTGGGAACAGCAATGTATAAGCTGAAAATTATGGAAAACATTACTTTACTTAATACTGCTTCCGTATTCTCTAACTACCTGGATCATCCGGAAAGGTTAGTTCTTGGGTATAGTGGTGTTTTAAGTATGAAAATCAATAAATATATTTCGACGAATGTAACACTGGATCTATTATATGATCACAACCAGATATGGAAAACCCAGTTGAAACAGACATTAGGAGTTGGCCTGGCTTATAATTTTGATAACGGAAAGAAACGTTCAGAAAATAAGGATAATCAAAGCTGGTTGAAAAAATAAGAACGGCAATAGTTCATCACAAAAATAAAAAGCACTTCAGAAATGAAGCGCTTTTTATGTATCAATATATATAAAGTTTAAAATTCTATATCAACTTCTAATTTCTCTGCTAAAAGCTTTGAAATCTTCTCTTTTAGAGGTTCAATATCGATATTTTGCATCGCATCATTAGCAAATGCATATAAAAGTAATGCCTGAGCTTCTTTTTTAGAAATTCCTCTCGCTCTTAGATAGAACAGGGCATCTTCATTAAGTTGGCCTACTGTACATCCGTGCGAGCATTTTACGTCATCTGCAAAGATCTCTAACTGAGGTTTTGTATCAATGCTTGCTCCTTCACTTAGCAATACATTATTGTTCTGCTGGTAAGCGTTGGTTTTCTGAGCAATTTTATCAACAAATACTTTTCCGTTGAAAACTCCATGGGCATTACCATCAAAGATTCCTTTGTAGTTCTGGTAACTTTCACAGTTCGGGAAGTTGTGGTGAACCGCTGTATGGTGATCTACCAACTGATCTTTTCCGATAATCGTGATTCCGTTCATGAATGAATTGATATTGGATCCATTCTGAATAAAATCAAGGTTGTTTCTTACCAGTTTTCCTCCGAAAGAGAAGGTATTTACAGTCGTTAAACTGTCTTTCTCCTGTTTTGCAAAGGTATTGTCTACAAGGTAAGAAGTATTGTTATCGTTTTGAAGTTTGTGCCAGTCTGCTTTTGCATTTGGATACGTGAAGATTTCCGTCACAGAGTTGGTGAACACATACGTGTCATCAAAATTGTGGTGGCTTTCAATAACCTCAACTTTTGCTCCTTCTTCTACGATTAATAAATTTCTTGTATTGTAGAACGTATTTTCCTCTTGATTCTGAGAAATGTAGAAAACATGAATAGGCTTTTCAATCACTACATTTTTAGGAACTTTCAAAAAGAAACCATATTTGCAGTATGCCAGGTTTAAGTTGGTGAAAGCTAAATCTTTAGAAGCAATTGTGTTGAAGTACTTTTCAAATACCTCTTTATGTTTGTCATCATTCAATGCGTAATTGAATGAAAGAAACTCTACATTTTCAATAGAAACTTTTGAAAGTTCTTTGTGAAGTTTACCGTTTACAAAAACAATCCAATCAAAATTTTCTTCACCAAGATGCAATTCATCAAACTGCTCTTTAGTGATGTTGTGGTTTTCTTTCGGGAAGAAGTTGTAGCTTTTTTCCGTGATCTCCTTTAGATTGGTATATTTATATTCTTCGTCTTTTTTTGTCGGAAAACCAATACCTTCAAACTTCTGAAGAGCAGCTTTTCTATCGTCATCCAAAAATCTGTGACGAAGGCTCTCCAAAAACTCGTTATGGTTTTCGATGATTTGTTCTTTTAAACTCATTGTTTATTTGAAATTTGAGATTTGAGATTTGAAATTATAGACGGTTAAACTTATTTCCATTATGTTCGGTAGTTTTTAAATACTTCATAAATCCTGAAATCATTTTTGATAAATCCGCATAATCTTTTTTCAAATCATTAAATTCATGTTCGTTAATGAAATTTCTATCAAATGCTCTGATTAATTGTGATCTTACTTCACCACATGAACCTTTTGACATTGATAGAAAGTTAATAAACTCTTTATTTCCCTCCCTTTCAAAACCTTCTGCAATGTTATCCATGACAGAAGCGGATGAACGGTCGATTTGATTTTTAATATTTTGACTGCAATTTGAACTTTGTATTAGTGAGATAAAAATTTTTTGGCTTAACTCTCTGGATTTTTTCCATATGTCTAAATCTTCAAAGTTATTTATTGTTGCCATAATTTCAAATCTCAAATATTAAATTTCAAATTAATTTAAAAGCCAGTCGTATCCTTTTTCTTCAAGCTCTAATGCTAAAGATTTATCACCTGT
The DNA here is from genome assembly GCF_021278965.1 of Chryseobacterium capnotolerans. Lineage (NCBI taxonomy): Bacteria > Pseudomonadati > Bacteroidota > Flavobacteriia > Flavobacteriales > Weeksellaceae > Chryseobacterium > Chryseobacterium capnotolerans. The sequence goes on along the minus strand of NZ_CP065589.1, from coordinate 4,706,575 downwards.
CTTGATGATTTTCCCGTTAGCTAAAACGTGAACGAAATCTGGTTGAATATAGTTAAGTAATCTTTGATAGTGAGTAATCAAAAGAACTGCGTTTCCTTCGTTTTTAAAAGTATTTACCCCATCAGCTACAATTCTTAGAGCGTCAATGTCTAATCCTGAATCCGTTTCATCAAGGATAGCCAATTTAGGGTTAAGCATCATCATTTGGAAGATCTCGTTTCTTTTCTTTTCACCTCCTGAGAATCCTTCGTTCAGTGATCTTGAAAGGAAATCTTTTTTGATTCCTAATTTTTCAGATTTTTCACGGATTAATGCAAGCATTTCTTTTGCCGGCATTTCTGCCAATCCGTTAGCTTTTCTTGTTTCGTTTAAAGCAGCTTTGATGAAGTTGGTTACAGAAACTCCCGGAATTTCCACTGGATACTGGAAAGAAAGGAAGATTCCTTTGTGTGCTCTGTCTTCCGGAGCATCTTCGATGATATCTTCTCCTTGGAAAATAATTTCTCCACCTGTCACTTCGTAATCCTCTTTTCCTGCGATTACAGAAGAAAGGGTAGACTTACCAGCTCCGTTTGGCCCCATAATAGCGTGAACTTCTCCTGGTTTTATTTCAAGGTTGATCCCTTTTAATATTTCTGCGCCATCTTCAATTTTGGCGTGAAGGTTTTTAATTTCTAACATTTTATTTGCTTAAACAAATTATTTTTGAATTCTATATACTAAACTTTCAGGTTGACCAGGAACATCATTCAGAGTCCCGATTTTGATCATACCTGCCTTTTCCAAAACTTTAACAGAAGCTAGATTACTGGGACGAACAATGGCAAATACTTCTTCTTTATTGTCTTCATTCAATCCAAAATCTATAGCTTTCTTTGTGAATTCTGTGGCATATCCTTTCCCCCATGCCTGGGAAGCAAAACGATAGCCTAAATTCAATTTTTCTTCTTCTCCGTAGAGTCTGTAGCTCAGTCCGCCAAAACCAATTATATTTTCAGGATTGTCTTTTTCAACAATTGCCCAGCTTCCAAAACGATGGTTTTCCCAATGATCAAGCATTCTGGTAAATGTACTTTTTGCTTTTTCAAAACTCATCGGTCCGCTTGGATTATGAATATTGGTTTCAGGGTCATGATTAATTTCGAAGAATCTTTCAAAATCTTCTTTTGCGGGTTTTCTTAAAATTAATCTTTCTGTAGCGATCATGTTTTGTTATCCTACTGATCCTTCTAGTGAAATTTCAAGTAGTTTTTGCGCTTCAATAGCAAATTCCATTGGAAGCTTATTTAAAACTTCTTTACTGAAACCATTTACGATCAAAGCAATTGCTCTTTCTGTATCAATACCTCTCTGGTTACAGTAGAAAATCTGATCTTCTCCAATTTTCGAAGTGGTTGCTTCGTGTTCCAATTGTGCAGTAGGATCTTTAATTTCGATGTAAGGGAATGTGTGTGCTCCACATTCGTTACCCATCAATAAAGAGTCACACTGAGAGAAGTTTCTTGCTCCTTTTGCAGAAGGCATTACTTTTACCTGTCCTCTGTATGAGTTCTGAGATTTTCCTGCAGAGATTCCTTTAGAAATGATCGTTGACTTGGTATTTTTTCCAATGTGGATCATTTTGGTTCCTGTATCTGCATACTGGTGATTGTTCGTTACCGCGATAGAGTAGAACTCTCCGATTGAATTATCACCTTTCAGAATACAAGAAGGATATTTCCATGTTACAGCAGAACCTGTTTCAACCTGAGTCCATGAGATTTTTGCATTTCTTTCGCAAAGACCTCTTTTTGTTACAAAGTTGAATACCCCTCCTTTTCCTTCTTCATTTCCTGGATACCAGTTCTGTACCGTAGAATATTTAATTTCAGCATTGTCTAACGCAATCAATTCTACAACTGCTGCGTGAAGCTGGTTTTCGTCTCTTGATGGTGCTGTACATCCTTCAAGGTAAGAAACATAACTTCCTTCATCTGCAATCACAAGAGTTCTTTCAAACTGTCCTGTTCCTGCCTGGTTGATACGGAAGTACGTTGAAAGTTCCATTGGACATTTTACGCCTTTCGGAATATAGCAGAAACTTCCGTCAGAGAATACTGCGGAGTTCAATGCTGCATAGAAGTTATCTCCTCTGGGAACTACTTTTCCAAGATATTTTCTTACTAAATCAGGGTGATTTTTAATAGCTTCAGAAATGGAACAGAAAATAATTCCTTTTTCTGCCAATGTATCCTGGAATGTTGTTTTCACAGAAACTGAATCTATTACGATATCTACAGCAACTCCTGAAAGTCTTTTTTGCTCCTCGATATTAATCCCTAGCTTTTCGAAAGTCTTCAATAATTCAGGGTCTACCTGATCAAGGCTTTCCAATTCCGGCTTAGCCTTTGGAGCGGCATAGTAACGGATAGCTTGAAAATCCGGTTTTTCATATTTGATATTCGCCCAGTTAGGTTCTACCATTTTCAACCAGATTTTGAAAGATTCCAAACGCCATTCAGTCATCCATTCCGGTTCCTCTTTTTTAGCGGAAATGGCACGGATGATATCCTCATTTAAACCAATCGGGAAATCTTCATAATCAATTTTGGTTTCCCAACCGAATTCATATTTTTTATTTTCTAGATCGACTCTTAAATCGTCTTCAGTATATTTACTCATTATAATTTTTTAGATTTCAGATTTAGACCTCATATTTTCTGATGTCTAGGATCTTATGTCTTTTTCTAAAGACTAAATGATTCTCCACATCCACATGTTCTGGATGCGTTCGGATTGTTAAAAACAAACCCTTTTCCGTTCAATCCTCCTGAATATTCAAGAGTGGTTCCTGCTAAATAAAGAATGGATTTTTTATCGATGATAATTTTAATGTCATTATCTTCAAAAATCTGATCTGTGTCTGTTTTTTGGTTGTCGAACTTCAAAACATACTCTAAACCAGAGCATCCGCCGCTTTTCACCCCAACTCTTATATAATCTTCAGCAGGGTTAAAACCATCTTCCGTCATAAGTTGGATGGCTTTCTCCTTTGCATAGTCTGATACTTTTATCATTGTATTTATTTAGAATGATTTAATGACGCAAAAATACGAACTAATTTCCGCAATCTCAAATCGAAGATATCTATTTTAATGATTCTGATCTTCATAGACAATTTTTCTTCTGATGAACTTATGTTAAAGTTCTATAAATTTTCTTCTTGGATAGAGGTGATTTTGCTTTTGACTTTAACCTTGAAACGTATTTTTTATCTATAAAGAAAATGAATAATGAAACAAAAACTGAGTGTTTTTTGTGTATTGTTTTTTACAATAATGTCCTATGGGCAGACCATAAGATATGTGTATGCAACATTAGTGAATCCGGACTCAATTAATCTGGTAAGTATGAAAAGTGAAAGAACATTTCTTGATATTAAAGGGAATCATTCATTATTCATCAGTGAAAATAAGCTAAAACGGGATTCTCTTTTTGCTTCTTTTAAATCTGCAGTAAAAGAAAATAATAAAAAAGAAGAAAAAGATTTTTCAAAAATGGAAGGGAAAAAACATTTTGAACCCACTTTCTTCGATTATTTTATCTCTAAAAGTATTCCGGATCAGAAAGTGTATTATTATGATAAGGTAGCTGGAAAACAGATTTATTATCAGGAAGACAGACCTGTTAAATGGGTAATTTCCAATTCCGTAGAAAAGCAAAATGGCTATAATGCTCAAAAAGCAGTAGTGAATTTTGGTGGCAGGATCTGGACGGCTTGGTTTACAAAAGATATTCCTGTTTCTGATGGCCCGTATAAATTTTCGGGCTTACCAGGGCTGATTGTGAAACTGGAAGATGATAAAGGAGATTATAAATTTGATCTGGTTCAAAAAATAAATCTTAATAATGCATTTGAAGAACCAATAAGTACGGAAGCAAAACAAAGTACAAGAGTTAGTTTTCATGGGGATAAGGCTGCTCTGGAACTGGAATTTGGTAAAAACAGAAAAGTAATGAATATAAGTATGGGAAATAATGAGGAAGGAAATAGTGATGCTGGGAATGGAAGACATGCTGGTGGAGGTATGAGAGGTGGCGGTCACTCTGGTGGCGGAATGCATCATGGTATGGGTGGGAATCGTAGTTTTCCTATGCAAGATGCAAATATGGGAGATACCACTTTTAAGAATGGGGGTATCATCCAAAATCAAAACCCAATAGAATTGAATTAAATATAAAAATATAAATGAAAAAATTAGTTGTTATTGCTCTGGCGTTGTTTGTACAGCAGGTTTCTGCACAAAATAACCGATTTGTATATCAGGTAACGATGAAACCGGACGCTGAAAATAAAACAGACATTAAGACGGAAAATGCATATCTTGATATTGCTCAGGATAAATCCATTTTTTATTCTGAAAACAGGATCAAAAGAGATTCTATTATGCAGAAAGCCTTTCAAGGCGGTGGTGGAAGAGGAAGTATCAATAGAGATCAGATGGAAGGATTAAAATCCAACATCAATTATTCTGTTGAGAAAGATAAAGCTAACCAAAAGACTTATTTTAAAGACAGAATAGGACGTGACATTTATTCGTATGAGGAAGACAGACCTTTGAACTGGAAAATTTCTTCGGAAACTACAAAAATAGGAGAGTATAAGGTGCAAAAAGCTGAAACAGATTTTGCAGGAAGAAAGTGGACTGCATGGTTCACTACAGATCTTCCTTATCAGGATGGCCCTTATAAGTTTGGCGGTCTTCCGGGGCTTATTGTAAAAGTTGAAGATGATAAAGGCGATTATTCATTTGATCTGATGAAGAACTACAAGATTGCTGAACTTCCTGCCTTAAACCAGTTTGGAAATACTTTGAAGGTAAAAAGAAGTGATTTTGTCAAACAGCAGCAAAAGTTTAAGACTGATCCCATGTCATTTATGACTCAGGGAGGAGGATCAGGGAATATGGCTACAACGATGCGAATAGGAGGTGGAAGAGGCCCTGGAGGAGGAGGTAATCAGAACCCGGCTGATATGAGAAAACGAATGGAAGAAAGGGTAAAAGAGGAGGCTAAGAAAAATACGAATCCAATCGAATTGCAATAAATAAAAAGCGCCAGTGAATCAGTTCACTGGCGCTTTTGTTTATAATGTAAGTCTATTTATTATTTTAAAAGCTGGTTGAAAGTATCTCCCTGTCTGATATCGCCAGTGTTGTATCCTTTCATAAACCATTCTTTACGCTGAGCCGAGGATCCGTGAGTAAAACTTTCCTGATTCACATATCCCTGGCCTCTTTTTTGAATATTATCATCGCCTACAGCTTCTGCTGCATCTATAGCTGATTGAATGTCTCCAGGCTCAAGAATTTTTTTAGAGTCATCTGTACGTTTAGCCCAAACTCCAGCATAAAAATCTGCCTGTAATTCTGTAGCTACGGATACTCTGTTCATCTCTGCTTCGGAATATCTTCCGCTTCTTCTTAAAGCATCTACTTTTTGTGTAGTTCCTAAAAGCGTTTGTACGTGGTGTCCCATCTCATGGGCAAGAACATAAGCTACTGTAAATTCAGTTACTTTGGCTCCAAATCTTTGCTGCAGCTCACTGAAAAACTCCATGTCCATATAAATTTTCTGATCGGCAGGGCAATAAAAAGGTCCCATGGCAGATTGTGCTGTACCACATCCGGAATCTGTTGTATTTTCAAAAAGTACAATTCTAGGTTCAGAAAAATTCATTCCATTTTCTTTAAAGATCTGACTCCAGGTTTGGGTGTTCCATCCAGACATCATATCAACCATTTCCCCGATTTGTTTTTCCTGTACAGTAAGTTCTCTTTTTTCTCCTGTATTTCCTGAAGATTGTATGCTCCCGGAATTCAATATACCGGAAGGATCACCTCCCAAAAAGAAAACAATAGCTGCTATAATTAAGGTTCCGAGTCCGCCGCCTACAATCATACCGCCACCTCCGCCTCCGGAGCCACGGCGATCATCAACGTTGCCGCCTCTATCGTCTGTCCATCTCATAATAATATGTTTTTTGTGTTGTAAATTTATAAAATTAAAGCTTACGCCTGTTTATTAAGTTACCTTATAAAAGAATTATCTTATCGATTAAGCTGTTTGGTCTTTAACCAATAAGATGTTGACTGGTAGGCTGAAATAGCATCATTTACCAGTTTTTGATCTGTATTTTTCAACAGCTTTTCATCATAATACAACTTAAATTCAGGGGCAAGATCACTTTTTTCAAGTTCCAGAGAGTATTGTTTTGCTTTTTTCACCGGAGAAATGATGGTTAAACGATTATCTTTTACAAACCCAAGATCCTGGTAAGTAGCAATATAAGCTTTAGGCTGGAATTCGGGTTTGAAAACATCCTGTCCTAAGAATTTAGATTGGTAATTAAAATTTAATAATCCGAAAAGGGTAGGCATCACATCAATCTGAGACATCAATGCATCAAACTTCTGAGGTTGGATAAAACCTTCTGAAAATATCATTGCAGGGATTCTGTATTTATCCATCGGAAGTTCTGTTTTTCCTGCACTTGAGGCGCAGTGGTCTGCAATGATCACAAAGACTGTGTTTTTATACCAATCTTGCTTTTTAGCCATATCGAAAAATAGTTTTAAGGAGTAGTCCGTATATTTTACACCTCCTTCACGTGATTTTGAAGTTCCAGAAATATCAATTCTTCCATCAGGATAAGTGAAAGGTCTGTGATTAGAAACGGTCATCCAATGATTGAAGAATGGTTTGCCTGACTTTGCTTCAGCATTCATTACCTGAATGGCTTTTCTTGCCATATCTTCATCGGCAACACCCCAAACATTGGCAAAAGTAATTTCTTCAGGCTTAAAGTTGTTTCTATCTACAATATCATATCCGTTTCCACCGAAAAAATCCTGCATATTATCAAAATAACTATAACCGCCATACAGGAATTTAACATCATATCCTTTTGATTTGAATACACTTCCTGTAGTGAATTTATTTTTATTATCATTTCTTTTGATGATACTTTCTCCGGCTGTAGGAGGAATACAAAGTGTCAAAGCTTCCAATCCGCGTACCGTTCTGTTCCCTGTGGCATACAGGTTGGTAAACAGCATAGATTTATCAGCAAGGCTATCAAGGAAAGGGGTTATCTTTTGGGTATTCCCATAGTGTTCAAGGAAATCTGCAGAAAGGCTCTCAATAGATATCAGAACTACATTTTTCTTTACTTCCGGTTGTTCTGCTACAATATTTCTTGCTAAAGTATGTTGTGGATATTGGCTTAAGAAGTTTTTCTCTGCCTGTTGCTGATTAATCTGCGAGTAAAACTGGAAATAATCAAGTTCATTATGAGTGAATGCCCAGTAGAACTTAGGAAGTCCGTTGGCTTCAATTTCATCTGCAAAAACGTTGTCAGATTTGATCTGCATTAACGATGGCAGAGTTAGTAAGCTGATCGCACAAAGCAACGCAAAAGATCCTAATAAGATCAATTTCTGCTTAAAGTTAGGAAGCTCCAGTAATTCGTCTTTTGTTTTTTTATAGATCAACCAGGTAATCGTTAATGTAACTAGCATTATTCCTGAAAACAATGGAATGACAGGATAACTTTCCATAATATTTCCAATGACCTCATTGGTATATATTAGGTAATCTACAGCAATAAAATTGTAACGTACGCCGAATTCATTATAGAAGAAATATTCACTTACTCCATTGAAAATGATAAGTAGTACGTACAGCAATAATGTAATAAAATATAAAACGTTACGGATCTTGATCCTTTGTGTAGGAAGGAAAAGCATCAAACCGAATAGAAATGTCTTTATTCCTACAAAAGAAAGGGCTACTTCCGTTACAGAGCCTCCATATTGCTTGAAAATATTGTTCGGAATGAGCCAGATATATAAGAAAAATGCAACCAAGGCTCCAAAAATAATATATCCGTAAGGCTTTTTATATTTTGAGTTGGAGAGGAATAAAAAGTAGAGTGCAAGGATCGCACTGGCAAGGATAAAAACAAAAATATCGTTGATAAGACCTACAAACAGTACTTTAATGATCTCAAAGAATCCGAAACTGGCTGTGGTGATAGGATGAAAAAAGAATATTGTCCTTACAATCAAGGAAATAATCAGATAAAAAACTCCTAAATACAGGAAAGGTTTTATTTTTTTTAGAAACATGGATTTTGGTCTATACGATTTTCACAAAGATAGTTGTTGTGTACAAATTTTAAGTGAAAAAAAAACAAAACCTGATATTTATTATAAGATTTTAAGAATTCAGAGGTATGATTTAAACTAATGTTTAATAATATGGTCTTTATCCTTTCATCTTCCAACAAAAAAAGGACTATTAAAAAATAGTCCCGGTATATTGTTAAAGTAGGTCAACGATTAAGAATGTCCAAAACCGATGTTTCCTTTTTTATCGGATAAATTCTTTTTGAAATCAATCATTCTTAACGCAGTAACTGCTGCTTCTACTCCTTTATTCCCAAGGTCTCCACCGCTTCTTGCAATAGATTGTTCTTTGGTGTCATCTGTTAGTACGCAGAAAATGGTAGGAGTATCTGTCATGATATTACAATCTTTGATTCCTTGTGCTACAGCAGAACAAACATAGTCAAAGTGAGGTGTTTCTCCACGGATTACACATCCGATAGAGATGACAGCATCATATTTTCTTTCTTTGCAAAGCTGCATGCTTGCATAGCTTAGCTCGAAAGCTCCCGGAACAGGAAATAATTTAATGTTTTCTGGTTTTACTCCTTCTTTTTCAAGGATTTCCAAAGCTGCATCACGAAGATTGTACGTTACAAAATCATTCCACTCAGAAAAAACAATGCCGATAGAAAAATCTTCGGCATTGGTTATATGAAGTGGCTTGTAATCGGAAAGATTAACTGTTGCCATTTTTTAGTAATATTTAGTCATTTCAATGTAAGAATCAGACATTCCGTTGTCATAATCCTGGTATTTCTCGTCAATTGAAGAGAAGTATTTTTTAGCCTCTGCATTTTTCTTTAATCCTAAAGCTACAATACCTGCTTTTCTTGTGAAGAAGTAAGTAGTATAAGGGTCATCAGAAGCAGTAGCTGCTTTGTCTAATAATGATAAAGCTTCATCATTTTTGTTCAATCCTGATTTTGCATCAGCCATAGCTCCGTATTTCATTGCCATTAGCGTTTTGTTATCAGAAGAGAATTTATCTAATAGATCATAAGCTTCCTGGAACTTTCCTTCTTTGAATTTCAATAAACCAGCGTTGTAAGCAGATAGCTGTCCGATGCTTGTTCCAGAATATTCATTAGAAGTTCCGATGAAACCTGGGTTTGCAGCAGATTTTCCTCCTAAAGCTTCAGCGTTTTTATTTTCTGTAAGGTTTTTCTGAGCAGCTAGGAAGCTTTTCACAGCTTCAGCGTTTTTAGGAGCAACTACAAATTGCTTATATCCGAAGAATCCTAAAACTCCTAACACTAAAACTCCAAATATAATCCCTAACGGTTTTGAATATTTTTCAAGAAATCTCTCAGTGTTTAAGGCCTCTCTGTCAAGGTCTTTGAAGAACTCAACCGTTTCTTTACCTTCTTGCTCGTTCTGAGCATTCTTTCCCAATTTTGCCATAAGTTTTTAAAAATTGAATTGCAAATTTAATTGTTTCTTAGAGATTTACAAAATACTTTATTGGTATTATTATTTAAATCTTGAGAATTTGTTCTTATTTATCATAAAAAAGCTTCGACTCTGTTCAGTATGACATTTCTAAACCTGTGGTTTTTCTAGTAATTGTCATGCTGAGCGGAGCCGAAGCATATTTTTTATTCTGAATATTAATATTCTAAAATATGGTAGACCTCTGCGCCAAACTTTTTAAGTTTTTCATCTCCATTCAAACCTGTTAAACCAATCAGGAAACTGAATTGAGAAACAGTTGCCCCTTGTTTTTCTACTAATTTAGCAGCCGCTTCGGTTGTTCCTCCTGTTGCTAAAAGATCATCATGGATTAAAACTCTTTGTCCGGGCTTTATCTGTCCTTCACGGGTTTCGATAATTGCACTTCCGTATTCCAGGTCATATTTTTCTGAGATAACAGGAGGTGGAAGTTTTCCCGCTTTTCTGATTAAGATAAAAGGAACTTCCAATGCTACGGCAATTGCAATTCCAAAAAGGTAACCACGGCTTTCTATTCCGCATACTGCATCTATTTTTCCTTTACTGTGAGCAGCAAGGTCTGCAATTACATCTTCATAAAGTTTAGGATCTAAAAAGATAGGTGAAATATCCTTAAATTGAATTCCTGGAATAGGAAAGTCCGGAATATTTTCAATTGTTTCTTCTAGTCTTTTGATAAGTTCTGATGAAGCCATTTATGGGTTGATTTTATAGCTGGAAATTTTCCAGTCTCCATTTACATTTTTAAGTCCGAAAGTTACCTTTAATGAGGTTGTCTTTCCGTTTTTATCCGTTACATCATAAGTAGCATTTACACTCGCTCCATTTGGATTAGATGCACTGGTGGTAATATTTTTTACGCTTACATTCTTTACAGCCCCAAAACCTGAATTAGGATTGGAGAAAGACTCATAGCTTCCCCAGCTTGGGTTATTGGAAGCATCATAAGCTGCTTTAAGGTTTTGAGAACCTACACTGCTCAGGAATTTACTAACTGTATTTTTGGGATCCGCAGTGGGCTGCTTAGGTGATGCCGGAGCTGTCGGAGTTGCTGTACCAGGTTCTGTAGTTGGAGTTGGAGTAGTGGTTGCCGGATTATTAGGATCTACTACAGCACTTGGTTGTTGTGGAACAGCGGTTGTATCAGTTTTTGGAACAGCAGGAACTTTCAAGGCTGCTGCATTTACATCCAATCCGATTTTAGACATTTTGAATGTCTTTGCCGTTGTTTTTACAGAAACTGTGATATCGATTTTGTTATCTACTACTTTTGAAGCCGGGATAGAGGAGAATTTAAGGTTGAATCCCTTAAAGTTATTATCCTGCATCAGGTTTTTAGCAGTAGAAAGTCTTACTCCATTACTGAAAACTTCTAAGGTAGCCTCCAAACCTGCTCCTGTAAATGATACAGGGTTTCCTGCAGCATCTACTAATCTTGGAACGATCTGAATAGCTGTTGGAGATCCGTTTCCGTCATCTCCTGTTGGTCTTGTAACAATTGACAATGCTCCTGCTTTTACATCATTAGGGTCACTTTCTTTGGCTTTATCATCACCGAAGATATTCATTTCACCTAATGAAGGTGGGTTAGTACTGGCCCATTCGATTCCGTTTTTTTGTGCAACTTCATCAGCTAAGGTCATGATCTCAGGAACTTTTTTCCCGTTAATCAGTTTTCCAAGAGCTTTTAGCTCATTCACATCCCCATCAGCTTCCACGCCAAATGTTTTAAGTATATAAAGAGCTTCATTAAACTTAATCTGTTTAATGGTAGGTAGGCTGGAAGTCATATCATTGATACTTGACTGCAGCGTTTTAGTATTCGTAGCATCTACATGATCTTTCTTACATGCTGTAAAAAGCAACAGACTGAAAACAAGTAGAAAAGAAAACTTTTTCATTTTTATTTGGTTTGTTGCAAATTTACTAAAACCTTTATTAATAGTAGATTTTATTTTTTGATTTGTTATTGTCATCACATTGTCTTAAAAGTAATGGTTATAAGTGAATGTAAAAAAAAGACTGATTGTTTTAACAATCAGTCTTTTATAGTTTATTTTATGGAGTCCTTAGAAAGGATATTCATAAATTTCAGATTCGTGTAAGTATGGGTTTCCTGTAGGAATCAACTTCAGTTTAGATAAAGCTGAAAGTACAGTAAACATAAATAGTCCAGCTACGAATAAAACTGCTCCTAAGATTAATAAGAATACTTCAGGAGTGTTCCAGAATGGTCCTACCGTTCCCGGCATTACCATGTTGAAGTAATCTAAAAGGTGACCTAAGATAACTACTACTGCCATTGTGGTAACTACTTTGTAGTTTCTCTTAATGCTGCTACTTACTAATACCAATAGTGGTAATAAGAAGTTGATGATTAGCATTGGTAAGAATGTAGTACCATAGTGCTGGAATCTACCGAAGAAGTAATTAACCTCTTCAGGAACGTTTGCATACCAGTAAAGCATGAACTGAGCGAACCATGTATATGTCCAAAGCATACTTGTAGCGAAAAGGAAAACTCCTAAATCGTGTAAGTGGTTGTCATTGAACTGTGGTAAGAAACCATTTTTCTTAAGATAAACACTTAATAAAATGATTACAGCAATACCACTTGAAAGGCAGCTAACCATTGAATACCAGATATACATTGTAGAATACCAGTGAGGGTCAATAGACATCAACCAGTCCCAAGCCCAAGCAGCAGAAGCAAATCCGAAGAATGCAATATATCCTACTGCCCATCTGTAAAGCATTTGATACTCAACTTTAGATTTAGTATCGTCTACTTTTTTAGACTGAGCTTTAAGTTTCCATGCGAAGAAAGAAGCACCTACTACATAAATGATTGTTCTGATAGCATAGAAAGGTATATTCAAGAATCTTTTCTTTTCGAATAAAATTACGTCGAAGTGTGCAGATTCAGGATTCGTTAATTCCGGATCCATCCAGTGGAATAGGTGGCCATTGTGAGTGATGTTTAAAATCATCATAATAACCAGAATAGCCCCTCCGTAAGGAATATAAGAAGCGATAGCTTCCATTACTCTTGTAATAATAATTGGCCAACCAGCGTGGGCAGCATGCTGAATACAGTAAAAAAACAATACAGCACAACTTACTCCAAAGAAGAACACTGCTACAAAGTGCAGCGATGCTAAAGGCTGGTTATGAACCTGCATTGTAGCGTGCTCTAAGTGAGCAGCATGATCCTGCGGTCCAACCATTTCACTTGAGTGTGTAGGAGCATCATGTCCAGAAGCATGAACAGCTTCCATCATGTGTTCTATTTGCTCAGTAGAAAGTCCTTTGTTCATAAAGAAACCAATACCAAACAGAACTAAACCTACAACAAGAAGTATGATAGAAGTTGATTTTAATTTTGGTGAAAAACTATACATTTCTTTTCTTATTTTTTAGTTTCGGTAGTCGTTTCAGTTGCTGGTGCCGCCGCTGTAGCTGCTGCCGGTGCTGCTGCTCCTTTTTTGAAAGCACTCATCACATACATTGCTACTCTCCATCTATCTCCTGCGTTCAATTGTCCCGCATAAGATCCCATGGCATTTCTACCGTTTGTTAATACATAATGAACAGATCCTACTGTAAGCTCTCTATCAGCATAGTTTGGTACTCCAGAGAATGCTCCTGTTTGTACAATTGGTCCTTGTCCATCACCTCCTGTTCCGTGGCATGCAGCACAAGTGTGGTCGAACAATACTTTTCCTCTTTCAAGATCTTTAGCAGCATTAGCTGGATTTAGAGGAGAAGCAGTAAGTTTTTTAGAAGCATCATAACCAGCGTTGTACTCGTCAACATTTTTTGGTAATAAGCTTTCTTCAAAAACTCCATCTTTATTCTGAGCAACTGATCCTTCTACTGGAGAAAGACCTGTTGCACCATTATTCTTTACGAAAGCAGGAATTTCATTTTCATGATCTGAATACGCATCCTGAGCTTTCATCAATGGATCATAAGCTACCGGAAAATACATGTCCGGGAAATAAACCAATGGAGTGTTCTCCTTTGGTCCGCAAGAGTTAAGTAAAACTGTTGTTAAACCTAAAACTGCTGTAATTCTTAATACATTCTTTTTCATTTTAAGCGTCTTTAACAGTTATTTCTTCAACTCCAGTTTCAATTAGCAACTGTTTTACAGATTCTACATCTTCAGTTACGAATTCCATCATGAATTTATCATCAGTAGTTCTTGGATCCGGGTTCTGAGCAGGGGCTCCTGGATACATTTTGTTTCTAACTAAGAAAGTTAAAGACATCATGTGAGCTGCACAGAATACCATTAATTCGAACATTGGAACTACGAATGCCGGCATATTGTGTCCCCAGTCAAATGCTGGTTTACCACCGATGTTCTGAGGCCAGTCATGGTTCATCACATACCAAGTTAAAGTAGCACCAATAGTAACACCATAACAAGCATAGATGAAAGCTGCATCAGAAATTCTAGTTTTCTTTAATCCTAAAGCCTTATCTAGTCCGTGAACCGGAAACGGAGTATACACTTCGTTTATAGCGATTCCTTTATCGTTGAATGCTTTAACGCCGTTCATTAAATCGTCGTCGTCAGCATAAAGTCCGTATACAATTTTAGTGGTGCTCATCTCCTTCTTTTGCTTTATAAGTTTCACCTGAGATTTTCAAAATCGATTTTAATTCAGCCTGTGCAATTACAGGGAATGTTCTTGCATATAATAAGAATAATACAGAGAAGAATCCGATAGTTCCTAAGTATACACCCACATCAATGATCGTTGGTTTAAACATTGTCCACGATCCTGGTAAGTAGTCTCTAGAAAGGTTGATAACGATGATATCAAAACGCTCAAACCACATACCGATGTTGATGATCAAAGCAACAATGAATGTCCAGATAATGTTCGTTCTTGCTCTTTTGAACCAGAATGAAGCAGGAACTACAAGGTTACAGATGATCAATGACCAGAATGCCCACCAGTAAGGTCCTACAGCAGCACCTGGAGAAAGATATGTGAAATCTTCAAATCTAGATCCTGAGTACCATCCGATGAAATATTCAGTTGCATAAGCTACTGTTACCATACCACCTGTAAGAACGATTACGATGTTCATAATTTCGATATGATACATTGTAATATATTCTTCTAAGTGACAAACTTTTCTAGCTACCAACAATAGTGTCTGTACCATTGCAAATCCTGAGAAGATCGCACCGGCAACGAAGTAAGGAGGATAGATCGTAGAGTGCCATCCTTTAATTACTGAAGTCGCGAAGTCAAAAGATACGGTTGTGTGTACTGAGAATACAAGTGGAGTTGCTAAACCTGCAAGAACCAAAGAAAGTTCTTCGAATCTTTGCCAGTGTTTTGCTTTACCACCCCAACCGAATGCAAGGAAAGTATAAATCTTCTTAGTCCAAGGAGTTTTCGCTCTATCTCTGATCATTGCAAAGTCAGGGATTAGTCCCATGAACCAGAATACAGTTGACACTGAGAAATACGTAGAGATCGCAAATACGTCCCAAAGTAGAGGAGAGTTGAAGTTCCCCCAAAGAGAACCGAATTGGTTTGGTAATGGGAATACCCAGTATCCAACCCAAACTCTACCCATGTGAATTACAGGGAAGATTGCTGCCTGTACAACCGCAAAGATCGTCATCGCCTCTGCAGATCTGTTTACAGACATTCTCCATCTCTGTCTAAATAATAATAATACTGCTGAGATTAGGGTTCCGGCGTGACCGATACCTACCCACCATACGAAGTTGGTAATATCCCAACCCCAGTTAATAGTTCTGTTAAGCCCCCATGACCCAATACCTGTTCCGATAGTATAAGCGATACATCCGAATCCATAGATGAATAGAACTAAGGCTGCATATAATGAAATCCACCATAATTTACCTGCTCTTTCTTCGATAGGTCGTGCAATATCTTCTGTGATATCGTGATAAGTTTTGTGACCAATAATTAGAGGTTCCCTTATCGGAGCTTCGTAATGTCCTGACATTTTTTACCTATTTATTATTTAAACTTTATTTTTCTACTCTGTTTCTTACTTTAGTGTGATAGAACACGTTTGGTTTTGTTCCGATCTCCTCAAGTAAATAATATCTTCTGTTAGAGGCATATACCTTTCTAATTGAAGAATCTTTATCATTCATGTCTCCAAATGTCATTGCACCAGTAGAACAAGCTTTAGAACAAGCTGTCTGGAATTCTCCATCCTGCACTCTTCTTCCTTCTTTCTTAGCCTCAAGAATTGTATTCTGAGTCATTTGGATACACATTGAACATTTCTCCATTACCCCTCTAGTTCTAACAACTACATCAGGGTTAAGTACCATTCTTCCTAAATCGTTGTTCATATTGTAATCGAACTTGTCATTTAGGTTATAAGTAAACCAGTTGAAACGTCTTACTTTGTACGGACAGTTGTTTGCACAATATCTTGTACCGATACATCTGTTGTAAGCCATATGGTTTTGACCTTGCTTACCGTGTGAAGTAGCCGCTACCGGACATACAGTTTCACATGGAGCGTGGTTACAGTGCTGACACATTACTGGTTGGAAGATTACATCTGGATTATCAGCCGGATGGTTCAATGCCCCTCCGTCTCCGAATGCAGTACCATACAATTCAGGTACAGCCATTCCTTCTTTTAATCCTTCATATACTTCTACCTTCTGTCTTGAAGAATAATAACGGTCAATTCTTAACCAGTACATATCTCTAGACATTCTTACCTCTTCTTTACCTACTACAGGAACGTTGTTCTCAGCCTGACAAGCTATGATACATGCTCCACAACCTGTACAAGAGTTCAAGTCAATAGATAAGTTGAAGTGAGGACCGTCAGTATCATCAAATGCATCCCAAAGGTCGATTTTTCTCGCTGGAAGAGCTCCACTGATAGTGTGGTATTCCAAAGGCTTATTCCATCCTTTGTGCTCATCATCAAATGGTACGTTGATGAATTCAGCTAAAGGAACTTCCTTAGCGATTTCGTAACGACCCATTAATGTATTTTGAAGCTGGATACCTGCGAATTCGTGATCTTCTCCTGTTTTCTCGATTTTAACACCAGAAAGAACAAGGTTAGAACCATCGAATAAAGGATAAGCATTTACCCCTGTATCAGCAGTTGCTCCTGAGTTTTTCTTACCATATCCAAGCGCAAGACCTACTGATCCTTCTGCCTGACCTGGCTGTACGAATACAGGAACGTCTTTTATTGTAACTCCGTTTACAGTAAGGTTTACGATAGAACCATCTAACTGCATTCTTGCGTTAAGATCGTTATCGATAGCAAACTTTTCTGCATCTTTTGGAGAAATTGTCAAGTAGTTATCCCAAGACATTCTAGTGATCGGGTCAGGTAACTCTTGTAACCAAGGGTTGTTTGCCTGAGTTCCGTCTCCCATTGAAGTCTTAGTGTATAATACTAATTCTAATTCGGAAGCTTTGAAGTTTCCTAATTCAGCAACAGCCTGAGCAGCATTTCCACCTGCATAAGATAATGTTGTTGAGTTAGTAGAAGGGTTAATACCGTTATATAATGCTTTGTTGAAAGAAGTACTACCTAAAAGAGAAGCAGAGTTTGCCTTTAAATAGTCGTAGTAGTTATTAGCAGCATTGTTCTTACCATTCTTCCAAACCAATAGAGATTCTTCAATCTGTCTTGATTTGTAGATCTTCTGGATCGTAGGCTGCATTAATGAATATACACCAGTCTGTGGTTCGATATCTCCCCAAGACTCTAACCAGTTTGCCACTGGAATAACAGCCTTAGCTGCTTTGTACATTTCATTTTTCTTATCAGCAACAGCAATTACGTAAGGAACTTTAGATAAAGACTTTTTGAAGTCTTCTCCTTTTGGATGAGCATAGATAGGATCTACGTTGTTGGTAACTAATACGCCAACTTGTCCACCGTTTACCCAACCTAGGAATTCCTGGTATCTTGCACCGTCAAATTCTTTTAGGAAGTTTGCTTTACCTGTGAAAGCTACTGAACCTAATTTTTGGTTGATTAAGTGTGCTAAAACCTGTGCTCCCTTAGAACCATCAGCGAAAACAACAGCTTTGCTTCCTTTTGCTTTCAGTTCGTTTGCAATTTCAGTAGCCGTCTTATCAGAAGTACCACCACCTACGATTGCATTGTAAACTTCAACTAAAGTTTTGTTTACAGCACTTGGCTTTAATCTATATCTTGAGTCAGCGTTAGCACCAGTTAAAGACATGTTAGATTCCACTTGGATGTGTCTCAACATGTTTGCTCCTGGTTTTCTAGCCGCAGCATAAGAAGTCTCTAAGCTTGACGCGTTATAATCTCCTAAGAAATCAGCCTGGAAAGAAACTACCAATTCAGAACCGTTAAGGTCATAAACAGGTAATGCTCTTTGTCCGAAAACTTCCTGAGCAGCATCTAGTCCTGCAGCATACGGATATGCATCGAAAGTTACTAATTCAGCTGTAGGATATTTAGCTTTGAATTCAGCGAATAACTTTTTGAAAGTTGGGGAAGCAAAAGAGTGTGATAAAACCACAATCTTTTTGCCTGACGCTTTAGCTTCTTCCAAACCTTTGATCACGAAACTGTCTACTTTATCGAAAGTTTCATCTTTACCGTCTAGTTTAGGCTGTTTTACTTTATCATTATCATAAAGAGAAAGTACACTTGCCTGAGCTCTTG